>CAIONQ010000087.1 GCA_903859705.1 uncultured Chthonomonas sp.
CGGAAACGATGATCCCTGATCGTTGCACCACGCATCTCAGCCGCAGCCCAGTTCTCCATTTAACATCCCCCTAAATCATATCCGATTAAGAAGGAGCAAAGATTCCCCGGTATGAGTTAAAAGATATGAATCATTGTTAGGATCGAGGAGGGGGATGGTACCAGTGGGTATCACACAATATTTGGGCTTCGCAGGGATATTTGCGGATGGTAGTTTTCGGGCCGCACTAACCAATCGTCCGGCAGGAGAGCATCTTGACTCCCGCCCCTGGCGGGCGGGCCGGGGAGGGGGATGGTTGTCGTTTTGAACTCACCTCCGGGCGGCACAGGGAACCTGGGAGATGGTAGTTTTCGGTCAACCTGAGCCTTTGGCGATGCATATGCTGTCGTCATTGGATACGTCGTTCACAGTTATCCGTTGATTCCTCAGAGACTGTTTACTTGTAAGTTCTGTAGCCAAGCCGGCGCTTTCGGTATCGAGGTAGCGATGCCCCGGTGAAGGAACCGTTTAGGAGGCTTGCTGCCGTTGGCATGCAGACTGGCTTTTCGAACTCTTTAACCCATTCTAACTCTATCTGAGACACAGGAAATACCAGATATGGTTGTAGCAGCCCAACGGTATAGGAAATTCAACACTTGTACTGGCCTCGTAGTTGGGCCTATTCCAGTCCGTCGGGTACCGTTAGCGCTAAATCTTCTTGGGCAGCTTTTGCATATATTTCGGCTGCAGTGAGGTATTGGCTGTAAATGCTTGCTTCAATATCGCCGCCATCATTGCCTGGCCGAAGTCTCCTAACGGCAAAATCGTTTATTAGTGTGTCAGGGCTTCGCCCTTGGTTGTATTGGCTAACAAAGTCTGATAACAGCAACGAATGAACTGAAGGGTGTTCAGGTTTATTAGCGCGTACCGCCTGACTGGCCCTGTACTCAAAAATCGGCATTTGTCCGCCTGTTATTGAGGGAAGGTAAGGTTCATAGAAGAGGGCGTAATCTGTGATTAAGCATGAATAGGAGGGTGCAGTGTTGAGCAAGCGAACCCTGAAATCGCAAGTCGGCAGCATATGCCCAAGGCGCGCGGCCAGATCTAGGACTGTACTTCGGTTGTCGTATCTATGCTTGTCTGCGACACTCACTCGCTTAAGCGTCGCGAGTTCTTTCGCAAACCCGGAATCTGTAGAGAAACCATCGGCCAACAGTGCTCTAAATCGATAGCCCTTCTTTTGCAGTTTAGTTTCGAGCGTCTTCATCAGCCAGCCAGGCTCTCCACCATCGCTTACAAGCATATGCCTGTGTGTTCTCGCCATCGTAAAGGTAAACGTTTCCGCCTGATTGACTGCAGCAATAATTCTTGATTTAAATTTGCTATCGCGGTGATGAATGGCCACGATCCCATACGACCTGCACGTTTCAAGGAGCGCAATAACGCGTTCTTCCACCGCAATCGAAAACTCTTCCGAATCTATGGGTTTTAACGATGGAGCCGAAATGGTGTGGGCTGCTGGGTCGATACCGATTATGTTCTGAAGGAAGGCGAGGTCGACTCGCGGTTCAACATTCCGACTTAACGAGAGTAAGCTGTCATGAATGTTGCATACGGTTTTCCGCAGTACAGGCGCGCCTCGTAGCAGCTTGGAAATTGTGAGTGCACTGGTAGCAGTTAATTGTGAGAGAATCTCGACCGCGATTGTTCGGTCTGTGATCGTATCCTTGCCACTTAGCCTGCCAACAATCTCAATAAGATCTCTCACGTCCGAATTCTGCAGGACAATGTCATTTCGCCGCCTCGGCATTTAATCACCTTATCAACCCATTATGGGATCATTTCGCACATGGAATAATCTGTGTCACAGGTCATTTTGTAACATGTTTGATATTTTTAATGGGTAACAACGCATAGTTACCCATTGATTGCATTCACTGATGTTGACAAGCATTCCTTCAATAGGATACACTTAATCTGTGTTTGAGCCGAAACAGGGGTTGACTAACGCACTAACGTTAATCAACCCCATTATTCACCAGTTGGCGCAATGCAGTGTTACGCAACTTCGCAGGTCAGCAACACCTTTGCGCACTCATCAGCAGTCTCCACTAACATGACGACTGTGCACTTGAGTTTTGGCACATAGTCACTGTCCTGTCAAGTGGTAGACCGCACGGAGAAGCCATGATTCGCAGAAAAGGAACAGTGTCGATAGTTTCTGGTTTAGTGTTTGCTACCATTAGCCAGTTGGGTGCGTCAAGGGCAAGGGCTGATGTCTTAGAGTCCATCACAGTCCTGAATGAATCGCCTAACACGACGATGTCTGTATCCGTCGGATTTCCGGTGCAGCGTTCGGCACAAATCGCCCCTAACAAGGGTCTGACTTTCAGCCGCCAGGGTTCTGATAACATGTATCAGTATTGGATACCAGTAACCATCAGCTACGTCGTCAATGGGCGAACTAACAGACTTGGTGCTAATGTGCCAGCTAAGTTTCGCTGGCAGCTTGACAATCTTTTCGTATACGATGGGACTTGTCATGTTGTCCGAGTATCACCTGGCATTTATAGGATCGTGGTGGACTACTAATAAGCCATAGGTTCAATACACAAGTTTGAGTTTTAGCTATCGCTTGCCTACTTAAATGGTAGGCCGAGATACGGTGAATTCAACTCATATAGTCTAAGCTCCCATTGAATGAAAGCTTGATTTCATTGGACGGGAGCTTTTTTCTTACTCCCCTCGTGCGATGTTTCCGCTAATGCCGGGGAGGCGCTGGCCTGCAGATGACATAGAACATAAAATGGGGAGCATGGTTTCCCATGCTCCCCATTGGACTCATGGCCTTAAAGGGAGCCTATTTAGCTACCCACTTAGCCGCATCAACACCAATCATAGTGCTTGCATAAGACTCGCCAGTTTGATCAATGATCCGGAGATACCCACTGGACCCGCTGTTGAATGCGTAGGTTCCCAGACTTACCCAGGCATCGCTATAACTCAGTTGATTAATAACAACATCATGCCTGCCATCAGCTGCATACACCTGGTAATGCGCATCGCGTGTGGTTGCATAATTACGGGGAATCCAGACGAACACCTCGTAATTCCGCGTATCAGGCAGATTGGGCCTCCAGTCCGCCATGTTGTCAACACCATGTGCTGCGTCGTTATTGTACGTCCAGTACATATGGCCGCCATCGCCAATGCCATTTACATCATGCCAGTAGGCTGCAGTGCCATACTTCCAGAAGCCAACAGCTCCCGCGCCGGTTGCTACGTCGGCTGTTTCGGAAATGAACGTCTTTGTGGAGTTAGCAACAACGGTTACTTTTACCCACACCCTATCTCCAAATTTCTGACCGTTCGGCGCCTGCATTTTCCAGAATCCCTGATAGTTGCCAGGCGTCGAGGGCGCTGTTAAGTTAACAGAGAGGTCGAGAGTTGAACCCGGCCCTGTGCTGGAGACATCAATGCTGTTTGGGCCACCCATCTGGTCCCCGCCATCAAATGTCCACTTATAACCAGAGCCCCAGGTTGAAGTGCCCGTGTTTTTCACACGCCAGGTTTTTGTGTAGCCCTGAGAGACATTAATGGACGTGCCATCGGGAATTGTAACATCGCTAACATAGGCAAGCCCATCTGTAAGAGCGGCAGGCACAGTGATCTTAACCCACACACGGTCTCCAAATTTATTTCCATGTTGGTCCTGCATCCGATAATAGCCTTGATACGTGCCCGGTTGGGCAGGAGTTGTCATATTTATCGATGCGTCCCACGTGCTTCCAGGCGCTGTGATTGGAACATTAATATAGTCGGGCCCACTCATTTTGTCGCCACCATCGTAAACCCACTTGTATGCATTGCCCCAATGGGACTGGCCAGTATTTTTGATTTTCCAGATTTTGTTGAAAGGTTTGGTTGCTGTAATGGATGTCCCGTCGGGAATAGTTACGTCGGAAACGAAACTTGCCTTATCTGCCGCTTGTGGCCCATAGAACCGGTTGACCGCTTTATCAACATACTTTTCTACAACATCCGTACCCGCTTTAACTTGCAAAATGCTGACGTGGTTGTAGCCAGCTACGATTTCACGTGCCGGGCCATTGAACTGTGACGGGTCAGTACCTGTTAACAGAGCGCTTGTAGATGGGACCAAGCCATCGTTTGGTCCCAAATTGTCACTTGCCAGAATAAGACTTAAGTTGCTAAGCCACGGTTTGAGCGCGCTCTTAGGAGAACGATCGTCTGACGCGGTTATCTGACCGGTTATCAATGCATACTGTGAAAGGAGATCAGACTGATGGTTCAGTACGGAATTCATAAGGCTGATTTCTACATTACGGTTGTTGTCGTCAGGCAACAGGAAATATTGATCCCAACCCAAATCGGCTGTATTGGTGAAGGTTTGGATATCTGCCGCTATGTTTCCCAGAACACAAAAGTGGGTTGCCAGCCATGTCGAGTCTGCCACAGGGGAACCATGATGAGGCGTACCTACTGTGATTAATTGAATAAGATTGTTGTTGCCGCCAAATTCCTCAATAAAGCTCCTTGCAACCAGCCCGCCCTTGCTGTGCCCGATTAGTATAAGCTTCGCATCGGGATTATTTGCGAGTATATTCGAGTTGATTTTGTTGCCGAGGTTTGCAGCAATCGACCTATATGACTGGTGCACTGAGTCGGCAGGATTATATCCGAACCTGTAAACTCGGCACTTCCCAACGAGCAGTGGATCAACTTTTAACGTGTTGTTGACGAAGTTTTCCCAGGTATCCGGCCAGGATAGCATGCCATTAATCAATATGATGTTCAGGCTTCCGTCGGCGCGCGCACCAGGCAATACATCTTCCTGCCATGTTCCATTGTCAGCAAGTACCACTACTGGCGCAGAAGATAGCACGAGTAGAGCAGATACAAAACCGAGAACGTTCTTCAAAGTTATCTCCTTGAGCCTGCGGGTTTGTGCCGTAAGGCTCATACCTGAAACTTAGATGCGCATTTCCCCCCGAGTATCATGTTCTGGGCCGGCGCTTGTGGCGTTTGTTGTACTGCCGCAGCTTAATGCGCAAGTGTTGAGTTACCGCATAGCGCGGCATACGGTGGGTTGATGATTCGTGCCACCCAATCACATATCTCCGACTATGTGACCGAATTAAGGACGATGGTCTAGCCTAAACTGAAATAGGGTGAAGCTGTTTATTAACGGCGGGGCATCTACAGTGTTTCATTGCACAACCTTTCACCTTCACATACACGGGAGTGATGTTCCAATTTATCAGCTTGAAGAATTCATCACTGACAGCTGCTTACAGCCCGCCAGTTAGGTTATTTCTAAGCTACAAAGGTAGTATATAGGACGTCCGTTTGAGTGTCGATGCAGGATATGGCTAGGTTAATCCAACTTAACGTGTACAGGAGTCGTTTAGATGGCGCATGCTTCTGGTGGTAAGAGAGCAAGGTCGTACATATTAACGCGGCAAGCACTTGATCTTGTTCGTAACACTCTACAATTGAAATGGAACAAGAAAGTCACATACCTTGGTGGGGGCAAAGTGGCAGGGCGGCTGACTCGCGAAAAAATATCCCAACAACTTGAGATCAACATACATACTTGGGACAATATTAGCCGTAAGAAGGGCGTAGATAAGGATACGCTTGCACGTGTATTTAAAAGTCTTAATCTGGTATTGAAGGAAGAGTATTATATCCGTGCAGATCAAGCATCGAAAACTGAAACTTCAGACAGTCTTTCACCGACATCAGATAACCAACCACTATTCGGCCGTGAAAAGGATATTGAGAAGGTTATAAACGCGGTCAATGAATACCGTTGCGTCACATTGACTGGGGCTCCGGGCGTTGGGAAAACCCAATTAGCGATCGCTGTTGGAAAGCTTCTCCAGGACAAGTGCCAGAACAAAGCCTGGTTTGTTGACCTGAGCACATTAAAACCCCGCGCATCGGTCGCCAATTTAGTAGCATCCGAATTTAATATCAAACAAGACGTTATAGTTGATGAACTGCAGGCACATAACGAAGACGCAAGCATAGAAACAATTGTCAACGCGTTAAAGAATCGACAGTTGTTATTGATATTAGACAACGCCGAACATGTGTTAAAAGAGTGTGCAGCCTTAGTGCGCAAGCTACTGACGTCCAAGAGTGTTTACATATTGATTACAAGCAGAGAACCGCTTGCAAACGTCGAGGCCAAAAGCATACGTATTCGACCTTTGGACCTCCCGAAGAGAGCCGATATCGATGAATGCAGCTGCGAACAGCTCTTGGAATATCCATCCGTAGCACTATTAGTAAGCCGAATCCGCTTCCATGACGATCGTGATTGGTTCCGTTTTAGTGACGACAATAAACAATCTATTGTAACCATATGTGAACAGTTAGAGGGGCTTCCCTTGGCTCTAAAGTTAATGGCAGCCAATTGCGGAACGGTACCAGTACAACTGGACCACGTTGCCCGACAGCTCTACAGCAAAATCTATCGACCAAGCGTAGGCGATAAGCAACTGAAACGTCAGGATACATTGCAAGCAGCGATCGACTGGAGCTTCAACCTTCTCGAAGATCAACAGAAGATCCTTTTCGAAAGGTTGAGTATTTTTACCGCTGGATGGACGCTGGAAGCAGCACACACAATATGTTGCTCTGAAGACCTAAACGCGGACGACATTGAAGACGCGCATGAAGCTCTACTTAAGAAGTCTCTCATTGAAGCGGACACTTCAATAACGCCGTTCAGGTATCGTTTTTTGAAACCTATACAAGAGTACGCAGTAAGGCTGCTCCGGCCCAAGGATAAAGAGCTGGGTGATTTGCAGCTTGCTTATGTGGCGCATTATGCAGATTGGTCAGCTTCAGCTGAAAACGGACTTCGCTCTGCAGAGCAGGATTGTTGGATTACAGTTCTGCACTCGGAATACCGCAATTTATGTACCGCGCTTGAGTTCGCCCTAGATCGAGACATGATTAGAGATGGCCTCAGCATTGCAGGTTCGCTAAGACGATTCTGGGACCGGTCCGGATATGTTGGTGAAGCTCGGGAATGGCTTGTAAAGCTTTTGAACGCTGCTAATGGCCAACTAACCGTTGAGCGTGTTCGCGCTACGTTGGCTTTGAACGAAATTCTATTCTGGAATCTCGAATATGCAGATATAGAAGACACCCTACGCTATTGCATCACGTATTTTGACGACCATGCATACCGGGCAGATGCCATCGAGGCAACGATCCTTTTGGGTTTGTCCACACAACTTCGTGGCGAAACCGATACCGGACTGAAAATACTTGATGAGACCTTAGACCGCTCATTGAATCTCAAAGACAAGTGGCTGGAGGCATATGCTAAATACAACCTCGCTCTGCCTTACTTTATGCAAGGACAGCTGGCGAAGGCGCTCTCTCTCGCGGAGGAAGGCACAGCCCTTTTTGAGCAATCAGACGACAAATGGTTCATAACGCACTCGCTTGCTGCCAGCGGCACAATCGCAATGGCGAGTGCAGATTCTGATAAGGCGATAGAACTCATAAAAAGAAGTCTGCATTATTGCGAGAAGTTTTCAGATTATTTCACCATGACATGGTGTTTTGATATCGTCGCTTTCGCATGGCATGCTAAAGGCGACGCTTTCCGTGCCCTGCAGACAATACGGATGGGCGATAACGTAAGGCAACAGTTGAACATCGAACGACCGCCGTTTTTGCAGGAGGGCTATGCACAGGCATTAGCAAACGCTATGGACTTATTATCGCAAGCCGACATTGAAATAGCCACTCGTGAAGGCCAGCGCATGACACTGGAGCAGGCATTTGAGTTCGCGATGCGGCCGCTTGAAGCATAGAATTATAGCCACGCGCATACAGTTAGTCAGGCACACGATTTGCTTAGAACGCATCCTGCGGATTACTTAATTAACCCCCTCACGCCGCGTTCTTTGTAAAGCTGATCACTTTTGCGATGAGTTCGGTAACGTCGTTGTCGTTGAAGATGCCTTCTACACCTGTGTTTGAGAAGTAGGTAAAGGGCTGATCGTAGAGTTTGCCGGGCTCCATTACGCCGTTGGCGGTAAGGTAATCAATAATGTTTAGTACAAAGTGTATCTGGTTGGCATTGTAGCGCGATGTGTCTAAGAAGGTGGCGAATGCCTGCTGCACGGCCGCCATTTCGAGCCCGACTAAGCTTCTTACCAGTTTGCCGAGGCTTTGCTCCTGCCCGTATATGCTCAGGAACTGCTCTTTTGTGCCTTCGCCACCCAGGTTGTAGAGCATGTCTTCCAGCGTGTTAAGGTCTTCTGCAGTTAATGGTACGTTTGTGCGCAGCTTTACGATTACGGCTTCGTTTTCATGCTGCCGCAGAAATGCCTGTACCTTCTTTTTGTACTGCGCCACATCTATTGCCGTGCCAAGGCCTTGCAGTACCAGTTCGTCTCCTGCACCTATGGCGTCTTCAAAATCGGTGTACAGCGATTTGCGGCCGTGCCTATCTATAAATTTCACAAGATCGCGCAGGCGCCTGCGGGCTATTTCAAGGATGTCTACCGTTACATCCTGCCAGTATTCATCGCTCTGGATCTCCTGAATAAGCGGCATCTGTACTGCCACCACCGGGATGGAGTGTTTTTGTTCCAGCAGGGCGGCTATTTCACAGGTCTGTTTCTGCAGGTTCGGCAGCGATCGGCCACTGTGCAGTACTGCCAGCTGTAGGTTAAGTATCAGCAGATCAAACTGGCGGGCCGTTATATCTTCCGGGTCCAGATCGGCTGGCAAAGATGCAAGGTTATCGGCAATCTCTTCTGCCTGCTGGCTGCTGAGTTTGTTCCAGGCTTCGCGGGCAGAGTAGGTTTCTACGTATTTGCGTTTGGGCCGCACTATAAAGTTGTTGAGGTTCATTGCGGCAACAGTTTTGTGCAGTGTGGTTGCAAGGTCTTCTGCAAGGCTTACGTATCCGCCGCCGGTTTCTGCCACCTTCTTTGCTGGCAGCGGTGCCGGTTCCTCTGGCCGGGGAGTAACCTCCTGAAGCAGCTCTAATCTGCGTAAAAACAGTTTTTCTGATAATCCGGCCTGGGCCGGCGCCTCCACTCCCTGCGGCATCGCCTGGAAGTACTCAAAGTTCTGGCAGTAATCAAAAACCGTAAAGTACTCTTTGTGCTGGCCGGGGCCAAATATATCTTTGCACAGGCGTGTGCCCCGGCCTATCATTTGCCAGAACTTGGTTTTGGAGCGCACCATTTTGAAAAACACCAGGTTCAGCACCTCGGGCACGTCGATGCCAGTATCGAGCATGTCTACGGAGATGGCGAGGTGTGGCGCGGAGTTTCGATCTGAGAATGCATCGATGAGACTCTGTGCATACTTTTCCTGATTATCGATAACGCGTGCGAAGGTGCCTTTTAGATGGGGATAATTGATATCGAAGCGCTCTTGAATGAACTGAGCGTGGTTGTGGTTTTTGGCGAAGAGGATGGTTTTGCCCAGCCTGTCTCCGCCATCCACCTTCTGCCCATGCCGCATCAGGTGTTCCAACACTTTATCCACGGTGTCTTCATTAAATAGCCATTGGTTGAGGGCTGCCGCCTCTACCTTATCCGGCACGGTGCCTTCTTCATCCCAATCCAGCTCTTCCCACTGTTCTTTGTCTTCTTCGCTGAGTTCTGCATAGGTTATGCCCTCACGCTGAAATTTGAGAGGTACGGAGATTGCGCGGGGCGGCACCAGGTATTGCTCTGCAACTGCTTTTTCCAGCTCGTATGCGGCGGTTGGCACGCCAGTTTCCAGATCAAACAGCCGGTAGGTATTTTTATCGATATCGGATTTTGGGGTTGCCGTGAGGCCAACCAGCAGCGAATCAAAATAATCAAAGATGGCACCGTACTTCTGGTAAACCGAGCGGTGCGCCTCATCAATAACCACCATGTCAAAATGGCCAGGACCAAAGCGGCGGCGGCCGCTCTTAAGGTCATCTATCATGCCCATAATGGTTGGGTAGGTAGATACATAAACGCGGCTGGTGGCCTCCTCCTGTTCCAGCACCAGGTTTACCGCATTGCAGCCGGGTAAGAAGGTTTTAAAGGCGTTGGTGGCCTGCTTTACCAGTGCAACGCGATCTGCCAGAAACAGAACGCGTTTTACCCGGTTGGCCCGCATTAACAGATCTGTGAGGGCGACCACGGTGCGGGTTTTGCCTGCGCCGGTTGCCATAACAATGAGGGACTTTCGGTGGGCGGCTTCAAATGCATCACAAATCGCCCGGATCGCCAGATGCTGGTATGGGCGCTCTGCAATGGTGGTGTTGATAGCAAGGGATGCATGGGCGCGCCCGCTGTTGCGGCGCTGAATTAGCAGCTCCAGCTCGTCCTTTTTATAAAATCCTGCCACCGGGCGGGGCGGATAGTTGGTATCATCCCACAGCCAGTGTTCATAGCCGTTGGTGTAGAAGATGATTGGGCGGCGGTCGAACTGCTTTTGCAGGCAATCCGCATACAGGGCTGCCTGCTGGCGGCCGATGCGGGCATCCTTTTTGGTGCGTTTGGCCTCTACCACTGCCAGGGGCAGGCCATCATCTCCCCAGAGCACGTAATCAACAAAGCCAATGCCTTTGTTGTTTGGCATGCCAGCAACCTGGTATTCGCGGTCTTCCGGGTTATCCAGCGGCCAGCCCGATTCGTGCAGAAGCAGATCTATAAAGAAGTCTCTGGTTTGCGCTTCGGAGTAATCGTGGGTATCTGGCGTGGCCGCATTTTGCTGCTTGATGCTCGCAATTTCGGCCCGCAGCTTATTAATCTCCGCATCCAGTTCGTCCGCCGTTTTGCTGGAATCTTCCAGCGCCTTTGCCTGGGCACGCATGGCGGCATCGCGCGCCTCCAGCTCTGCCTGCAGCTTCTGCATCTCTTGCTGGGTGGTGGCCCGTTGGGCGGCAGCACGCTTTGCCCCGGCAGAGAGCAGGCTGGGATCAAAGGCAATATCGGCTGTGGGCAGGGTGCCCACGGCAGAGTAGGTGCGGGCCAGCCAGTACAGGATGTGAAAAAGCTCTTTCACGGCCTGTTCGCTATCCGCTTGCTTGATGCTGCGGTTACTGTGCACAGCCTGGTTGCCCAGATCTTTTACCAGGCGGCATTTGGCAAAAATGGCCGGGCCTGCCAGATCTTTGAAGCTCTGTTCATGAATGAGCGCACTCAGCGAATCATCGTAAGGCCATTTCAGGGTTTCGTCACTCTCGTAAAGCCACTGCACCGCCAACTCCAGCGTGCGCCGGGCATAGAAGCACGAAGCCCGCGGGTCCAAAAGCGCGAGCGACTCGGTGCGCAGGGCATCTGCAGCAAGCTGCGGCCAGCTGGTTTTCAGGAAAGTGAAGTTGGACATAGGCTCTAATTCATGAAAAATGTATCATGTAGAGAGTGTATGAGCTCATCGAGGGCGGACAGTGAAGCGCTTAGCTGTTCGCGGGTTGCCTGAAAGGAGTTCTTGATCGCTACCCATTCACTTTGCACACGTATGGGCGGCGTTGGAATCTTTATTTCCCGGATGTCGACAAGGTGTAAGTTGGTCACGGTACCCGTTTTTGAATGCGCCCTTGCTTGCTTTAGGGCAAGGTCACTTTGGAGAAATGATTCGAGATATTCTCCCAAAATCACTCCTGGTTTCGGCTTTAAGAGGCACAGGCTTACAAAAATGCTGAATTCTTGTTGCCAATTTATGTACTTGGCGATGCCAATTGTTCCGTTTTTAGAATACAGAACGTCACCGGGTTCAGGTTTGCACCTTGCCGTAAGTGCAACATGCTCCTGCAACGGGATTCTCTTAACCCTTGACCAGTCGATAGCAGCAGACTGGATGTCCGTAACCCTCAAAAATGGCACACCGTCTTCGACGTAGGTTGGAGTAAGGTGTGCTCCATCCGTGATTTTGTCACACACGTCTGCCAGGCGCATTACTGTCCCGCCTGCAATGCTTGGATCGGGCAGCTTGCCGAGGAATACCGCCGTTTGCAGTTCCTCCAGCAGTTCGATGGTTCTCTGGCGCTTCTTGCGGAGCTCCTCGGCTTTATCGAGGATATCGGCGATGCGGCGCTGTTCTTCGAGGGGTGGGAGGGGGATCTCCATTCCCAAAAAAACGTCAACAGGCAGCGTCCGTCTTCGCGCGGTCGTGCCTCTGAGTTTGCTCTTGTAAAATTGTAGTGCATAAGGTGATCGCAGGACACGCTCTACGTATGGTGCGTGTACAACGGTTGGTGCGCATATATCCCAGATATCGTAAGCCGGGCTTACGATTGCTTCTGAGTACTTACGCTGAAATGCCAGGACACCTTCATCGATTGGAAAGCTGACAACTAACTGATCCCATTTAACCACCTTGTACTGACTGGTATCGACACTGGCTATTCGCTTCTTGAACTTTGTGGCTTGATCAACTAACCCTTGATGCATTGTCATTGAGAGAATTGGGTATATTCCGTTCGCCGCACGGACGGACTTAGCGGGCCTTATTATTTCTTTAAGTCTCACAGCGTACGGCTTCATATTAGCCCCTCCAGCTGTTTTAGCGCGGTTGTTATCTCTACCTCCATGACCTGAAGCTCAGCGAGAATTTCCGATGGACTTCGGGCCTGCACTTGCAAGTTAGCGGTCACTTTGTATCTGCTAATGCTCAGGTCGTATTGGTTCTCGATGATCTCAGTGCGAGGAATTGAAAAGCTCTGTTCAGTGCGGGCGTGCGAACGTTCAGTGGTGTTACGCCCTGTCCACCGACGGACGATGTCTGGCAGGTTGTTTTTTGCGTGCTCCTCTTCCGAAAGCTCCGGTCTGTTGGGGCCGAGCTTCTCTTCTGGAAGCAGGGGTTGGCGCTTATCGTCCAGGCTCCAGCCATCGGCGCGCATATCGTAAAACCATACGTAATCGGTGCCGCCAGAGTTGGTTTTGGTGAAGATGAGGATGGCGGTGGATACCCCGGCATAGGGTTTGAATACGCCGGATGGCAGCGAGATAACGGCCTCGAGCTTATGATCTTCCACCAGTTTCTGGCGCAAGGTTTTGTGCGCGTTAGAGGAACCGAAGAGCACACCATCCGGAACGATGACGGCGGCGCGGCCACCTGTTTTGAGCATCCGAATAAACTGCGCCAGAAACAGCATCTCCGTTTTCTTTGTTTTTACGATGCGCTGCAGCTCTTTGGAGCAGCTTTCGTAATCCAGAGATCCCGCGAAGGGTGGGTTTGCAAGCACAACCGAGTAGTTTTCTTCATCGCCCGCATGGTCTTGTGCAAGGGAATCTCTGTAAACGATGTTCGGGTTTTCAATGCCGTGCATCAGCAGGTTCATGCTGCCGATGCGGAGCATGGTTCTATCAAAATCGTAGCCGTTGAGCAGCGTGGAGTTGAAGTGCTTTCGCTTTTGCTCATCGTGGAAAAGGCCGGGGTGGTTGTGCTGTAGGTACTCTGCGGTGGCAACCAGGAAGCCTGCGGTGCCACAGGCGGGATCGCAAACGGTATCGGCCGGGGTTGGGCTCATCAGCTCCACCATAAGCTTAATGATGTGGCGAGGGGTGCGGAACTGGCCATTTTGCCCGGCAGAGGCGATTTTGCCGAGCATGTACTCATAGAGATCGCCCTGCGTATCCCTATCCTCCATGGGGATGTGATCCAGCATATCCACCACGCGTGAAAGCAGGTTGGGTGTGGGAATGGTAAAACGGGCATCCTGCATGTGATGCGAGTAGGTAGAGTTCTGGGTATCTGCCTGCAGATTACGTATAAAAGGGAACACCTTCTCGGCAACTACGGTGTACATTTCGCCGGGCTCAAAATGCTTAAAGTGCGACCAGCGCAGCATCTGCCCTTCTGGGCCAGCCGGGAAGATCTGCCGCGCAATGGGAGTACCCAGTCGGTTTGCTTTACGCTCCTCCAGGGTGAACAGATCATCCAGCCGGCGGATAAAGAGCAAAAACGTCATCTGCTCCACCACTTCCAGCGGATTTGCGATTCCGCCCGCCCAGAAAGCATCCCAGATCCGATCAATTTGGTTCTTAAGCTCGCCAGTTATCATGGTAATTCCAATTCTGTAGTGGCAATTTTACAGCTACCTGTTCGACAGCGGGAGTGGGTTTTACTGCGTGGGTGGGGGTGCAAGTCAGAGGAAATTGGGAAGAGAGTGGGAGGAGCCGTGTGCCGGATGGGTTCGCGCTGACCCATGAACCGCATTATTGCTTCGCACTGTGAGTTCATGCCAAAGCCCGCCGTGCCCTGCCTGGCAGTGGATACTCGGTAGCACCCCTCAAACTTGGTCGTGACTCCACCGGTTAACCTGCTGTAGACGGAATGAATTCTCGTATGTCATTGTACATTTTAAGAAGAGTACACTCGCCTTCGACTGAATTCTTTTCTATCAGTTGATCAAGTGTAAAGCGTTTGAGAGGTTTCCACGTTTTTGGAAGGTCGGCGATCTTACGGACAACGACATGACGCTCTTCTTTCGGAAACTGGTCAGCTGTAATATCTATAGCCCAATCTAGGACGTATATGAAGTCATGGTTGATCATCTTCTCCCGGTGAACTCTATAGTTTAATAGTTCCGCGCCATCAATACCTTCGTCGCGCAGATACCGCAAAAGTGCCTCAGACGCCAGAGTACAGCATCCACGCGGGAAGTATTTCATCGAGGCAAACGGGTACTCATGCTCGTCTCGGTACTTCTCGCACGCATACCGGAACTGACTGGCACGGTCAATGAGCATCAATTTAGTGTCCTGGTCCATAGAATACGCACTTGATGGGGAGTATAGCAAACGCCTGTATTACTCCCAAAGGGCCGCTTGAGAGTAATACAGATTACCCGACGACGTGGAAAGGGCGAATGATTGCCAGCCTCAGTTACTGCATAATTTAGTCATTGTTATCGCGACATGTCGATATTTTCCTCGCTGTTGTTTGCTTGCCGTAGGGCAAGGTGTAGATGCCAATACGGCCTCACAATTCCAGAAACTGTACCCCACGTTAGCGGTCAGACTTTTTACCTTGGCCCCAGCGCACAGCGACAAGCCAACTGCCCGAGGCTCATAGGCTGTGCGTTTGGGTAAAGCTGGTTCAGACTGGGAGCAACCAGCCGTCGTTCCAGGGATGTTTGCTTTGATTGAAGCGCAAACTACCATCCCCCGTCTTGACCCAGGTTCCCTGGCACGCCGCGTAGCGGAAACAGTGCTGAGGTGCGCCGGTGGAGAGAGTCGATGCGCGCCCATCGGATGGGGGCTGAATTCAGAAAGGCAGCTTTCCATACGCTCACGCAAGGCCATAAGTTTTGATGCGAGGCTGGTCTGGTTATAATTGCAGATCGTTTCTGGCTTGAAACTCATCATGCGCATCATTTTATGCGGCAGAAGGCAGTTGGATATGGCGTGAAGTACTCATCGCTGCCACGGGCGGCTAGGCATTCATTCGCAGTGGCTTTTGAGTTCTGCTGGAGCAAAATCCGGTAGGCAGCATTTTCTTTGGGCCCAGTGTCTTTGCGTGCTTCCGCCCCCCCGCCAAGTACCGGCACTCAGGCGACAGAATAACGAGTACTCAGGCTGCACGGTTATCGGTTTGCAATGGACTGTACATTAAGGCGCAAGCGACACCGCGGCCGGTTTGTCAGATTTCTGTCGTTGATTTATTTTCAACGCTCCAAAATGAACGTTGTAATGGTCTTTCACTAAATGGTTCGGGTCTGTATAAATGAAGATAGGATCGTCTGGCGTTGATTGAGTTGGTTTACGACTCCATCCTATAGGCCGCTTTTCCAAAGTGTTTATCTTCGACTTGGTGATGATTACATAGAAATACTTGGTGATGGCTGCGTTTATATTAGCCAAGGACGTGACGATATCTAACGTGTAACGTATCGCACACGCTGCACCTATGAACTGTGCCTCTGAACCTGAAATACTACCTGATTTGAGCTCAATAATGTAGCAATGGTATGTGCCATCGCGTACCTCATGGAGCAGGACATAATCCGCCAGTGAATGATAATTTGCAATAGATGTTCTAAGGATTGACATCACACGCGTTGATTTCTGCTTGCATTTACAGGTAATATTTCGCGCCGTATCAATGTCCACTACAATAGATTTAGTGGGTAGTGCCGAAAGCAATATCTTCGGTAGCGTAGACTTATTGTCTTTTTCCTCCAGCAAGACAGCATCCTGCGCATAGACGAACTGCTTATCGAATACGGGCTGAATATCGCTAATCGCCATCGGGTCCTCGCTCGGCATGACTTAGAATATCGTATTGTAGATTGTTCATGTCCATAATCGTTTTATTGAAGGTTGTGTCTGCGATGCCTTCGCATTGAGTTATCTCAGATCGGCGTATGCGTACGCGTTCCAATCGGCTGGCACGTGCTTCGCCAGAGGCTTTAAAGCGGGCGCTTTCAATCGTATATAAACTAACTGTTTGTACATCTAAAAGGTCATTGTGGCTGTAACCATGTTCCTTGTACAAGGTATCACCGTTATTATCAAGTCCCTTCAGTAGAATTAGGCTATTGATTTCACGAACAATATAATCGCTGTGAGTTGTAATGAATACATTTAAGCCTGCGTTTACCAGCCTTGCGAGCAGCTGCGCGAACCTCCGCTGCTTCGACGGGTGTAAATTTTGTTCAGGCTCGTCGACGATTAACATGTCTCCGGGCGCGGCGAGATGCTTCAAGTAACACGCAATTATCACAAGTGAGCGCACAGAGCTTGAACTCTCAGGCATTCCCAGGCGGACATTTGGTGATGAGCTAGGACTGAACGTTACGTTGCCCGAATTCTTGTCGACAGCTATTCCACCTCCCATAAGATCGGAAAAGTCTTTAATGATCTCTGGGTACTTTTGGGCGATTTCAGAACGTCGTTCTTGTATCGTTCCCAACGTCGTAAGAAAGTCCAGATTATAGCGAATCGGCAGAGGATAAGAACTCTTTTGGAGCTCTTCAAGCAGACGGATAGGATTTTTCAGATAATCAGTATCTGAGGTGAAAGCGACATCCATCAGCCGATTTTTCGTCAGATTGAGCTCATTACGAAATATAGCAGCGCCAGATCTTTCAATACTTGCTATAAACAGGCGCCGGAGATCTGTGCTGAGACAATTACGTATCACCATTTTGGACAACCATTCCCTGACGACCTGAGAAGGGATGTGCTCTACATCTGAGTTAATTCTCTTTATTCGTATAAATCTGTCATGAGATACCTTCACTGCACTGTACGCCACAACATCTGAAATGGATAGGTGGCTCTCAAACGCCTTGGCTATGTAATCTTCGTCAACGTTAAGCTTTATAAACAGTTTGGTTTTGTTAAACCTGCCCTCTGTAGCGGCAAGATCAAGATGGAGGCGATGGTCAACGTAATGAATTAGGTTTGTCTCAAGACGCTCTGGCAACATTCCTATTACCTGCTCAATGTCCAGATTGTACCCGTCAGCCAAATCTTGAGTGAGACTATTGCCGATCGCATCCAAGCGTTCAGTAAGGTAGCTCAACAAGCCAAAAAGAGTGTGAGCCAGATAAGTTTTACCGGTGTTATTATCTCCCGTAACTATAGTCAGCTTTGTTAACTCAATATCGCCTTCCCGGATATTCCCGAGATTCCTTACCTGCAGTCGCATAAGTGTTTTCCCTCAAATTGGTCTGAGCTATCTCTGCTCATTATTGCCATAGCCTTCAAAATCTGATCCATGTAGGGCCAGGTGCATACTGGCCATAACTGGCAGTGGCTCTGTCATATCATACAATGCCGCCGAACCGCGAAGAATGCGCTTTACGTTGCGAAGTGAACTGGATTTCAAAGTGACTTCCCCGGGGTCCAGTATGTACTCGTTTAGCGTGATGCGCTGTTGTTGCAAGGCGGCACCTACTTCATTTATACTTTTATTATGCCGCAAAGTGCCGCAAAATTTGCGCGGACATTTTCCACGTTCTCCGTGAGAGAAGAAAGAAAACTTTCCAACAGGTACAACCAACCACCGGTGATGAGGGGGACAGGAGAAAGTAAGGCTAAAACCAGCCTCGCGCCGAAGGCGCATATGCGCAGCACATCTCTCCTCGCTCCCGGCCGGCCTTCTCACATTTCTTTTGTGTCCATCAATCTGGCGTGCAAAACACAGTTAAACACGCCGGTCGTACCGAGTAGTGGTAGTACGAGTCATAATTCCCGGGCTCACTTAATCCCAGATGCAAACTTAGGCGAGAAACATGCGATCTTAACAGAGAAAAATGCAATCTTAGCAGCGGATTCAGCCATTTTTATATCAACAAATATCAATAAATGTTACATGCTGTCAGAATCATGGGGGATCATGCACAAACATGCAATCTTAGGCGCTTAGCACTTCGGCAGCCTGCTAACGTCGGCGATTAATAGCCAGATTGCGGGTTCCGGTTGGCGGTTTGATTTCCGATATCAGCTCACTTTGGCCGCAACCATGCCTGGATCCCGTTGTACAGTTTGGTGGTGTGTTCGCCCCGTTCTCGGCTCGATACCCTTACCGGGCGCTGTGTAATATGGTGAACTTGCTTAAGTGGCATCCGTCCTCTATTATCGGCTCAGTAACCATTCTTGCGCGCGGAGCGCGCTTCCGCACCTAAACCCCACTCCCCAGCCCCGCGCGGGTACGCGCACCTCAAGCAGGATCAAGCGCTGCCTCTGGCGAATTCGGCTCTACAGATTTCCTCTATTACTGCGGCCTTCCGCATTTCCGCTGCTCTCGGGCTTTACCTTAAACAAACTATGACTAGTTATTCTCCTAATATCACCCGGCGTGCTCTGTGCCAGGCCGCTCTTTCTGGCGCGGCGGCCTGCGCTACTGGAGCCTTTTTGGAAATGGAAGGCAGCAACGCTATGGCAGCAGCAATTGCCCCGGGCGCCATTAAGCTCCCACGCGTTAATCCCGGTGAGGTTGGCATTTCTGCGGCCGCTATCTCCGCCTTTATTAACGGGGTACAGCAAAAAGTTCAGGGCCTGCACAGTTTTATGCTGCTGCGCCATGGCAAAGTTGCCGCGGAGGGCTGGTGGGCACCCTATAGCCCACAGCACCCGCATATGCTGTACTCGCTAAGTAAGAGCTTTACCTCTACCGCCGTGGGGCTTGCCATTAGCGAAGGCCACCTTACGGTGGAAGACCCGGTGCTTAAATTTTTCCCGGAGAGCGCCCCCGCAAACCCTTCTGATAACCTGCGCGCCATGAAGGTTAAGCACCTGCTTACCATGTCTACCGGGCATGATAAGGATGCCACAGGCCCAACCACGGCCGCACCGGATGGCGACTGGGTGAAGGCATTCCTATCTCTGCCTGTAGAGCATGATCCCGGCACCCACTTTGCCTATAACAGCGCTGCCACCTATATGCTCTCGGCCATTGTGCAAAAGCTCGTTGGCCAACCGATAGTCGCGTACCTTACCCCGCGCCTCTTCAACCCCCTGGGAATAAGCGGCCAAACCTGGGAAACGTGCCCCAGGGGCATTAACACCGGTGGCTGGGGCCTTATGGTTAAAACCGAGGACATCGCTCGCTTCGGTCAGCTCTATCTGCAAAAGGGGCAGTGGGCCGGCAAGCAGATTATCCCTGCGGCCTGGGTGGAAGAAGCAACCACCAAAAAGATATCGAACGGCGATCCCACAACTCCCAGCGATTGGGCTCAGGGCTATTGCTATCAGTTCTGGCGCTGCCGGCACAACGCCTTCCGTGGAGACGGCGCTTTCGGGCAGTACTGTGTTGTGCTGCCAGAGCTGGATGCTGTGCTTGCCATTACCAGCGGCGTGGGGGATATGCAGGCCATTCTGAATTGCGTGTGGGATCAACTTCTGCCCGGAATTGCCCCCGGAGATAGTGCAACGGAGGAGGGCCAGGAGGAGCTTCGAAAGCAGATTGCAGCCCTGCAAATTGCTCCACCAACCGGCGAGGCCTCCTCGGCCATGGCGCACTCTGTTTCTGGCAAAATGTATGTTTTTGATGCCAATGCGTACCACCTGAAATCGATGCATATCGATTTTCATGGGGCAGAGGCTATGCTTACCCTTACCGGCGAAACCGAAACCCAGCAGATAAAAGCGGGCCACACCCGCTGGGTTGCAGGCCATGGCCGGCTGCCAGGCGTGGTAAGCACATCGGCCGCAGGCAAAGGCGTGTGGAAATCGGCAGATACCTACGAACTAAAGGTGGTGTTTAACGAAACACCGTTTATAGAAACCATCACCCTCAAGTTTGGTGCCGATTCTGCCACCCTTACTGCTGGCACAAACTACTCTTTTGGCCCCCCATTAAAGGTAGAGCTTACCGGCCATGCCACAGGCGGCAAATAGCCTTTAAATACGAAAGCGAGCCGCGCACGCCTTGGCCCAACCCACACCGCTTATTGAGATACGGAACCTGCATATTCAGTTTCCGCTGGAGTATGGCATTGTGAACGCCGTTCATGATGTTAGCTTCTCTATACCTGCCGGCCGCACCGTTGGCCTGGTGGGCGAAAGCGGCTGCGGTAAGAGCATGACGGGCCTTTCGCTGCTGCAGTTAACGCCGCCGCCCGGCAAAGTGCATGCAGGCCAAATTCTGTATCACCCACCCAACACCACGGGGGAACCGGTGGATATCGCCGCGCTGGATAGGGTTGGAGAGCGCATTCGGCGTATTCGCGGCAAAGAGATCGCTATGATCTTTCAGGAGCCAATGAGCTCCCTCAACCCGGTTTATACCATTGGCAACCAGATTGTGGAGATGATACTTACCCACGAATCGGTTACCCGTAAAGAGGCGAAGAATCGCGCCATAGAGATGCTGCGCAAGGTGGGGATACCGGATGCCGCCCAGCGTGCCGATGAGTACCCGCATCAACTATCGGGAGGTATGCGACAGCGCGCTATGATTGCCATGGCGCTGGCCTGCAGCCCTCGCCTGCTTATTGCCGATGAGCCAACCACCGCGCTGGATGTAACGGTGCAGGCACAGATACTGGACCTCATGCGCAGCCTCCAACAAGAGATGGGCATGGCAATTCTGCTTATTAGCCATGATCTGGGCGTAATTGCCGATCTGGCCGAGCAGGTTGTGGTTATGTACGCCGGCAAAGTGGTGGAGCAGGGCACCGCAGAAGATCTGTTTTATAACCCGCAACACCCCTACACACGTGGGCTGCTGCGCGCCGCCCCTGTTCTTGGCCAGCCCGGCACCGAGCGCCTCTACTCCATCCCAGGCACCGTTCCTGCGCCGCTTGCAATGCCAAGGGGCTGCGCATTTAGACCCCGCTGCGATGAGCGGTTTGAAAAATGCCTTGTGCAGCCAGAACTGAAGCCAGCAGGAACTTCCCCACAGCACCTGGCCCGCTGCTGGGCCCGTGAGGAGGTTCAGCATGATGGATAAAATTACTGCGAGCCCCCTGCTGGAAGTGCAGGATCTTGTAAAGCACTTCCCCATTCGCAAAGGCCTTATTTCGCACACGGTGGGTGCGGTGCGCGCCGTGGATGGCGTTAGCTTTACCGTTAACCGGGGAGAAACACTGGGCGTTGTGGGCGAAAGCGGATGCGGCAAAACCACCGTTGGCCGCACCCTGCTACGGTTGATAGAACCAGATTCCGGGCGCATTTTGCTGCACCCCTCTGTGCCCGGGGGCGCCCCCGTGGATGTTGCCGCGCTCAATAATCGCGATCTTAAGAAGATTCGGCCGCGCATTCAGATGGTGTTTCAAGATCCGCAGGCATCGCTTAACCCGCGTATGACGGTGCAAGACATCATCTCCGAACCCATGGCCGTTAACGGCATTGGCACCGCTACCGAGCGTGAACAGCGCGTTGCTGAGCTGCTGGAATCTGTTGGGCTGCGCGCGCTGGATAGGCGCCGCTACCCGCATGCATTTAGCGGTGGGCAGCGGCAGCGTATCGGCATTGCAAGGGCCCTGGCGCTGCGCCCAGAGCTGATAGTTGCCGATGAGCCAGTATCTGCTCTGGATGTTTCTGTACAGGCGCAAGTGCTTAACCTCATGGCCGATTTGCGGGCACAACTGGGTTTATCCTATATCTTTATTTCGCATGGCCTGGGAGTGGTTGAGCATATAGCGGATAGAGTTGCGGTTATGTACCTTGGCCGTATTGTAGAAACTGGCCCCACACGGGAGCTCTTTCTTACACCGCGCCACCCCTACACCGAGGCACTGCTTTCCGCCGTGCCCGTTGCCGACCCCAGAGAACAGCGCAAACGGGAGCGCATCCGCCTTTCAGGCGATGTTCCTTCGCCAGCAAACCCACCTTCTGGCTGCCGTTTTCACCCGCGCTGCATCTACGCAAAACCCATCTGCTCTACGCAAGAGCCCGCCCTGGAAGAGACCACCCCGGGCTGCTTCTCGGCATGCCACTTCTCTCGAGAATTGAGGTTGGCAGGGGTATGAAGAAACCTTTCGTCAACATTCTGAAATCGGCACAAAGCTTACTGCCATTAGCCGCTGCCACCCTGCTTGTAGCTGGCTGCAAGGCCCCACCTTCTCCCACGTCGCTGCCATCCCCCCGGGGAGGTATGGATGCGAAGGAGGCACCGCCCGTTACCGATATGGTTGCCGCAGGCAAGCTGCCCCCGTTGGCGCAGCGCCTGCCGGAGCACCCGCTGGTTGTGCAGCCCTACGAAGCGCCCGGATATTATGGCGGCACCTGGAAAATGATGGTGGATAACCCGGATCTTGGCATGTACAAGATGATTGCCGGGTATGCGCCGATGATGCGCTGGAAAGCGGATTGCTCTGGCCTGGAGCCTGGCACCGCCGAAAAGTGGGAATACAATGCAGATGGCTCAAAGTTAACGGTGCACCTGCGCAAAGGCCTGAAATGGTCGGACGGGGTGGAGTTTACCTCCGAAGATTTTGCCTACTGGGCGCAGCTAACAATCGAAAAGAATCAGCAGCTTACTCGCCCGGTGTGGTCGATAACCAATGGCAAAGATATGACGGTGGAAACACCGGATAAGTACACCATTGTGATGAATTTTGGCGGGCCAAACTGGTTTGTACCATTGAACCTGGCAACCGGCTTCTGGAACTCGGACGATTACAACATGCCGAAGCACTACCTGAAGCAGTTTGATCCGCACTTTAGCCCGAAGTACAAAGATTACAGCGTTTTTGATAAGAAAAACAGCTCGCACTTTAACGCGGATAGGCCAACGCTGTGGCCCTGGAAGCTGAAGCAGATTACCGATGGCGGCTTTAAGATGGTAATGGAGCGCAACCCCTACTACTACATGGTAGATAACCTGGGCCGCCAGCTGCCTTACATCGATCAGGTGATATGCACCTATGTTCCAGATGCTCAGGTACGCGTGCTAAAACTGCTATCTGGTGAAATAGATGCGCAGTTCCGGCTTGTGGAGCTGCGGGATATTGGCCTGTATATGGATGGCCGGGATAAGGCAGACTACCGCGTTATTCGGTGGCTGGAAGCCTCTGGCGGTGAAACATCGCTGCTGGTGAACTGGTCGCCCCCGGATCCGGGTGTGAAAGAACTGCTTCGAAACTTCAAGTTCCGGGCCGCCCTCTCGCTTGCAGTAGACCGCGAAAAGTGCAACGAGGTTGCCTGGCGCGGCCTTGCCCACCCTCAGCAGGCAACCATTAGTCGGGAAGCATGGCACTTTCAAACACCGGAAGGCAAGAAAGTATTTGAGGAGTGGGCACAGAGTTATGCCCAGTTCGACCTCAAAAAGGCCAATGCCCTGCTGGATGAAATGGGGCTTACTCAGCGTGATAGCGAAGGCTACCGCCTGCGCAAGGATGGCAAGCGTGTTGCTTTAATGATTGATACGCCTCCGCAGAACGTTTCTGGACCAGAAACCGATGAATCGCTCATCGTTGCAGATGGATGGCGCAAACTCGGCATTGATGTGCTACTAAAAAGCTGGCCATCAGCAGAGTACACCATGCGCCAGGGCATGGGCAAGTTTGAAATATCCATGCATGGCGAATCGGAAATGGATCTGTTTACATATCCGGACTGGGTGTTTCCCACCGGCGACAGGTACTGGCACGGCCAGATTGGCCGCTGGTACAAATCGCATGGCGAAAAAGGGGAAGCGCCAGATGGAGTAATGAAGGATTTGCTGGATATCTACGGCAAGATTCTGAACGAAAAAGATATTGAGAAGGCCCACAAACTGGTGCACGAAGCCGTTAAAATTCACACGCGTTCGGGCCTGTTTGCCATTGGCACCGCAGCCAACCCGCCCATACTTGTAATTGTGAAAAACAGCTTCCGCAACGTACCGCAGGAACCGCGAATTATGGGGCCGTGGGCTCCGGCAGGCCCTGCCACCAGCTACCCGGAAACTTTCTTCTTTGCACCAAAAGGCTGGAAGCCACCGGTTAGAAAGGGGGCTGCACAGTGAGAGATTATCTGATTCGGCGGATATTGCTTGCCATCCCCACGCTCATCGCAATTTCGGTGCTTTCGTTCATCATAATTCAGCTGCCACCCGGCGACTATCTGGATCAGAAGATAGCTCAACTGGAGCAGCAGTATGGCGATAGCAGCTCGGTGGCTCAGGCCAGCGCGTTGCGGCACCGTTATGGTCTGGATAAGCCGGCCCCGCAGCGCTACGTTAAATGGGTTACCGGGTTTGTTCATGGCGATTTTGGCGAATCGTTTCGGTATGAGCGAGAGGTTAAAGATCTTATTTGGGAGCGGTTGGGCTTTACCGTTCTGCTCTCTGTGGGCTCCCTGCTGCTAACCTACCTCCTGGCCATTCCGCTGGGCATCTACTCTGCAACACACAAATATCAGTGGCAGGATAATCTGCTAACCCTGCTGGCATTTGTGGGCATGAGCCTGCCCGCATTCCTGATTGCACTAACACTCATCGTGCTGATGTATCGCGTGTTCGGTGTGCCGCTTTTCGGGCTATTTTCGCCCTACTACCAGTCCCAGGTGGAGTGGAGCTGGGGCAAAGTGGGAGATCTGATAAGCCACCTGTGGGTACCCATTATCGTTATATCGCTCAATGGAGTGGCAGGCCTGGTACGCGTGATGCGCGGCAACTTGCTGGATGTGCTGGGAGAGCCCTTTGTGCGCACGGCGCGAGCCAAGGGCCTTAAAGAATCGGTGGTTGTGGTGAAGCATGCTGCAAGAATTGCCATCAACCCGCTTATAAGCATGATAGGCATGAGCCTGCCAGATATCGTTTCTGGCACCACCATCCTCAGCATTGTTGCCAACCTGCCAACGGTGGGCCCGCTGCTGCTGCAGGCATTGCAGGATAAAGATATGTACCTGGCGGGCACTATTTTGCTGCTAATGAGCGTGCTGTTGATTATCGGCAACCTGATTGCTGATCTGGCTCTGGCCTGGGCAGATCCGAGGATCCGCTATGAGTAATCTGGAACCCGGAAAACTGGCCGCTGCAGAGCTGGAAGAAGAGAACCTCACTGGCCCGGATTTGGGCAGCTTGAGCTACCGGCAGCTGGTTTGGCGCAGCTTTAGAAAAAGCCGCCTTGCAATGATTGGCGCCATTGTGCTGGCTGTGCTATATACGGTTACCCTGTTTGCAGACTTTTTTGCGCCCTACAACTACACCACCGATAACATGCTGATGCGCTATGTGCCGCCCACGCAAATTCACATAAAGGCAGCAGATGGCCTGCATTTGCCGTTTGTGTATGCCCTGCGCCGCACCCGCGATCCCGAAACTCTGGAACTGAGCTATGCCGAAGATACCAGCAAAAGGTACTCGGTAACGCTGTTTCACAGGGGCGATTCTTACCGGTTGTTTGGTGTGCTGCCGGGCAGCATACGGCTTATTGGCTCGGATGGCCCGTTCTACCTGGTAGGTACCGATCGTATGGGGCGCGATCTGTTTTCGCGCATTCTATACGGGGGCCGCGTTTCGCTTACGGTTGGCCTTGTTGGCGTGTTTATCAGCATCATTCTCGGCTCTTTGCTGGGTATCTACTCCGGGTACCGTGGCGGTGTTGCCGATGTTGTTATACAGCGCGTTATCGAGCTATTAAGCGCCTTCCCCAGCATACCTTTGTGGATGGCGCTGGCCGCCAGCCTGCCCGCCACTTGGACGCCGATACAGGTGTATTTTGGCATTACGGTAATACTCTCCATGCTTGGCTGGGGTAACCTGGCGCGGCAGGTGCGCGGAAAAATACTCTCCTCTCGCGAGGCAGATTATGTGCTTGCTGCCCGGGCATCCGGCGCAAGCCACTGGCACATCATAACCCGGCATCTGGCGCCTACTGCCTACAGCCACATTATTATTGTGGCCACTCTGGCCATACCGGGAATGATACTGGGCGAAACGGCACTTAGCTTTCTTGGGCTGGGCATACGCCCACCCATGACCAGCTGGGGAGTGTTGTTAGAAGAGGCTCAGCGCGTAACGGTGGTGCTGCACAACCCATGGCTGTTAACCGCATCGCTGCCAGTTGTGATGGTGGTAATTGCGTTTAATTTTGTGGGGGATGCCCTGCGTGATGCCGCAGACCCATACTCTGCATAAATTCAAAACCCGGCCGTAATGGCTCAAGCCACCGTTCTGATTCCAATTGAGCTCACCCTTGCGCGCAGGCAGGGGGCTGTGGTAGAATAAACGCGTTTCGGCAGAGTAGCTCAGTTGGTTAGAGCACACGGTTCATACCCGTGTTGTCCAGAGTTCGAGTCTCTGCTCTGCTACCAATTCACAGCAAACAGGCGTGGGCATAAGCCCACGCTTTTTTGTTATTCTGAGTGATTAAAAGTGCCCCTCAGTCCCCGAAAATTTGAGTTGCGTATCCACACATGCTGCCATGGATAACCCATCCGATCCTAAAGAGGTTCTGGTTCGAATAGAGGAGCTCAAGTACCGGCTTGAGACACTCGACTTTGAACGTACCAACATTCAGCGGCAATTAGAGCTGCTTACGAATCTCTTGAACGCCCCGGCTCCCATAAAACCCGCGCAGTCAGAGTTATCTCCAGACGCCAAACTCACTCTGTTTCGAAGGCTTTTTCGTGGGCGTGAAGATGTTTATGCTCGCCGGTGGGTAAGTGCTAAAACTGGCAAGGCGGGTTATTCCCCTGTATGTGAGGGCGGATGGCAGGCACATACGCAACCGATAGCCGAACGCAAATACCTTCCATTAGATGATGCTATCATTCGTGCTCACCTTCGTGGTGATGATCCAGATTGGCGTGGACGTGACTTTGTAGTGGGTGTTTACCCGCTGCTTTTGGATGAGACTTGCTGGTTTGTAGCGGCCGATTTTGACAAAGCTGGTTGGCAAAAGGATGCCCGTGCTTATGCAGATACATGCGCTTTGCTTGGAATCTCTGCCGCAGTTGAGCGATCAAGATCTGGGAATGGGGCACATGTATGGGTCTTCTTTGAACAACCTGTTCCCGCCGTGCTTGCCCGCAAACTGGGCACGCTGGTACTAACCAGGGCAATGGAAATGCGACCGGATATTGGCCTTGATTCCTACGACAGGCTGTTTCCTAACCAGGATACGATGCCCTCTGGCAATTTTGGCAATCTCATTGCCCTGCCGTTGCAGGGGCTCGCTCGAAAACATGGCAATAGCGTTTTTGTGGATGCAGAATTCAATCCATATCCAGATCAAATTGCTTTCCTTGCAACCGTTGAACTAACTCCCCTGAACCGTTTATGCCGCATCGTAGAAGAAGCCGGCAAAAACGGACAAATAGTTGGCGTTAGAATGGTTTACACCGATGAGGATGCCGCTGAGCCCTGGAATGCGCTGCCTACAGCTATCTCAAAGAAGCTAACGATTTCTGAGCCCCTTCCAGAGAAGATATCTGTAGTTATCGGAAATCAGATTTATGTAGACAAAACAAACTTGCCGCCACGCCTCATCAATGCTCTTATCCGCACGGCAGCATTTCAAAACCCAGAGTTTTATAAAGCACAGGCAATGAGGTTTCCAACATTTGGTAAACCCAGGGTCATCGCATGCGCAGAAGACTTTCCGGGGCATATTGGGCTACCTCGTGGCTGCCAGGATGAAATAAGTCATTTGTTTTCAGATCTCGGAGTAGCTGTAGATTGGATGGATGAACGTTATCCTGGCCAGCCGATAGATGTACAGTTTCTTGGAACGCTGCGGCCCGAACAGGAAGCAGTATGCGAGAAGCTATTGGAGCACGAAACTGGAGTACTGGCAGCAACTACAGCATTTGGGAAGACAGTTATTGCAGCAAACTTAATTGCTGCCCGCAAAGTAAACACGCTTATTTTGGTGCACCGCCAGCAGTTGATGGATCAGTGGGTAGAACGATTGGCAGAGTTCCTATCTATAGAGCGTAAGCAGATTGGCACAATAGGTGGTGGTAAACGCAAACCATCAGGCATTGTTGATGTTGCGCTGATACAATCTATGCATCCTGGTGGCACGGTAGATAATATCATTAGAGATTACGGTCACCTTGTAGTGGACGAGTGCCACCACCTTTCAGCACATAGTTTTGAGCAAGTGGCTCGAGCCTGCAGGGCAAGGTTTATAACTGGCCTCTCGGCTACAACAACGCGTAAAGATGGGCACCATCCAATAATCTTTATGCAGTGCGGCCCAATTCGTTACACAGTAGATGCCCGGCAGCAGGCTGCCGAGAGGCCATTTAACCACAGAGTAATAGTGCGTTCCACACGCTTTGCAGAAGGTGTTGAACTTACCGACACGTCAATCCAGGCCATCTATAACCAGTTATCCCGAGATCAGCGGCGCAACCAGCAAATAGTTGATGATGTATGCACGGCCCATAAGCAAGGCAGATCTGCGCTGGTGCTTACAGAGAGAACAGAACACCTGGATAACCTGTTGGAACTGCTACAACCGCACATTCCGAACCTTATTGTAATGAAAGGCGGAATGGGTCGGAAGCAACGCCAGAGCATAAAAGAGCAAATAGATGCGCAACCCGAGGGGCAGCCACGCCTGATACTTAGCACCGGAAAATATGTGGGCGAGGGCTTTGATGATGCAAGGCTTGATACCCTTTTCCTGGTTATGCCAGTGTCATGGCGCGGAACATTGGCCCAGTACGCTGGCCGCCTGCACAGGCTTCATCACAACAAAACAGAAGTCCAGGTCTACGACTATGTAGATTCTAATCTGCCGATGCTGACCCGTATGTTTGAGCGGCGTGTTAAGGGTTACAGGGCAATAGGATATCAAGTTGCCCCGATGTTGAATGATCTGACACTTGAATCGGACCTGCAATTAACTGCCCCACAGTAACTGCAAGTGCCCCTCAGTCCCCATGCCGCCATATTTCAGAACCAGCCAGGTAGGTAATAATATCTGGAACCGGTTTGCCTATTTTATCAGAACACTCTTTAATCCTGTTTGCCAGGGCCCAAATTGAGAGGAAGCAGGCCGCTATTTCGTCTGAATCTTCTGCCTCTGGAGACTCTTTTACGTAACTTACGCCTATCTGGGGCCTTACAATATTACAGATCACCTGTTCTGCCATCTCGCTCTCCCTGTTAAATTGCGCGCATGCGGTTGTTCTTAGGGTTGCTCTCTACCTCTGCCAGGCCAAGGTGTTTCAGAACGGGTGGCACGTACATGCCGAAGCGCCCTCGAAAACCTTTTTTAATGCCGTACCAGCCGCCAACGGGGTTGTCTTCTGCGCGCCCCCATGCCTCAACGGTGCCAGGGGCAGCAGGTTTTTGCTCATCGGCGCTACCAAGCAGCATCCAATCGCCATGCTCTTTTAGCATGGCATGCAGGTCTTCAATACATCGCAACTGATACAGCAACTTTGTGCTGCCAACCTGCACAACCAGCGCGGGCGGATCCAGAGTTTCATCTCGATACGCCGTGTACTCGGATGATCCGGGGGGCGTTTTCAATACCCACGGGCTTGTTTTGGTACCTTCGCCAGTAACGGTGGATTCTTCTTGCGGCATGCCGTATGCTCCATTTCTACAAAATCATGGTTGATTGCAGCAATAACTAAACTGTTATTAACCGTGCTATTCCATAGCTCTGCACAAGAGTCCTGTTCTTACCCACAAGCTGGCATCAGGCAATTATCTCTTTTATTATCTTACTGGGTTCAACGCCACTGAGGCGGGCATCCAACCCCAAAAACTTAATGGTAAACCGCTCGTGATCTATGCCACACAGCCGAAGCATGGTGGCATGCAGATCATGCATGGTTACCACATTTTCTACCGAGTTGTATCCCAGTTCATCCGTTGCACCGTAGGTTATACCGGGCTTTATTCCGCCGCCCGCCATCCAGATAGAGAAGCTCTTAATGTGGTGATCGCGGCCGGTGCCCTGGCCCATTGGCGTGCGGCCAAACTCGCCGCCCCATATCACCAGCGTATCTTCCAGCATCCCTCGCCGCTTCAAATCTGTAATTAGCGCCGCGCTGGCGCGGTCGGTTTCTTCGGCAGCATTGGGGATGCCATGCTCAATATCGCCATGGTGATCCCAGCCGCGATGGTACAGCTGTATGAATCGCGCTCCGCGCTCCGCAAGCCTGCGGGCCAGCAGGCAGTTGGAGGCAAAAGTGCCATCTCCCGGGCGCTTTACTCCGTACAGATCCAGTACCTCTTGCGGCTCTTTGGACATATCTGTAAGATCAGGAATGCTGCTTTGCATTCGGAAGGCCAGCTCGTACTGTGCAATACGAGTCTGCAATTCTGGATCGTGCTTCTCTGCATTTAGCATGCCGTTCAGCCGCTTTATTTCATCCACCACCAGGCGCTGTGTGCTCTGGCAAACGCCTTCCGGGCTGCCCACATAGTGAACCGCATCTCCCCGGGTTTGAAACTGTACGCCCTGATACCGCCCGGGTAGGAAACCGCTGGACCACTGCCTGGCGCTAACCGGCTGGGCGCCACCGCGCCCCTGGCTTACCATAACCACGAAGCCGGGCAGATTATCGGATGCGGCACCCAGCCCGTAAAGAAGCCAGCTGCCCATACTCGGCCGACCCTTTAGGATGGAGCCAGAGTTCATAAAGGCCTGCGCAGGATCGTGGTTTATCTGCTCTGTAATCATCGATCGCAGGATGCAGATATCATCTGCAACCCCGCCAATATGTGGGAAGTAGGTGGATATCTCCTGGCCAGATTTGCCCCACTTCTGAAACGTTGCCTTAGAGCCAAAGCACTTAAGCACGCTGCCCTGCAGTTGGGCAAGCTGCTGCCCCTTTGTTAACGATTGCGGGAAGGGCTGGCCGTGGAGCTCGTTGAGCTTTGGCTTATAATCCAGGGTTTCGAAGGCGCTGGGCCCGCCAGCCATGCACAGGTGAATAATGCGTTTGGCCCTTACGGGGAACTGTGGCTTTAAGATGGCTCCGTTGCCGGTCCAGCTCTTCTGAGCATCCGCCATTGCTGGCCCGCCAATGCTGCCCAGTGCGATGCCACCCAAACCGTAGGCGCTTTGCTGTAAGAAAGATCGGCGGCTGATGCTGCGCACAAACTCCTCTTCCGTTTCCAATTGTGGGTTTGCTTCGCTATTAAAAGGAAATACTGGCAGGTTCATCTTCTCTATTTGCTCCTCTGCGCACCGGCTGGTGCGCGGGATACTTAAAGGCAATCAGTACCGGGTAATGGTTTCGTGCAGGTTAAGCACCACGCGGCAAACGCTGCTCCATGCCGCCAGCGTAATGGCATCGCATCCGGCTGGATCCGAAGCATTGCCCACCTTTATCAGCTTATCGGCATCCTCTGGGCGGTCTTTATAAGCTGTGGTAACCTGCTTAAGAAAGGCCAGCAGAGAGCTTTTTTCTGCGGGTTTAGGAGAGCGTGCAACTGCCCGCTGGAAGAGCGCCTCTATTCGGGCATCATCCGAAGCGTACTTGCCCTGAAGCAGTCCGATGGCTGTAATGCGCGCCGCCTCTACAAATTCGGGATCGTTTAGCAGGGTAAGCGCCTGCTGCGGGGTGTTTGCGTTGGCGCGCTGGCCCACACAATCTTCTCGCGAGGGGGCATCGAAGTTGGCAAGCATGGGGTGCAAAAAAGTGCGCTGCCAGTGCATGTAAACGCCTCGGCGGTACTGCCTGTCGTTAGGGTCGGCAATATAATCCCTATCTGGAAACTGGATGTTGGTGTAGTAACCAGCTGGCTGATATGGGAAGCAAGAGGGACCCCCAAGCTCCGGGTTAAGCGCGCCGGCTATGCTCAGAGCGTTATCTCGCACCAGTTCTGCCTCCAATCGGCGGGCATTCTGGCTGGCAAGCAGGCGGTTGGCCGGGTCTATGTTCTTAAGCTCCTGGCGAGGCTGGCTGGATTGCCGGTAAGTAGAGCTGGTAACAATCAGCTTTACCATATGTTTTACATCCCAGCCGTTGGTTCTAAACTCGTTCGCAAGCCAATCCAGCAGTTCGGGATGGGTGGGCCACTCACCCTGCACACCCAGGTCTTCTCCCTGCCCGCTAATGCCAATTCCAAAATACTGCTTCCAGAGGCGGTTAACAAACACTCGTGCTGTCAGCGGATTTTCGGGAGATACCAGCCATTTTGCAAGATCCAGGCGAGTTAGTCTGCGGCCAGTAGGCACCGAGGCATGCGGCAGAAACTGCGGCACTGCCGGCTCTACAATGGGGCCAGATTCATCTTGCCAGTTGCCGCGCGCAAGTATGCGCATTACCAGCGGCTCCTTCTTGGCTTCGGTTACCATTACCGGGGTAATGCCTTCGCGGCAGTTAAATATCTGTTGATCCAGCCTGGTTAGCGTATCGTAACAGGCAGAATCTGCGGCAGTGCCCTCTACGTATTGAACAGCGGCGCGCCTAATTGCCGGATTGTGCGCATCTGCCCCTGCCTGCAGCGCCTGCAGATCTTGCTTGAGAGTTGCCGGGATGGCACCCGTTCCGCAGTGATCTGGAACAAATGGGGAGAGGCTAACACTAAACTGCGTTACAGCAATTCGGGGCAGTGAAATGGAAACGGTATCCTGCTCGGCAAGTTTGATGGGCTTTGCCAGCAGCCATGTGGAGGTGGCGGGCTGCGCCTCTTTATTAAGTGGAATGCGCCAGCCGCGCTGAACGCCAATTTGGTCGTACCCATTTGCGTATCTTGGTTCCCAGCAGCTTGCGCTGGCATACCGTATGGCAATTTGCTCTCGTTTGCCGTCTACATGGTTAACGGCCACAGCCAGCGCCACATCGGCATAGGGCATGCCCGCCCTCTTCAGGGTTGGGGCAGGCTGCCTGCCACCCAGCAACTGCAGTTTGACGGCGGCCACGCCGGGGGCGGTGGGTTTAAGCGTAAGGGTTACATCCCCGGCAAGGGCATCTTTAGTGGTAAGCACATTATCTTCCGAGCAATCCACTTGCGGGGCAGGTGTTGCGGCATCTACCACACCCCTGGCGTTGCGCCCAACCGTTTTTAAAGTGGGAAGCGGGCGCTCCCACCCATCCGGGTGGGCTACCACAAACGCAGAGGCCTGCTTAATCCACTCTGCCAGCTCTCTGGTTGCAGTGCCATCCCCTCGGCGGGCCTGTGCCACAGATGCCACGGCGGCATCCTGCTTCAGGCTCTGCTCTTTTGCGATGCGCTGAAGCAAGTAGGGGCTGGTTACGTAAATCTCAGGCGAAAAGGGAGAATCGTTGGTAGTGCCTTTAAGATCCGGGTTGGGTGTGTAGCCGTAATCCTCATACACTCCCCACTGTTTCATATCAGCAAAAAAGCAGCCCAGAGAGTAGAAATCGCGGGTGGTAATGGGATCGTACTTATGATCGTGGCACTCTGCGCAGGCAAACGTAGAGCCTAAAAATGCGAGGCTAACGGTTCGTACCCGATCGGCCTGGTACTTTGCAAGGTACTCCTTTGGCTGGGCACCACCCTCCCGGGTTACCATGTTCAGCCTGTTAAAGCAGGTGGCGGTTAGCTGCTCTGGTGTGGGGTTTGGCAGTAGGTCGCCGGCAATCTGCTCTATGGTGAACTTATCGAAAGGCTTGTTGTTGTTGAATGCGTTTATAACATAATCCCGATAGGGCCATGCATTCATGTTTTGATCGCCATGAAAGCCAACCGTATCGGCATAACGCACAGAATCCAGCCACGGAATAGCCATGCGCTCGCCATAATGCGGCGATGCCAGCAGGCGGTTAACCAGCCTATCGTATGCATCTGGCCGGTTATCGTTTACAAAGGCTGTAACTTCGGCAGGGGTGGGCGGCAGGCCAATAATATCCAGAGATACGCGGCGGATGAGGGTGCGCCTATCTGCCTGAGGCGATGGCTTAATGCCCTTTTCGGATAGGCGCGCTGCAATAAAGTTATCGATAGGGCTGCGCAGCACAAAGCCAGGTGCCGAGGTGATGCGGGGTGTTGCCGGCTTTATTATGGGCGCATACGCCCAGTAGGGCTGATAGGGCGCCCCGGCCTCTACCCATTTCCGCAGCAGAGACTTCTGTTCTGCAGTAAGCGTTTTATGCGTGGATAGCGGGGGCATAACGGGTCCGTTGCCATTAATGCGCTGAATAAGGCTACTTTTATCCGGTTTGCCAGCAACTACCGCGCCGGTTTGCAGAGCAGAAGAGCGCTCATCCAACCGCAAGCCCGCCTGCCGTGCACTTTTGTTTGGGCCATGGCAGGCAAAGCAGTTTTCGGAAAGAATGGGCCGAATGTCGCGGTTAAACTCGAGGGCACGGGGCTTTTGTGCGCTGGCAGGCAGGGCAGAAGGCACAAGAGCAAGGCACAGGGCCACAGAAGCAATCGGAAGGCTGAATCGCATCGCTGCATACCTCATCGAACGTAAGGCGGCCACTTTTATGTGCCGCCGCCGATAAACTGGTAACTCTGCGTATACTCCTTCAGGCAGGGGGCACATTCCTGCTGATGATGTGGACGTGAGGTGTGGCGGGTGCAACAGGCACAGGGCAATCACAACTCCGCACCCTGCAGGAAACCGCCACACCAACTCGCAAATTAGCAGGCAGCACAAAGGGGATATGCTTATGAAACTGGCTCTGATTCAAATGCGGGTAGAGGGCGGAGATCCGGAAGCGAACCTCGCAAGGGCGGCCGAAAGGCTGCAGCAGGCGGCAGAGGCAGGGGCCGAGATTGCGCTGCTGCCTGAGTGCATGGATCTGGGTTGGACCCACCCGGCCGCGCAAACCATGGCGGGCAGAATTCCAGATGGTTGGACCTGTGAATCGCTGCGTACTCTGGCCCGGCAGCTGCCTATGTGGATATGCGCCGGGATTGTAGAGCGAGATGGAAACTCCGTTTATAACGCAGCAGTGCTCATAGATTCTGAAGGGGAAGTACGGCTGAAACATCGCAAAATAAACGAACTTGAAATTGGGCACCCCTATTATTCCCGTGGCGATCGGCTTAATGTGTGCAACACCCCGTTTGGCACCGTGGGGTTAATGATTTGCGCAGATGCCTTTGCTGCCGATAACGTTCTCACCAGATCTCTCGGCCTTATGGGCGCTAATATCATTCTTTCTCCCAGCGCATGGGCTGTACCAGCCGATCATGATAACATTGCCAACCCGTATGGCGCCCTCTGGGATGATCACTACTCCCTGGTTTGCCGCGAGTTTGCACTGTGGATTGCCGGGGTTTCCAACGTTGGCCCCATTACAGCGGGGCCCTGGCAGGGCAGAATATGCATAGGCTGCTCTCGAGTGGTTAACCCGCAGGGCACAACCACAACTGTGCTGCCGTATGGAGAAGACGCTGACTGCGTGCAGATTGTGGAGATAGCACATTAACAGCCGTGGCAGATGCCAGCTACCCTTTGTTGCGGGCAGATGCCCGCAAATGAAACAGAAGCGCGATGCTTAACAATGTAATGCCGGTGCCGCACACGCCCTTCCAACCATAAATCCCCCAGGCCGCGGCACCCAGCCAGGCACCCATAGATCCGCCAAGCGAGTAGGCTGCCCGGTAAACGGTGTAGTACCGGCTATGTGCATGGGATGGCAGGCTGTAAACACTGGCCTGGTTACTGATGGTCGCCGATTGAGCGCACAAATCCAGCACGATAACCGCCATTATCAGCCCGGGCAGGTGGGTTCCAAATCCAAACAGCATTACATAAGCAATCAGCATTCCGGTTGCTGCAATGCCCACCAACAGGCGTGGGCTGTAGGCATCTGCCAGGCGGCCAACATGCGGCGCCAGGGTTGCGCCGCCCGCCCCCACAAGCCCAAACAGCCCGGCAGCTGCAGGCCCGTAATGGTAGGCCGGGCTCTCCATTAAGAATGCCAGGGTAGCCCAGAAGGCGCTGAGCGCCGCATAAAGCAAAAAGCCATTGAGTGTAGCCTGTTTTAAAATGGGTTCGGTGCGCAAAAAGCCCAGCATGGTGCGCAGCAGGTGCGGATATGGCATGGATGCCTGGGGTGCCGAACGCGGCAGCAGAGCCCGCATGGTTATGGCAAGCGCCACCATAAACACCGCCGCAACGGCATACACGGCGCGCCAGCCAAGGTACTCGCCCACCGCCCCACTCAACGTTCTGGAAAGTAGGGTGCCTATCAGCATTGCGCTGGAGAGAACACCCACGGTGGCTCCCCGCTCATCCGGGCGGGCAAGCGCCACAGCAAATGGCAAAACCAGCGTGCTTATTACGCTGGTAACCCCCACAGCAAGCCCACACAGGCCCAGCACACCCATATTGGGTGCCAGCGCCGTTGCCACCAGAGATACAGAAACCAGGCCAAGCATGGTGAGTATTAGTCGGCGGCGCTCCAGCACATCTCCCAGGGGCGCGATAAAAAACACGCCGCAGGCAAAGCCCATCTGCGTGAGAGAGGGCAAAATACCTACTTCCCTATGAGATACATGCAGGCTGGCGCTAATCTGCCCCAGCAGCGGCTGATTATAAGCCACATTGGCAATGGCAAGCCCGCATGCCAGGGCCATAGTAAAAAGCAGGGGGCGCGTCAGCTCCGGCTGTGCCGTTTCTTCACCCACCTCTGTGGGCAAAACAGGCGCCGAAGCCGACTGTTGTAACGATCCATCGGTATCCAAAAGCGTAATTCGCAGCAAGGCACACATTAATCTGGCGGGCGCTGCGCTTTCTATACCTATTATTACGCCCAATGCGGCCAGGCGGTGTGCGCTTAGCCTTGCTCAATGTGCAGTTGGTGCCCACCGTGTGGAGTTTTGCATATGCCCGGCACTTCCATACAAACAACTCCGTAATTAGTGTATAACAAACACATATATAGTGTATAATACACACTAATAAAGGACAGGAGGAAGATCATGCTGGGATTGTACTTATTCCGAAGCGCTGGTACCACCGGCCAGGTGTTCACCATATCCGGCAAAACGCCACGCAACCGCGGTATTGGTTGGAGCGGTTGGATTGGCCCAACCACCGTATTGGCCGTGGTGCCAACCATTCCTCAGGTAATTCACTTTAGCCAGGAGGTGTACACGCAAGATAGGCAGATGGTGCGCGTAACCGGCAATGTGCAGGTGCAGCTTCAGCCAGAAGTGGTGCGCAGTGTTTTTGATTTCACCGTAAACCGCTACAAAGGCAACTACGAGGCCAACTGGCAGGCAGATTTACAGTCGATACTGGTGGAGCAAACACTCAGCCCTATTCGTGAGGCGGCCCGCGTGCGCACCCTGGCAGATGCCGTAGTATCGCAGGCTCAATTCGAGGCGCTGCTGCAGGCGGCCATCGCTGCACAGGGCGGTGTGCTGGCCAACCGCGGCATTCAGGTTACCAACTGCAGCATCTCTCAGGTGGCGCCCGCCCATTCCGATCTTGCCGAGGCCGTTGGTGCGGTAGAAAGAGAAAAACTACTGGCGGAAGCCGATTCGGCTAGAAGCCGCAGACGCCAGGAGGCGGCAGCCAACGAGCGCAGCCTGAAGCAGTATGAAGCCGAAACTCGGCTAAAGCTGGAAGAGGCGCGTGCCGCTTTGGTGGCACAGCAGGGAGAAAATGACGTTGCTGCTGCAGGCTATGAGGCCCGGGCCACCGATACCCGGCTTGCCCCCATGGCCGCCATGCAGCCCGCATCCTCTATGGCTGCCGCGCTTATTCTCTCGGCAGAAAAGGGTGCCCTCAGCAATGTATCGCTCACCACCGATCTGCTTACGATTCTGAATGGCGGTGACGCATGAGCGCCGATCGTGTGGTTGTGGTGACGCGCCCCACCCGGTTAGAGGAGCTTACCGATAAGTACCTTACCGAAGGTGGAGCGGAGTTTGAACTGGAGAGCCGGGGAGGCGATATCGCTCCGTTTCGCAGGGAGCACGATACCTACGTGCAATCTCTGGAAACGGTGCTGGGCCACATTCCTAAAGATCTGCCCGTAACCATCGTGCCCCGGCACGATCTGCCGTATTTTCTGTTTCGTCCAGAAGATCTCGTAATTGTATGCGGTCCAGATGGTCTGCTTGTAAACACGGCACGGTTTCTGGGCAATCAGCTGGTGCTGGGGGTAAATCCAGACCCCTCGGTAAACGCCGGGGTGCTAACATCCTGCCCACCAGAGAGGGTGCGCAGGGCGCTAACCGCCGGAATCGCGGGTGATGCCTACTACCGTCCCCTGCCGTTTGTGAAGGCGGTTACCGATAGGGGCGATACACTGTGGGGCCTTAACGAGATATTTGCTGGCAGGTTGGATCATGTATCTGCCAGATACTCCATTCAATATGCCGGCAAAACAGAGAGGCATGTAAGCAGCGGCGTAATCGCGGCCACAGGGGTTGGGTGCGGTGGGTGGATCCGTTCGATAGTCGCCATGATAGAGGGGCTCGGTTCCGAAGGAACCAGGCAAGATCATTTGCTGATGAACCTCCCGGCAGATACCGCGCGTGAGGTAGTGTTTGCTGTTCGGGAGCCCTTTCCTTCGCCAGATACGGGCACCAGCATGGTAACGGGCAGGCTGGTGGGCGATGCCGCGCTGGAGCTAACTTGCGAAATGCCGGAGGGCGGGGTAATACTATCTGATGGGCTGGTAGATCGCGCAGTGGAATGGGCCGCAGGCAGCGCAATAATCATAACCTGCGGCGAGCGAACCTTGCGCCACATAATAGCCTGAACACAGAGGAACCCTTGAACCCCTTACCAGATCAATCTGGCAACCCGCAGCCAGCAGCAGGGCTGCGAGTTGCCATAACCGCTGCAGATGTAGCGCTGCTAACCATAATGCAAGAGCAGTTGCATGTGCTGCTAATGCCTGTAGATTTGCCTCCGCACTACCCGCACATGTTTGGGCTGCCCGGCGGAATACTGCATGCAGAAGAGACAGCCAGGGAAGCGGCCGCACGCAACCTTCTGCTAAAAGCCAGCGTAAGTGGCGTTTACATGGAGCAGTTGCATGCGTATAGCGATCCGGCAAGAGATCTGCGCAGCAGATCCGTATCCATCGCGTACCTGGCCCTGATACCGGGTGAAGATGCCGCTGCTCTGGATATCGGTACATGCCAATGGTGGCCCATCAGCACCCTGCCAAAGCTCGCCTTTGATCATGAGCAGATGATAAAAGATGCCGCCGCCCGCCTGGCGGTACGGCTGCAGATAACCACCCTGGCATCGCACCTGTTGCCCAGGCAGTTTACGCTGGCCCAGTTGCAAACGGTGCACGAAATAGTGCTTGGCAAACCCATGGATAAACGCAACTTCCGGAAAAAAATTACCGAGATGGCGGTGTTAAAAAGCGCAGGCACCTACCGTGGCGCCGCCGGCCGGCCTGCAGAGCTGTTTGAGTTTGAGTAAGCGCTGGAGAGCAAAACAACCGTTGCGGCAGGCACGCGCATCGGCTACCTCCACTGGCGAGAGGGCTGGGGCTAACAATGTATCATATCTCTGCCGTCGATTTTGCCTTGCTGTTTCCTTGCCAACTGAAGCCCAAGCGCTATGTCTTGTAGTCGTCGCAGTCCGATCCAGAGCCGCTTTACTCCCGGTGGAGGCGCGTTCTTGTAATA
>CAIONQ010000088.1 GCA_903859705.1 uncultured Chthonomonas sp.
CTGGCAAATGCGGTCATTTCTTGACTATCCTTTCGCACACGGCTTAATGAAGCCCCTGAAGTGTGAACTGGCTCTCTACCAGAAACACAAAACGAATATGCGACGCACCAACACCTGTTAATGGTGTTATATGGCTTTTCTTGCAATAGGTATCATATTCACATCATTCCGGAGCAAAGCAGACCAAATCTGATGCTTTGTGGGTGTACTCGATGTAAACGTATGACTGCATATAATCTTGCCCGGAGGATCTCAGATGGACATACATTGTTTCACCGCAGCACCGCCAGCTTAATTGGCAGTTTCCAAACCTGTGCCTCCTTAAGAAAGCTAATATACTTACCGCTCGGCATCCAGGTGATATATTGAGCCTCTCCAGTGGAAAAGTGGGCGCCGGGTTCCCGTATGTCCGTTGGACTGCTCCATTGTTTCTCCATCGCTGTACCATCCATTCCGCACGTCCAGATTTCGGACGTGGCATGCGGCATTTCGCCAGACTTTAGTTGGTTCTTGAACTCGGCGTAGCAAAGCAGCGCCAGTTGTCCACTGCGAGCATTAAATGCTATCTCGTTCACTATTCTATCGATAGGCAGTTTGATTACCCTGGAGCGGGTCTTTTGCTTCCCCTGGCTGATATCTGCTTCGTATACCGTCAAAGGATTGTGGCTCTCCAGTGTCCACTTCAAAATAACGCCGGTTCCGTGCATCGAAATGCCATTGAATGAAAACACACAGCCCGAAGGCATCGGCTTCGGTAGGCGTAGATCGCTCACAAACACACTCGTCGATTTTTTGCCTAGCCTAAACCAGTTAACATAGGTTCCTTCGGTACTAAAATCCAGAACCGCAACGCGTGTTGAATCTGGGGTCCATTCAGGATAAGCCGACAGGTTATGGCTGGGTAACGCGCTATAAGCGCCGGTGGTGGCAGTCAGATGAATCGTATCAGTGCCTATATGAGTGCTGCAGCTCGAGGCCACAGCAGACTTCGCATCTGGTGATAACCGCAGCGACAAGATGTACGGGTTAGGTCTGTATTTCGTGGCTCTAAAAGCAAGCTCAGTAACCATAGTGAGCGTTTTGTCAACATCGGCGAGAACTATTCCATCACCCCGCAAGGTACCAGCCTTGAGATGCCCAGCAGGCAATAATTCGAAATAGTTCTCATCATCGATCCAAACCGGTACGGCTGTGTGCTCAATCACAACCGTCGCCTGCATCGTGTGAGCGTAATCCGGATTGCATAACACCGATAACAGAATAACTGTTAGTATGATAACCGTAGGATATCGCATGTAAACTCCGATTCAGCATAGCAGCATCACAGATGTACCTTGATGCTCGCTCAGTCGGTGAAATTCTTACGCCAAATAGTCTCCAGTAGTGCTCGGACATGCCTTACTATCCTTAATTCCATTACGTGGAGATGCCGTAGTAGTCGAGCGATTGAGATATGATTGGTTGCAGCAGTTCCATTCTGCAGAAGCAGAGTGCACAGATGGGCCGTCCGCCGATCTTCCCCACCAGGCCGGCAGTTGACCCCGGGACACCAGGTCAACACAAGGTAACAATCCAGCATGTTTTTTACATTCATAGGCTGCATTGCCAATTGGCCATCTAAATCCAAGTCTGGATAATTGGTTCGCTCCAGGATACGGTAAATCTGAGTCACAAAAATACTTAAGTGTGCCAGTAGCATGATAACTGCCATGAGCGCATGGCCATTTCGCGTTTCCGAATTGGTCGTCATAACCAAATTTCTCATCAAAAACGCCTCCTCCTGGCATAGGAATGTCGACCTCACCTCCGCCAGCAATATCTTCCCACACCTCAAGAAACTGAATGTGCTTAGATAAAGATTTGACAACTGTACCTTTCACAGCCGATTTTGAACATGGCGTGGCAACTACGTCAAGCTCAACGTATTGGATCCAGTATGCACGCCCTGTCCCGCACGGTCTCCCCGACAATTCAAATGTCCAATAGGCGTCGAACCCCCCACAACAACTTTTTTCTCCGGTTGTAGATCCAACATGCCAAACATTGGGTGGCTGGTCCACAGGACGGATAGTGATCACCAACCCACTCGGATCCACCCTCACCACGGGATTATTCCCCACAAACCGTGTGAAGTTGGTATCCCCGGCACTCACGCCAATCCTATCCTGGCTGTTCCACTTGCCGTTTATGGTGCTCAGGCGTCTCCACCAGATATCCATCTCGTTGGCAAAGTCTCGGAAGTAACCCACCTGACCACCGAAGCGGAAGGGGTTCACGGTGCCACTGCCAGATAGCAGTTCCACTCCAAAAAGGGTGTACAGATACGTGTCTGTTGCAGACCCGGCGCTGGAAGCAAGTACCCGTGTGGAGCGCTGGCTGTCAAGCGCAGAATTCGCAATGGCGCGATAGATACCAGCATAGTAATGGCAGTTTAGCAGGTTTGACATTCTGATGCAAGCAGGAGTTTCAACAAATCTGCACACTCCCAGCATCCATCCCCACCTCCAAAAAACTTCCAAACACATCCACAAAAGTAGACATCCGTACACATTATGTGATATCATA
>CAIONQ010000089.1 GCA_903859705.1 uncultured Chthonomonas sp.
TCTCGATTTTTGTGAAATCGAATAGCATGCATTAAGATGCTCATTCACCCATGCTTTGTTGCTGAAACTAACCGCTCGCAAATGCAAGCAGCCACTCCAGCACTGCAATGTCTTATCTCAATATTTCATTGTAAAGGTTCTATGTAGCTCGCAACCGCATTTGCGTTTGCGCTCTCGCCTCTTCCAATCGGCTGATTGGGCGGGGCTCTCTAATATACTACAGCTGGCCTAAGCTGTCAAGGATTGAGCAGCAAAAACCTTAAAATTACTGCATTAAGCCTGTCAGCGGCTCGCGTGGATCACCTGCAATCAACTCTGTATTCGAGACTGCCTTTCCCTCGCAGGGTTTTGCATTCGCTATGTGCAATTTCTCAAGCGTAGCTGTAAGCCACCTGGCTCTGCAGCGCCCTAATCACTATTAAGGAGACCAGGATATGAACACTAATCCTCCCGTCAACCGGATGCGAGGATCCCTGCCTAAAATTGGCATTCGCCCCACCATCGATGGACGATATGGCGGCGTAAGGGAAAGCCTTGAAGATACTGTTATGCAGATGGCACGCAATACAGCTAAGTTTCTCGGCGAGCATGTAACCCATGCCTGCGGGTTGCCTGTGGAGTTTGTTATTGCTGACACATGCATAGGTGGGGTCTCTGAAGCGGCAAAATGTGCCGAAAAGTTCGCCCGCGAGGGCGTTGGAGTCTCCCTCACTGTTACTCCATGTTGGTGCTATGGCTCCGAAACCATGGATATGGATCCCCTGATCCCAAAAGCAATCTGGGGTTTTAACGGCACGGAGCGCCCGGGCGCCGTTTACCTGGCAGCTACACTCGCCGGCCACACACAAAAGGGACTGCCCGCTTTCGGCATCTACGGTCGAGATGTTCAGGACACCGGCGACACATCTATTCCACAGGATGTTCAACAAAAACTCATCGCGTTTGCAAAGGCGGGCCTAGCAGTTGCAACTTTACGTGGTGCCTCCTACCTCGCAATGGGCGGCGTATCCATGGGTATCGCCGGAAGCATCGTTAGCCCGGACCTTTTTGAATCCTATTTCGGCATGCGCTCCGAGTCCGTTGACATGAGCGAATTTGTCCGGCGGATCAATGAAGGCATCTACGATCCCGTTGAATATGAGAAGGCACTCGCATGGGTTCGCGCAAACTGCCCTGAAGGCGCCGATACTAATCCTGATGCCAGGCAACTAAGCCGCGCCGAAAAGGACGAGGACTGGGAAGTCTGTGTCAAAATGGCAATTATCGCCCGCGATCTGATGGTAGGCAATCCTCGCCTGGCAGAAATTGGCTTTATTGAGGAAGCAGAGGGCCACAACGCTCTTGCCGGTGGTTTCCAGGGCCAACGCCAGTGGACCGACCACTTCCCGAACGGTGACTTCCTGGAAGCAATCTTAACCACGTCGTTCGACTGGAATGGTATCCGCCAGCCCTACATCGTCGCAACCGAAAACGATGCCCTGAACGGGATCTCTATGCTGCTCGGCCACCTACTCACTGGCACCGCACAGCTTTTTGCAGATGTTCGTACCTATTGGTCCCCCAAAGCAGTAGCACGTGTAACCGGCTATACACCTGAAGGGCGGGCAGCCAACGGATTCCTGCACCTTATTAACTCTGGTCCGGCCGCGCTGGATTGGACCGGCGAGCAATCGAAGGACGGCGCACCCGCACTCAAGCCTTTCACCGAGATTAGCTCTGAAGACGCCACCGCCTGCCTGGAAGCCACAAAGTGGTGCCCGGGTGTTCTTGAGTACTTCCGTGGTGGCGGCTATTCTACAGACTTCACTACTAAGGGAGATATGCCGGTTACGATGTGCCGCATCAACCTGGTTAAGGGGCTAGGCCCGGTACTTCAGATCGCCGAAGGCTACACCATCGATCTTCCTGCCGAAGTGCACGATACGCTAGATGCTCGCACGAACCCAACCTGGCCAACAACCTGGTTTGTGCCTATCACTACTGGCGAAGGTGCATTTGCAGACGTATACTCTGTAATGAATAACTGGGGAGCCAACCACGGGGCCATATGCTACGGCCACGTGGGCGCAGATCTGATTACGCTGGCCTCCATGCTGCGAATTCCGGTAGACATGCACAATGTCTCCGAAGATCGCATTTTCCGCCCCAGCTCCTGGGCTCGATTTGGCGGTGGGATGGAAGCGCAAGGCGCCGATTACCGCGCATGCGCAACCTACGGGCCCCTGTATTCCTGATAAACCGGTTCGGCCGCTGCCAGCAAAGCAACCGAACCAGCTACGTAACTTACAAAACTGGAGAACCTTATTTAATGGATAAGAAGGCAGTGAACGTTGGCGGGTCCGTTTCTGGCGCGCCCTACTCCCCTGGCATCGTAACGGGCAACCTGGTATTTGTTTCCGGGCAGGTACCCATGGATCCGGCTACCAAAGAAGTGGTGCGCAACGACTTTGAAGGCGCTGTTCGACAGTGTATCGTTAACGTGGAATGCGTGCTGAAGGCAGCTGGTACGGATCTTGAGCATTGCGTAAAAGTGCTCGTGTTCCTGCAGGATATGGATAACTTCTCTCGTCTTAACAAGGTCTACAACGAGTACTTCGGCGAGGTGCGCCCGGCTCGCTCTTGCGTGCAGGTCGCCCGCCTCCCGCTGGATGTGGATGTTGAGATTGAGGCGATTGCAGTTCTGCCGTCTTAGCCGTAACTAACTGAAACACACAAACAACTGGCCCCCTGCAGATTAATCGTCTGCAGGGGGCCAGTTGCATTTCTGTATCGGCACCGTAACTAAGAATTAGAATAGGGATAGCTGAACAGCGCGCATCCCCCGATGATACGTCGCACTCGGGCTATCACGGTGTGCTACCTCCAGCGAGAAGGTAGTTTTGGTGCGAGATTTAATACCCTGCATAACTGTGTTTCGTGCTACAGCTGGTGAGTTATTAACCCTGGAAAGGTGCGCCAGCCAGATTGTTGCTGGCCCCTCATCCTCTACTTTGGCTGCAAGGGCATCGGCACACTGGGTGTTGGAGAGGTGGCCTGTAGAGGAGGCAACCCGCGCTTTCATATCTGATGTGTAAGGGCCACGCCTTAGCATCTCCACATCGTGGTTTGCCTCCACTATTGCAAGGTCTGCCCCGCAAAGCCCGCTTTTCATAGCATCAGTTACTATCCCTGCATCTGTGAAGTAACACATCCGCCAGTCTTCATGCTGAACCACCCAGCCAACAGGCTCGCTCGCGTCATGAGGCACTGCAAACGATCTTACCGTCAATTGGCCAATCCGTAATTCAGACCCGGTAGGCACAGAAACCTGATTGTTAACCAGAGGATCCCGAAGTGAGCATGCCTGGTGAGTGGCATCGTTTGTAAATACAGGTGCTCCCGTTCGGCGGCATAAATTACCGAGCCCCGCAATATGGTCGATATGCTCGTGAGTAACAAGTATGCCGTGCAAATTGTCTGCAAGCACACCCTTACCATGCAGCAATGAGCTTAGCTTCCTGATTCCCAGCCCACAATCAATCAGAATATTGGTCTCTTTCGTGCAAATCAGCGTGGCATTGCCGCTGCTGCCACTTGCCAGTGCATACACAGATACTGCTGCGTTTGACATGGGCGCCAACTAATCCATCTCTTCAAACAAACGATCGATAAACTTATCCGGATTAAATGTCTCAAGGTGGTGAGATTTTTCTCCTACGCCTATCAACTTTATCGGTAGTCCCAGTTCGTCTGCGATGCTAATAACGATACCACCCCTGGCCGTACCATCCATTTTAGCAAGCACCAGGCCAGTAACATTAACTGCCGCCTTAAAGTTCTTTGCCTGGCTAATAGCGTTTTGCCCGGTAGTGGCATCCAATACGAGCAGCACTTCATCTGCGGGGCGCCCAAGCTCGCGCTCAGATATTCGCACTATCTTCTTAAGCTCTTCCATCAAATTGGTTCGGTTGTGCAGGCGTCCAGCAGTATCCGCAATCACGTAGTCTGCACCCCGGGCTTTTGCGGCATGTATCGCATCATAAATAACTGCAGAGGGGTCCGATCCCTCTTTGTGTCGCACAATCTCCGTGCCCGTTCTGGATGCCCAGATCTCCAGCTGATCAATAGCCGCTGCTCTAAAGGTATCACCTGCAGCCAGAACAACCTTCTTGCCCTGTGCTTGAAGCATATGGGCCAGCTTCGCAATAGTTGTTGTCTTACCAACGCCGTTCACACCCACAACCAGATAAAGTGTTGGATTGGTGGGGCCAGTTTTTAGCTTAATGGCTTCCGGGCCACCGGCTTTCTCCAGCACCTTCTTCATATTGGCTTTGATACGGGCAACTACCTGGTCCGTGCCCGCCATTCTTTCATCCTGAACCGCCTCTTTAAGGTCATCCAGAATAGCGTTTGTGGTGTGAATATTTACGTCTGCCTGAAGCAACATCTCTTCGAGGTCTTCAAACAGATCGGCATCTATGCGGCCCCTGCCAGTAACTATCTGATCTACTTTGCGCAGTATCTTCTTAAACAGTTCAAAAGCCATTCAGCAGCCACTCCTAACAAATGTGCATCCGGGGCATTCTACCGTTCCAGCCGGAAGCAAGTCAACCAGGGATCTAGATACCATATTATCTCAGGTCTGGGCCAGTTGGCGCAGCCTGCACGGCAACTTTTGCTATCTCTCGTGCCGCAAAAAACATCGCCATTACGGCATATGTAAGTAATACCAGCCTGTCGTTGAAACCGCCAGCGTAATAGCCAGTGGGTACACCCACTATAACTGCGGTCCAGGCAGCGGGGCGTGCATATTCAACCTCTGTCAACCCCTTGCGCGCATATCCCATATTGGGGAGGATAGAGGCAAGGCCAACAACCAGCGTGGATATTAACACGCTCTCAACTGCGGATAACCGAGTTAAGAAAAATAGAGCGGGAACCAACAACGTTCCGCTGGCCAGGCCAGTTATCTGCGTTAAGGCACCGGCTGCAACCGCAGCAAGCAGAATCTGTAACGGGCCGTGCAATTCGTAAATCTTCACACTTCCGCTTACGTCTGCGCTGTGTGTTGCGGCACTCGCGGCAAACACTCCCAATATAACGCCAATAAACAACACCGGCCGCCTCGGTAATCGATGTTGCAGGCTGGCCGCCACCTTCAGTACGAATAGCGCACCAAGCGTCACGGCTACAAATACGCCTAATGCAAGCGCAAAGTCAGAAGGGTGATAACCAATCTTGCCGGTGTGAAGCGTCAGTACTCGCGCCGCTGCGCCGGCCCCAAAGGCAAAACAAGCTGCAAGAGTTGCCGGCATTGCCGTTCCCTGCCCCTTATCGGGAGCAAAGCCATGCATCCACGACATCATTGTGCCGAGCCCGGCCTGCGGCGTGATGCCTGCAAGGCATGATAACGGCACAATAAACGCAGTTCCTACTGAAGTAATCGTCCGCTTTATGCGTTGCATAGGAAACACACGCTTAGGCGCACCAGGTGATTGATTACGATCTTGAGGCATAGATTGGCGATCCATGTCTGCACCGGATCGAGGCAGACTTCTTAGGGTTCTTCGATTCGTTATGCACCTGAAAAGTGGGCCATTTGAAGCTCAGGAGCATACCTTCAGTATACGCTACGCAAGGCACTCTCGGTTCAGGCATGCTTTGCGAGCAAGTTTTACAGTTACCTTGCGCTGTTGCTGTACCTGAGGTATAATTCCGGGTGCATTCTTATCTGTGCTGTTTCCGGAGGTGATTACGTGCCGAATATTAAGTCCGTTAAGAAGGACGTCATTAAATCTCGCAAGAACCATCTGCGCAATGTCTCCGCGAAGTCCGCGATGAAGACATTTGTGAAGAAGGCGCGCGTTGCTGTAGACGCGCATGACTATGATGCATCCGTTGCGGCGGAAGCTGTACGACTTGCTTGTAAGGCGGTCGACAAAGTGGCTGAGCGCGGTATTATTCATAAGAACCAGGCTGCTCGCCGCAAGTCTCGCATTATGAAGCGTGCCAACAAGGCCGGTGCTGCTGCCGCTGCGTAATGCAGAGGAGCACTCAATTTAAAGAATGGCTCGGGCCAGTAATGGTCCGAGCCATTCTTTTGTGTACTGGTACGTAACAGGTGTCAATATGCGCGTCAGGCTCGCGCAGATCTACTCGGTTCCTGTGCTGCAATCTGCAGCACAACAAGTTGTAAATTTGTTACAGGATCAGAGCCAAACAGGCTGCTATCCTCAAGTACCCCACCCTTATTTGCAAGATCGCACTGCAGCAATAGATCAAACACCCATTGCAAGGATGTAAAGCTATACTTCTGTGCCATAGCAAATATATCGGATGCCTTAAACTGCACCTGAAGTATTGAATTCTCGGATGGCAACTCATCTGCCACTGAAGGTGGCAGCGACCGAAGCTCTCTTGGCGAAGTTCCTTCACTGGCAAGAAACCGGGCCTGCCACATCATTCGGTACTGGCGTACAAGCAGTGAAAGCAACCTGCCCGCAACTGCCTGTGGTTTGGGATCAAACCGGTGCAGCTCATTTAGTAGCGTAAGGGCCCTATCAATGTTTCGGCGACAAATGGCATCCACGCACTGGAACATTACGTCTTCCGCATGAGTAGCTACCACCGCCTTTACGTCAGCAACCGTGATTGGTAAGCGATCTCCCACGTACTGAACAAGCTTGTTTATTTCGAGCTTTAGCCCTCGCATCTCAGAGCCTGATGCCGAAGTAAGCGCCTCAATCGCGTCATCGCCTATCCTCTTACCCTGATCATGAACCTGTTCGCGCACCCACGCAGCCAGCAACTCCTCTTTTAAAGATTTGCAAGCGATTAGGTTTGCATTGGTCTTCAGAGCGGTATCCAGTTTTGTGCTGATGATTGACTTCCGTTTGGCTTCCTCATCCTGTGCTCCAACAATCAACACCAGGCACGATGATCCACCAAGCAAACCAAGGCGTGCCGCAAGGGCGTCACACTCTCCCGCCTTTGAGCGCTCACGCCACTGTTCCATGCCTCTCACTACTACCGTTCTTCGATCCGAACCAAACGGAATCTGAGATGCCGCGGCAATAATAGACGCGGCATCGGTAGTGTCGGCACTCAGTACTTCAAGATCAAACTCGGCAAAGTCTTCCGAAACAAATCGGCGAACCAGTTCCGCCTCTGCCTCTGCCTTCAGGCTATCTTCGTCGCCGTAAAGTACGTAAACAGGAAGATATCCCGAAGTAAACAGTCTCTCTGGCTTACCAGAAACATAAACAGCTTCCATCGAACCTCATTACTGCCGCCAGAGTTTTTCA
>CAIONQ010000090.1 GCA_903859705.1 uncultured Chthonomonas sp.
CGGCGCATGCCGTGGCCCCTCTCTGTTTATAGGCGGTATTGGATTTGAACCAATGACCCCTTCCGTGTCAAGGAAGTGCTCTACCACTGAGCCAACCGCCTGCGTGCACCAAAGTGTACCACAAGTGATGGGAGGCGTCAAGATTTGAGATTAATAAATGGGCCGAGGGCCAGCAAGGTTTCAGCGGTTGCTTTTAGCCAGGCGGTACACGCAATATAGCCGCCTGTGGATGCAGTCTCAACACCCACTGGCGGCGGTGCATAGTGGGTATCGAGAGTCCGTTTCCCGCCCGGTCTCCTCTTTGTAGTAATCAGAGTTTGACGGTCGAGCACTCGGATCCAGATGCCAGGAGTTAGCTCAAGCTCATAGCTGTGTGGCAGCAAATTTGCGAAATCTCGTTTGTTGGCAATTGCGCCAAGCACATCGAGTGGACAAGCTACCGTTGATAGTAGATGGTGACAGGGTCCAGCCATTCCCGGCGCTTCAGGGCGGAGCCTGGTTCGCGGATGCTCCCGGTAATACGCATCTAGTTCCGACAAAGCGTTAACAAGGCGCGTAAGATTATCTGGTTCACGCAACGGCACGATGTCCAGATTTTATGTCTGAACTGGTGCCCCGTTAAACACAGCACAAATTCCGCCGACTACGATGAATTCCACGCGGCCGGCTGCCAGCGTCTGCAGGATTCTCTCAAAATCAGACACGTCTTCTGGCATTACGGAGCTTTCTGACCGAATTTGCATATCGCTGGGCCACCCGCAGTCTCTCAAGCGGTGTGAGGCTTAGCATCCATCGGATCAGAGTGAGATTTGTGCCGTCTTCACTGTGCGCAGGCAGCCCCTGAGTGTCAGCGGCATCCGTGGCAGTTCTCTGACCTTCGTCCATTGACGGGGCGCTTACGGGTTTTCGGGGCATATATTACGATGCTCGCCTCCAGATCTTAAGATGCAGGTTTGCGATTTGCGCTAAACGGCGTTGGAAAATGTTACCTCATGACAGTCCAGAGCTCGGGGGAAAATGCTGGTTTCGGGGTGCAGGGTTCAGGGTTTGGTATGCCCTATACCCTGAACCCTCGCATTTCCGAGCCCGAGGCTACTCCAGCGGCAAAACCTGTGTAAGGCCGCTATTGGCGGAGCGGAGGCCAGCTTCAAGGATTTCCTGTGCATCCCGGCTGACTTGGGGGCTGCAGTAGCCTTCTATTTCTTCGCCAGTTTCGATGCAGTGCAGCAGGTACTCTGGACCGTTGCGGTATGGGTATACCAGCTCTGCCGGGGTTATCTCTTCGGTTGGCTGGCCGGGTTTCTGCAGGTAGACATTGCTTTTGAGGATGGAGAGTGCACCTTCGCTGCCGTACACAACGGGGTTGTTGCCTGCGTAGCCCACAGGTTGGGTCCAGCTGGCTTCACATAGGCCGAAGGCGTGCGGGTATTTGGCGATGATCATGCCATTATCATCCGATGCGGCATAGCCCGGCTCGGTGCCGAAGTAACCGCGCATTCCGGTTACAGAGTGCGGAAGGCCCAGTAGCAGGGCAGCCAGATCGGCGCCGTAGCAGCAGTAATCCATAAAGGCGCCGGCTCCATTAATCTCCGGCGTAATAAGATCACGAATGAAGCTTTTTTCACAACCGATGGCGATGGGGCCGTTGTGTGCAGAGCGATAGCGGGTGTTGTGGATGGTGCCAATTTCGCCACCCAATGCACGCTTCGCCAGTTCCTGCCATGCGGGCGACCAGGCTGTGGGCCAGTTTATAAGCAGCTTAGTGCCTGCTTGCAGGGCGGCGTTGTACATGCGGTTTGCCTGCGCCAGGGTTGCTGCCATGGGTTTTTCGCTAATAACATGTATGCCACGTGCAGCGGCTGCCTCCACTATATCGGCGCCTTCGCTATTGCCGCCCGCAACCTGTAGCACATCCAACTCTTCGTTTTCCAACAGTTCTTGCCAGGAGTAGTAGGTGTTGGTTATGCCGGTTTGCTGGGTAAAGCGCTCCAGAAGATGCGGCTCATCATCGCCAGCACCAACCAGTTGGACATTCGGCAGGCTTTGCCAGATTGCAATTTCGCCCCAAACATGATCGTGAGACATGCATGCCACACCCACTCGATAACTCTTTGCCATGTTTTGCATCGCTCCTGTGTGCTGAGTTTGTTGTAGCGGCAATTAGCTGCGTGTTGCCGCCGAAAATTGAGAAAGAATATCCTTCGCCCTCTCGCAATCTGATTGCATCTGGGTTACGAGTGCATCCAGGTTGCTGAACTTTAGCTCTGGCCTTAGATACTCCACAAAGCGCAGGTTCAGTGCCTGCCCGTAGATATCTGCATCAAAATCGAACAAAAAAGTTTCAACCGTACGCTCTGTTCGGCCATCTTCCACAGTGGGCCGAACACCTATGCTGCAGGCCCCACTTAGCTGCAGCCCCAATTCTGGCAACTCTACCTGAACCGCATAAATGCCATTTGCTGGCACCACCTGCCTGTAACTGCAGGCCAGGTTTGCGGTTGGGAAGCCCAGGGTTCTGCCAACCTGCTTGCCCTGCACCACCGTTCCCGTGAGCACAAAGAGATGCCCCAAAATCTCTTCGGCGGCTGGCACATTGCCTGCAAGTATGTACTCCCGAATGCGGGTGCTGCTTGCAGGCAAATCCCCTACCATCACAGGCTCCAGTGCCAGCACATCAAAACCATTCTGTTGGCCAAGCAGCTTTAACCCGGCGGCATCGCCTGCCCTTCCCCGGCCAAACCTGAAATCGTGCCCAACAACAACCTGTTGTGCACCGAGGCGATCAATCAAAATATGGTGCACAAACTGTTCCGGGGAAAGCTGAGAAAGCGCCTCATCAAAGTGGGCCACCACCAGGTAATCGGCATTCAGTTCCTGCACCAGAGAGATGCGCTGTTGAGGAGTGCTGATGTACGCCGGTGCCGCCTCCGGGCGAAGGAGCTCTGCTGGGTGCCTATCAAAGGTGAATACCACAGCTGGGCAGCCCCGTTTACTGGCCAGGGTAACGGCCGTTTGAATGATTGCACGGTGCCCAATATGGATGCCATCGAAGGCCCCAATTGCAACCACAGATTCCTGAAATGGCAGTTCGGCTGCATTCAGTCCATCAATAACCTGCATCGGTCTATTCCTGCCCATCACCGGTTTTTTCACCGGCCCATTCCTCGGTAACCAGCACTTTCCCATCACCGGTTTTTTCACTGGCCCGTTCCTCGGTAACCAGCACTTTTAGCGGACGAACGTATGGCCCGGTCTCCGCAGTTTTTCCGTCTTCGGCTTCGTTTTCTTCTTCGGCATCGGCTTCCGATTCCGATTTGATGCGAATTTCGGCAATTGCCACCAGGGTTTCGCCATCCGAGCTAAGTAGAGCACAGCGCTGCCCCACGGGTGGTGGCGCACCTGAATCCCAATTAATTAGTGTAGGATCAAGAAATCTGCCCTGCCGCGTAAGCAGCACTTGCTCCGGAGTTAACTTTGCGCTTTGCCACCCCACCACAGCATCGGTAAGGGGCAGCAAGCAGTCAAGCAACCGCAATGGTTCCGACTCTGCCAGATCTTTCAGTGTATCCAGAGTGTAGGCATCCCCCAGCCCAAAATGATAGCCGCCTACGCTGCCCACTTCTGTTCTGCGCAGGCTGCTCATGGCGGCACCGCAGCCCAGTGAGTGACCAATATCATGCGCTATCGTGCGGATATAGGCACCTGCAGAGCAAGAGACGTCTATTACAGCTTCTGGCTTAGGGCCGGGCACAAAGGACACCAGGTCGAGGCAAGATACGTGGATTGGCCGTGCATCTCGCTCCACTTCCACGCCCTCCCGGGCAAGGTCATAGAGCCTGCGGCCCTCGTGGTGGAGGGCAGAAACCATAGGGGGAACCTGCAGTATATCTCCCCGGAGGGCGGGCAAAGCCAGCTCCACCTGTTCTGCAGTGAGGTGATCGGCGGGAGTTTCTGTAAGTGTATCTCCCCAGATATCCTGTGTGGATGTGGTTATGCCGAAGGTTATCCCAGCACGATATGTTTTTGAGGAAGCGCTGAGATACTCTGCCAGCCGCGTTGCGGTGCCCAGACATACAACCATGATCCCGGTTGCCTGCGGATCCAGGGTACCGGTGTGGCCAACGCGCTTGGTGCGAAAAATGCGGCGAATACGCGCCACCACATCATGAGAAGTGATGCCGGCGGGCTTATCAATTACCACAAAACCGTGTGGTTGCGGGAGATTGGTGCGGGAGTTCATCTGCGAAGAAGCAAGCATTCCGATCGTATCAGGGGGTGCAATTTAACTGTCTTATTGCCTCCGCAGTTACTGCGGAAACGGCATCGGCAAGCGGCGGATCTACGGAGCAGCCAGATGCCAATCTGTGCCCACCACCGGCAAAAACATTCGCAATTCGGTTTACATCGGCACCTTCCCGTGCGCGCAGGCTAATACGTATTTTCTTACCGGGTATCTCCCGAAACAGCAGGGCAACATCCACAGTTTTTATGGCTCGGATCTGGTTTACAACACCTTCCGAATCCTGATCCGTGGCGCCAACCGCTTCAAAGTCGGCTGCCGAAATTGCGGTCCACCCCACCCTGCCATCCGGGGATAGCTGAAGATTGCTAAGCGCTCTGCCGAGAAGGCGAACGCTGGCTTCGGAGCGGGATTCAAACACCGCTTCGGTGATGGGCGCAGGACGAGCGCCGAGGCGCTGCAACTGTGCGGCTGTTTCAAAGGTTGACGGAGTAGTGTTGGGAAACCGGAAGGAGCCTGTATCCGTGATAACGCCGCACATAAGGCATTCCGCTATCTCTTTACAAAGTAGCTCTTTGCCAGATGCCCGCTCCAGATTCTGGATTAACGGCCAGATTAGTTCGGCAGTAGATGCAACGGTATCATCCAGGATGCGGATATCACCGAAGGGACCATCTGCCACATGATGATCGATATCGATTACGGTGGGTGCCGCTTCAATAATAGGTAATACGCTGGTGCCAACGCGGATAAGAGTGCCAGCATCACAAACCACTGCGAGATCGAAATCTCGCCGATTAGTAGAGCTGAGAACCGTATCTGCGCCGGGCATCCAGCGATATATTTCGGGAACGCCATCGGCCAGCAACGGCACTGCCTCTTTGCCCAGAGTGCGCAACGCAAGGCATAGCGCAAGGGTTGAGCCCAGCGCATCGCCATCCGGGTTGATGTGGCTTGAAACCACAATCTTGTTTGCAGCGAGCAAAGCGGTAACGGCCGCGGTAACCTGGCCATTCATCAGAGGGAGGTTCCTTCACCATTGGCATCAGTATCCAACCCACCAACAACTACAGTTTCTTCGGCGGCTTCTGGCGTGGCGGGGCGCAGATCGGCTTCTACGGAGTGCAGCAGTTCAAATATCCGCTGGCCACGTGCAATGCCAACATCGTTATGAAACGACAGATCCGGGGCAACCCTCAGGTGTGCGCGGCGAGCGAACTCACCTCGCAGCATGCCGGATGCGCTATTAAGCGCCTTCAGGCTCTGGGTTTGCGCAGCCTCATCGCCGAGTACGCTCACGAAGATTTTGGCGTGGCGCAGGTCTCGGGAGATTTCAGCGCCAGTCAGTGTTACAAACCCCAGTCGCGGGTCGCGCAGATCGCGGCGGATCATTTCGCTAACCTCCTGCACCAGTTGTTCCTGTATTTTTTCCTGTCTCAGCGTCATGTTACAGCATCTCCAGTTCCACTTCGCAAACCTCCACCAGGGGGTTGCTTTCAAAGGTATCTAACACCTTATCCAGCACTCGGTTTACGAACTGGCTATCATTGGCTACGCAAGCCACCCCAATAACGGCCTGCCGCCATTTGTCCAGATCATCCACTTCTGCGATAGAGACATTGAACTTCTGCCGCGTTGTCTCAATCAGGCTCTTGATAATCTGGCGCTTGTCTTTAAGCGACTGTGTGTCCTGCATGCGCAGCACCACAGTGAGGGTTCCTATGTGCATTGTTTATTTGGCAAGCCGCCGCGCGGGCATTCCCGTAGCGGCGGCTTGCGTAATGTGCATTTGCTGCCAAACTATCAGGTTCTGGCAACAACTTTCATCTCGAAGCACTCCAGCACATCGCCGGGTTCGAATCCCACGTTGTAATCTGCGAGAGTAACACCGCACTCATATCCGGTGGCCACTTCACGAACGTCGTCCTTGATGCGTCGCAGAGTATCGATTTTGCCGGTGAACAGCAGGTCTCTGCCACGGTGAACGCGCACCTGGGCACCACGCTGCAGTTTGCCATCGTTGACATAGCAACCAGCAATGATGATTCCCTTGGGTGTGCGGAATGCCTGGCGAACCTCAGCGCGGCCAAGCGGCGATTCCTCGTAGATGGGGGTAAGCAGGCCTTTCATAGCCGCATCCATATCCGCTACGAGATCATAGATGATGTTGTAGGTGCGAACGTCTACGCCATCACGCTCGGCGGCGCGCTGTGCGCCGGTTTCCGTTTTTACGTTGAAGCCAAGAACAATTGCGCCGGTGCTTTCGGCATACAGCACATCCGATTCATTGATGCTGCCAACGCCGCTGTACTTGATGTTAAGACGAACTTCGGTTTCTTTCTTGTTCGCCTCAAGCTCATGCAGCTGGCCAACTACGGCCTCTACGCTGCCCTGAACATCACCTTTAACAACGAGCGCCAGATCCTTAATGTCTCCATCCTGCATCTGGCGCGACATATCGGCAATAGTCATGCGCTTGGCCGGGCCAGAATGCAGGTTGGCACGTGCCTTCTGCTGTCTGCGCTCTGCAACCTGCCGCGCTTCCTTCTCGTTCTTCACTACCTCTACTGTATCGCCTGCGGAGGGCGCGGCGTTCAAACCAAGTACTTCAACAGGCGTGGCGGGAGTGGCTTTTACCAGTTTTTCGCCGCGCTCGTTGGTCATAGCCTTCACTTTGCCATAGGTAAGGCCTGCTACCACACAATCGCCTACACGAAGAGTGCCGGACTGAACCAGCACGGTGGCAACCGCACCGCGGCCCGCAACTATCTGCGCTTCAATGATAGTTCCGTTCGCATGGCCACTGGGATCTGCCTTCAGATCTTCAACATCGGCAACCAGCAAGATGTAATCCAGAAGATCCTTAATGCCTTCGCCTGTTTTTGCAGAAAGCGGAACCGCGATAACCTCGCCGCCATACTCTTCCACAACCAGGTTGTGTTCAGTAAGCTGCTGTTTGATGCGATCCGGGCGGGCATCCGGCTTATCCATCTTGTTGATGGCAACGATCATCGGGGCGCCAGAAGCCTGAGCGTGGTTTATGGCTTCTACGGTTTGCGGCATGATGCCATCATCCGCTGCCACAACCAGAATGATGATATCTGTTACACTGGCACCACGGGCACGCATAGCGGTGAATGCCTTGTGGCCAGGAGTATCGAGGAATGTGATTTTGCGGCTTTCCCCATTGTGCTCCATCTCCACCTGGTAGGCACCGATGTGCTGAGTGATACCGCCGAATTCGCCACCAACTACGTTGGTTTTGCGGATAGCATCCAGAAGGGTGGTTTTACCATGATCGACGTGCCCCATGATGGTTACCACGGGTGGGCGAGATTGTGCGGTGCCACTTGGTGAGCGATGCTTGTGCACAACCGCTGCAACGGGCTTTTCTTCTGTTTTAATCTTAAGTGTAAAGCCATACGCTGCGGCCAGCCTATCGGCCAGGGCGCGCGTGAGGCGCTGGTTGATTGCCACAAGCTCATTCATTTCCATGAGCTTTTTCTGAGCAACGTTTGCCTGAATGCCAATTGCGGTAGCGATATCCTTAACGGTAGCATCTGCCGCAACCTCGGCTACTTTGCCGGAATCGGCTTTAACAAACAGCGCACGTACATCATCTGCGGTTGCTTTATCGATAACTGCCGTGGGGCCGCTGGCTTCCACACCCAGATCTGCAAGCGCCTTAATAAGGTCTGCCGCGCTCATATTCAGTTCTCTGGCAAGATCCGCCAGGCGTATACCAGGAATTGGTGCCATTCTCTCTCCTTCAGTCTCCGAAACCAGGCCCGCATGCCGCCGCACTTGTGGGGCGATTATGCACGCAGTCCTTCTCTGTTTGTTGCCTGCCTGAGCAGCGCGCGACAATGTAATATGCACGTGCACTCAGCTTGCGGGCGTGTCTCCATCGGACGCCGGCCTGGCGTCTGCAATCTTCAGCAGCTCATCAAACAGTTCGGAAGAAAGCTGGCTAACCTTGAGAGATCGTTCCAACTTTTTCTGTTTGCGCGCCGTGCTGATGCACTCGGGCCGAGCGCAGACATAAGCGCCCCGGCCAGAAACTTTACCGCGGGCATCGTAAACCGCGGAGCCATCCTTGAGACGAACAACGCGAAGCAGATCGCGCTTTTCATCGGTCTCCCTACAGGAGACACAGGTTCTTATCGGTACATGATATGGCTTCATGCTGTTTGGCGGTACAAGTGGCGATACAAAGCGGCGAGTGCGCATAGGCGCGACAATGCCTTCAGCTTTATAGTGCCGATGCGGCAGCCCGAGGTGGAGAACAGAGGAGCGAAGGTGGAGGCGGAAGGCACATGCCTTTGCCGGCGTGGAGATACGCGGCGACCATAGGCGTGTGCAACAGACTGCGCTCTTTGGCGAGGGCAGCCCGGGGCATGCTATTCCATGATCATAGCTGCGCTCCCGCGAAAACCATGAAGCAAACCTGGTGCTGCAACCAGCAACCCGCCGCTTCAAGCATCATAACCTTTGCTGTTCTCATCCTCGTATCAACCGCTTATACCCAATCTTTCTCAGTTTGTCGGCGCCGGTTGCCGCAATGTGCCGCTTCGGCGCCGATGAATACTGATTATATCTACGCCTGATCTTCTTCTGCTGTTTCTTCTATGCTCTCTTCTGCATCGGGCACTTCTGCCTGTCGCAGTAACTCTGCGGCATCAGATGCCGCGGAGCGCCGAGGAGCAGTAACAGCTTCATCACCATCACTATCGCCTAAGTGATCTGTCATAGACATCAACGCTGCACGTGCAACCTGTGCCTCGCTGCGGATATCAATGCGCCATCCGGTTAAGCGTGCGGCAAGGCGCACGTTTTGACCAGATTTGCCGATTGCCAGCGACAACTGGCTATCAGGAACCACTACGAACGCGCTTTTCGCCTCTTCGTTTACGTTTACTGTAACCGCCTTGGCCGGAGAAAGAGCCTCACCGATAAATGCAGCCGTATCGGCATTCCAACGTACGATATCGATTTTCTCATCGTACATTTCGTTAACAACCGCCTGAACGCGGCTGCCACGGTGCCCAACGCATGCACCTACTGGGTCTACCTTCTCGTCGCGGCTAACCACCGCGATTTTGGAGCGTGCACCAGGCTCGCGAGCTACGCTCTTAATGGTTACGATGCCGTCTGCGATTTCTGGCACTTCCAGCTCGAAGAGTCGGCGGATAAGGCTTGGATGCGTGCGCGATACAATAACCTGCGGTCCCTTGGGAGAATCCCGCACTTCCAGAACGTACACCTTAATTCGGTCGTTAAACTTGTAGGGCTCGGTCTCAACCTGTTCCTGAACGGGAAGCAATGCATCGAGCTTACCCAGGCCAATAATAACGTTTCGGCCCTCACGGCGCTGAACGGTTCCGGTAACCACCTCACCTACGCGCTCGTTGAATTCATCGAAAACTTTTTTGCGCTCCGCTTCGCGGATGCGCTGCACAACTACCTGTTTGGCGGTTTGCGCGGCAATGCGCCCGAAGTTACCCTGGGGTACATCATAGACCAGCGTTTCACCCACAAGAATTTCGGGATTAATTGCCCGAGCATCCGTAAGAGTAATTTCGTTGTTCTCATCGAAAACTTCGTCTACAACGGTTTTCTCGCAGAAAACTCTGAAAGGGCTTGCAGCAGAGCGGCCGGAGTCTATTCGCACTTTTACTTCGCCGGTGCTGTTGTTATTGCGTTTGTAGGCTGTAGCGAGAGCGGATTCAACGGTCTCGATCAAAGTATCGAGCGGTATGTCTTTCTCTTTTGCTATCTGCTGGAGGGCTTCAATAAATTCGCTCATAGCCGCATCTCTCCTGCCGCCTTGTCAGCGTGTCCTGTGTATTCGGTTGTATGCATACCTTAACCGGCATGACTGCGCGGCAGCGCCGGGACGAATCCGCATGCCTGCCGCGTCGTATTGATGGTGCCGTACCATACCAAACAAATATAGGAGTGGGCCACGCCCCACTCCTCACATACGGCCCGTAATGTGACTTGATGTGTGAGTATAGCATAGCGACCCCTAAAAAGCAAGTATAACACCCCCTTCGCGGGTTGCTGGCGGGCCTGCGTATCCGTCAAACGGGGGACAATGCTCGGAAAGCCACCGTGGTATAATTCTGAGCAGTAAGCTGAGCGTAACAGCCACGGTAATGGAGACTAAAACGAAGGTGGATCAGGCCGAAGTTAATGCAGAAGTTACCGGCTTGACGGCACGGAATTCCGATGCCGAAGCCCGACGGATATGCATCCGATTTCGGGAAGTTACCCACCGTTTTGGCCCCCGATCCGTACTTGAAAACATTTCTGCAGAGGTGCATACCGGCCAGGTTGGCATTATTACCGGATCTAATGGATCTGGCAAGAGCACGCTGTTGCGTGTGGCAGCGGGCCTGCTTACCCCGATGGCAGGTGAGGTTGAGATACAAGTAGATGGGCGGACGCTTTGCCCAGATGACAGGCGATCGGCGATTGGGCTTGTTGCGCCAGATCTCACCCTATACAGGGAGTTAACCGGCGCCGAAAATCTGAGCTTTTTTGCGAGGTTAAGGGGAATTGACCCAACGCGCGAAATGCTGATTGAAGCCCTGACTGAGGTTGGCCTGCGCGGCAGAGGGAGGGACATGGTTAGTGGTTACTCCTCTGGAATGCGGCAGCGCCTGAAGTATGCATTTGCCATGCTTGGCCGCCCGCCAATATTGATGTTGGATGAGCCAACAGCCAACCTGGATGTAGAGGGGATTGCCATGGTGGAGCGCGTGGTTGCTATACAAAAAGCACGGCCAGACGGCGGCATTGTGCTTGTTGCAACCAATGAACCGCGAGAAACGGCATGGGGAATTCCGTTGATACAACTGGAGGCAACACGGTGAGCGGTAACACTGCGGCCAATTCCTCCGTAAATAATGCGGGCATTAGCGTTGGGAACCAGGCGGCCGTGAAAGCCGCAAACTGGTTACCACAGGCCATTGCACTGTACAAAAAGGACATACTTGCCGAAACGCGAACGCGCGTTGCCATCAATTCGGTAGGGCTTTTTGCCTTTGCAAGTCTGTTTTTGCTTACGCTTGCAACGCGCGGTCTGGGAGAGGTACAGTCTATTCGAATACTGTCCCTGCCTCTACACGGCATTACCCTTGCCGATGTTGAGAAAGCGCAAATTCCAGCATGGACCGGCCCCAGCAAGTTAGGACTGCTGTGGGTACTGCTATGTTTTGCGGCCTTCGCGGGGTTGGCACATGGCTTTGTTCACGAAGAAGAGGCGGGAACAGGAACAGCGCTGCGGTTAACGATGAATCCACAGGCTGTTTATGTTGGCAAGTTGAGCTTCAACCTCACTTTGCTGTCACTTATTGCGGTATTAGTGACTCCTTTCTATATGGGACTAACCGGCATGCACGCCGGAGCGTGGCCGGCCTTTCTGGTAGTGATGCTGGGAGGATGCCTTGGTTTAGGAAGTACCGCCACAATCATTGCGGTTCTGGCATCCAAGGCCAGGGGCTCTGGAGCGCTTTTCGGTGCCATTGGGCTTCCGATCATAGTGGTGTTTTTGATGCTTCTGCTGAATGCAGCGAACACCTTATATAATGCGGAGGCAACAACCATGCGGATGGTGCAAGATTTTGGCGGCCTTATGAGCTTCGGAGTGCTGCTGATTTCGGTGAGCGCGTTCACATTCAAATTTGTGTGGGAAGAGTAAGCGACAATGGCACAAACAGGCACAGCAAATAACACAGGATCTGCCACTGCACCGGGCCGCCTTGCGCCCTGGAAAATTGCATGTGGCGCGATCATGGTGTACGTCATATATGGATCGTTTTTTGTTGCTGGCGGAGCAGAAGGATTTAGAGTTGGCGGCGATGGAGCCAGAGCCATCTTCTTTCATGTGCCAGCGGCAATTCTCAGCTCTGTACTCTATTTTGCGGGAATGTGGTACGCAGCGGTTTTTCTGTTCGGTAAAAAACAAAACGATATGGAGGCAGATGCCAAATCCGGCATATGTATGGAGCTTGGTGCGCTTTTCTGCCTGTTGGCAACCATAACGGGCAGCATTTTCGCTGGAATTCAGTGGGGGGTGTTCTGGAACTGGGACCCTCGTGAAACCTCCATTATCGTAATGCTACTGCTGTATGCAGCCTACTTGATTTTGAGAGGCGCCATGGCCGGTAAACCCGCAGCCCGGGCGCGCTTATCTGCAGTGTATGCTTTGATTGCCCTTGTGCCCGCACAGTACTTGATATGGGCTGTGCCGCGGCTGCTTGAGGGCAATCATCCAACCAATACATTGCGAGACCCGGCCATGACCAGCCTGGGCTACAAGCTGGTGCTTTACCCATCTTTCCTCGCATTTGCAATGCTGACTGTCTGGCTATTCCAGCTTCGCTTCCGAGCCTATCGCCTGGCTGCCAGCCGGGAGGAGACCCTGTGAGTCACCAAACAATACTTGGCCTAATTATGGCCGTGCCCCTGCTAACATGGCTGGGAGTTTTTCTTTACCTGATCAATATCGACCGAACTCTCCAAAGGCTGGAGAGCACCAGGAAAGAGCAGGATGACCTGTGAAAAAGACATACCTTATCGGTTTGCTGGTAATCAGCGCCGCACTCGGATTTACCCTCTGGGCTTTTAGCAACTCATTGAGCCCATTTGTAGACATTCGCACGGCACGCCAGACCACCGGCTCGTGCCAGGTTCGGGGCCTTATTGTAAAAGACACGAACCATGCCGCACGTTACGATGCGTCTACCCGTTCTTTCCGCTTCTGGATAGTAGATAAGAACAAAGACCTGTGTGAAGTGGTTTACCACGGCGCCAAGCCGGATGCGTTTGATGCGGCAAAAGGCCTCTCGGCCTCTGGAAGCATGACCCGCGCTGCAGATGGCACCGAGTTCTTTAACTCCGACAGCCTCTCGGTTCAGTGCCCTTCCAAATACGATGATGCCAAGGCAGACTATGGCAAGAAGCCAGCGGGCTCAGCACCCAAATTGGGAGGTCAGATTTAATGTCCCAGCTAGGTCCAATTTGGACGGCCGCGGGGACGCTTGGTAAGGTTGCGCTTTCGGTCGGTCTGATTGCGTCCTTGCTTACCGTCATCGCATATATACTCGCGCTTCGCAAGGATGCTGGCAAAAAGCCACTCCTTGCAGCGCGGGCCCTCTACACGATTTCGGCAGTTGGCATGCTGGCAGCGTTTGGCCTGCTGATTGCCATTGTTTATGGATACCATTTTGAGTATAAGTATGCTGCGGATCACACCGGAACGGGCATGAGCACGTGGTACCGCCTTGCAGCTACTTGGTCGGGCCAGGAGGGATCCTTCCTTTTGTGGGGAGGATGGACAGCCCTTATCGGTTTCCTGGTGTTTGCATGTGGTGGCAAATATGAAGCCCGCGTTATGCCGTTTTACGTTTCCGTAATTGGCATGCTTTGCGCAGTGCTACTGAAGCAGAGCCCCTATGAACTGCTTCCTGCGCCCTCCCATGCGGAATTACTCGCAAACCCATCATGGCATTTTCCACCCATGGAAGGTGCAGGGCTGAACCCATCACTCCAGAACTACTGGATGACGATTCATCCGCCAACCATCTTCTTTGGGTTTGCCTCCCTCCTGGTTCCGTTCTGCTATGCAATGGCCGCGCTGATATGGCGAGACTATGATGGCTGGACCAGCCGGGTAATGCCGTATTCTCTGCTCTCCTGCGGTACCCTTGGCCTTGGCCTGTTTATGGGCGGCTACTGGGCATATGAAACTCAGGGATGGCACGGATTCTGGGCATGGGATCCAGTTGAGAACGCGAGCTTCTTCCCGTGGCTTTCGGTAACAGCTCTTGTGCACGGCCTCGTGGTTCAAAAAAGCCGTGGAGGCATGGGTAAAACCAACACATTCCTTGGAATTCTCTCCTTCTGGCTCTTCTTACTGGGAACCTTCCTCACACGCTCAGGTGTTCTGGCGGAAGTATCCATCCACGCATTTGCCAATATTGGGAAGAGCGGCCTTGCGTTAATGGTTGCCATGATGCTGATTTATGGCCTTGGTGGCCTGGCATTGTGGCTGTGGCGAGTGAAAGATATACCGGGTAGGAAGACAACTGGCGACACCCTGGTGAGCCGTGATTTCGCCTTCTTTATGGCGGTAACCCTGCTGATACTGGCCTGTGCATTTGTAACTCTGGGCACAACGGCACCGTTGGGGCAGAAGATGCTGCACAAGCCGCTCAGCCCACCGCAGGCTGTGTTCTACAACCGATCTATGATGCCGCTGGCGATTATTGCCGGCCTACTAATGGGATGCGTTCCGTGGCTTGCTTGGAAGAAAACAGACCCGGACAAGTTCCTGCGTAAGCTGGTTGGCCCGTGGCTGCTGATGGTGGTTTTCGGTTCGCTATTGCTTGTGTGGGTTCTGGGGGCAGAGCGAGCCTGGGTGGCATCCCGAGACCTATCTGATGAGGCCGTTCAGAACACAATGAAGGCATGGGTTAACCCCAGCTTGCAACGTGTTTCTGTAATCCTGCTAGCTTCAGTTGGATTCCTTGCAGTGCTCTCAAACTCGGCACTTGCTGCACGTGTTTTCCGGAAAAAACCCTTTGCGGCGGGCGGATGGTTGGCACACGTTGGCATTGGCGTTATGATGATAGGTGTTGTTGTATCCAATACCTACGAGCGTACTGAGCGCATAGACCTTATTCAGGGGCATGGCCCGAAAACAGCTTTCGAATATCAGTTTGAATTCGAAAAGATGACTGCCAAGCCAATGGATATGAGGCCGCTAAACCCGGATTATGTTAAAGACAACGCTGTACAGATGCGCGTAACTCCGCCCGAAGGCGAAGGCAAGCAGGCAGATGGCAGCAGAACCTTCCTGGTATCTCCGCGCTGGTTTGTTTATAACCTGGCCACTGCACGATTTGAGGATGATGCTCAGGCTATCAGGTGGCCAGACATCCGCAAGTACATGGGACACGACCTGTATGTTGGCCTGGCAGCAAACCCGGAGTTTGTGTTTATCGACCCGGATAACCGCAATACGCGCCAGCAGCTAACGCTGCAACCCAAGCAGAAGGTGCCGTTTGGCCCTTACACCATCGGCTACTACGATAAGTTCGGCACTCCTGGTAAAGAGCAGGGCGTTCGGTTGGCCATTTTAAAGCCAGACAACACCGTTGTGGAAGCGGACCCGGTTATTAGAATGGCGATGGGTGAAGACGGCAAGATGCACCTTACTCAGGACGAGTATGCTGTAAAACAGCTTCGCGATGAGAACCAGGTACCCGGTGTTGCACGCCTCGACAATATCGATCCGTCAACAAAGGCTGCAACAGTTAGCCTCAGCTTACCCGGTGCTAACACCACTGGTGTATGGGTTGTGCATGCCGAAGTAACCTATAAACCATGGGTTAACCTCGTATGGGGCGGTGTGCTTGTAGCGGTGCTGGGGATATTTGTTGCAGGTATACACCGAACACTGGAAGCACGCAAAGTGCTGGCAACCGGGCGAGAAGAGGCGTTCCTGGATCTTGGTGAGGAAGAAGAAGAGCCTGCCAGCGTTGTGCCGGGGGCAACTCCATCGCGTACGCCGCCGGTTGGAAAATCGACCCGTCGTAAGCCAGCCAGTCAGGCTTAAGACACACTTAAGACTCTTTAAGTTTGTTTTAATATTCATTTAAGTAAACTTTATTATCATTCAGTCCACTGAGGGCTGCCGATCCGGTATCTCCGGAACGGCAGCTCTTTTCTTCTGCTGGTGTTCAGTTTCCACTCTCGCACTCTGTGTTGTAATACCAGAAGCGATGTCTTACACCCTCATGAAAAGCAACCATGCACAATTCAAATATGGGAGAACATGCAACAATGCCGCGGCAAAGCACCACAAAGGCGCTGCTGGCAGCCGCAGCAGTAATCGTACTTGCTGGCCCGGGCTGCTCCAGATCAGGGCAACAAATCATGGGAGAGGCACCGCCATCCGCAGCCTCAGCAGTAGTGTCCGAAGCTACGAAATCAAAACCCGGCACTCGCTGCACGCTTAGCGGTGAGATGACGGAGAAGTGCCCGGTTGCGGGCTGCTGGTTTATGCTTCGAGACAAATCCGGGGTTGTAAGAATAGATACCAAGGCATCCGGCTTTGTAGTTACCTCGGTACCACTGCACAGCCGCGTAACTGTAACGGGAAGTGTGGCAGGTGGTGCCGGCATGGAAACAACAGTGGCTGCCACCGGAATTCGTTACTAGTATGAAGCGTGCTCATTTTGTATGGCTTACAGTTGGCGCGATAGTGGCTATGGCTGGCGCACGCGCACTGACAGCCGGAATTTGGCAGCAGAACCATGGCACACAAACCATAGATCTAACACAAAGCAATGTCCACCACTTTCAGCTGCACGAGCAGGAGGCGGCGGGCCTTTGTCCATGGCGTACACCTGCGCAAGATCTGGCTCGATTTTTTCCTGGTGCAAACGGAAGTATAGAAACACTGATTGTTGTAAGCAACCATCGCACGGAGATTACCGCTCTGCTGGGCCGAACACCCACTGGCGATGAGAACGCCCTCAGGGCATACCGAGTATCGGCACAGGGCCGGTATGTTGGTTTGATAGTTCCGAGGCGAGTACGTGGAGAACACGGACTAATAGAGGTTGTGTTTGCAATAAGTGCAGACAACAACCAAATGCTTGGAGCACGAATTCAGCGCCTGCGCGAACCTGAAGCTGCCGAGAAGGCGCTAACAAGCGATGCGTGGCTCAAGGGCTTTTACGGAGCAACCGTTGCCACTGATTGGACAGCCCTGGCAGGGAAAATTGTGGAATCCACAGCTATCAGCAGTGCCAGTTCGATTTCTGAGGCTGCCAGAGTAGTAATGGCTATTGCAGGGGCATCTGCCGGCAAAGCCAATAGTGCACACCCGGTGGTGAAATCCGAGTGATACGCTTCGCCATCAAAAACCTCTGCCGTAGGCCTATACGTACTGCCCTTACAGCAGGCGGCGTAGCGGCTGCTGTTTGTGTGCTTGCTTCTCTACTTGCATTTGGCGAAGGATATCGCAAGAGCCTCGATATAGAGCTCAAACGGATGGGCATACAGATGATGCTGGTGCCACCAGGGTGCCCCTACGATGCTGCTGCACGCGTGTTAAAGGGCAAGGCGCTGGATGTGTCCCTGCCCGAATCTGCACTGGCTGCAGTACGGCTGGATTCGGCCGTAGCGCAGGCAGCTCCCCTGCTAATGGCTGCCATCCCCCGCCCTTCTGAAGGCCGAACCGATATGTGGGTGGGAATAGACGAAACTCTACTGCCACTGAAACCCTGGTGGAAGTTTGCGGGCAAATCTGGATGGTTCACAAACCCTTCCAGCGTGATTATGGGGAACGAGGCTGCCGTTACAGAGATGCGACGTGCCGGCGACAGCCTGTATAGCCCGGAAACCAAACGCGAGTTTCACATTAGTGGAATTCTGGAGCGAAGTGGCACCAGTGATGACAGCATGTTCTTTGTGCCAATACAAACGGCTCAAGAGATGTTTCATCAGGAGGGCAGGATTACTGCCGTTGGCATCAGGCTGAAAGATCCCTCTCAGGCCGCCACTGCGGCGGTGAGGTTTCAGCAGATACCGGGCGCACAGGTAGTCACCATGGGCGAGATGATGGGCACCTTCACCACCCTTGTAGATTCCGTTCGAACGTTGATGGTTGGCATTGCGGGCCTGGCCCTGGTTGTAAGCGGCCTAACCGTGTTTAACACAATGCTGGCCATGGTAATGGAGCGCACGCGAGAACTGGGTGTAATGCGTGCTGCAGGGGCTGGCCGGGGACATCTGCTGAAATTACTATTTACGGAGAGCCTGTTGCTCACCGGGTTTGGCTCCGGGCTTGGACTGCTGATAGCTGTGCTGTTCTCCTCTACAGCAGAGCATTTTGCTCGGATGGCAGTGCCGCTTGCACCAGACGGCAGACTGATGGACCTTAGCCCGGCGATTGCTCTGCAATGCGCGGGAGCAGGAATTCTGGTTGGAGCGGTTGCCGGCATCTATCCCGCCTGTCGTGCCGCTGCTTTGCAACCAATAGCCGCGATGCGGGAGAGTGCGCAATGAACCGACTTATGCTGGTGTTCAATAGCCTGCTGAGAAGGCGTATGCGCTCTTCTGTTACGGTGCTTGGTGTGGCTATAGGCTCTGCCGCGCTCTTTAGTATGCTTTCGTTTGAAAAGGGTTACCAGGACGGCATCCGAGCTGAACTGGATCATCTGGGAGCCCATGTGCTGGTGGCTCCAAAGGGATGCCCCTATGATGCGGCATCCATGGCGCTACATGGAGCAAGCTGGCCCTGCTATCTGAAAGAGGAGTATCTACAGCGCGTTCGCAGCACCGGAGGTGTGGCAACGGTTGCACCGCTGCTTATGAACGCGGTGTACAGCACCCAATCCTCTACGCCAACCGTTTATGTTGGTGCAGACAGCCAGATACTTGATCTAAAGCGTGATTGGCGAATAGATGGAGAGTTCCCTCAGGATAGTGGCTCATGCCTGCTTGGCTCCAGCGTGGCGCATAGCCTTAATGCCACGGTTGGTTCCAGTGTGCAACTTCCTGGCATTGGCTTGGATGACGCTACTAAGCCGCCGATGGTCCATGTTTCCGGCATTATTCGCTCTACAGGGCAATCAGATGATACGTTTGTGTATCTTCCTCTGGATAGAGCTCAGGCCCTTTTTAAACGGCCGCATCAGTTAACACATATGCTGGTGCGCCTTAAAGACCCCAATATGCTGGAACGCGTAGTTTCCGATTTGCGTGGATGCGACGCTGGAATGGATATGAACGTGGTGCCCGTGGCCCATGTGTTTCGCTCCATACAAAACTTGGTTAACACAACAAGAATGCTCCTTGCCTGTGTTGCGTTTGCGGGCCTATTTGCCGCATGTGCGGGCGTAAGCAATGCCATTATGATGTCGGTAACAGAACGTACACGGGAGATAGGCGTGATGCGTGCGGCAGGTGCCTCACGTGGAGATGTGTTTGGGTTAGTGCTGGCAGAAACAGGCATCACAACAACTGTAGGCGCTGTTATAGGCATGCTGCTGGCAATGGCATCCGGCCCCGCAGTTGAGGCGTGGATACGTTCTCGATTACCCTTTTCGCCGAATGGTGCACTTATCAAGCCTGATCCTGGGTTGATGGGCCTATGTGTGCTCGTGTCTGTTCTAACGGGCCTTGTTTCTGGCATGGCACCAGCTATTCGGGCATCCAGAATATCCCCGGTGCAAGCAATGCGTGATAGTGAGGTTATGTAGCACGGTGGCAACCACAACAGAAAAACCGATTATAGAGGCACAGAACCTGAGCCGAGAGTATGCCCGTGGGCCCGAACATGTGAATGCACTTAGCAATGTTAGCTTTCATGTAATGCCAGGTGAGATGACCGCCATAGTTGGGCCAAGCGGAGCCGGAAAATCCACGCTATTACACCTGATAGGGTGTATGGATTTACCAACATCAGGCTCGCTACATATCGATGGTGTGGATACTGCTGGCCTGAAAGACAGGCAACTTACGCGTTTACGGCGCGATTCGGTTGGTTTTGTATTTCAGCAATTTGGCCTCATTCCTACGTTAAACGTGCTGGAAAATGTGCTTATGCCAACCCTGTTTAGCGGCCGGCAAGAAGCGGCTCGTGCTCTACAGCTACTGGAACAGGTGGGCTTGGCACACAGGGCAAAACACCGCCCACATGAGCTCTCGGGAGGCGAAATGCAGCGAACCGCGATTGCCCGAGCGCTTATCAACTCTCCGCGCATACTGCTTGCGGATGAACCAACGGGAAATCTGGACTCCGCCAGTGGTGCAGAGGTCCTACAACTCTTCAAATCCCTGAATTCCAAGGGACTGACCGTGGTGCTTGTAACGCACAACGAATCTGCAGCTGCAACGGCGAGCCGCAGGATGACAATCGCAGATGGCCAACTCGTGGCCGATATACGGCAGTGAAATAATCAACATCAACAGGCTGAATACCGTCTCGGATTCGGCAGTATTCACCAGGAGGGTCGATCTCATATGCATTCATCACAGAAGATCAAAAACGGGTTCACACTAATCGAGCTGCTTGTAGTTATCGCAATTATAGCAATATTGGCTGCTATCCTTTTCCCGGTGTTCGCTCAGGCCCGTGAAAAGGCTCGCCAGACCACCTGTACATCCAACGTGAAAGAGCTTGGCATCGCGTGGATGATGTACGTACAGGATTACGACGAAACGTATCCGCCAACAAACTCCACGCAGAACCCTGCATCTGGCTGGGTAAACTCTACAACCTACACAACAAAGTACCCTTGCAAGCCCTGCCGGCCGCACCTTGCCTCAGATCAATCCGTAACGTATGATCCAACCATCTATGCAATTCCATATATTAAGAACTACGATATTTTTAAGTGCCCCAGCGATACTGGCATAGGCACCTTTACCGTAAATGGCGTAACGTACACCGATCCCAGTGGTGGCCTACCGCTATGGAAAGTAGAGCACACTAGCTACTGCCTGAACACCGTGATGACGCGCGTAGGCAGCCTGGCGGGAATTATTCTGCCAGCTGAAACCTACATGGGTGCTGAGGTAATGTCCTTCCACATGGGTAAGGGTACTGCACAGCAGGCTTGGGCAACTGCAACACCCGGGCAGAGCAACATTGGCCCACGGCGTGTAGCATACTTCTGCGATGGCCACGCAAAGATCACCTCAGATGGTTTCATTGCATCACAGTGCAGCCCTCAGCCATCATTGCCAACCGATAGCGGATTGATGCCCGTTCAGTAGCCTCTAACGGTTGCGTTAACACCATTCAACCCGCTCTTATCCGCGCTCCAAGCCGGACAAGAGCGGGTTGTTTTGCGTTTGTGCAGTGCAGCAGGGTGTATAATGAACCAGCGCATAACGACCCTTCACCTGCCTCCTATTTACACCAAATCTGTTAAGAGCGGACCATGCCTGAAATTAGCGAAGAGTTAACTCCACGTCAGATAGTTGAAGAGCTCGACAAGTACATTGTTGGGCAGAAAAACGCCAAACGCGCCGTTGCCGTAGCGTTGCGGAATCGCTATCGGCGTAGGCTGTTGCCGGATGATTTGCGAGAGGAAGTAATTCCCAAAAACATCTTAATGATTGGCCCCACTGGCGTAGGTAAGACAGAAATTGCGCGTCGGCTTGCCAGTCTGGCACATGCTCCCTTTGTGAAGGTGGAAGCTACCAAGTTTACCGAGGTTGGATATGTTGGGCGCGATGTGGATTCCATGGTGCGCGATCTGATTCAGGCAGCAATCCGCATGGTTGAGAAAGAGAAGATTGAAGAGGTTAAAGAAGAGGCCGCTAAGCGGGCAATAGATAGAATTGTAGATATTTTGCAGCCTCTAAAAACAGGCGATAAAGAGCGTAAGCGAGATGCCTCGGAGCAGAGCGATTTTTCAGCCACCATCCGGCAGATGATGGGCCCCCTGTTTGGAGATAGCACACGCGTAGAGCAAGTTAAGCCAGAACCAACACCAACACCGGAAGCTGCTGAAACAGCATCTGAGGAAGAACGCAAGGATAATGCTCGGCGAGAACGTATTAGGAGCCGCCTGCGAGATCAGGTAGTGGCAGGTGTTAAGGATGCCGATAAGATAGATATCAGCGTGGAAGAATCTCAAAGCATGATGTTTATGCCAAGCATGCCTGGGGGCCAGGAAGACGGCGGCATGGATATGCAGAACATGCTGGGTGGGATGTTGCCCCGTAGAACCAGGCAGCGCCACGTTACCATTGCCGAAGCCAAAAAGATTTTTGAACAGGAAGAGGCAGAACACCTGATTGACCGGGACAGCGTTACCCGTGAAGCGATATCGAGGGCGGAACAGAACGGCATCATCTTCATCGATGAGATAGATAAGATTGCGGGAGCCGGGCGGAGCGGTGGATCGGGCGGGCCAGATGTATCCCGCGAAGGTGTGCAGCGAGATATACTGCCGATTATTGAAGGTACTACGGTCAACACAAAGAGTGGCCCGGTAAAAACCGATCACATCCTATTTATTGCTGCCGGTGCATTTCATGTATCGCGACCTTCAGACTTAATCCCGGAGCTGCAAGGCCGGCTGCCGATACGTGTAGAGTTAGAGAACCTTACGGAAGCAGACTTCCGACGCATACTTACCGAGCCCCGCAATGCCCTTACACGCCAGTATGTTAGCCTACTGGAAACGGAAGGCGTGAGCATAGTATTTGAAGACGATGCCATTGGGGAGCTTGCACGCATTGCTGCGGAGGTGAACCGAAAGAGCGAGAACATTGGCGCACGCCGCCTGCATACCATTCTTGAGCGATTGCTGGAAGAGGTGTCTTTTGAAGCTCCTGAAATGAACGGCGTTCATATCACCATCAACGCGGGATTTGTTAAGTCCAAGTTGGATGGCATTGTGCAGGATGAAGATCTATCCAGATACATTTTGTAGGCGTTTTATGAGTGCAAACAGAACAGGGCCACGATCCCATTATTGTGTGATCGTGGCCCTGTTTGCATTGTTTGGCAGAAACTACTTCTTGCTGGTTAGCGCATCGTAGCCCGGCACGTTAACCTGCACGGTTGAAGACTTTCGGAATTCCGCAATCTTCTTATCTGCAACCTCAAGCCCGCCGGCCTTCTTCAAAGCAGCAAGCCGCTCTACCTGGCCACGTACATCGGCCAGGGTCCGGGTTACGGCATCCTGCTTTACAGTTAGCTTAACAATCCAGTAAACCAACACCTTAGCTCCACCATTGCCAGGATCGAACATAACACCGATGGGATCGGTGAATTCGCCCAGCTTTAACGCGGCAACCTTGGATTTGATTTCCTGGGGTAGGTTCTTATCGGTGGCATCAAAAACGCCAATTTGGCCGCCATTATCCCGGGTTCGCGGATCTTCGGAATACGTTTTAGCTGTGGCTTCAAACGTTTTGCCGGCTTTTAGCTCGCCCTGAACCTTGATGGCGGTATCGATATTGGTGGTTCTGATTGCCGAAAGGCCCCAGCGCTCTGGCGATTTGTAATGTTCGACGTTATCGTTGTAGAACTTCTCGATCTCCTCCGGAGTTGCCGGCTGTTTGCCGGTAGCCAGATTGAAACGAGAGATCTGCACCTTAACATCGTAAAACAGGTCCTCTTTGTTGATTGTATGCTCATTAAGGGCAGCAATCACGCCTTCCTGTTTCATCACGATTGCCAGCTCCGAATTAACTTCGGCATCCGTAGGCATAACGCTGTTTTTCTGGGCCAGCTGAATAATCAGCCGTTCATTAATCAGCGAATTTAGCACGATGTAGCCGGCGCTTTCGGTGCGCATAGCAGGCGGCGTTGTTGGCACCAGAAAATCGGATCCCTTAACTCGCTGTAAGCGAGTGTAGAACTCTTTTTCGGTGATTCCCTCATTGTTTATGGTGGCTACAACCTTCTCCTGGGCGTAACCCTGGGTTTCTGAAAAGATCCCCAGGGCAACAATAACCAGAGTAGAGAGCAACCCAGCGTGCTTGAGCGCCGCCTGTATCAGCATTCTCTGTCTCCTGTGCGCGCGAACTTACTTATCGCGCTCTTTGCCATCACCGATGGCTGCCTGCGCTGCTGCGAGGCGTGCAATCGGAACGCGGAATGGAGAGCAAGAAACGTAGTTCAGACCAATGCGATGGCAGAACTTAACGCTCTCTGGCTCGCCGCCATGCTCGCCGCAGATACCAAGTTTGATATCTGGTCGAACCGTTTTCGCACTTGCAACAGCCATCTTCATCAGCTGGCCAACGCCCTCCTGATCGATGGTATCAAATGGATCGTGTACAAGGATCTTCTTTTCGATGTACGGCAAGAGGAACTTGGCAGAGTCATCTCGGGAGTAACCGAAGGTCATCTGCGTCAGGTCGTTGGTGCCGAAGCTGAAGAACTGCGCCAGTTCTGCAAGCTGATCCGCAATCAAAGTTGCGCGCGGGATCTCGATCATGGTACCGAACATGTAGGGCAGTTCGATTCCGGAATTCTCGATTACGCCACGGGCAACCGCTTCCAGCTGGGTCTGAACCGATTTCAGCTCATTTACATGGCCAACAAGCGGGATCATGATCTCTGGAAGCACTTCGATACCGGTTTTCTTAACTGCAACCGCTGCTTGCAGTATCGCCTTCACCTGCATCTCAACGATGCCGGGGAATACAATTGAAAGGCGACAGCCGCGGAGGCCCATCATCGGGTTGGATTCGCGCATGCCTTCAACCGCGTGAAGCAGGGCGGTTTTCTTCGCCAGCTCTTCCGGGTCGTTGCCCTTTTCACGGAGAAGTGCTACTTCCACGTTCAGGGTATCGAAGTTCGGCAGGAACTCGTGCAGCGGCGGATCGATGAGGCGAATGGTAACGGGCTTACCATCCATCACCGCAAAGATCTCTTCGAAGTCCTTCTGCTGAATAGGCAGGAGGCGGTTGAGAGCATCCTGGCGGATCGCTTCATCGGTAGCAAGGATCATTTCCTGAACGATGGGTAGGCGGTCCTGCTCGAAGAACATGTGTTCTGTTCGGCACAGGCCAATGCCTTCGGCGCCCAGTTCGATGGCCTGCTTGGCATCGCGCGGGTTGTCTGCGTTGGTGCGAACTTTAAGGGTTCGGAAGCCATCTGCCCAGGTCATCAGCTCGCCAAATGCGCCAGATACTTCCGGAGCAATAAGCTTGAGCGCACCCAGGTAAACATTACCGGTGGAACCATCCATGGTAATGATATCGCCTTCGTTAACCGTAACTCCGCCAGCAGAAGCGGTTTTCGCTTCTGTGTTCACCTTAAGTGCTTCTGCACCGGCTACGCAGGGGATACCGAAGCCACGTGCAACAACTGCTGCGTGGCTGGTCTTACCACCGCGAGCGGTGAGTACACCCTGTGCGGCAAGCATTCCGTGAACATCGTCCGGGTTGGTTTCGTCGCGAACCAGGAGAACCTTTTCGCCGGCTCCGCCGTGTACACCGCGCTCGGCAGCGGTATCGGCATCGAATACAACCTTGCCAACTGCGGCGCCAGGAGAGGCCGCCAGGCCCGAAACAAGCAGGGTTGCGCTTGCGAGGGCTGCCGGGTCGATGCGTGGGTGAAGCAGCTGATCTACATGAAAGCCAGTTACGCGGTTAACAGCTTCAGCAGTAGTGATAAGGCCCTCGTGCACCATATCTACTGCAATGTTAACAGCGGCCGGGCCAGTTCGCTTACCAACGCGGCACTGAAGCATAAATAGCTTGCCGTGCTCGATGGTGAACTCGAGGTCCTGCATGTCCTTGTAGTGATGCTCAAGTGTGTTGGACATCGCGATGAACTGGTCGTAAACTTCTTCGTTCTGCTTCTGCAGTTCGGAGATCGGAACAGGGGTGCGCACGCCGGCAACAACATCCTCGCCTTGCGCGTTCATCAGGTATTCGCCGAACATCGCCCGCTCACCCGTGGATGGGTCTCGGGTAAAGGCCACGCCGGTACCACAATCGTCACCAGCATTGCCGTAGACCATGCTCTGAATATTAACGGCAGTGCCGATGTTATCCGGGATCTTCTCGGTGCGGCGGTATACAATGGCGCGATCAGTGTTCCAGCTCTTAAACACGGCCTCAATGGCCAGCGCAAGCTGCTCGTATGGATCGGTTGGGAAGTCTCGGCCAGCATTCTCATGCACGTGTGCCAGGAACTTCTCGCAGATGATCTTAAGATCGTCGGCTGTCAGATCCAGATCGTTGCTTACGCCCTTGGCGTCCTTGTACTCCTGGAAAATATGGTTGTCAAAATCATGCTTGGAAAGGCCGAAGGCCACATCCGAGAACATCATGATGAAGCGGCGGTACGCATCGTACACAAAACGCGGATTGTCGGTTTCAGCGATGAGGCCAGCAACTGTAGATGCGTTAAGGCCAAGGTTAAGAACCGTATCCATCATACCGGGCATGGAGAACTTGGCACCGGATCGAACAGAGACGAGCAACGGCTTGCTGGCGCCACCGAACTGGCGGTCCATCGTCTTCTCAACGGCCTCCACCGCGGTTCTCACCTCATCCATGAGGCCTGCAGGCAGCGTTTTGCCGCTGGCATAGTACTCGTTGCAGGTATCGGTGGTGATGGTGAACCCGGGAGGCACCGGAAGCCCGATATTGGTCATTTCGGCTAGGTTGGCGCCCTTGCCACCGAGGAGGTCGCGCATCTTAGCGTTACCCTCTTCAAACAGGTAGACCCGCTTGGTCATCTCTGGGAAATCTCCTTCTCTCAGTCTCTCTGGTATCTGCTCGTTCTCGTGTATTTGCACCCCGGCTGAATGCAGCAAGGATGGCATGATAAAGCTGGGTAACGCCGTAAATATCGGCGCCGGATCAGTTTTTTCACAAATGTAACTTTTTGGCTGATGAACCGCGTCATTGTACCCGATGGAGCGTTACACGGTAAAGGCTGGATGGTTGGACTCGCCACAGGCAACTGTTTTGCAAATTATTTGCTAACATGCCCATGGTAATGCCACCACGCTGTCATACCTCAACCGCTAAACTGGCATCCATCAGCCACACAACACAGTAAACGGCAACGTTGTGGCTAAAGAAAGGTAGCATCGGTGACTATTAATACTAACATTTACCCGGGCAGCGAAATCTATACATCGTTGGATGCGTTCGCCGCCTATATTGCGGATTACCGTAACAGGCTGGCAAGCGCCAGGCTCGCCAGGTTGTACCGCGCACACTGGCTGCAAGCCCTACAGGTCATTAACGAGGAAATTAGCACGCTGACGCCTGCAGACGACATGACACTTCATGCAGAGCTGTTAAGCGTGAAAGCAGAGTTTGAACATCTGCTTGGTGGCGTTACCGCGGTAGAACAGCACCTGGATAAAGCAGTTACGCCGCCTTCAGAGGTGGATGCCAGCCAGCCAGCAGCTGTTTTCAGTGACAACGCTCAAATGATGACCTCATTAGTTGCTCCCTCTGCACCGGTAGAGGAACTACCTCAATTGGTAATGAGTGCTGCACCTGACGATGGCCACGCTAGCCCGCCAAGCGAGGTTGAAGTAGATGCAAAGACGCTCGAATACCTTAATTCCTGCCTGGCAGCTCTGGATGCAGGCATCGACTCGTTCCAATCCAGGCAATCTGCTTACCGTCCAGAATCTGATGCGGCATTTAGCGAAGTGGCACGCCTCAAAGCGCTGGTTTGCCAGCTGAACGCCGTGCATGCCGATGCCTGCGCGCACGGAGCCGGAGTCAGCATCCGGCCCAGAAGCCGTTCCCTGATGAACCGGCTGGAGTATGAACGTGCTGTACTTAGCGATACTGGCGACTCTACCCCGTTTGATGCCGATGTTCTATCAGATCTCAGCCCTACTATCACCGCTGAGCAATGGAGAGACCTGGCAGAGTGGTACACAAAGCTGAGCGATGGATATGCTGTGCTCGGCGAGATCAATGCGAAGTACAACGATGCAGAGCGCGCAGACCTTGGCAAGGTCTACAACGCACTGGGGGCATCCCAGGCGTGCCTCAAGGTGTTACTTGATGAGGTGGAAGGGCGCGAACAGCTGGTTAACCGCATGTACCGACGCGTGCGCCAGGAGTGGGGAGAGCGTGGTTTTCTTACGGGGCTAAATTCAACCACGCCCTGGGACGAGCTGGTTGAGCAATCTTCGGATCTTGAATTGGCGCTGGCGGAAGCAGAACGATACATTGCCTCACGCCGCGCAGAAGATGCAAAGAGAGACAGGCAGGCATCAACTACTGAGGCGCTTTGTAGCCTGTTTAAGGCAGAGCCAAACTTAGGCGGCACGCCGGCCTTGCTAAACACACATCGGCAACGCCTGTTTGAGCGGCTGGATGCCTGCATTGCGGCCGGAGTTTCTCCAACTAACAAAACCGTTCGCAACCTGCTCATGGCCAATGGAATAGTGTTGTTAAGCGGTGAAACCAGGTTTAAGAAGCACCTTGAGGCGGTAAAGACCGAGCTGGCGCGCAAAGGATCGCAAGCTCCGGTTGAGGATTCATCAAAGCCCGCGCAAGGTGAATTGGAAGAGGTAACAAAATCTGAGGAAGAGGTTGAGCAGCCCACAGATGCTGAGACGGCTACGATGGCTGCTGAGCTAACGGCGGTATGCCAGAAGCGCCGAATCCTCATCCTTGGAGGCGTTGCCAATGCCCGAATCGTAACTGAGCTGAAGGAGATGCTGGAAGGAGCGGAAATTCAGTGGTTGGGCACCAACAAATCCAGCAAGCCCTCAAAGTACGAAAGCGAGATCAAGCGCAGTTGGGTAGTGCTGTTTGCCAAGAACATGTCCAGCCATGCTGTGGGTACCATGGGTAAAGAATGGGTTAAGGGGGCAGGCGGCAAGTTTGCGTTTATAACTGCTGGCTACTCAAGCAAACAGTTGATCAGGCTGCTACATACTACGTTGCGGCCAGAGCCAATTATCTAACGGAAAGTTGGATCGAGGCCACAGCTACTCGCTGTGGTCTCGAGAAACAAATTGCCGGCGTTCCTCGCGTTCCTGATCTCGTTCGGCAATGCTGTCTCGCTTGTCCCAGAGCTTCTTTCCTTTTCCCAGGGCAATTTCAATCTTGGCAAAGCCACGTTGAAAATAGAGCGCGAGTGGCACAATGCTAAAGCCTTTTTGCTCGCACCTCACTCTCAGCTCTTCAATCTCCCACTTGTGCAGCAGCAACTTACGCTTGCGCACTGGCTCCACGTTGTTTCTGTTGCCCTGCTCAAATGGAGAAATGTGCATGTTATACACCCATGCTTCGCCATTCTCTATTCTGATGAAGGCATCCGTAATGTTGAGCTTACCCGCGCGCAGCGATTTCACCTCGGTGCCAACAAGCACCATGCCAGCATCGTAGCTCTCCATAATCTCATACTCGTGCCGTGCTTTACGGTTGTATGAGATCTGCTTTCGCGCGTTGCGATCCTTCTCGGCTTCTTCAGATGTAACTGGTTTTTTATTGCCTGCCATATTCTGGCCCTGCTCCTGCACCGGGATCCTGCCGCCCAACCGGGCAACAGCGAAAGTGTGTACCTATTATGCCACCTTGGTGGGGCTGTGTTACAGTACAACCCAGTATTGCCCCACTCCCACTGTTTTGGTAAAATCAAAGCACATTGATGTCGCCGATATTGACCTCACATGCCGACAGGTAAAACCAACCTTTGTAATTACCAGTAGTACTATTTATACGCACAAATATAATTGGTAGATACCGCTATATAAGCATGAATGGCGAATATGCCTGAATTTGACCGGCAGACAGATTTCTGATATAATCTGTACGGAGGTGCGCCTGCAAATGGCAAACGTTTCTCGTACGCGCGGCGCTGCACAGCCATCCCCTACCGACAGGCGTCGCCAGGATATTATTGGTCTGCTGATTTTTTTTGCTGGCGCAGCTGGCCTGCTTAGTCTTGCCTGGACCCAACCCGGTTTTCTTCCCGATAAAGTGAGTGATCTTCTGCGGATATTTGCAGGGATCGGTTCCTATGCTGTGCCAGTTCTGCTCATGGCAATTGGAACCATGTTTCTGCTGGGTTACGAACGCCTCACGTTCACGCATGCCTCTTATGGCACGCTCATCATGTTTCTTGTGTTTGTATCGGTGCGTCATCTTGCAGTCCACCCCTTCGGAACCCCTATCGACAAAACATCGGTTATGGCTGGCGGCGGGTTTCTTGGTGCGGCAATCGGCAAATCGCTGGATATGCTCTGTGGGCGGGTGATTGGCGAGCTCTTTTTAACGATTCTTACCCTGATAGGTGTGGTGCTACTCGTAGATCAGCCACTTATGGTTATTTTTCAGCGCGTTCATGCGCGCGGCAAGGCTGGCGCCCAGGCTGCGCAACGTGGATTTGCGCGCAGTGCACAGGCCGGGGCGGCGCTGTTGCCCGGTACCCGCGACGAGGAAGCGCTAGAAGCTGAAACCCCAATAATTAAGGGGCCGAAGCCCAGTGCGGCAACCTTTAGCCTGGGTTCAGACAGAGATGCCCGAGCAGCACAGATTGCTAACCGCGCCATAAACGGGGAAACGGACGCCACCGAAGAGGGCGAGCACAGCCGAACTGCTCGCAACGCATCGACTCTATTCGGGTTCTTCAATCGTACGAGATCCGATAAAGGGGATGCAGAGGCACCACAAGAAGAACGACCAACAGTGGCAGAAGTGCCAGCACCAATGGATGATGCTCCCTTTGATGCGGAGCCAATTGCTCCAAAGCCGCGCACCCGATCGGCGAAGATTACTCCTGCCCCAAGCCTTACCGATACAGATACAGAGATAGTGCTTTCAACTCCTTCTTGTGATGCCACAGACATGCCGCTTGAGCCACCGTTTGTGTTGCCGCCTCTTAACCTGCTAAAAGAGTCGCCACCTTCGGTATCTCGGAGATCTCCGGCAGAGCTAACAGACAGAATTCGCACCATTGAACAGACGCTGGAACAGTTTAACATTGGCGCAAACGTTGTGGAAGTAGCAAGTGGCCCCAGCGTTACAAGGTTTGAGATTCAGCTTGCTCCCGGAATTAAAGTAAACAAAATTGTCAGCCTGGCTGATAACCTCGCCATGAGCCTTGCCGCCATCGATGTTCGCGTTGAGGCACCTATCCCTGGTAAATCGGCTATTGGCCTGGAAGTTCCAAACGCCAACCCTGTTACCGTTAGCCTTCGCGAATGCCTTGATACCGATGAGTTCCGCAACGCTCCCTCCAAGCTGACCATTGCTCTTGGCAAAGATGTGGCGGGCCAGTATCGGTATGCAGACCTCACCAGAATGCCCCACCTTCTAATTGGCGGATCTACAAACAGCGGCAAATCTGTTTGTTTGAATGCGATCATCGCCAGCCTCCTTTACCGCGCCACACCGCGCGAAGTAAAGATGCTGATGATCGATCCGAAACGTGTGGAGCTTAGTTTGTGGGATGGCATCCCCCACCTCATGCATCCGGTTGTAAAGGATGTAAAGCAGGCGGCCGGCATATTCCGTGCCGCACTAAAGGAGATGGATAACCGCTACAACCTGTTTGTTGCATTGGGTACGCGCAACATCGAAGGTTACAATCAGAAGGTGCCGGAAGGCAGCCGTTTGCCATACATTGTACTTATTGTGGATGAGCTTGCGGACCTGATGATGCAGCAGGGACCTGAGATAGAAACAAGCATATGTCGGCTGGCACAGTTGGCGCGAGCCACGGGCATCCACCTTGTGATTGCTACACAGCGGCCATCTGTTGATATCATTACCGGTACGATCAAGGCAAACATTAGCTCACGCATTGCTTTTGCAGTTGCTTCGCAGGTAGATAGCCGAACTATTCTGGATATGACCGGAGCAGACAGACTGGTAGGCAGGGGCGATATGTTGTTTATGCCCATCGATGCCTCCAAGCCGCAGCGAATTCAGGGTTGCTATCTGGGCGAAACCGAAACAAATGCCCTTGTAGAGTATCTAAAAGAGCAGGAGAGACCAGAGTTTACGATCAGCCTTAGCGAAGGATCTGGCGACGCTGGATCCATGGGTGCAGGTGCATCCGACGATGTGGATGATCAGTTCTTCGAACAGGCAGTGCGCCTGGTGGTGAATAACGGCCAGGCGTCTACATCGATGCTTCAGCGGCGGTTTCGCATTGGCTATACACGGGCCGCACGCATTGTTGAGATGATGGAAGAACGCGGAATTGTTGGCCCGCTAAACGGTGCCAAGCCACGTGAGATATGTATTACGCGCGACGAAGTGGAACGCATGTTTAACCCTGGAGGCACCTTGCCGAGCGTTGCAGATTATGAGGATGAAGGCGATGAGTGAAATCATTCACTTTAATCGAACGAATGGACAACTGAGCTCGTCGTTATCTGTACTCATGCGGAAGGCGAGGTTACACCGAAATGTCAGTTAGCGTCTGGAAACTTGCGGAGTCGATTATGGCGCCCGCTCCGGGCGTTGCGCTGGACCTTGAAGAGCGCAAGCGCGAGCGAGCCATTCTGGACCGATGTGCGGCCGGAGATGAAAAGGCGATTCGTTGGGTACTTGATAAGTATCGCGATCGTGTGGTTCGGCTTTCCTCCCACGTGCTCCACAATCCCCGAGAGGCTGAGGATGTGGCACAGGAGGCATTTGTTAAGGCGTTTCGTCAGATTGGTCAGTTCCGTGGCGAATCTGGCTTTTATGCCTGGCTCTACCGCATTGTAATCAATCTTTGCCTGGACAGAATGCGTCGCAAATCCTCCACTTCGGAAATGCCTCTGGAAGAGAGCATTGGCTCTTTTGTAGCGGTGAACCCGGATGTAGAGAAGCGGCTTTCTGTAGAGCAGGTTCTGAATTCGCTCACTCCTCCCATGCGTGCAGCTCTTGTGTTGCGTGAAGTGGAAGGTTTGGAGTATGCCGAGATCGCGGATGTTCTGTCAATTCCGCTGGGTACAGTGCGCTCGCGTCTGAACACAGCGCGAGAACAGTTCCGAAAGCGCTGGCTTGCCCTGCAGGAGGAGGCGAATCATGTTTGATACATGTCGCGCCTGCCGAAAAAGGCTTGCTCTGCGCTCCGAAGGTAGATTACCAAGGTCTCAATGGGCCAGGCTTGAGCATCATCTTTCGCATTGCAGATCCTGCAAACGGGTTGATGAAGCCGACCGCTCTCTGCATCTTGCGTTGAGCCGATCTCATTACACGCATTTTTCCATGACCCGGGACCGCTCTGAAGCGTTTGATGACCGGGTGATGAATATGGTGCTTAACCAGAGGCAAACACTCTGGAGCCGCCTGCTGGAAACATTTCAGGACAGATGGCTCATTCTCAAGCAATACATTGCTGATTCTATGGCATCGCAGGTCGCTGCGGGCGCGGTACTTGCCGCCGCCGGCGCGGCCTGTTTTCTTGCCGTTGCTACCCACCCCGGGGCTCTGAAATATGCCCATGGTTCGGAAATCCGGCATGCTTCTGCATTACGCTGGTTAAATGGGCCGCCGGTGCCAGTGGAGTCTCTGGCCGGCAACCAATCGCCACGGCAGGCTATTCTATGGTCTACGCCTTCTGATTCGAGCAGATCTTCTGTCGCAGCTCGAACAGATGAATCGGTAAAGCAGCCTGCAAAGTATCCTACAGAGCAGCGGGCGCGTGGAAAATTCTGAGCGCATTGGTGCGCCAAAAGCTTCTGGTTGGCTGTACGGTTTCTTAATTGGCCTTGCAGCCAGCCTTGCTATTTTGCCGTCTGTTAGAACTCTTGTTGTTTCTCAAGCAGAATATGCTGCAACGCAGCATAGTGCCGATGCAGCAGCCGTTATTCCGCACTCCATGTCTGGATATGATAGAGCCCAGATCACCCGTGCAGCTCTCTCTTTCTCCGATGATTACCTCATTCAGGTTGGCCGCGCAACGGTAGACCCAGGTGAGCTTCCATCATCTCGCCGGGGCAAACCTGCAAAGGTAACTACAGTTACCGATAATGCGCTGGTTCGCATTGGACAGTTACCTGTACATTTCCCCTCTTCCCCTGGCGCCTACGCGCACTTGTCTCGATACATGATGGCCGACCGCATCCACTTATTGCGGCCAGACCTGTTCAGGCAAGACTCTGATGCAACAGACGAAACAGCGCTTGCATCTGAAGGTTCCATTTTTCCTCGCCCTGCCCCTGCAGATATCAGCCTTACAGAATGGGCACTTAGAACCGGAGAACGCAGGGATAAGGACAATGCCTACTGGCCCGCGATGCTGGCAGTTACGGCGTTTTCTGTAGGCAGGGATGAAGATGGCCAGGATGCACTAACCAGAGCAGCAACAAAATCCCGATGGGATTCCTATATCTATGAGGAAGTTCTGGGCCAGTGGCGCCTGCTATCTACCGCCTATGGTGACAACGGGGCACTTCAGAAAATTGGCCCGCTTTCCCTGGTATCGTTTCCGCACCTGCGCGAGATCCGGAGAATGGGCCGCGCGGTACGCGCAATTGCAGACAGGCAGGAGCAGGCCGGCCTTTATCATCAGGCTGCCATGAGCAGACTACAACTCATGCGTACCGGTGAGATTATGGTAAAGCGCGCACCATGGGCGTATGAAGCACTAGCTGGTGGAGATCTGATCCTGATTTCTGCTTCCAATCAAGTAGACTCTTCCAATGCGCAGCGCCCATCAGGGGCGTCAACGGCGGCACAATTTGGTGTTTCATCTGAGTTTATCGACCTGATTCGGCGCGCACGCCTTACATCCAACCTACCCTGGGTAGAAGATAAGGTAAAGGAAGCAATTAAGTTACGGCAGCGCGTAGATATTGCTCGATTGGATACTAGCTACCCCGGAATACCGCCGGGCATTCCAGTGGCAAACTTGTTTGGCACTTGGATGGCTGGAGTTGCAATACTGCAAGAAACGTTTCTCACGGCAGTGTGCATCATAATTGCGATACTGCTGGAACTGTGTAACACAGCATTTCCTAAGAGCCGCCGCTTTTTAGCAGGGGTGGCAGTAGCCAGTACCTGCGTTAGCATTGGCCTCACATTCAGTAGTTCACCATCGGCAGTTCACTGGATTTGGACAATACTATGTGCCTGCCTAACCATTATGCAGGTTATCTACTGGCGAACCTTCCCCGGTTCGGCACAGGGCGCAACACCCTACCGTGGATTAGTTCTCACTGCCAGGGGACCCTGGTTGTTTGCTCTACCAGTGGCACTCCTTGCGGGGCTGAGCACAGTAGTGTTCCGTCCGCTTCTTAGCGCAATGCATCCGGTGGCGGCCGCTCTGTACAGCCTCACGGATACGTCACTCATAGTTAATCAAAGGGCTGCACTTGAACTGGCCGCCACAGCCACTATTGCCCCGGCACTTGTGCTGCTGCTACAGGGAATTAGCGTGTACGTGCGACGCAGGAATAGCGACAGGGCCATTGGTTCCCCATTTGCTCTCAGGGCAGCTGTGCCATCCCTCATTTGCCTCATACTGCTTTATGTTGCACTCCTCAATCGCACCGTTCTGCTGGACAAGCAGTATGGGCGGGCGTTGAGCGATGCCGCTCGCAACGATCTTCAGTGGGTACTAACACATTCATCAAGCTCCGGGTAAGTGGTGTAAGTACCGTAAATTGTTCACGCCCGTGGTATCTCCGGAGGAGATCCACTCCTCGGAGATCACCGCGACAACAAATCTTCCCCAACTGCAGCAAATTAACAGTGCGGTGGATGGCCGTTGGCCGCTCACAAGCCGCGCCAGGCTCTGTTCACAACAAAGTACAGAGACTACAGTTCATCCGGTTCCCTGATCTGATCGACCAGGCAGCCAACCAATTAGCTCCGAAATACTCAGAATACCATCCAGGTAAACGTAAAGAACCCCTGTCTGCAGGGCAGACAGGGGTTCAATGTACTTCCAGTACATTGCACCGCAATGCAGTGCAATGTACTGGTTACTTACTTACTTAACTGCAGTAACCACTGCGGTGCCGGTAACGCCACCAGACGTTACAACGATTACGTGCGGACCAAGGCCGGAAACCGGGTAGTTGATAACTCCGATACCGTTCTTGAACGTTACGTTCTGCAGTCCAACAAACGGGAACAGCTGACCGAGGTAAGGCACATTGTTATATGCCCAACCGCTACGGCCTGTTGGCTGGTTATCGAACTGCTGGATCGGAACCGGCGTACCATCTGCTCCCATACCTGCCGGAACAGCATCGTAGATCGGAATGGTGCCGTTCAGCGGAAGCAGTACGCCAGTTGCCGTAACTGTCTTAATCGTTACTGCAACCTTACCGCCATTCTTAACGAGGCTGGACGCCTGAACCACGAAGTGGTCCAGTCCGCGAGTATTGGTGCCTCGCACAACAATCGGTGCAGCTGCCAGGCCCTGGATCATGTTCATAGCACCAGCAGTGGACTGCTCCTGAATGAATGGATGGCTGGCATTCGGCTGAACGCTGTTGTGGCCATAGTCATCAACTACATACAGGTCGTATCCGTTGTTGTTAACTGTGGTGAAGGCGTACGGCAGAATTGCGTTTGCTGAGTTGGCAAATGATACGTTTGCAATTGCGTGAAGTGAGCCGTTATCCAGATCTCTGTAGTACACATGTGCCAGAGAGTTCAGCTTGATGGGCTGGTTATCCGGGCCAATGGCGGTGATCATGAAGTGAACGGTTTGCTTCTGGTTGATTGCGATAGCATCTGTTGCACCTCCAGAAAGTGCAACCGATACCCAGTAGTTAACCGGGCCAGATACCAGGAAGTGATCTGCCTGAGCTCCGGTGGGCGCCACTCCAGTAGGATACATACCGAACACGGTGAGCTGCTTGTTGCTGCCAACATAAACCTTGCCATTGGCAACGGTTGGCACCGCAAAGTTACACGGATCGGGAACAGTGTCTCGTGCACCGGTTGCCAGTGCGCTGTAAACCTGCGGGATAACACCATTCACCCAGTGGGCAGGATTAGCATCGTAAGCATGGAGTACGCCGATAGGAGTAAGTGCGCCAATTGGGTTGTAAGGTCCAAAGAAGAACGCCGTTGTAGGATTGATATCCGGATCGTCGTTAACGTTGGAGGGAACAACCTGCTTCTCGAGTGTCCACACAAGCTGGTTTACAGGCGGGCCAGCGGGGTTGGTTACGCCATCGCCAGATATGCTCGGTGTAGAACCCGGATAGTCGAAGACACCGGACTTACCGTACACATCGCTCACAGGGGCAGCTGCGGTGGCACCATTCCCGAGATAGCCGAAGTTGCCAAGATCCAGAGGGTCCTGACCGAAGGTAAACGCCTTCAGAACGTCTCCAGAACCCTGGTAGAACAGCGTTCGGGTGGGCGTGGAGAAAGCAGGAACACCGTAAACCGGGCCAACAGAGCGTGGAAGAGACTGAACAACCTGGCTGTCATCGCCAGCATTGAAGCCGCCCATTACCTGAGCGAGCGCCGTGGTGCCACGATCTACAACGTAGATGGTGCCTTCGATGCCTGCTGCTACTGCAAGGTTCGGGTTGCTGGCTGGGCCAATGCCAGCGGGCAGAACCACAACGCCGCCAGAGCCGAGATCTGAGAACGACGAAGTCTGGTTAGACCAATCGAACGGAGTGAAGTAATCTACAACTGGCCAACTGGGATTCGGGGGAACCGCAGTGCCATTGTTTGGGGCATTAAAGTTAAGCTTTACTATGCTCTGGGCATACTCGGTACCGCCAAGGTCAACATTGAAGTTACCAATGCCGGTAGCAACAATGATGTTATCAAACTCATCGATAGCGGGGCCCGCGCCACCTGCCCACACGCCTGCTCCGGCGGGAACGCCATTGGCATCAGCCGAACCATTGGGTGAGAGGCAGAAAGCACCGGTCTGTACAATCGATTTCTGATCTGCAGCTACCTTGTAAGTAACTATCCAGCCATGAAGAGGATTGATCTCGCCGTGGCCGCCGAACGCAATTACAAGCGTGCCATCAGAAAGCATTTTCAGAGCTGCCTGCTGGTTTTCGTTCAGCGCATTGAGGCGTACTACTGGGTTGCCGTTCGCGTCCAGTACTGCATCATCGCCGGTGCCAGAGACAGCAGCATTGATAGGGAACGGGCCGCCGAATTTCTCTGCGCCGGTTACCAAATCTATTGCATGCAGGTACTGATAGAAATCTGTATTATTGCGAACCTTGGACACCAGGAACATGGTTCCGGTTGTGCCCTTGGTTACCGGGTCCACCGCTGTTGTGATAATTGGAGTACCAGTGATAGAGATCTCTGGCTGAATATCAACGGTGCCAACTTCATCAGAGGATACCGGGCCAATAAGCAAACTGGGGTAGTTGAATGTTTTATACCACAGCGGCTTCAGGTTGTTGTTGGTATTATCATCTGCATCATATGCATAGACGCTGTTATGCTCGGTGGCAACGTAAACTACATTGTGGTAGCTATCGGGCGTAACGGGCAAAGTCTGATGCGGCACAGTTGGGAAGTAAACATTCGGCACATATAGTGGCTGTGCATACGCCGCACCATCAAGTGGGCGAGTAAACAGCTTACCGAACTTACCGGATGCGATATTGTTGGGGTCCAGAAATACTGAGGTGGGGTTCAGAACTGTCTCGGTATAAATTTCACCTGTGTTCTGAACGTTGTTATGCCCCATCAGCACTTTGGATATAGACACCGTCATCGGCGACTTAGGAATGATCGGAGATTTCGGGGCAGTTACAACTCCCCCGCCATTTACCTTTGTCTGCGCATGCACAGTGCCAGAAGACACCCCAAGCAGGCCAACTACAACCGGCAGCCCGGCGGTAACGTACCGGGTGGCACGGCCCAGCCGGCGCCAGGGGTACCTGGGTCGGGTTTGCATTTTAGGCGAAATAGAGCGCATAGCGAGTAAGTTCTCCTCCCTGAAAGATCCAGAGTGTTGACATCGGCGCACGTGTGCAGCTTGTCCACGCCGCATAAAAATGGGTATCAGTCCTGAACAGCTCGCAAAAATCGGCGAGCCTCCACGTTCATTAGCTGGAGACGTTCGGTCTATTTTACCCTCTTGAGTTCGTACGACATCTGCTTGATTCCTTCAATCAGGGAAAATAATTTCATTAGAATTCGTAGCATTGTCTTTAAACGCGCAATTACCACGCCCTACTGGCCACGTTTAGAACATATTAGAGCTGTGTACTTGTTTAAACCGCGATGTCGGATCAATGTGCGTTCTGGCATGATATACTGCCGTGCATATCTCTCCAACTCCTGTAGCAATCAGGTCAAGCTTCCCTTCATAGGAGGCAATGTCGCCGGCAGCATACACTCCTTCCAGATTGGTCCGCATGTACCTATCCACGGGCAGGCGCGAACCATCTAGCTCAATTCCCCAACTCTTTATTGGTCCAATGTCAGCCTTAAACCCAAGGGCACAAACTATTTCATCCACTACAAGTGTTTGTAGAGTTCGTGTTCGATTCTCCAGCAGCGTAATTTCAATTCCAGAATCGCCTTTTGTTGCATTTGCAACCTCGGTCCACAGCTGAACAGGCAGTCCAGACCTATTTAACAGCCAATCCACGCTCTCTTCATGTGCTTTGAACACATCTCTACGATGAATCAACGTTACAACAGCACCTGCTTCTGCTAGCGTTCTACACCAATCCACTGCGGAATCGCCCCCACCAATTACCAGAACACGCTTCCCGATCAACCGATTCACATCCTGCACATGGTAGGAAACTCCGTTGCCCTCCAACTCAGCAATGCCAGGAACCGACAGGCGGATGGGAGAAAATGCGCCCGCACCAGCCGCTAGAATGAGAGTTTTGCTGCGGAAAGCCCAAGACTGGGTCACCAACTCAAGTTCGCCATCTGGAAGCCGATTCAGTTCCAGCGCCTTATGGTTCATGTGCAGTTCAGCACCAAACTGCGTTGCCTGCTCAAGCAAATTCCCCGCAAGCTCCTTGGCCAGCACCCGCTTAAAGCCCGGCATATCATATATATACTTCTCTGGATATAGTGCCATAAGCTGACCGCCAGGCTGTGGCAAGCTATCTATAACTCTCACCGTCATCTGGCGCATTCCGGCATAAAAAGCCCCAAACAGCCCAACCGGCCCAGCTCCAACAATCGTTACATCCGCCACTTCGCTAGTTTCAAGCATAGCTAACTCCCTTTGTTTACTCAACACTTACTATATATATAGTACGTACGGTTGGGGCAACACCAACAGCAAATTGGCAGAGAGAGTAACGATACTATACGTTTGATTGTATTAAACCCCTACCCACAGTTGGTGATAAGTGCCGTACTGTGGAAATCCCCAGTGAAAAGACTGTGGTTGTACACAGTGTGTCTAAAACTGATTTGGATGATAATAGACATGTCTTATACAGCAATGCCCGGTGAGGCAGAAGAGAGTGCCGGGGAATGTGGAGCAATGCGCGTTGAGTGAGTGTGTAACTGTACTTCTGGCGGATGATGACGCTTGCATCCGACGGTGCCTGAAATATGCCGTTGAGTGTGACTGCAAACTCTCAGTAAAATGGGAAGCAGATAACGGCATTCAAGCAGTAGCTCTCGCCCAACAGCAGCATCCAGACGTTGTTCTCATCGACGTTCAGATGGCGCGCATGAATGGGGTAGAGGCTACGCGGTGCATCCGCAGCCGGAACCCGAATGTGAAGATAGTTGTTATGGGACTGTACGAATCAGATCGTGAACAGGCACTAGCAGCAGGTGCGAATGCATTTCTGATTAAAGACAGCGGGTGTGATGCGTTCCGTAAAACGATACACAGCCTGCTTATCGAAGAGAGTTCTGATACGGAAGAGATATAGAGAGACGGTAGCGAGGGAGACACAGGAGGAATTCGATGTCGGCTCTGTCCATAAATTCCAATACACAGCATGAGTTTGAACAGCTTTTTATGCGTAGCCAGCGCCGGGCCTATAATTTGGCCTATCGGCTTACCGGCAACGCAGCGGATGCAGAAGATGTTGCCCAGGACGCATATGTTCGCGCCTGGACTAACTTTGAAACGTATGATTCGTCCAGAAGCTTTGAAGGCTGGCTGTTCCGCATTATCACCAACAGGGTAATTGATATGCGCCGCCGCCAGAAGCGCGTGCCCATGTACTCACTGGATACGCCGGTACAGGGCGATGAAGATGGGCAGCCGCTTGCTCATGAGTTTGCCGCACCAGATAGCAACCCGCAGGACATCGTTATCGACCCTGTAATGGATGAGAAACTGCAGAGAGCTCTGGATTCTCTGCCAGCAGATTACCGAACTGCAATTCTGATGTGCGATGTTGAAGAGAAGAGCTATCAGGAGATAGCACTGCAGATGCGGTGCGCCATTGGCACCGTTCGCAGCCGAATTCACCGTGCAAGAGTAATGCTGCGAAAGCAGATGGAACCAGGCACGCCGCCTCGAGGTCGCTCACGGCGCAGTGCGGTTCGCACAACAGTAGTAACTGAAGTTGCCACGGTTAAAAGCGCCCCATCTGCAAGAACACATACTGCACTGGCCGCTGCCTGAGAGTAACACGGTAACCTGTGATAAAAACGCCTCTGCAAACTTCCTTTTGCCGAGGCGTTTTTGGGTTGTTGCTGTAAAATACGGATCAAACTTCAAATGAGAGTCCGTCGTAACTCAGTTCTATCCCGGGCGGAAGCATCGCATTAACCTCACTATGTTCGAAGTTGTGGGATAGGTGCGTAAGGTAAGCATGCCGGGGCGCAAGCTCTTTAATTACATCCAATGCCTGATACAACCCGAAATGTGTTGGGTGCGGCTCAAATCGCACAGCATCCAGTATCAACACATCCAGATTTCTAAGCCCGGCCATAGTTTCTTCTGGGATTTTGCTAACGTCTGTTACATAGGCAAGGGCCCCAACGGAGCCATCCGGCCTTTGTGCCTCAAAGCGATACGAGGTAACCGAAATGCGGCCATGAAGTACCTGCATATTGGATACAGCCATTCCACCCAACTGCAGGTCGCCCCGCAACTCATGCAGTGAAACCCTCGGTTTTCCCCCACCCTTTTGCGTCTCCACAAAGATGTAGGGATATATGCGCCGGATATCTGCAAGGTGCTCTGCCATGCCAAAAACAGGGATTTCAGCATCCGCAAGGTCATTAAATCTGCGCAAATCATCCAACCCCATCACATGGTCCGCATGGGTATGCGTAATTAGTACCGCATCCACCCTGCGCAAACCAAGAGCAAGCGATTGCATTCTCAACTCTGGCGTGGTGTCTACAAGTATATTGTAATCACCATTCGTTACCATAATTGATGGCCGAAACCGCTTGTTTCTGGGGTCTGTAGATGTGCAAACATCGCAGTCGCAGCCTATCATGGGCACTCCATGCGATGTTCCGCTGCCAAGCACCGTCACCTTCACGCGGTGCCTCCTGCTCGGTTTGGAATGTTCACGGTTGTGCCGGTTCTCGCGGCCTCATACGCTGCACACACTACGTCCACAACGTGGGCTCCGTGGCTTGCCGGAGAGAACAGGCTATCTTCACCCCGAATGGCGGTGCAGAAGTTACCAACCGGTGTACCAGCATGGGGCAGCTCATCTTCTTTAAAGTGCTGCGTTGGGTGTCCATGAATTTCGATCGTTGTATCAAATTCAAAGCCATTCACTGTGATGACTCCGCCAGACGCGCCGAATACGTTGCGTACGCGGCGGCCAGCAAAGCCGCTATCGCCAATACTGTTGATGGTTACAATGGCACCGTTCTCCAGAGTAATGATAAGCGATGCACGCATATCGCTCGGCGTTTCATCCATGGTGCAGGCAACTTTAACGGCTCGCTGGCCAGTTACCCACAGCACTTCGGAAACAAGGTGAGAACCTCCATCGATAAAGTAGCCACCGCCATTGGCTTCCGGGTCGGAGCGGAAGCTGGTTGGTGCAACAATACCAGGCAAATTGGCCGGTGCAGGCGCTTTGCCAAAAACATATTCCGCGTTTCCGGTCCAGTACATAGCCGCGCTCTCAAGCTCACCCATCTCTTTACTTGCCAGCGCATGCTTCATTCTGTGGCAGTGTGCCCAGAAAGGCGGATTCAGAGCAACTCCCAGGTGCAGTCCTGCCCGTTCTGCCCGTGCAACCAGATCCCATGCTTCGGCTGGCTCAATGGTCATTGGCTTTTCAAGCAGCACATGAATGCCTTTATTTAACGCTGCCACGGTCTGTGCATAGTGCAGATTGTTCGGAGTGGCAATCAAAACGGCATCTAACGTCTCATACTCCAGCATTGCCTCCCAGTTTTCATAGGCATGCTCAGCATCAATGCCGAAATGGTGCGCCAGCTTTTCACGTGCAGCAGCATCTCTACGGCAAAATGCAACAAGGTCTACCCCCTCATCGCGTTGCGCGTCTGGCATATGCCGCCGAGATGCAAACCAGCCAGCCCCAATTACTCCCAGCCTTACAGGCCGATCCCACTTATTCACAGCGATTTCTCCCAATTCTTTTCACACTTGCGCCATGGTTCGCAGCATGGCACTTCAATTCGCAGGGAATTACCGGCGCGGCGCAGAACTTCGAAACCAAGCCGCTGGCTTTCCCGAGCCGAGCACATAATCTTTCGTTTAAAAGAAGGCACTCACATTATGAGCTTTTTCAAGATTTCGGAGCAAGCCGACAAACAGCTTTTCCCCGGAGTATCTATCAGAACTGTATCTGGTGATGCCATCATGATGTCGTTTGTTACGTTTCATTATGCGGGCGCGGATGTGCCCATGCATAGCCACCCGCACGAACAAACCGGCACGGGGCTAGAGGGCGCATTTGAACTCACTATTGATAATGAAACGCGCATCATTCGTCCTGGCGATGCTTACACCATTCCCGGCGGAACCCCGCACAGTGCCCGCTCTGTAGATGGGCCAGCCCTTGCCCTGGATATTTTTAATCCCATTCGGGAAGATTACCTGTAAGTAAGCCATCGTATAACAGCAAACCGTTATGACTCATCCACGAAACCCAGGCATGCCTCTCGATCTTGAGTGGGCACTAAAACAGAACATCAACCGCTCCGCCATCGAGCGCAGAACCGCTGCCCTACCCGGCCGCCGAACTGTTAAGAAGCAATGGCAAGTTGCATGGCTACTGCGTGCCGTAACATGTATTGATCTTACCACGCTTGCCGGCGATGATACTCCTGGCAATGTGCGCCGACTGTGCGCGAAGGCCAGAAACCCCGTTCGCAAAGATGTTCTGGATGCACTGGGTGCGCAAGATCTTGGGATTACGGTTGGTGCTGTTTGTGTTTACCATGAGATGATCGTACCGGCGCTGGATGCTCTCAATGGATCTGGAATACCGGTTGCGGCAGTGTCTACAGGTTTCCCTGCGGGATTAACACCATTTCACCTTAGAGTGGCAGAGATTGAAGAATCGGTACGTGCCGGCGCCGGGGAAATTGATATCGTAATATCCCGCAGGCATGTGCTTACTGGCAACTGGGATGAGCTATACGATGAGGTGGTTCGGTATAGATCCGCCTGTGGTGAAGCACACTTAAAAACCATACTCGCAACTGGCGAATTGGGCACACTTCAAAACGTGTATCGCGCCTCCATGGTATGCATGATGGCAGGCGCCGATTTTATAAAAACCAGTACGGGAAAAGAGAGCGTTAACGCTACCCTGCCCGTTAGCCTGGTCATGGCACGCGCTATTCGAGATTATGCCGAACGCACGGGCTGGAAAGTCGGCTTCAAACCCGCCGGTGGAATACGAACTGCAAAGCAGTCTCTGGATTGGCTGGTTCTGATGAAGGAAGAGCTGGGCGATGCCTGGCTATGCCCGGAGCTGTTCCGATTTGGAGCAAGTGGCCTGCTTACCGATATCGAACGCCAGCTGGAACATAACGCAACTGGCCGGTATGCCGCTATGAACCACCAGCCAATGGCTTGAGTACGCTTCTTGGATTAAGGTTTAGAACAGACCAATGAATACCAGTGAGATATTTAAATCTATGGAATACGGACCAGCACCCGAGAGCGCTGCCGATGCCCTGCAATGGATTAAAGGCCACAGCAGTAACGGTAAGTTTGACCTGTTTATTGATGGCGCATGGCTACAGCGGGCAGACAATGCCGAGCTGGAAACAACAAACCCAGCCACCGGGGATAAGCTGGCAACAATTACAGTGGGCACGGGTGCCGATGCCTTACTGGCCGTGCGTGCAGCCCGGGCTGCGTTAGATGGTTGGCAGGCCATTGGCCCGAATGGGCGCGCAAGGTACCTGTACGCCCTGGCACGGCTTATTCAGAAGCACTCACGTTTGTTAGCCGTGTTGGAAACGCTGGATAATGGCAAACCCATCCGGGAAAGCCGGGATATTGATATACCACTGGCCGCACGCCACTTCTACCATCATGCAGGCTGGGCTCAGCTTCTTAACACCGAGTTTCCTGGTTACACGGCCGTAGGTGTGGCCGCACAGATCATCCCCTGGAACTTCCCACTGTTGATGCTTGCCTGGAAGGCCGCACCGGCGCTGGCGGCGGGCTGCACCATTGTGCTGAAACCGGCAGAGAATACGCCGCTAACGGCGCTGGCATTTGCGCATCTCTGTACCGAAGCTGGGCTGCCGGGCGGAGTGGTGAACATCCTAACCGGCGATGGATCTACCGGGGAAGCACTCACCCGCATTCAAGGGATCAGCAAGATTGCCTTTACAGGCTCCACGGAGGTTGGGCGCGCTATTCGCAAGTCTACCGCAGGCACAGATATCAAGTTGACTCTGGAGTTGGGGGGCAAATCTCCCTTTATTGTGTTTGAAGATGCCGATCTGGATAGCGCTGTTGAGGGGCTGGTAGATTCCATCTGGTTTAACCAGGGCCAGGTATGCTGTGCAGGCTCTCGCCTGCTGGTGCAGGAGAGCATTCAGGAGCGCTTTATAGCATGCGTTAAAGCACGAATGCAGAAAGTCCGAGTTGGCAGCCCTATGGATAAAACCGTGGACATGGGTGCGATAGTATCCGAAGTCCAACGCGAGCGCATCCAATCTATGGTGGCCACAGCACAAGAAGAAGGCGCCGAGGTTTGGCAGCCATCGGGCACATGCCCCTCTTCTGGGTGCTTCTATCCGCCAACGCTTATCACCGGCACAGGAATGACTTCCACAGTAATGCAAGAAGAGATTTTTGGGCCGGTACTAACTGCCATCAGCTTTAGAACTCCGGCAGAAGCGGTGGAGATTGCAAACAACACGCGATACGGGCTGGCTGCAAGCGTATGGACCGAGAGCATAAGCCTTGCTCTGGATGTTGCGCCTAAACTCAAAGCAGGCACGGTATGGATCAACAGCGCCAACCTGTTTGATGCTGGCTCTGGCTTTGGTGGATACCGTGAAAGCGGTTTCGGCCGTGAAGGCGGCCGCGAAGGAATGTGGGAGTATCTTAAGCCTGCCCAATCGGCCACTGGGTATTCCGCTGAGTATATCCTCGAACACACCGATTTAGGAGATGAAGATCCCGAACCGGAAGAGGCAGTTCTGCCAACCCATGCAGCAACAACAGGTATGGACCGCACTGCAAAACTTTACATTGGCGGCAAGCAGGCACGGCCAGATTCTGGTTATTCGCTGCCAGTAGTCTCCCCGGATGGGCGTGAAATTGGGTTGGTGGGTGCGGGCAGTCGGAAAGATATTCGTAATGCCGTGGAGACTGCAAGGGCGGCCTTGCCCGGCTGGGCCGGTGCCACTGCGCATCTGCGCGCACAGATTTTGTACTACATTGCGGAGAACCTTGAGGTACGCGCCACAGAATTCGCTGAGCGCATTTCTGTGCAAACAGGCAGATCGTTTGAAGATGGCGCCACTGAAGTGGCCCTTAGCATCGAAAGGCTATTTACCTGGGCAGCCCTGGCGGATAAAGTTGATGGTGCTGTACACTCCACACCTGGCAGGCAGGCAACTCTGGCAATGGTCGAGCCAGTAGGTATCATCGGCATTGGCTGTGCATGGGAGCAGCCCCTGCTTGGCCTCGTAGCCACCGTTGCGCCGGCTATCGCCCTGGGAAACACTGTGATTTTGGTGCCATCCGAAAAGCATCCGCTGAGCGCAACGGACTTGTATCAGGTACTGGATACATCCGATCTGCCAGCAGGCGTCGTGAACATTGTTACCGGCCCACGCGATCCCCTGATGCAAACGCTGGCTTCCCACGATGAAGTAAATGCCGTGTGGTACTGGGGAACGCATCCTGGAGTAAAATCCGTTCACGAGCTCTCCGCAGCAAATCTCAAGCGCACCTGGGCAAATGGCGTTAGCAACGATGCATGGCTCTCAACAAGCACAACTGCCCTCGAACGTTTCAAACACGAAGCCACACAGGTTAAGAATATCTGGATACCTTATGGGGTGTAGGGTGTGGTACCCTCATTGAGAATAATTAACGATTTTGAAGGGAAACAAAACGTCTATGGCGACAAATAGTGCCGCACTACAGGATTCAGCCAGCCCGGCCGATATATACGCGGGCATCGGCTCTGTAAGTGAGATTGTTGCGCTTGCCGCACTTGTAACATCCACCGCTCGCAAACCAGCAAATGCGCACATTCATCTGCCCCCAAACTTCTCTGCTTTCGATACCGTAGAGCAGGCAGTGCAGCTTGCGGCTGACCAGGGCATCCGAGTACTTGGCGCCAACAACTATTACGATTATTCCGTGTATACGCAGTTCGGCACGCAATGTGCTGAAAAGGGAATTCTGGCGCTCTACGGCACCGAGATTATCTGCATGATCGATTCTCTTCGTAATGCCGGTGTTAAGCTGAACGATCCCGGAAACCCTGGCAAAATGTACCTCTGTGGCAAGGGAATCTCCCGCTTTGCGCCGCTATCAACAGAAGGTGCTGCTCTGCTCAACACCATTCGCAAAAACGACTCGTCGCGTATGGCGGAGATGGTGAAGAAGCTCTCCGAATGCTGTGCAGAGGCTGGCCTTAGCGTAAGATTAACTGAGGCCGGAGTTAAGCAGATGGTGGTGGAGCGCCATGGCTGTTCACCAACCACCGTATACCTGCAGGAGCGCCATGTTGCCCAGGCGCTGCAGGAAGCAATTGAAAATGAGATTGCCCCTGAGGAGCGTAGCGCCGCACTTGAAAAACTGTTTGGCACCACGGCCAAAAGCGCCCCGGATGATAGGGCAGGCATTCAGAATGAGATACGATCTCACCTGATGAAGGCGGGCAAAAAAGCTTTTGTCCCGGAGACTTTTGTAGATTTCGACCATGCGCGCAAGCTCATTCTTGCCCTCGGGGGCGTCCCATGCTATCCCATACTCGCGGACGGCGCCTCCCCCCTGTGTGGATACGAAGAGAACACGCAGAAACTGGCATCCGAAACGCGCGCACGGGGCCTCCACTGTACCGAGCTGATACCCGTGCGCAACTCTCCAGAGCAGGTGCTGCGCTACGCAAAGGCTATGCGTGAAGCTGGCTTTATTGTTACCGCCGGAACAGAACATAACACGCGAGACCTGATCCCCCTGGAGCCAACATGCCTGAATGGAGAGCCTATCCCGGACGAGGCTTTGGCGATCTTCTGGGAAGGTGCCTGCGTTGTGGCTGCCCATCAGTTCCTTGTTACCAACGAGCGATCTGGCTTTGTGGATGGCAGTGGTGCCCTGGCAGGCAAATATAGCTCGCCGGATGCACGCATCAAGCATCTTGCTGCTGTTGGCGCGGCCGTAATTGAAGCCGTTACGCGCAGTAAGGCGTAACTATCGGATCAAATGCGGGGGGATGCCACAAATTGGCATCCCCCCGCAGCTGACTCAGAATAATCCGCAGTTTTTGCCTCGGTTACGAAATCACAAATTCGGAATGTCGCCGCTGCTGAACGGCACTTCTCTGCATGTTTTGTTGTCTGTATACCCGCGCTTACAAATCAAAGTGGCCCCGATTTGTGGTGGTTTAGTTTACGTAAATGGCTATGTTGGGCTACTTCCACATTAATACCGGGTGCCTAATAACCGATGCTGCCGGGTACATGTAATAGAAACGCCCACTACTGTTAGCACCGTGGCGTTGGCGCAAGCACATACACTCGGTCAGTGGGCTTCACCCGGCCAGGGTGATACTGCAAATCTCATTTTTGCGAGTTATCGATTTGGATATTCGCTATTGAGCATCCTGAAGCCGGGTTATTTAGCAAGTAAACCTCATCTTCTATCATGACGCCAGCCAGATTGTGCGACAACGAGATTGAGCAAAAAGATGGAGTAACATCGGTTACGGATCCATCAGCAACGATAGTAAGTGATGGGCCATTGCGCCTGATTATAACAACACGGTCTCCCAATTTGATGTTATCGGTAGAACCGCGATTCACTCCAAGTCGACTGCTGATATAGGCACTCACAATTGCCGGGTGGTGTATCACATCCGCATCTCCACGAGATTGGATAGGATGAACACGCAGTTCCTCTGCAAGCTTCTGCCGCGCTACAGCCAACTTTCGTTCCAATTGAGAAATGGTTTCAATTAGGTGCCTTGCACTCCTGCTGGGTTGCGTGCCGGGCTGAATTTGTTGTCCTGTGTCACCACGGTAATCGCAGCCATTTGGAACGCTTTTGATACCAGCGGAAGTTTGAAAAGGAATACAAATAGCGGCTATTGCCAGGGAAGCTATACAAAACTGTTTGATCATAACGAATGCCTCCATAAGCCGGGATATTAAGTGAACGACTTTGATGCGATCACTTTTTGTTTCGCGCAAGCAAAAGATCTTGCCATTCGGAATAGTGCCTTTGAAAGCTTTCATGCAGCAACGGGCTAATAGGTTCAGCTAATTCATAGCGAAGCAGCGGCGCCGCAACGATACGCATGGGAACTACGCCAGCTGGATGGCCAGGCAACCCCGTTTACTCGCTGCCTGTAAGGCACGCTCAAACACCTACTTAGCCCCGGCAACGATCAAATAGTAACCGCAGAAAAGCCACCATCTACCACAATATTCTGCCCCGTTACAAAGGAAGACGCACGCTGAGAGGCCAGCCAGATAACAGCGCCAGCAAGCTCCTCTGGCCTACCAAAGCGAGCCATGGGTGTATGGCCAATTATCTGCCCGCCACGTGCCGAATAGCTACCATCTGCATTGTATAGCAGGGTCCTGTTCTGTTCTGCCGGGAAGAAACCCGGGCTTATGGCATTCACCCGTACTCCGCTGCCTGCCCACTCTCTGGCCAGAAACTGAGTGAGGTTTATTACGGCCGCTTTTGCCGCAGAATAGGCAACAACGCGGCTCAGTGGTGTTATGCCAGAGAGGGATGCGATGTTGATTATGCTGCCAGTGCCCTGCTCTATCATGCCTGCACCGAATACCTGACACGGCAATAATACGCCTCCCACCAGGTTGAGGTCAAAAACTCCTTGCCACGCATCCAGAGGCATCTTGCAGAAATCACTTCCGGGCGGCAGTGTGGCATCCGGCCGGTTACCGCCTGCAGCATTCACCAGAACATCTACCGCCCCATGCGCTGTTTCTGCAGCCGAACGTGCGTGGTGAAGAGAATCAGCATCCAGTGCATCTGCCATCGCGAATGTAGCTGTGCCGCCCGCTGCATGGATGGTATCAACACGCTCCTGCCCACGCTCTGCATTGCGCCCAACAACGGTAACAGCAGCCCCAGCGGCAGCCAGCGCTTCGGCCATGCCTCCGCCCAGGGCGCCGGTTCCACCAAGCACCACTGCATGCCTGCCGGTAAGATCGAACAGTGAGGCAACTGGCATCAATCCACCTCCGCGCTGTGGATGAACAGAGGTACAAGATGCCGCTCAAACAGATTTTCACGCACGCATCTTGAAATGGCTGGCTCACAGGCAACCAGCATATCCAGGTACCGGTCTCCCATCTGTGCGGCCACCTTATAGCCCACATGTATCAGCTGCCGAAGCGAGGAGTTGTACTCCTGGCAGCCAGGCTGGTGGCGCAGAGCGTTTACATACTGTTCGGAACTCCACCCATTAACCGTTTCTGTAGAAGGCAGTTTACTTTTATCTATATCGATCACGCTGGCATACGGCGCACACAGGTCATCACACTTATAAATCGCACCAGCATAAATCTCTTTTGCAAGCGCAAGCCCTTCACCGCCCGATTCTGCAAGCCCAATAACCTCTTCCAGCCAGGTGGTTCCTGCGGTTTTCAGGTGTAGCCCTGCGCCGGTTGCCAGCACGGCCTCTGCAATTGGGCGGTAGATGGAGAATTTATCTGAGCCGGAATGCACACTCAGCTTCAGATTGGCAGGCAGTCCATACCGGCTGATGGCATCTGCAATAACCGCCAGATCATCTCGAAACTCGCGTTCAAACTGCTCAGTATCTCCAACATAATCCACGCCTTTGTTAAATCGGCCTGTAAACTTAGGAGCGATGGTTTGCAGCGGGATCTGCTCATCTGCCAGGGCCGCCAGGATAATCAACAGCTCAGGAGGAGTTTGTGGGGCATCGGTTTCATCCATCGATACTTCCGTTATGAAGTTATCGGCTCCACGATTATTCGCGATGTATCGGTAGATCCGGCCCGCCTCTTGCACCGCAGCAAGGTACTTGGCAGCAATGGCAGCGGAGGATTCTGGAGTTAGGTTAAGGGGAGCTTCAATACCAGCTATGGTTAAAGGATATCTGCCGCTAAGTTCAGGATGCCGATCCAGAAACGCCTCAACAGAACCAGCAGGCGGAGCCGCGCCAATAGAATCTGCCACATCGATCGTAAAGAAATCAGAAACTGGGAGAAAGCGGTCGACCGTTTCAAGGCGAATATGATCGGCATCCACATGGAATGGATGCTGCCAACCAAGCGCAGCAACAGCACTTTGTGCAGCAGCAAGCACGCTCGGGGGCTCCGAGCCAACAATTAGATGCTCCCGGTTGCTTTTATTCCACACCGGCACCACAACCGGCCCACCCGGAAGCTCGGATGCCTGCTTAAGTGCGCTAAGCTGCGCCTTTGCCTGGTGGGCAAATCTATCTCCTACCCCAAAAGAAAACCGTTCAAGCTCCAGCAAAGTGCCACCTCACCAATTATCGGATACCCGGGTATTTAATCATATCGGATTTGGAATCCTTCGATGCAATATTGAAGGCAGGCATAGTCGCGCCTCAACAGGTGACACCTCCAGCAGTGGAAAGTAACTTTGCTTCATCGTGCAGCACGAGCAAATGGTAACAGGCCCCAATTTCCGTGACCGCAAGGCTATGAAGCAGCATGAAACTTTGGCTATCAGCTTTGATTGTAACGGCTTCCCAATGCATCGTGACACCTGTTCAGATCGCAATTGACAAGGTTTGCGATAAATACTATACTGGTTACAGATGAGCAATCTGAGTTGTCTCATTTGTTTCATTTTGCATTCGTTTCAATCAGGAGTACACCCCGATGCGTATTTCTTGTTGTGCAACAGCGGCAATAACAGCCTTTCTGGTTAGTTGCAGCTTTCTGTCTGCCCACGCCGAGTCCTCTACCCTGTCCATAACACCAGATAGCGGATATTCGCTGTTCGGATGCCTTTGGACGGACACTGTGACTTTGTCAGATCCAAGTTCTACTTGGACCTCCGCAGGACTTTCGTTCCGAAAACTGGGATCTCTTCTCGCACTTCCTGGCTACGTTTGCGACATCGATGCAGACAGTGGACGATACCATGGGGGAACTCTGGTGGCTACGATTCCACCAACAGTCCCTGAGGGGCTCTGGGTAGCTCGGCAGGCAAACATTGGAAATAGCCCCGATGGGAGTCAGTGGATCGACATACAGGAACAGCTGGTGTTGGTGTATCCCGGCGATACCCCAAATCCCACACTGGGCCAGTAAATTGTGCGAAGGTGGGGCCGCCGTTCCAAGACCTGCCTCACCTTCTTGAGTTATTAACATTCTTGTTCCGGTCATGGCTTTGTAAATGGAGCGCCGTAACTTGCATACAACGAGTTTGATATGTCAAAGGCAGCTACTTTATCGTTCTGCCGTTTTGATTTTATGCGCAATTGCTGTATTTCCAACTAAAACCCGGGCTAATCAGCCACCTCAGCCAAATTCTATAGACTTACCTGGAGATAGCAGGCTCTCAAACAAGCTCTCCATTGAACGGTACGCAACAGAAGCAGGTTCACTACTCTCTATAATCAGCGATAACAGCGTTAAACTTCAGGCTGGCGATGAGTGCACTCACCTGAAATTGAACTTGCGCTTACGCAGCCGAAATAGAAGTGAGATAATGATGGCCCTGAGCCAGCTTATCCGCGGGTACTGGGCTCCAACCCGTACCGGCTACATACTCAGAATGACCGATCGGGATGTGCTAACGCGCAAGGAATGGTGGAGGGCATTCGAGGCACAAAGAGAGAGTGCCATAGCAGCAAGACGAGAACTATTCCTTACAGCAATGGATACTCCGCCGAAAGAGCCCAAGGCACCTCCCGGCAAACAGCTTGATCCATCATCAATTAATGGATATGCCTATTCCAGGCGAGCGTACGCACTTTTTCATGGTCTGCCAGATGATGTTAAACGCGATATTGCGGGCGCCTGCAACGTATACGCCCTGTACACAGGCTTTTATGGCGGTAACCAGATTGGTGGCAGCGTACCGGTAAAGTATGCATCGCTGAGTGCGGGGGCCAGGGAGGCTTTGCAGCCAGAATTTGATGCACTGCCAGGAATTGATGACGACACGAAAAACAAATCGACGGTTCTCTTCACAAATCTTGGCTTCCAGGTTAATGTTAGCCTGTGCTTGCCTAAACTCGGTATCAGCTTCACAACACTGAGCCTTCACGTAATTACGCGCTTTCCAGATACAAAACCGCTCTACCTTGATCACCCGAAACTGCCGGAAAACGTCCGGTCGCTTGGTAAGTCTGCCACCGCTGACCTCAGGTTATTGGCAAAATACCAGGAAGCAACGTTTTGGCCCAGTGAGAAACCGGCGGTGTTGCCGGTAACTGGTAACAATCGCTGCTTTTTACAAATGCTGCGCCGGCTTGCCTCCAACACAACCATCGAGTTCGTTACCGATTGTTACTTCAAAAAGTGTGACTTAATGACATTGGACGAACTTGCCAGGCCAGTTGGCAATGTAAACGATGAATTAAACTCAATGGCAGTGGCTACGGACGTTAGCTGGAAGCAAACCCAGCTTGGCATTACGTTGATCAGAAACAACAGGTGGTACCGCGATGATGCAACTCAGGTGCCCCAAAGTGCATTAGCAGAGATTCTTGCGCGAAACTTCCGTTTAGCAACCGTAAACTCGGGCGGCAATAACGACAAGAATTCGCAAAATCCAGCGAGGCTACAGGCGGAGGACGATGCCACACTCCTACAGACCTATTCCCCATGGCAGCTTACTGTTGGCATAGCATGGTACATCGGGCAGGGCAACGAGCTTGAAGCCATCGGTTCGAAAACAAACAATTCCATGCCCAACCTGCCACTGGCCCGATTGGCGGATCGAGTGATGCGCGAATACAGTTCGCTCATGCTGTACCATGGTTTTGACGCACCGTCGCGAACAGCTTTATTTAGTACCGGACTACCAGTCCGGAGCCTTCCAGACCAAATGGTTAAGCAACTGGCCGGGCTCGTTACGGATCCAGGCTCGCTATTCACTCAGGATGTATCCATCACGTTTGCACACATGAAAGAGACGGAATTGGTGTTTACTTATGCACCTGCTTTTGGGCCGCAGGACGTGCGCCCGGCACTTATTTTCAGCACTGGGGACTCACACTAATTTCGCCCACATTGGCGAACAAGACAATATCAATGATAATCGACGCTCTGGATAATCCTGTTCCTACGGTTGCCGATATCGACCAAACCTGAGAGTTGTATCAGCGGGTTCTGGGGTTTGAGACAGTTACTTCTGCAGATGGCCGCCAGGCGCTACGCTTCGGCATCCAGAAGATCAACCTGCATGAAGCGGGCAAGGACGTATTACCACGAGCACAGGCCCACCCCCGGCTCGGCAGATCTGTGCTTTATCACAAGTACCCCTATTACGATAGTACATGCCGAGTTGCATGCAAATGAGATTGACATACAGGAAGGTCCCATCCACAGAACAGGCGCAACAGGCACTCTTATCTCCATATACCTGAGAGAACCGGTTCAAAACCTGAGCGAGATTTCGCCCTACCTGCCTTAATGCCCGGCACCGGCACCAGGTACGCTGGTCGCTCGCGGTTTCCATGGGTCAGAAAACCGTGGATCGTTGATCACGCTCCTATCCGTGAGGGAACAGAGGAAGGCGACCAGCGCCTTCTTATCACGTGGCGTTAAAGGAAAACCCACAATCCTTGGGTCTTTATTGGGGTTCAAGCTGCCATCGCCTTTGTTGGGTCCTTCGGTTATCTTCCTTCCGGCAGCGGCGTAATGCTCTATGACACCTTCCAACGTAGCGATGCTTCCATCGTGCATGTAGGGCGGGTGCAACTCTACGTTTCTGAGCGAAGGTGCTTTAAACTTGCCAACATCCTGCGCCTTCTTTGTAAACTCGTAAATGCCAGCATTGGTGGCCGGGTAAGAGATGGGGCCAGCCACATTGTACAAGCCTGTATTGGAGTACTGCAGCCAGCGCCTTTTGCCGCGTGCGGCATCTTCGGAGTCTGCAAAATTGAAGCCACCATGGCAGTGAAAGCAGTTGTACTGCCAGCTAAAAAATAGCTCTTCTCCGCGCTTCGCCAGCTCCGATATAGCATTGCTATCGTGTTGGTAATGGTACTTATCGTAGGGAGATCGCGCGGAGATAATAGTGCGTTCAAAACAGGCAAGTGCGCGCGTCACATTCTCAAGCCGGAACGGTTTGATATCGGAAGGAAATGCAGATTTGAACAGTCGTTGGTAGGTACTATCTGCTTTCAGAAGCGCCAGAAACCTATTGTCTGTATTAAGCCCGAGTTCGAGTGGGTGTTTGCCAAACATTGGCACCAAAGCCTGATCTTCTAACGTGCCTACACTGGGATTGCTCCACGTTAACGCGGGGGCGTAAGCTATGTTCACCAGCGACATAGATTTACGTACGCCTGGCTCACCAGTAGAACCGGTACTCAAGGCCCTGTTATCGGCAAACGCATACTTTTGCTGATGGCATGATGCGCAGGCCTGTTTACCATTTCCTGAGATTCGGTTGTCGTAAAACAGATAACGGCCAAGTTCGGCTCGCGCTACCGACATCGGGTTGTCTACGGGCACTGTAGGAACGGGAAAACCCTTTGGAAGATTCCATCTGTACCTCTGCGGGCCACCTCCCGGTTCGAGAGCCGATATCGCCGCCGGGGTAATTCCGAGCATCACAATGGCCAGCGCCAGCCGCTTCATTTGCCCTTCTCCTCCAACCGAACTACACGGATTGAACTCACCATCCGTACCGAGCGCGCACCTTCTTTATCTGTTGGTATTGCAATCCGAAATGGCCCCTCATAGTTGAATAGTGGTTTACCGTCCATTTTGATGGCAAGCACAATCTTCAGGTTTCCAAAGTTTGAGTCTATTTCGCCAATGGTAAAGGGTACCGAGTATCCATCGCGAGCACTGACAAGCAGTATCTGATGGAGAGCCTGCCCCCTTATATGGGGGCCCGAAGACAGAATACCAAACTTAAGCAGCACATCACGCAGCAATGGGCCAGTGTAAAGCACTTTTGTGCCATCATCCGCCGTTACAGATGCACCTACCTGTTTATATTTCGCAAGGTCAGCCACAGATAAGTGGATAACTTTGCTATCAACAGTCACAATCTCGAGGTATTTTTGTTCAGATGCGGGAGTAACCTGCGCAGTTGTGCTTGCGGTTATAAGCATCAAACAGACGAATGCAAACAGACTTCTCACTGAAAAACCTCCACCGATACCACACCAAAACCCACTCTGCGATTAACTTAACGTTCACACGTTTGCCGCGAATGTACGTAACAGTGGCTTACTTACCAGCGTTCCGTTCAGCGATAAGTGCCGTATTGTAGGGAAACAGCTCGGCACGCATCACACCTTCATTCACTGCAGGGTCTGCAGTCATTATTGATAGCGCCGCTGCATCCGTGGGAGCATTGAAGATAACGATGCCAAAGGAGCTCTCATCGCAGTTCATGGTCCTCCCAGCCAGTATCACAACACCCTCTGCCATCAATCTCTTGAGATAGTCAAAATGCCGCCCCACAACATTGGCTTCGAAATCGGTTGGGCCCGTAATCAGCATATCACCACGCGCCGGTTGAATGCGGTACAAAAACTGGCTCATGAATTCTCCCTGTCGGCACGCTTACGGCAGTGCCTATACGTACTCATCGTTATCTGGCTCAAGCTTTCTGAACTGCAATGCCAGAGCCGATAGTTGTTTATCGTTGCCGCGCTCACATTTCCTTAGCAGAGCATGCAGCAATTTATTACTATCCACACCATAGTGTACATAGTTTGCAAGCACTTTCATGTCTTTTCTGGCATGGACCGCCTTGGGGATTGAGGCCGGGTACTTCATAAAGAGCTTTCCAAGCACGTCTGTTTTCTGCTCGGATAGGTCTCCGTCGGTGGTAGCACGCAAGAATATCTGCATCATTTTTGCCGAATGCTGAATGCGGTACAGGTTGAACATCTGTTCACATGCATGCTCACATGTGTCCAGGTTGCCCGTATCGAGATCGACACACCTGGCTACAGCACAGGCATTTTCTTCAAAGTTGATCCTATACACCGCCAGAACAAAGCCCACCGACATTCTGCCTCGAGGCTTTAACTTCAGTGCAGCCTGCAGGGGCAAGAGTGTTGCACGTGCTTCCGCTCGGCTTACTTTTGCAAAAAGTGCCCTGGCACGGGCCTCCGGATGGCTCTGGCCCGGATCTGCATTAATCGTACCAAACCGTGCCATGCAGCATCGTATGAGGGTGCGCTGCCCGGCAGTCAACTTGCCTCGCCCTCCCAGATCACCGGAAACCGCTTCAAGGTTTGTGGATACTGCATCTGTCATCCAGGCTTCCGGATGCTTCATAACACTATCCAGCGCTCCGGCATGGCACACATTAAGTGCTCCGGTAAGAGTTGCGACGATGCACATGATATTAGCCAATACGCGGAACCGAAGCAAATGGAAGCTTCGTATGGTGTTCTGTTGATACATGTACTCTCCCACCCTCATATCCCAATAGGAACCATGCCTGAGCCGAACATCTTATGTTACGGATTGTGCCGTATACTGGCTTCAGCGTTCGGGCGTGAACCGCACCTACATTGTCTGACAACCAATATCGCTGCATGTACTTCGAAACTGCCCGCAGGATTCTGAGGTATACTGTATGGACGTCCCGATTCTGATCTATTTCTACAGCAAGCGAAATAGTTCACCCGAGGAAAGCTGATGCTGCGCTATCTCAATATGTTCGTTACCATCGGCGCCGCGCTGATTTTGATCAGCCTTGCCGGTTTTGCTACCGGTGGCAAATTCCTTATGGAGCCGGGCCAGGCGCTGGACCCCATTGCAAGCGTTGTGTATCTCATCGCAGGCGTTATGATGGTGTTTAACGGCGTTCTTTCGGCGAATACCGCGCTCCCGCATGCTGCTCCTGCTCCGGCAGAACAGAAGCCGGCGGAGAGCAAAGAACCAGCAGCCTGATTTCGATTTTCGTGAATGTTACTCTCAGGGCCCGCTGAGGTCCGCCCTAACAGGCGGCACAGTGCGATTGGCGCCGAGATTTCAGGAGTTGTATAGAATGCGCAAGCCAGACGAGATTGTACGCGAAGTTGTATGTAACGAAACCGGCAAACCGATGGCAAAGATTCCGCTGTGGATGGCCGACGTTAAGGTTAAGTTCATCAGCGATGAAGCCAGGCAGAAGCACCCTGCTCTGCCAAGCCTTGCAGATATTGAGCCACTTCGCCGCGCCAGCGCTTCCTCAGAACCAGATGCGCTGAAAGTAATTGAGTCTAAGGGCATCGCAGCAATCGATGATCCGGATGCGGGCTTCGACGACGTAGAGGTTGAGGAAGCCGAAGACGAAGACGACGACTAATCGGCGTTTAGCATCGAATGCGTATTCGGATGTAGTTTACGAGTCTATAGGCACCGGCCAGTTTGGCCGGTGTCTCTTTTTGTGCAATCCGTACTGTGGTGGAATTTTTGTTCTTGCGTTTAGATCCTGCAGCAAATCCGCAATTATCCGTTCGTAAGCAATACCAGCCAATTACCAGGTATCTGGAGTAAATAAAATAGTGATTCATCCGGGCCCTTGTCACGTTTTATAATTGGAGGCTCAATCAATTGGATGAAACCGCACTGATACACTTGGCTGCCCGTGGAGACATGCAGGCGTTTGAGGCAATCGTTCAATCCCATCAGCACCGGGTAGTGAGATATGCAGAGCGCATACTACACGATTCTGGCCTTGCCGAAGATGTGGCTCAGGAAACGTTCATAAGGCTGTGGCGAACGCTGAAAACATGTACTCCTGACCGAAACCTCACGGCTTACATTCTGAAAACAGCTCGCAATCTGTGTATGGACGTCCTTCGTGGTTCAAGCCAGCTTCAAACAGCCGCCACAGACCTGGTAGCTTCACCCAACGAGCAGGGACCTCAACAAGTTGCCGAGCGCTCTGCGCTTCAGCATGCTGTGAAAGCAGCCATTATCGCCCTACCAGAGCCTCAACAATTAGTCTTTGTCTTGAGTCACTACGAGGGCTTATCTTACCAACAAATTGCTGAGATATTGGGCTGCCCGGTTGGCACCGTTGCATCACGCAAACGCCTTGCCGTGGCAACACTCAGAAGGCGGCTACTGCCATGGATTACGGAGACAAAATGAACTGTCAGTACGTTTGCAACCGCCTTTCGGCGTTTATAGATGGCGAGCTTAGCAGCGAAATCGCGCTACAGATTGATCAACACCTGTGTGAATGCACCAGTTGCAGCAACTGGCACTCTGAACTTCTGGAAACGCTTGCGCTAACGAATTCGGGCAATGCAGCGCAAACAGACATATGGTCAAAAGTGTATTCCGGTATACAAAAAGAACCCGCCTACACAGATACTGGGCTCAAACAGGAGATCCTTGCATTGAGAAAGGACATCGAGCACCTGCGCTCAGAAATCCGATCACTGCAAGCGCACCTGACCCCAAAAAACCTATCGGCATCACAATCAGACGCGCTGCTCATGTTCCCAAACAGTTCACTGGGGCAAGAAGGCGGCTCCCAGTCTGCATGCAGCAGTGCAATCGCGGCACCAGAAAGGAATAGACAATGGAACTGACCGACCTGTTAGCTCTGGCAATTGAAGAAGACGCATCCGATTTGCACATCATTACCGGGCAGCCCCCTGCTCTGCGCGTTGGTGGCAAACTTACACGTCAGGATAGCCCAGTGCTATCGACGGAGGAGGTTATTGAGCTGCTGCGGCCACATGTTTCTCAAGATCAACTTGAGATGATTTCTGCACATGCAGGCGATGTGGAGCTGTTTATACGTTGTAATGGTAGGCTGTTTCGGGGGTGTACTTTCAGGGAGTTTGCAGGGGTGGGCGCAGCGTTCAGGCAGATACCACAACATATTCCAACTCTGAACGAACTGTACGCCACTTCGCCAGAACAACAAGTAAAGGACACCCTGCAAGCAATAACACGCATGGATCAAGGGCTCGTGGTTGTAGCAGGGCCTTCTGGCAGTGGCAAGTGCACCACGGCTGCGGGGCTGGTAGATACGATTAACCGCGAATGCTGTAAACGCATAATGGTAATAGACAACGTGATGGATTATGAGTTTTGCAGCCATAACAGTATCGTAACTCAGCACATCATTGGCCGAGATGTTGCCTCGTTTAACCAGGCAGCATTTACGGCAATGAACGCAGATGCCAACGTAGTTTATGTAGGTGAGTTACTAAGCATGGAGATGATGCGCCTGGCTCTGGGCCTGGCAGAAACCGGCCATCTGGTATTTGCAGTATTGAATGCAAACGGCGCTTCCGAGGCAATCGAGCGTATGTCCGAAGTGTTCCCCGAACCGCGAGATACAATACGGCGCATACTGGCACGGAATTTAGTTGCCGTTCTAAGCCAGAGGCTGCTGAAAAGATCGGACAAACCCGGACGTGTGGCTGTGCTTGAAGTCCTTCTGAAGTCTGCGAGAATTCAGCAACAGATTGCCGCAGGTGAGCCAGATTTTACCCCTGCAATTGAAGCGGAGAGCGGCACAGGCATGCAGAGCATGGAGCAGGCAGTAAATAAACTGGTTGGCGCGGGAATTATCAGCGCAGAAACCGCGGCAGCGGTGTTATCTCACCGAGGTTAACACTTGTGATTCACCGCACCGGTTGTGTTTAACAACTGTTATTGGTTTGAACAACCCAGGTAGTTGCAGATCAATTCTGACCGATGCTAAAAGCTGCAATGACCAATCGTTATAAGTGCCTCGGCAACCTCACCAAACGGGCGTCCATTGGCGGTGAGCGATGCGGCTATAGGCTGCCGTTTGCAGGCTGTAGCGGCAGGAACCACCTGTAAGCTAATTTCAACCTCTTCTCTGGCCCCGGCTACAACATCGGCTTCCGGGGCCAACCACCCTTCTGGCAAGGTAAGCGCTACCGAAAGCGTCGCCACGGTTGGGTACGGGTTGCGAAGATGAACCGTGATCTCAAAGGGCTGCGCTGCCTGTAAACGAGTGCGGTAGGGCCAGATCCACCCACCCCAGCTATCCATATTGAAATGCACATCCGTGTCTGCAAGCGGCATAGATCGTTTTGCAGTTTCTGCATAGTCGTTGGTCCACCGCTCTATATGCCGGAAGAATGCATCATCCGTAAAAAAGGCGGGCTGGTGGCCCTGGATAACGATGTCTGGCCGATACTCCAACATCCACTTTCCGCTCTCAACATACCCGTCCAGCAAGGCACCATTGCGGAACACATGATTCTGTGCTCGGCGGTTATGCTCAAAATCCTCGGCACCCTTGTAAAAGAAGTACTGATCCCCTGTATGGGCAATGCGCTTGCCATCGGCTTCAAAACCAATCAGAGATGCGTACCGTGTATGCCCGTTCATGGGATGCAACTTGAACGTGTACTCCTCCCAGGTGAATGGCTGCTCCAGTGAGAGCTTGCGATCTATGCGGCTGGCAACGGGCCAACAGCATGGGAAGCAATGCGCTTCTGGATATTCCAATAGATCTGAGAAGTTCTCAGCAGCCCAGCACTCGGTTCCATATATACGTTGAAGCACAGGGATGCCGCAAACATGGTCGTCGTGGAAGTGGCTCACCAGTACGGCCTCAATCCGGTCAATGCCAAGCTGTCGCTTTAGGCCATCCATTCCGTGGAGCAATGCCCTGCGTCGAGCCGGGCGAGGATACGATTGCCAATTTGCCGACGTGAAGGAATGGTATCCATAATCGATGGCTATTGCTTTGCCGGATTCACTTATTACATACCAGGTGTTGGCTACCGATTGCGTATCTCGCCAGAGATGATCGGTAACGCGCTCGAGTGCCGGGGCATGCAGGCTCTCCAGTGAGGCTGTTTTTCCATCGCGCACTTCCAGCAGGGAGCGCATAGAGTGTCGAAGCTCGGTAAGTGCCTCTTCAATCTCTGAAGATATCGGTGCCCCAAGGCTGGGCAGAAGCAAATCTGGCGAATATGCGGTTAGCTCCAGAGCAGACCAGTATACCTGGGCCGCACCTGGCATATCGTTGTAGTTGTACTGCAGAGGTGCGATACGTGGTACACGCCCGGGGCTGTGAATGGTTTCGCCACAGAATACGCCTCGACTTCCATCGGCAAGCTGCACGCCGAGCCCAATCTGGCTAACAGTAGCGCCAGGAAGTGGCAGCACATCAACCTTCAGCCCGCAAGCGGGTACGTCAAAGCTATCATAATCCCTCAACACACCGGCCACTGGGATGGGCCAAACTGGTGCAAACAGATCCCATAGATTGTCATAAATGATATAGGTTTCACGTTCGCGAAAGTGCTGAGATGGGTCTTCAAATATGGCCAGCTCGTACTCTGGAACGTATATAGGAATACCCGCAGCGGCAGCATCTGCCGCCCCGGCTGAGTGATCTCGGAAATAGTGTGTGCACAGCAGGGCCGTAACGGGTTCTGGCAACTCGGAGCGATGCTGAAGCCAGCGGCCAGTACCGGCGTTTATAACAGCAACGCCCTGCGGGCCAGCTACCGCGTATACATTGCAGCTTTCGCCCCCGGCATAAAGCCACAGGCCAACTGCTATCTCATTCCAGAACTTCATAGTTCCACCTTAACCCTTTATGGCCCCCACGGTAATGCCCTTGGTCAACTTCTCCTGCAAGAACAGGTACACAATGAGCGCTGGCGCCATGGCGATTACAAGGCCGGCAAAAAGTAGCCCAAAATCGCTCTTATACTGAGCCTGCATGCTTATGCTGGCCAAACCAAGTGGCAAGGTTTTGAGCTTATCTGAGTTGAGAAAAACCAGTCCAAAAAGATACTCGTTCCACAACCCCAGAAAATTGAAGATTGCCACTGTTACCAGGCCGGGTTTGCCAATGGGCATCATAACAGAGAAGAAGGTTCGGTACTCGCTTGCACCATCCATCATGGCGGCTTCTCGCAGCTCTGCGGGAAGTGTTTTGAAAAAGGCAGTTAGCACAAACACTGTAAATGGAAGGCTAGCGGCTACGTAGATGAGAATGAGGCCAGCATGAGAATCGTGGAGAGAGATCGTAAGCTCACCAAACCCCATGCTTCTCACTGGGGGAGCCAACATGCGCGTAAGCCATTCGCTCATATCGGAGAATTGAAAAAACAGCGGAATCAGGATTAGCTGCATCGGAATTAGCAGCCCGGCCATGAACAGCGTGTATATAACTCCTCTACCCTTAAACTCGAAGCGGGCTAACACATATGCGGCCATGCTTCCGAGCAATAATATGAGCGCAAGGCTAATGCCCACTACCTTTACACTGTTGAAGAAGTAGTCTGAAAAGTGAGAACCAATCCAGGCTTTGCGATAGTTTTCAACAAACACTGCCATGTGCGCGGCGGATGGATGTGTAATCAGGTCTGGCAGGCCAAGCGGATTGCGGTACATCTCCTGCGTGGATTTGGCACTGGTGTAAAGCACCCATAGCATAGGAAACACCACTGCAAGGAGATATAGCGAAAGCAGGAAGTACTTTATTCCGGTAAAAACCCGGTTTGCTGCAGCATTCATAGCATCAGTACTCCAGAGCCTCGCGCTGCAGCAGGCGGCGGCTTACAACGGTTACTATCAGCACCAGCAGGAATAGAAGCACAGCAATTGCGGTGCCATAGCCAATGTTATACTGCTCGAAAACGCGAGAGTACATCAGGGTAGACATTGTGTGGGTGGCGGTTTTCGGTCTGCCATTCTCGAGCACCCAGATGGCATCAAAGTACTTCAGCCCACCGATAATCAGGAAGATAACTCCAGTGGTAAACACCTCCCACATCATGGGCATTGTGATGCGGAAAAACAGCGTTGTTGGCCCAGCACCATCCAGGCGGGCGGCTTCATAGTACGTTTCTGGAATGTTCTCCATAGCAGCCAGAAACAGCACCATGTAGAAGCCCGTTGCGCTCCAAACCGTCATGGGCACCAGAGAAGTAAGCAGGCGACTGCTCTCTGTATAGGGAACGGGCTGCGTACGATGAAACCAGATGGCCGCAAAATGGTTTAGGAGCCCGACTTTTGTGGGGCTGTAGATTAGCATCCAGAGCAGAGCCACCGCTACAGAGCTTATGATGTTGGGAAAGAAGAACGCAATGCGGAATACTTTTGCACCTTTAATGCGCTGATGAATCATGTTGGCAAACATGAGCGCGAGCGAAAGTATGAACACGCCTGGCACCAGCATAAGAAACAGGTTGTGCTGAATAGCAGGGATAAAATCGGAACCAGGTGCCAGGAAGCTACGGAAGTTTCGCATTCCTACATATACCGGGTCGCTCAGGCCATCCCAGCGGGTAAGGCTGTACCGAAACGCATTTATGGTTGGCAGCAGCACAAACAGTGCATACAGCGCCACGGGAGGTGCCAGAAAACTGAACACGAACCATGCCTGTGCGCGCGAGTTTCGTTTGCTCAGTCCTGTGGTCATTTCAGTGGTGGAACTCCCATAGGGGCAGGCTTGTATATCTCCGGATCCTTGCGAACTCGGGCAATTGCGGCATCCAGATGCTTCGCAAACTCTTCCGGAGTAATTTTGCCGGCAATGAGATCCGAGAGGTTATCCTGCGTAACCGTTTTGAACTGCAGAAACAGGCCGGTAAGGTGATCCGAATAGATGCGTGTGCTGCGGTTCATAACCACAACCGCACTCTGCAATGCCGGGCTAACCGCAACACCATCGATGCAGTGTTGAACAGGCGCAAGCGTATCCAGCTTCTGGCAATAGGTTCTGGCGCTCTGCAGGCTTTCCATGTACTTCAGGAACTCAAGCGCCTCTTTTGGATGCTTAGACTCCCGGAATACATAGCAGTTTTCCTGCCCACCGCCGTACACAGCGTTAGGATCGCCCTTGCCACCTTCTACGGCTGGCACCGCGAAGCAGGACATTTCGAAGCCAGGCGGAATAGCGTTCTTCATCTCATTCTTTAGCCACAAACCGCAGAATACCATAGCAGCGCGCCCATTGGCCCACTCCATCTGGCTCTCGGTGTGGCTCATGCCAGCGCAGCCCTTCTGGAAGTAGTTCACTCCCAGTTCCTGCAGCAACTTTGCAGCATGGATGAATTCAGGGTCCAGAAACGCGCCGGGTTCAAGATCCTGAATTTTGTACCAGCGATCAAAAGGCACAAGTCGCTGATACGTGCTAAGCAGAATGGGCCAGGCATAATCGGGATATTTGCCCTGAAATGCGAGGGGAGCAACACCTGCCTTTTTCACCTGCTCACAGAGCGCGGTGAATTCACTCCAGGTGGTAGGTGCTTTCCAGCCATGCTCTCTAAACTGCTTTTGATCGTACCAGCAAACCCACGCATTCAGGTTCGTGGGCATAGCGTACGAGTGTCCGAGATAGGTGTATTCCGCAAGTACGCCGGGCGTTAGCGAGGCTCGCCAGGTAATCTGCTGGCCCACGGCAGGGCTATCCAGAGCTTCATCTAAAGGATATAGCTTATTGGCAACTATCAGCTTCCATGCAGGCAGCGTGCAGTTCGCTATTTCCGGCGGATTGTGCCGCAAGATACGTGGTTTCAGCTTTTCATCTACCCGCGGATCTCCCCACAGATTGATGTGAATGCCAGGGTGAGACTTCTCATACTCCCGCGCCACACCCTTATGCCAATCAATACCGTACCCACCCTCGAACACTGCCACCTCAATGGTGATGTCGTGAGAATCTGAGCCACGGGTTAGAGTGCAACCGGCAAGCGATAGCAGGGCTGCGAGAAGTGTGGAAACCCGGAGATATCTGAAATGTCTGAGGTTCAAAAGCGTTACCTGGCTGACATAGGGGAGCGCGAGGCTGCGCTCAGGCTCCTATTGGCTTTTGAACGCGCATATTCCTGCCAGCTGCGGCCTGTAGAGTGGATTGGCATGTGCGATACAGGACCGCAGCACTACAAAGGCATGGCCTTACCTTACATGCGCAATTTCAACAAAGTAACCAATATTGCAAATAACACCAGACTTTTCGGCATTCATTTTTCACCTCGAAGGTTAGCGTAGAGCTCTGTGGATTCTATTTTTCCACAGAAACCTTCGAGTTACCTCAGTACTAAACAGCGCCACAACTGCAATTGCTGACACAAGCGCTATTGTTCTGCCGGTTCCCAGATGCGGGTGCCCATGGCCCGCAGATAAAATCCTTACCACCACAATAATAACAGCTGCAAGTGCGGTTATCCGTGAACGCTACCTCAAACCCGGCGTTGCTTTCATTCCATTACCTCACTGCCACATGCTACTGGCATACATACGTGAACACCACAACACAATAGTATGCCCCTAAACAGGGAGACGGTGTTAAGGTATCTGGATACGCCGCTACTTCACCTTGAGTGCCAGCAAGCCCTCGTGCCAGGATGCCGCATAAATAATGTGGTTCATTCTATCCATTGCCATTTCAAACGGCACTGCACTGAAGTTCTGGGTAGTGCCCTTGTGCTGGTATGGCTGCCAGGCAATGCCATCCTGTTCAGAAGAGGTAAAGTATGGTTCACCTGCATTGGAGCTGCCTGTATATAGCGTATCGCCATCTCCGCAAATTCCAATATACCAGCTGTACACCAGGCCCTGCTTTATTTGCTTCCAGGATGCACCATTGTCATCGCTCCGAACAGGATACTGGTACCCCCCGGCGTAAAGTGTGCCCCGTTTTGTGCGGTATATCTGGCACCCCCCGTGGGTCATCTGCTTGTCATAAGCTAATTGCCACGTAGATCCAGCATCCGTGGTGCGAAAGAAGCCCGCACTCTGCGTGGTAAGCAGCCATGTGCTGCCATTGCCAGTGTGGTTTGCCGGATCGTACAGGAAAAACACTGCCATGCCGTAGCCTCTGGCTGCTGCAGCCGGTGGATTACGCACAATCCACGAAGTTCCGCCATCCTTACTTTCCAGCACCCCACAGTTACCCTCCAGACCATGCCACGGAGAGTGAAAACTGACAAGGATGTGGTTGAAATCTGTGGGATCCGCAGAGATTGAATAGAGATCGCGTGTGCCTACAAAACCTTCGGTAGCTTTTACAAACCCTTCCGGCTGAGCCCACGTTTCGCCAGCATCCAGCGACGTCCAGAACCCCAGAGTATCACCGCGAACCCCATCCACACAGTAGAGATGACGAGAGTTTGTGGGGTCTATAACTATGTGTATCGGCTCATCTAGCTTTCCGATTTTACGCCAGGTCATACCAGAGTTTATGGATTTGTACAGGCCACCCTTCGTTACATCGTAGGCGCAGATGCAGAGATAGATGGTTCCCGGGTTCTGTGGGTCCAATGCCATGCCCTGGCAAAACACGTGGTTTTGCTCAGTCATAACAACATCTGCTGGGGCAATATGTTTCCATACTCCAACCTCTAATGTGCTTTGAGATTGCGCTGGAACAGTGAGACAAATCACGTACAGAAACAAAATTATGCAGAACCGTATTACGTTGTTAGGCTGTTTCATTGCACCTCCCGAAATCGGCTGGCAGGTATTACATGTGCATTATCGCATTTACAACTAGTGCATTACATGACAGAGGCAACGCATAGAATAAAACAGGCGGGAAACGAGGCAGTGGTGACGAAGAAACTCGGATACACCCAGAATGCACGGAGCGAACTCTTATTATTTACTGAATTTTGATGCGCCCCGTGAGGGTATCCACGGATTCGCGATCAGGATCCGTGCTGAGTGCGGTATCGCGGTCTACCTGTCCACTCATCATTACCGGCCCATCTTTGGAGCCACTGGTTATAACTACCGTGGTAAATCCAAGAGTAGCATCGTTTTCCATTACAGTTCTAGCTGCGCGCATGAGGTTGCGCACCAGCGGGCCCTGTTTCGTTTTCACATCCATGCCAGAAGGTGCAAACAGATATACCGCGGCGGAGCCACGGCCCGCATCTACATGCGATACCTGAATGCCATCGGTAAGGCTGGTGGAGTGCCACGTGCTGGCCCCTGCCGGAGGAGCGGGCGGAGCACTGTTATCCAGAGGAGATACTTTTTGAACAGGTGCCGGTGCCAGCGAATTCTGGGCGTGGCTGGTATCTGTTGGCATGGTCAGACTGCTGTTATCTGGCGAAAGGCCGGTGCCAGCAACATGCTCAGGCGTGCGGGTTTTGGCCGTTTCGCCCGGTGGCAGCACAGCGGGGCCGCCAACTCTGGGCGGAGGTAGGCCATCTGGCCCAACCTGGGACTCAGAGGCGACAATTGGCACGCGAGAAGCCGTGTGTGTGTCCACCCCTTTAACGGGTGCAAAGCGTAAATAAACAACAAAACCTAACAGGAAAACTACGGAAGCAGCGGTTATGCCCTTTAGCCACATTTGCTGATCCGGTGCGGCGTGTGCATTCCCGGTACCAGTTTGCGCGGGGTTGTTGCGCGCAAGAGTTGCGCCAGTTGTGGCCGCAGCTGCCGCATTGCGCCGCTTTAGCTCTTGTTCGGCGCGGCTAAGGTGCGCTTTATCAAAGGCGTTATCTCTCAGATTGAGAGCCATGCGGTACCAGCGAGCAGCCTCTTCCAGCTTGCCCTGATCCCGGTATATATCGCCAAGCAATGAGTGCGCAGCCGCATCTGCTGGTGCCGATTTGAGTACGGACACGCAATGATCTATGGCCTCTGGCCATTGCTTGCGAATACGGCACAGGTTGGCCGTTGCCAGCAGAGTGCCGTTGCCACCCTGGCTAAATTCAAGCGTTGGCTCGGCGGCAAGTTCAGGGGCTGCCTCTGGAGTAGGCGCATTTGGATAAATTTCGACTACCACAGATTGCGAGGCAGGAGCAACCGTCACCGGCTTGCCACAGCCGCTGCAGTAGGTACCCCCCTCTGAAATTGACGTTCCGCAAAATGCACAGACCATCAACCGCTCCCTCGCCACTCACGGGCAAACTCCGGCTATCCGCGGCCAGTACTTCCGAATCCGCCAGACGACCGTTCCGTTTCTTCAAGACCGGTTTCATGCTGAAGTACAAACTCCGCACGACAAACCGGAGCAAACACTATTTGCGCGATGCGCTCACCCCGAGAAATTGTGAACGGCTCGGCACCCCAGTTGATGAGGATTACCTTGATTTCGCCACGGTAATCCGAATCTATCGTTCCTGGCGCATTCACCAGCCCAATTCCATGCCTGATTGCTAGCCCGCTGCGACCACGTATCTGCCCTTCGTACCCGGCAGGTATCTGCAGGTGCAAGCCTGTGGGCACCAGGCACCGCTCTCCGGGCCACAGTACCAGGGGTACGTCTTGCGGCACGGCTGCACGCAAATCCATTCCTGCTGCGCCGCCAGTTTCATAGGTTGGCAACGGCAACCCCTCAGCGTGAGGCTCGGTATGAACGCGTACTTCTAACATATAGACATCCGTTTGACTGCACTGGTTGCAGCGATGTTCCTGTCCAAAGCCAAACGGGCGGCGGAGCCTTACAGGTTCCGGCCGCCCGAGTTATTGTGGAGTACCCTATTCTACGGGTGCCTGTGCAGGCTGAGTGAGCGGGATACGCAGGAAGAAGGTGGATCCCTTACCTGGCCCTTCACTCTCTGGCCACATGTATCCACCGTGGCGCTCTACAAGGTTCTTCACCAGGTAGAGGCCAATACCGGTACCACCAGCGCTCTGGTGTGCCTGATCCGGGATTCGGACGAACTTCTCGCCCAGCTTCTTAAGATAGGCTTCCGGAATACCTAGCCCCTGATCCTTAACACCAAGCAGCAATGAGCCAACCGGGAACTGCTCGCTCGGGGGTTCCTGGCGCGCAAGGATGCGCACTTCGCCGCCGGCCGGGGAGTACTTGATTGCATTGTTGATGTAGTTGTGTAGGATGTTCTGGATTTTATCCGGATCGGTTTCAATGAAGATTTCCGATGGGATGAAGTCCACTGCAAACGTATGCTTATCGGTGCGGCCGCGCTGGGTGTTGAGTACGCTCTCAACCACCTTATGCAGATCAACCATGGCCCAGTTCATTTCGATACCTGCAGAGCCCATTTTCTCAATGCGAGAAACGTTAAGCAGGTCATCAATTAGTCGGCCAAGGCGATCCACGTTCTCATCGATGATGCCGTAGAACTCCATGCGATCTTCAATGGTAAACATGTCTTCGGATGGATCATCCAGCAGCATCCGCACAAAGCCCTTCATGGGCGTTAGCGGCGTACGAAGTTCGTGTGAAACGATGGATACGAACTCAGTTTTCATACGCTCAACGTTCCGCAGATCGGTGATATCGTTGAAGATGAAGGCCGTACCAATTATCTCGTTATCATCGCCATGAACGAATGCGGCATGCACCTGGTATACGTAGGCCTGCCCCTGCTCATCCACCATAGCCATCTCATCGGGATTGCGAACTGCCTGCTCTTCTCCTGTACCAACCGGTCCTTGCCCCGTAGGTGCTTCGGCCAGGCGCAAACGTAGAATATCCAGCGTGGCTTCATGCTTAATGATGTCTTCAAATGCGGCGCCAACCGGGTTCACGCTATCCGAAATGCCGTACATAGCGCGTGCCTGCGCGTTCATCTGCCCAACTCGGCCGTGGCTGTTGATGAGCACGAGGCCGGAGGTAAGGCTATCCAGCGTGTGCACCAGCTTCTGGCGCTCTTCCACCACTTCCCGAAACATCTGGGCATTGGCGATAACTGCAGCAGCATTTCTGGATAGGCGCTCTAGCAGCCGCACGTCTTCTTCGTTAAACTCGCCGCCATACCGCTTGTTGAAGCACTGAAGTACACCAATAGTGATTCGATCAACTACATGGTTCTGATCATCGCGGCGCTCAATAAGCAGCGGAACGGTTACGCCGTTTTTGAGGTTCAGCTTTTGATATAGCCCGCGGTCCTGCACAGCGTTGGGCGAATCTGGAGAGGTAAATATGCCGGGCTGGCCCCCAACAAATACGGAACCGGAGATGCCGGTTTCGGAGCCGACTCGGAAAGCGTTGACATCGCCCTCATCCATACCAAAGGCAGGTGCGCGGGCAACCAGATCGCCAGTTTCCCTGTCACGTACCATAATCACGCACTTTTCAGCCTGAACAATCATTGCTGTGCGCTGTACCAGGCGGCGAAGTGTCTCCTCAAATTCGCTAATGGGTACACTGAGATCGTCTGAAGCAGAACCGGATCGCGTTCGCTCCAAATCAAGATTTTTCTGCTTGACTTCGGCTAGCTCGCGGTCAAGCTCTGCGATCCTCGCTTTAAGGGCATCAAGATCGTTATTAGACACCGGGCAGTTCCTCTCTGGTACCCAACGATAGATACTGATAAATGCTACAAGCGGCAACGGCAGAATGAATATGAGTAAAGCCGCTGGCCCGCCACTACGCTGGCCTTTGTCACACTCGCGCAGAGTGATTATATCATACGGAATCTTAGAGGTCAACAAGCTCAAATTCAGCATGTTTGAGGGCAAGATTGGCCCCATTTGTGCCGCAATTGTGGCACTATGGAACGCCAAACCGGCAAAGAATTGACACAGGCGAATTAATTGATAACATCTGCGTACAGAACTATAATATTGGTACGTTCAACAAAGAAGAGGCGCATGCCCTTGCGCCAGTGCTGTTTTAAGCGTTTGCGGGCACACCTACCATGACTGAGGCAACCACAAACGGAATGACGCTATGGTGCGCTGGGCTGCCGTTTACCGGCGAACGCCCACTATCGGATAGGGAGCAATCGGAGCTTCTTGCGCTTCAGGCGCGCCTCACGCGCCTTAGCAGGTTTGTTGGGCTGTGCGCACTGCCAACATTTGGAGTTGCAGCACTACTTGCCCAGTCACTTCATATTCGCCCTGTTTTGCTTGCTCTGGATACGGATATATCTCGCCCACCCGGTATCCTCACCACACTTACTGCTGCTCTGGTAATTGTAGAGCTCTGGTTATCTTATCGTTTTAACCGGCACGCAACCGCTCTCAAAAAGGACATTGCTTGCGGCACTGCCCTAACGTACTGCGGAGTGCTTTCTGAACGCAGCCGAATGGAGCCAACCCAGCAGCGCCTGCTTGCCAGCGGCATGTTGACCACGGATCCTGATCTCACTCAATCCATTGAACTCTTAACCGAGTCGCATATCTTATGGCGGGTGAATGGCGCCCCCATCAAACGCACTGTTAAGCCCGCCCTAACAGAAGTAGCCCCGTTGCCTCAGTACGCCTCTATTGCGGCGCAATGGCTGGAACCGGTTTCTCGCCATAAACAGGCCATTTTGTATGGCGGGCGGCGAGAACTATCTGAGGAAGAGAAGAAAGAGCTGAAGCGCTTTGTGCGCCGCCTTGTTGTGCGGCCGGCAACTTCCTCTTTACCCGTTTCATGCCTCAGCCTCGCATTGGCTACAGAGATGTATCGCGATCACCCTATTGATACCGATACGGTTTTCTGGATTTTTGTTATAGGCGGGGTATTCAACATTGCCCTTTACCTTTTTCAGATTAGTCAGGCAAAACGTTTTATGTCTGACCTGCAAGTAGGGTATGTAGGAATACGCAGAGTGGAAACACTTGGCGCGGATGCGCACACGGAACCAGACATTGAGTTTTTACCGACCACCGGAATGCTCTGGACCAGATCTGGCGAGCCCGCAGCATGGCGGCGGGGTAGCACGTGATAATTAATAGTCAGAAACGAACCAAAACAAAAATGCCCCCTGTACCAATATGGACAGGGGGCGATTTTTTTGCCAGTTACAGGCATTCCTTACAGCGTAGGTGCCTTAAACTTGGCCAGTTCTGCCAGCGTTGCCGGCGGCCTAACTTTACCTTCGCTTACCAGCTTGGTCAGCTTATCCAGCTTTGCAAGCACATCGGCCGGGATGGCCTGCCTGGTGTACTTCATATCGGAGAGGCTTACTCCGCCATCCTTCATCGAGAACACATGGTTACCGGCAGCGAATTTGCCATCTTTTGCAAACTTGATGGTATCAAAGACAGCTGAATCCACATGCTTCACCATGCTTGTGAGCACACTGCCCTCGGCAAGGTAATCCTGATCCTGATCTACCCCAATAGCATAGAAGCCCTTGCCGCGCTCCTTGGCCTCGGTTATAACCGCAAGTCCTGCTTTGCCAGCTGCCTGGAAAACAACATCGGCACCCAGATCAAACTGCTGTTTGGCCTGGCTTTTGCCCTTGCTCAGGTCGTCCCAATCGCCAACGTATGTTGCAGTTACCTGCTTGGATGGATCGAAGCCCGCGGTGAGTGCACCCGCTTTGTAGCCGGCCTCAAACTTTTCGATTAGCGGTATTTTCATGCCGCCAACAAACCCAATTTTGTGCGTTTTGCTGACAGATGCAGCCAGAAATCCAGCAAGGTAACAGCCCTGCTCTTCCTGAAAACGAAGCCCGGCAACATTCTTGGAGCCATCCGGCGCATCGGCATCTACAATTGCGAAGTGCGTATCCGGGAACTGTGCAGCAACCTCTTTAACTGCATCTGCCATGTTAAAACCAACGGCCACAACCACATCGTACTTCTGAGAAGCGAAGTTGGTGAGATTAGTTTTGTAATCGGCAGAGGCATGGGATTCAACGGTTTTGGTACCGTCTTCGCCCAGGTTCAACTCCTTTTTCGCCCGTTCGAGTCCGGCATTTGCAGAGGCATTAAATGATTTATCATCTTTGCCACCGGTATCAAACACAAGAGCTGCACGGAAGGATCCGCCCGTAGGGGTTGTTCCCTGCTGTGCAACTTCTGAGGGCTTACCCTTACCCTCCGCCTGTTTGGGCGGGCCCGGGCAACCGAAGCCGCCAAGAGCTACTGCCGCGGCGGCCCCAATCAGGAGCCGCCTGCTATATTTAACCATTCTCCGCTCCTCTCGCGCAGCGAAACAGCGATTGTAGCGCTGTTATCACCGCTTTAGCTTGTGGATCGCCTCACCCTTAACGTCAAGAGCGGCCTCACCCATAGCTTCCGACAGTGTCGGGTGTGCATGAATGGCCGTCATCAACTCTTCAACGGTGGCTTCCAGCTTAATTGCGATCACCGCTTCGTGAATCATCTCGGTTGCGTATGGACCGATGATGTGCACTCCGAGCACCTCACCGTACTTGCGCTCGGTAACTATCTTAACCATTCCTTCAGTAACATCCAGCGCCATGGCGCGGCCCAATGGGCGGAATGGGAACTTGCCGGTAACTACATCGTAGCCCTTTTCACGCGCCTCTTCCTCAGAAAGGCCAACAGAGGCCACTTCCGGCGAGGTGTAGATGGGAGCTGGAACAACACGGTAATCCATCTTCACCTGATGGCCCATGATGTTCTCTGCGGCAACAATTCCCATATGAGATGCCAGGTGGGCCAGCAGCATTTTGCCGGTTACATCACCAATGGCGTATATGTTGGGCACGCTGGTCTGAAGGTAATCGTTCACTTCGATTCCGCGGCGGGTGGTCTGAATTCCCAGATCTTCTACGCCAAGGCCCTCGTAGTTTGCGCGGCGGCCAGCACCAACCAGCACCACATCGCACTCAATTACCTTCGGGCCATCGGGCGTTTCAAGGCTAACTTTGCGGAAGCCATCTGCCTGTTCTATGCCCACAACCTTGGAGCCAACATGAACGCGTATGCCTTGCTTCTTGAGTGATTTGCGCAGTTCACCGGCGATTTCACAGTCGCCCGTAGGCAAGATCTCTGGCGCAATCTCAATTACGTCCACCTCCGCACCAAGGGTTCGGAATACAAATCCGAACTCCAGACCAACAGCACCGGCACCCACAACAACCAGGCGATTGGGGCATTCCGTGGCGGAAACAGCTTCATCGCTAGTCCAAATGCCGTTCGTGCTTACTCCGCGCGGGTCCGCGGGATTTTTCTGCATACCAGGCACGGGCGGAACAACGGGCACAGAGCCAGTGGCGATAATCACATTTTTGGTTGTAATGCGCTCTACTGTGCCATCCGGGCCAGTTACATCAATGGTGTTGGGATTAACCAGTTTGGCATTGCCCACCACGGCACGAATGTGGTTACTCTTTAGCAGTGCACCTATGCCACCGCGAAGCGTGGTTACAACTTTGTTTTTGCGGGCCATCATCTTGCCGAAATCGAAACCGATTTCGCCGTTAACCACAACACCCATCGTTCCAGCGTCTTTCACCTCGTGGAGGCGCTCTGCGCTGGCGATAAGGGTTTTGGTTGGGATACAACCCCAGTTAAGGCAGGTGCCGCCCCACTCGGTGGCTGCACGCTCGATGCAAACTGTGCGCGCGCCAAGCTGCGCAGCGCGGATAGCGGCTACGTAGCCGCCAGGGCCAGAACCAATCACAACGATATCGGCATCAAACTCACCGGATGCGGCCATTTGTATCTGCTCCTCGGGCTGAGCCTTCAGAAGGCGATCAACCACTCTATCAATCTCATCATGACCCGGCGATAGCAGAGATTGCAGCAACTGCGCATCTCCGGGGAAAACTCTGGGCGGCGGCTCTGCAACCACTCCATGTAAGGCCGGCATTTCGGCATTTGGCTTGGGTGCAGCGTGGTCCGTGAGCCCGGTGGAATGTTCGCCTATTTCCGTCACCGTAAGCACACCTCCCACACGCTTGTACAAACACAACAAAGCGTTGCTAAAAACGGCTCCAAATGGGCTGCATGTTTGGGCAGACGCTTATGGGTTCCGAACGCAACGCGGTTTGAGTATACCTGAACAGCATTCCGAGCGTCAACGCAAAGCCCCCCTCAAACTGAGCGTAGGAGCAGGCGTACGGTATACTTTGTACAGCTTATATCACACTCGATTAGAGTAGATACGAGGGTCTGCATTGAGTTCTGAATCAACCATTCTTAATACGCCTGTGCCGCCACAAACTTCAGCCCCGGTGGCAACAGTACCGCCAATATGGCAGGTTACTATTGGTGTGATGGCTCTGCAGGGCGACTTTGATGCCCACGAGAAGGCCCTGGCCGCTCTGCCAGGAGTATCCGTAAAGCGAGTACGTACAGTTGCCGACCTCGACTCAGTAGATGGGCTCATCCTGCCAGGTGGTGAAAGTACCACCATGGCAAAGCTGCTGTTGCGCTTTGAGCTTATGGAGCCCCTCAAAAAGCGCCTCAACGCCGGGATGCCCGCATTCGGAACATGTGCGGGGCTTATTCTGCTTTCTGAAGACATTTTGAACCGCCCGGAGCAGCCCACCATCGGTGTGCTTAGCTGCACGGTGGATCGCAACGCTTTTGGCAGGCAGGTAGATAGTTTTGAAACCGACCTTGCATTCCCACTGCCTGATGAACCTGCCGCAATGGTGAGGGCGGTATTTATTCGTGCACCTTATGTAGTCCAGGCACGTGGAGAAGCGCAAGTGCTGGCCACCTACGATAACAGAATTGTTGCAGTGCAGCAGAACAATATTCTTGGCATTGCTTTCCATCCTGAACTCACAGGGGACCTTCGGGTCCACTCCTATTTCGTAAATTTAGTGCGCCATTCTACGGAGAAACGCTGATGTCTGCCCGTAAACTTAGCGGCCCTGTGGCCGATCTCTCCAGAAGCCCGGGTGCTCGCCTGCACCCAGTTTCCATCGCTGCTGTTGCCCTTACCGACTCTTTTTGGGAGCCCAGGATAAGAACTAACCGGGAAGTAACACTGGCTGCCCAGCTGAAGCAGTGCAGAGAAACAGGGCGAATAGAGAACTTTGAGTGTGCCGCTGGCCGCAAAGATGTGCCATTTCAGGGCATCTACTTCAACGATTCCGATGTTTACAAATGGCTTGAGGCGGCAGCATACTCCCTTGGCACCAACCCGAACGCCATATTGGATGCCGAGGTTGATGAAGTTATTCAGATAGTTGGGGCTGCTCAGCAGCCGAATGGCTATCTAAACACCTACTATATGTTTGAGAGGGAAAAAGACCGCTTTACGAACCTCAAAGACATGCACGAGATCTACTGCGCCGGCCATCTTATCCAGGCAGCGGTAGCCCATAGCCGTGCAACCGGGAAGAGTACTCTTCTGGATATCGCATCTCGCCTGGCCGACCATCTTTACGATGTGTTTGGGCCAGGAAAGCGCGTGGGAGCATGCGGCCACGAAGAGGCAGAAATGGCTCTGGTAGAGTTGTACCGCGAAACCGGCAAGCGGGAGTATCTGGAACTTGCACTGGCAATGACGGATGCACGCGGCCATAAACCTCCGATACTCGGCGGTAGTGCGTACCATCAGGATCACCTTCCACTGGTTGATCAAAAAGAGATGACCGGGCATGCCGTACGGCATCTGTACTACCTCAGCGGTGCCGCCGATCTGGTTGCAGAAGAGAACCCACCTGGATACCAGGCCGCACTGGAAGCGCTGTGGCAGAACCTTACGCGCCGACGAGTGTACGTAACGGGTGGAGCCGGATCCCGGTACGAAGGCGAAGCTTTTGGAAGTGATTACGAACTTCCGAATGAACGCGCATACACAGAAACGTGTGCCGCCATTGCCAGTGTTATGTGGAACTGGCGCATGCTAAACATTACCGGTGAAGCACGCTTTGCAGACCTGATGGAGCTCACGCTCTACAATGCGGTGCTTCCGGGCCTTGCCCTGGATGGCGAACACTACTTTTATGAAAACCCGCTTGCGGATACCGGCGGTCATCGGCGGCAGGCATGGTTTGGTTGCGCCTGCTGCCCGCCCAATATAGCGCGGTTGCTTGCATCCCTCACAGGGTACTTCTACAGCACCTCTGGCAATGCCGTGTGGGCACATCTCTATGCTGCTGGCGAAGCACAAATCCCGCTCGAAACCGGCGGTATCGCAACCATTACCCAATCCACCGAATATCCGTGGGATGGTTCAATAACGCTAAAAGTATCTCTGCAAGATGCAGAATCTACCACGCTGCACCTCCGCATCCCGGCCTGGGCCCGCCGCGCACTTATAAGGTTGAATGGCAAACCTGCTAACATTCATGCCGAGCCAGGCGAGTACGCCAAAGTCCCGGTTAAAGATGGCACCACAGTGATACTCACCCTTCCGATGCAAGCAGAACGCATTGCCAGCCATGCCTATGTGCGCTCTAACATGGGTAGAATTGCACTCAAACGGGGTCCGCTGGTTTATTGCATCGAAGGAACCGATCATCCCGGAGTAGATGTTCGCAATATTGCCCTGCCAGATAACTCAGATCTAATAGCAGAACACCGCACCGATCTGCTCGGGGGAATCACTGTCTTGCAGGCACAGGCGGTTGCGATCTCTCCCGGTGAAGACACACTGTACATGCCCTACGAAGCCGAAGAAGAGCTGGATGTAGAGCCCGTTGCCTTTACCGCAATTCCCTACTACGCCTGGGCAAACCGCGCAGCTGGTGGCATGGAGGTATGGATACCCACCCTGCCCGAGATTGAATTTGAGGATGAAGATCAAGAGGATGCCTGATACCTCCATTGGGAAAATAGCATGAGTGCAGAAACATTGGCTGCCAATTTGGCGCCCGCCAGTGCCTTTACTATCGGCGGCATACTGATAGATCCGCCGGTAGTACTAGCTCCAATGGCAGAAGTCACCAATGGGGCATATCGGCGGCTGGTTAAGCGCACAGGTAACCCGGGCCTGCTGGTTACAGAGCTTATCAGCACCATGGCTATACACCACAAAAGTGCGCGAACCATTTCGATGTTCGATATCACGCCCGATCAGCACCCGGTTTCTGTGCAGATATTCGGTTCCGATCCCGAGATTATGGCAGAGGCGGCGCGCCTTGCCGAAGCGCAGGGTGCAGATATCATCGATATCAACATGGGATGCTGGGTGCCAAAAGTGTGTAAAACTGGCGGTGGCGCCGCCATGATGAAGGATGAGGCCACGGCCTGCCGCGTGGTAGAAGCTATAGCCGAAGCCGTTCAATTACCCGTTACAGTAAAGACCCGGGCGGGCTGGGATTACGGCCAGTTTGCCACAGCAGGCTTTGCAAAACGCCTTGTGAGCGCTGGCGCGCAGGCAATTGCACTGCATGCCCGTTACGCGGTGCAGGGCCACTCTGGCGATGCCGATTGGTCTCTAATTGCCAGAGTAAAAGCGGCCGTTAATTGCCCGGTAATAGGCAACGGCGATATTAAAACGCCAGAAGACGCACTGCGGATGCTGGCCGAAACTGGCTGTGATGGCGTTATGGTGGGCCGAGCCGCCATGGGTAATCCGTGGGTTGTTCGGGATATTGCTGCAGTGTTATCCGGAAAACCAGTTCCAGCACCTCCCAGCCTGCCAGAGCGTGGCAGAATGGCTATTGAGCACGTTACAGATCTTGCGGCACAGATTGGTGAAGTGGTAGCTGTTAAGAGCCTCAGAGCGCAGTTGCCACTCTATGTAAGAGGCTATCCCGGGGCATCATTCTTGCGTGATCGCATAGTTCAGGCATTAAAAATAAGCGAGGTGGAGCAGCTGTTTGCGCTCCACCTCGAATATGCAGAAAGTTATCTGGCTCGTAATCGCTCCGGAAGCACCGAAGCGGAGCCAGGTATCAATCCATTTTAAGTACCACTTTGCCGCACAGCCCATCCCGCATGAGATCCATGCCGTAGGCATAATCTTCAAACGGGATAATGTGTGTGATGGCTGCAGAGATATCGAGCTTACCAGAAGCCAGCAGAGAGCGCATGGTATCCCATGTTTCGTAGAGCTTTCTGCCAACAATACAGTGAATAGTGAGCCCCTTAAAGATCATATCTTCGGCAATCTCGAGCTCAACTGGCGAAGAAGGAATACCCAGCAGAGAAACTCTGCCGCCGTGCCTGCAAATTCGCATGGCCTGCCGGATGGCAATCGGAGCTCCAGACATCTCAAGAACAACATCCACACCACCTTCGGTGCGAGCAGCGATGTAAGCTTCCAGATCGGTTTGCGTAACATCTATAACGCCGTCTGCACCTAGCTGCTCAGCCAGATCCAGTCGGAATTTTTTGGTATCGGAGGCATAAACAACGGCTGCACCGGCCGCTTTTGCCACCGCAACCGCCATAACGCCAATGGGGCCACACCCAAGTACCGCAACGGTTTTGCCAACCAGATCGCCGGATAGCGCAGTATGAACCGCGTTGCCAAGGGGATCTTGAATGCAGGCGTGCTCCGGTTTGATTGCTCTATCGTTCTTCCAGGCGCTGGCGGAAGGCACCACTACATACGGTGCAAAACAGCCATCCACATCCACGCCAAGTATTTTGGTGTTCTGGCAAACGTGGCGCTCATTTAGCAAACACTGCTTACAGTGGCCACACACCCAGTGGCTTTCACCACTAACATAGTCTCCAACCTTCAGGTGAGCAACGTCTGTGCCGACGGCCACCACCTCACCCGCAAACTCATGCCCCATTACACGCGGCGGTTTTACCCTATTTGCCGACCATCGATCCCAACTATAGATGTGATAGTCTGTTCCACAGATCGAGGTTGCGAGGCAACGCACCTTGATCTGATCGGGCCGGGTAATCTCGGGTTCCGCAATATCAATCATCTCAGCGCCAGGCGCCGCATGCATCTTTGCGATTGCTCTCATGGTGAGGTTTGCACTCTTTTCTATTTACAGTTTTGCTGTATGTGGCGGTGAAGCCGGTTTGCTCTGGCCGCGCTTAAAACTGATTCTACCCGCAAACTGGCGCGGCATTGAGTGCAATTACCGAGCTTCTCCGCTGGTTGCCTTACGAAGATGAAACCGTATCACCACGCATCTCTGCGTTCACGAGTTCTGCGGCCGGTGTTTTACGGATTTTCGGGAAGAAGTACAGAATGATGATCTGTAACGAAGCTGCCACTGGCACAGCAAATAGCATGCCCCATATTCCGAAAAGCGTTGCTCCAGCCATCAATGCAAATATACTTGCTACCGGGTGCAGCCCAACCGAGCCACCAACGATGCGTGGGTACAGTATTTGATCAAAGATATTCTGGGCAATGAGCGCCGTAATCACCACACCAATGGTATATACCAGCGAGTTGTGCGGCAGGTTAAGGTGCACAAACAACAGCACCACATGAGTGCGCGCCTGATACGCTATAAGGCCCGTTGCCACTGCGGTAAACAGTTGCCCAACATACGGCACGGCATAGAAAATGCCAGCAAATATCCCCAGCACCAGCGCGTAATCCAGCCCTAGCATCCAGTATAGAAACGTTGCCACCATGGCGTACAACGAGCAGATTTTGCCCAACCCGCGCAGGTAAGCACTAAACACATCCATTACTTCCCGGCTCATAGTATCAATGCGATCATGATACATATCCGGAAACTGCGTGATGATTCGTGCTCTAAGTACTGGGTAATCGCGCATAAAGAAGAACGTACACAGCGGAATAATGATGAGCCACAGTGCGCGGGAAGCCAGGCCTTCAAGAGCACCCGTAACCCCGGTTAGGGTGCGACCCATTAAGGCATTTAAGGGCGCAGCCTTTTTGTTCATTACCTGAGACAGGTTCTTCTCAGGAATGCCGGCACGCGCGAGCAACTGATGGTGCTCTCTAATAAAAGTATCGGCAGAAATCTGAATTTCGTTTGTGTAAACGGAGAGATTTGAGTTGATATCTCTCGCCTGATTGGCCACTCGAGGTATCACAATGAAACCGGCAAGCGCAACCAGGCAAAGGCCAGCGAGGTAGAGGGTGAGAATAGCACGAACCCTGCCCCTGCCATGTTTCTCCAACTCCCGAATGGTAGGCTCAAAGAGAGCAGCCAGGAAAAAGGCAATCAGGAATGGAGGCAGAGTAGATTGCACGTACCACAGAAACGTACTGGCAGCAACACCTGTGATGGTTAGCCCAATAAATCGGCGCATATCGAGGCGTGACCACCCAAACGGAAAAACCTCCACCCGGGCTCCCGGCATAATCTCCGGGTTTGCTGGCCCACGTAAAGGCCGAATTTCGACCTGCGTTATGGCAGAGTCAGTCGGACGAGGGGATGGAGCTGATGTTCCTCTCCCCTCGCCGGCTGGTATCCGATCTGAAGTTGCCCGATTTTCATCGGGACTGCCGCTATCCGACGGCTTCCTCACCATCCGAAGATCCTTCTCCAAGCTTCTGAGCTACCTGGCCGCGGGTGCGCTCTACTGCATGCGTCACCTTGCTGCTAACAGATTTACCGAGTTCGGTAACTTTATCACTGAGGTCGCCAAGAGAGCGGGAAAGATCTTCACGCGTTTCCTGGCCAGATTTTGGCGCAAGCAACAGGCCAGCCACGGCACCCACGAGCACGCCAATGCCGATACCGGCAAGTACACTTACAAGAACACTCTTGTCCTCATCATTAGTAGCCATTTTCGTGTCTCCTTCGCGTGTATTGGAGGCTCTGGCTGAAACCAGGTGCCTCCGCAGGCGCCACAGTTGGCGCCGGCCATCAACACATCTTTATGGAATTTGCGGCTCAGCCTTTCGGTAGTTCCGCTCCGTTATCTTCTTCATCCGCAGCCAGAACCGCATTGGTGTTGGCATCAGCGGGCTTAACCACTTTCGCAGCCGATTTAGATGACGCTTTCTTCCTGGCGGGAACCGTTTCCGGCTTACCCTTACCCAGCACCATCGACATTCCTTTTGCAATTCCCGAGAAGAACCCGCCAGCTCCGCCAGATATCTTGGACATCAGTGCCTGAGCAATAGGTCCGCCAAGCGTAAACAGCTTCGAAACGTTTTGTACAGATGCCGTAACGTCCCGCACTGCCTGACTAGACTCCGCAACGGCACGAGTTGTTTCCTCAACATTTGCCAGCGTTTGCCGGGCTATCTGAAGAGTGGGCGTTACCTCATCCTTCATCAACGTTTCCGTAGTTGATGCAAGGGAGTCGATCCTCCGGAGAGTAGTAGAAAGCTCGCTACGTGTAATTTCTACACCTGCAAGCGTTTTCTGTACATCTCCAATTAGCTGTATTACGCGGACCACAGCGACAATGCCTGCAATCAGCAGGATTACAATCAAAACTGGTATCAGTGAACTGCTCATATCTGGCAGCCTCCCTCACTTAACTATACGGTCGCTGGCCCTCATGGATGCCATGAATAGTGACGAATTTTGCACAGAAAATGATCCATGCGTTTCTGACATGCGATCAATCCGGACTATGCAGCAGAAATGAAGAGGGCAGAAGTTCAGATACCTTCCAGACACCTGCACCATCCACAATCACCACACCATCATCCGCCATAAATTCTGCCAGCACCTGTCTGCAGGCTCCGCAGGGCATTCGGCCGTTCGTCCCCATATCTGCAGAGGCATCTATGCAAGAAACAGCGGCAGTGAGCACTCTCCGTGCGCCGGCAGCCACCGCCGCAAACACGGCATTGCGCTCGGCACAGATACACAGGCCATAGCTGGCATTCTCCACATTGCAGCCTGAGAACTCGCCCAGTTCTGTTTGAACAACGGCACCCACACGAAAGTTGGAGTAAGGTGCATAGGCATTCAGGGCTGCGGAACGTGCCTTTTCAAGCAGATGCTGCTCTGTTTCGCTAAGCTCCGTTCTCATCTCCCAGTATCTCCTAAGGCGCAGTTCCGAATCCGGCATTCAGTGCACTCAGAAGCTGTAGCACATGTTCGCCACTGCGGTTCGAGCGTACTTCCGCCCAGGCCAGGTTCTTATCCGGCCACACCGTTAGCTCCAGAGTGCCTGTTTCACCTGGCAGCTTGAAGTGGCAATGGAGCGCTCCCGGGTACTTGCGAAGCTCGCCACAAAGTGTGCATATCAGGCCAGCTTCCGTAAACCAGCTGCCCGGCATCAATTTTCCATCATTCGGCATCCACAGCTTACCACTGTGGCCATCGGGGCTCCAGCGTATTGGGTGTACAACATGTGTGCGCTCGGCTGTTGCCATTATAGCGAATTAGCGGATGAACTGCAATTCCCTGTAACCGCCACATCTATCACCCCGCCGCCAAGCACAACTTGCCCGGCTTCATCGCCTTCTCCACCGTAAAAAACAGCAGATTGCCCGGGCGTAATGGCCCGCTGGGGTACCTGAAAACGGCAACGCACTACTGTGGAATCTGCAGATGCCTCAATTTCAGATGGGCTTGCTGTGCCGTTATATCGGATTTTGGTTAAGGCAGAGATCTTAGCGCCGGGCTCAGGCGGCGGCAACGCGCTCCAAAGGCACGTATCTGCCACCAGTTCACTCGCAAACAGCTCTTCATCTCTACCAACAATTACGCTGTTCGTTTTGGGATCCAGGGCAACTACAAACAGCGGCCCATCGGGATTGGCCGGAAGCCGCTTACGCTGCCCAATGGTGTAAAACGCGATTCCCTCATGCTGGCCCAGCACGCGGCCACTGGTATCTACTACCGGGCCAGAAGTCGCCGTTTCTGGTGCTTTCTCTTTTAGAAACGGAACGTAGCCTTCGCGCGGCACAAAGCATATCTCTTGCGAATCCGCCTTATTCGCTACTGATAGCCCGAGTTCTGCCGCAATTCGGCGCGTTTCCTGCTTGCCAGTTAGGTGGCCAAGTGGCATCAGGGTTTTGCTAAGCTGGCGCTGGGTAAGGGTGTAAAGCGCATAAGATTGATCCTTAGCGCTATCTACCGATTTCAAGAGCTCGTGCCTGCCGGTTCCCTCGTTAAATCGAATGCGACCATAGTGACCCGTGGCGAGAAAATCTGCCCCCAGATCTTCGGCATGGCGCAGCAGTTCATCGAACTTTACCGAACGGTTGCACTCCACGCACGGATTGGGCGTGCGGCCCCGTCGGTATTCATCAACAAACTGGTCGATAACCTTATCCGCAAAATAGTCTCTAAAGTTGAGTACATAGTGCGGAATACCAATACGTGATGCTGCGCGGCGCGCGTCTTCCACGGCGCCCAGTGAGCAGCACCCACCGTGCTTGCCTTGATCGGCATGCTCCTGCCATATCTGAAGCGTTATGCCAATCACATCGTAACCCTGCTGCTTTAGCAGGGCGGCTGTAACGGCGCTATCTACGCCGCCGCTCATTGCGGCAACCACCGTTCCCTTATGCATGGTTAGCGAATTCCTGATATATAAAGCCAGCGTGGCACACCCTGTGCCGCACTGATTAAGAACTTGTTAATTGAAAAGCGATTGAGATAACCCGCACATTGCGCGCGCGGACTATATGTAGATTATGCCATATGGCGCGCGAACGGGCTGTGAAGAAGGGCACTGAATACTACGCTTCACCCATAAGCACTTTGCGTGCCAGTTTCCTGTACCCATCCGATAGCAGATCCGCCATGTTCTTTACATCCTCAGCGTTGTAGGACAAGAGGGTCTCGAGTGAGGCTTCATGCCCCATACGGTACTGCTGCCACAACCGAACGGCATCCAGGCCCGAGAGGCCGGTGGTACTGTTGGAGCGGCTAATGCCCATCTGGTGCTCAATACTCTTCAGCCCTCCACGGTAACCCAACCTTCTTAGCATGTAGCACAAATCCACATGCAGTTGCGGTAGAGGCAACCTGGGATAGGCCCTGCGAATAAAGGGAAGGTCGAACCCGGTGCCAAAGAAGGTTACGATCATCGCAGCCTCTTCCAGCGCATCCGGGAATTCATCCATGTTTTGTCCCTGTACAAACTGGTACATTTTGCGGCCATCGTAAAGGCCAATTACAGTAATATCGTTAGGCCCGTTCCCACCATTTGTTTCGATATCCAGAAAAGCCAGCCGATGCCCAAATGCTGGCACGGCTCGCCAGTGTTCTGCGGCAGGCAGTGCCTCGGCAAACCATGCAAAATCCTCATCCTGCAGCCTATCCACAGATTCCTGAACTGTCTCGGTGAGCATGGTGCGCTGCAACGCGCTCAGTGGCCAGCTCTCCTCATCGGCTTCCAGGTACTCCTGCCAATTGCGTGCCCCGGCCTCCCACAAACGAAGCTCTGTGTTGCGGCCGATGCCCTTTGCGTGGATAAACGTTGATTCCAGCATAGATGCTATTGCCGGCACCGTATTGGTATGTACATTTTGATTGGTGCTGTTGCGAGGTGGCATAGTTGGGGTTCCGTGCGTGCCATCTATGTAACGATGGACGCATGTTGTAAAATAAAGTAAACATAAGTATACAACAATGCCCTGCTTTAGACGAAAGTAGCGGCAATTTGCCTGCCAGAGTATACTATCGGAGCGCTGAACGGCCCCGGAAGTAACAAACCGGGCAGATTGCCGTCGTAATAATTCAGCAACAGATTCCTTTTACTACCGATACGCCGGCGAAAGCCGGCAGGAGCCTTTCACTATGTGCGTAACCACTCCCGTCTGCGCAGCATATCAGCGCCTTCGCTCAGGCAGCATTGCAGCGATAGCAGCCCTTGTTTTGCTATCCTATCCATCCGTTTCCAGGGCGCAGGGCGGCAAAGTCAGCAGCGATATTAACGATTACATCTGCTCTAAGCTGGATGACTTCACCGGTGTAATGAAGGTTGTGGCCCATGATGATGAGGCCGGCGGCAAGATCAATAAAGACTTCCCAATGATCTACCAGCTTAAGGGCGATGTGAAGGTTCAGTACAAAGAAGAGAACCACCTGCGCCTGGATGCGCGCCTGAAAACGGCGAACGTCATTTTTATTGTGAATGGCACAAAGCAGGTAGTACTTGCAAAATCGATTGGCCTGCATACTGTAAACGACCTGGGACCAAACCCCGGTAAGCGTAAAACCCTGCTGGATGTTGGCATGGTTTCTAAGGGCTACCTCAGCTACTCCAACGTTGAGTTTAAGGGTGCAGTAAACTATCAGGGCGTGATGTGTGGCAAGTTCAAGATGTGGTACAAGGACAAAACCGATACTTCGTTCCGCCTTGTATGGATAGATCCTAAAACAAAGATCACCCTGAAGCGCGAAGATTACAGCCAGCTGGGCAAGCTGAACGCCACCTACACGTACATGAACCCGGTTGAAATTGTGCCTGGCATCTGGTTCCCCAGCCATGTGGCTGCCGCAAATAATCAGGGACAGAAGGCTGGCGAACTGAGCTACAATGATGTGAAGGTTAATCAGGGAATTTCAGAAGAAGTTTTCTCTCCGAAGTAGCTCGTCAGAAACTTGGCCTTCCGTTCAAGTTGTGAATAGTCTGGCCTCCTCTATGGGCATAATGCCTGTGGCAGGGGGCCATTTACTGCATAGAAATTCCTGTTTGTAAATCTCATGAACTCAACCACAATCTGGCCAGAATTCGCCTTTCAGCCCATTATAGAATCGCAAGAAGCCGGCTGCTCTGCACGCACCGGGGTGCTTACCCTGCCGCATGCCGTGGCAGAAACACCCGTGTTTATGCCGGTCGGAACGCAGGCCACTGTAAAGGCCATGACCCCGGCCGAGCTCAAATTGATAGGTTTTCCTATCATCCTTGGCAACACTTACCACCTGCATCTTCGGCCCGGCGAAAAGCTAATATCGGCTGCTGGCGGCCTTCACAAGTTCCAGGGCTGGGAAGGTGCACTGCTTACAGATAGCGGTGGCTTCCAGGTGTTTAGCCTTACTGGCCTGCGCCGCATTGGCTCCGATGGGGTACGGTTTCAATCGCACATCGATGGCTCCAGGCATGAGTTCACATCGGAATCTGTAATGCAAATAGAGCGTGATCTTGGCGCCGATATTATCATGGCGTGGGATGAGTGCGCCCCCTACCCTTCTACGCGTGAATACGCCACAGAGGCCATGGAACGAACGCACCGGTGGGCGGAGCGCTGCGTGGCCAGTTATATCGCCTCTGGCCGCATGGCAACTAATGGCTGGCCCCAGGCGCTGTTCGCAATTGTTCAGGGCGGCGTGTATCAGGATCTGCGGGAAGAGAGCGCCAAATTTCTGGTAGATCTGGATCTGCCAGGCTATGCCGTTGGTGGCCTGGCCGTTGGCGAGCCTGTGGAAGAACGCAACATCTCAATTGAAACAGTAACTGCCCTGCTACCAGCCACAAAACCACGCTATTTGATGGGCGTTGGCACCCCACTGGATATTTTGAATGCGGTGCAGCGCGGCATAGATATGTTTGATTGTGTGATGCCAACCCGCAATGCCCGCAATGGGCAGCTCTTTACAGCGGGTGGGGTAATTAACATATTGAACGCCAAACACACCGAGGATTTTGCCCCAATAGATGAGGCATGCGCCTGCGAAGTTTGCCAGAGGCATTCACGTGCATATCTGCGCCACCTGTTTAAGGCCAACGAGATTATGGCAAGCCGAATTGCCACCTACCACAACCTCAGCTTTTACTGTAATTTGATGAAAAACATACGGGAAGCGATTTCTGCCGGATGCTTTATGCAGTTCAAAGCCGACTTCGAGGCGCGATATACGGCCGTTAAAACCGTTAGCGGCGACGCAGTTTAAGTTTTTGCCTGTTTTCGACAGAGCGATGATTACAATTAGTCATAATTTAGTGTAAGCTACCGTTACTTTGCAAGGTATTTCCACGCCTTGGCCGGGTTGAAGCGTTGCAATAGGAGGCTGCAGTAGGCACACCGTGCACCAGAGGCCTCCTGGAGACCAATATTGCGTTGAATTCCACAACTATCCGGTGCCACTGGGAGTACATTATGCGAACAAAATTTGTGTTCGGGTTGGTTGCCCTGCTTTTGGGAGCCCCTGGTTTTAAGCATGCTCAAAATGCCCCAGACGTATCCAGTCCACGCGCTACAGTGCTTTCGATGATTACAGCCTATGGGCACCACGATTCTGCAGGTATGGCAAAGTGTATTGAAGGTGGTGTGTCGGGAGAGTTACCTGCAGAAATGCTCATTGCAGAGATTACTTCTTACACCAGTGCCGAAAAGGATCAAATAATAGAAATCACGGGTGATTCTGCCCGCGTAGCTGTGAAATATGAAGTGGGAATCGCGCTCGGAGGCGGAGTCACAAAATCAACTGTAATCTTTGTCGATATGTTTGCGCTCCACAAATCAGATGCCGGGTGGCTGATTGTGCCCGAGAAGCTTTCTAACGAAGCGGGTGGAACTTTACCGCTGGCGACGCGCCCCCTATCCCTGATTGCTTCCCTACTTGGCCCAGACCCGGGTTATCGAAATGCTCTTACCAGGAGCAAGAAGCAGGCGGCAGAGGCAGGCTGCCTTAGCAACACAAAAGAAATTGCCCTTGGTACCCTGATGTATGTTCAGGATTACGATGAAGTATTGCCAAGATCTGCGGCGGGCTACAACAGGCTCATCGCACCCTATGTCAAGAACGACGATATGTTCCGATGTGCGCAGGATGCTAAAGGAACCATCTCTTACAGCATGAACGTCAACCTGCAAAACCGCTCGTTTGCAGATGTTGAAAATCCTGCCCGCACTGTGCTGTTTTACGAAGGCAAGAATGGCGTTGTTAATTACAGGCACGAGGGACGCGTGGCTATAGCAACAGTTGATGGCCATGCAAAACTGATGACTGAAACCGAAGTGAAGGCTTTGATCTGGAAACTGGCTCCCCCTGTACAAAAGAAGGTACCCACAAAGAAGCGTAAACATTAATGCGCCATCCCTGGCGAAAACCATGCTTGATGGCAAATATGAATGGAGTTGGCAGGAAAAAAGGGGACGGCTGTTCAAAAGCCCAACCAGAGACGGAGCTTCAATACGCAGGGCTGCCGTTACTGAGGAGAGAAAATGTCGAAACGAGGGTTAAGGCCACTTTTCGGGGCCTTCGCGTCGATGCTTCTTTTGCTTGGCGCAGGAAGCGCTGTAAGAGCAGAAGATACCGGCATCAAACCCACACCGCGTGGGTTTAAGAAAGCTTTTGATGGCGAAACGCTAAACGGCTGGATTGTTGCCAGTGGCGATAAGAGCGGCTATGTTCCGAACCACGGAGTGCTGCAGTGCCGCCCAACGGCTGGCAACCTGTTCCTGGATAAGCAGTACTCAGACTTCGTTTTCCAGTTCGATTTCAAGCTGGATCACGGAGCAAACAACGGTGTGGGTGTTCGAACCCCATTTAAGGGGGATGCAGCGTACTCAGGCATGGAACTCCAGATTCTGGACGACGATGACCCCATGTATGCCCACCTGGAACCTGGCCAGTACCACAGCTCAATCTATAAGGTGGTATCCGCAAAGCGCGGTTCACTGAAGCCAGCCGGCGAGTGGAACACCGAAGAGATTGTTGCAAAAGGCCGCCACATCAAGATCACCGTCAATGGCATGGTGACTGTAGATGCAGACCTGAACAAGGTTGACGACCCGGAAGTGTTTGCCATCCACCCAGGCTTTCGCCGCTCGGTGGGTTACCTTGGCTTCCTTGGCCATGGTCCGGCAGAATGCGCATTCCGCAACATCTTTGTTAAAGACCTGAGCAAGCCCGAACAGGACAACCACGCCCCAGATGGCTTCAAGGCGCTTTTCAATGGCAAGGATCTCAAAGGCTGGAAGGGCCTTGTATCCGATCCGCCACACCGCCAGAAGATGACGGCCGAACAGCTTAAAGAGGCAGAGGCGAAAGCCACCGAAGAGGCCCTGAAACACTGGACCGTTAACAATGGCGTGATTGAGTACGATGGCAAGAACAACAGCCTTTGCACCGTAAAACCGTACAAGGACTTTGAGCTGCTGGTGGATTGGAAAATCAACGCCAAGGGCGATAGCGGCATCTACCTGCGCGGCAGCCCCCAGGTTCAGATTTGGGACAACCCGCTGGGCTCTGGCGGACTGTATAACAACCAGAAGAACCCCAGCAACCCCACTGCAGTGGCAGATAAGCCCATCGGCGAATGGAACCGGTTCCGCATCCTGATGATCGGTGACAAAGTTACCGTTTACCTCAACGATGTGCTGGTGGTACACAACGTTACCATGGAAAACTACTGGGAGCGCGATAAGCCGATCTACCCGATTGAGCAAATTGAGCTACAGCATCACGGCGATCATCTTTGGTTCAAGAACATCTACGTTCGCGAAATCAAAACTGAGGCCGCAAAGAAGTAAGCACGTGCTTGCCTTGAAAGCACCAATAATCGCCCGGCGCTGCCAATCAGTGCCGGGCGATTATTTTCTGTGTCTCTTTCCGCCTGAGCCACTGCTTGCCATATTACACCCAACCTAGTCTGGATTGTCTGGGCGGATCGTGCGGCTAAAACAGTCCAGTGGCAAGGAAGTACATGGTATTTTGATCATGGTTTGATCTATAATGCCTCGCTAACACTGCAATAGATGCGATTAAAGCGGGTCCGACTTTAAGTTGGTGCAAATGAACGACGTTAAGAAGCCCACCTTATCTAACCGCAAATGGTTCAAGCTTGCTGTTTCCCTCGTGACCGTTACGATCATACTCGTATCGGCAAATATCTCATTGATTAACCGCGCACAAAGACAGCGAGAGCTGGGCTTAGAGCTCATCCTCGCCATAAAAAATGCTGACTACACTCAGGTCGCGAAACTCCTTATGACAGGAGCTAATCCTAACTTTAGTATCGATGTGGCGGAAGTTCTACCGTTTCAGGAGCGCATCCGTCGGCTCTTTCATCCCGCTCATCCCGTTCTGCGTAACACACCAATCGTATACGCAACCGAGGGCTATACAGACGATGACAACAGGCGAATTCGGCGAAACCAGATTGTACAGGCTCTATTAATTGCCGGTGCAGATCCAACCGCTCTGCGAGACAATAACCAGTGCTGGGACAATATGTATTACGATGACTGGACCGACGAAACACTCCTACTATTAATTCGCCACAATGCCATTAGAGACGCCAAGGACGACCTGAAGTGCTATACGCTGAGGCATGTTCGAGAAGCAGTTCGCAACGAAATTTACAAAACGGGCGTCAATTTTAATAATGGGGAAGGGTCCGATGACATTCATGCACTGCATTCTTCTGAAGCTCTGGAGTGGTTTCTCTCTCGAGGCGCGGACCCGAATCGCAAAAACCGATTCGGAGTGAGCGAAACCGAAGCAATACTCAAATCAGCTAAAGATCCACATAGCCTTCCTGAGGATCGGGAAATGTTAAAAGTGCTAAAAAAGTATGGATACGTTAAGTAGCGTTCTATGAACTAATCGCCCCACCCGGCATATCTCGGGCGGGGCCATTGTGTTTTGGTTGCGAAGAAAGGTTGCTACCTGAGAGCGGTAGTTTCAGCACATACAGCTGCAATGTACCCTACCGGTGCGGCAAGCATCCGTATCTGCCATCGTTTGGTCTCCGCAGGCTCGGCGGGGACTACAATTCTGGCGTTGTCATTGTCAAACGATAACTCACACTTGTTTAGTCCTGCAGAAATCCCCGTTCCTCTGGCCTTTAAGTACGCTTCTTTGCAGGTCCATAGCCGGTAAAACCGCTCCACCTGTTCTTCATGCGTCTTCAACGCCAACAGTTCTTCGGTTTCGGCCGCTGTGAAAAAGCTGCGGGCAATACCGGCGATTTCAGTGCGTGGGTCTACCTCTTCAATATCTATACCAACACTGCCCTGCGTTGTAACTGCGAGTAGTGCGATGTTGTGAGAGTGACTGAGGTTAAATTCTGGCCCCCGGGCTACAACTGGTTTGCCCTTTTCGCCGTACTCAAACCGAATTCCAGCAGGGGCTGCTTGCATCCAGCTTCCCAGTATAGTGCGCAGGGCTGCCCTGCCTGCCGCAAAGCGCGCCGCATGATATTCTCGTACAAAGCGAGCGGCACGGGCTTTTTCTTCTTCAGACAGCAGTGCCAGAGCCCTCCCCTGATCTTCTGCATTGAGATCCAGCTTGAAGCGATAGATGGATACACTGCCAATGTTCAACCACGCGGTTTCGCCATTGGGTATCCCCTGTGGCCATTGATCGGAAGTTTGGGGTAGCGCCATTACTTACCGTCTATTTCCCACGCAGCCACGTCATGAGCTCCAAGGTCCAGCGTCACCACTCCGGCCAGCGGCAGTACCAATGTATGCTCCGTGCCTTTGCCGGTAACCACCTTTAACAACCGCTGTCGGCCCTGCCGGGTTTGCGGCTCGGAAACTCGGATTTGCGTGCGAATGGGTTTGTCGCTCACATTTGCAAACAGCATAACGCGTGTTGGTCCGTTCGCAGCCCGCCACTCGGATGTAAATAGTGCTGAAGTTGTAACCATATCTACGCCCGCCCACTGCCAGTCTGCTGTAACCATCGGTACTGCCTGCAACGGGTGTGGTGGGCGGGCCATCTGCCCATGAATAAGGTTCACGTTGTATTTTGACCGCAGAAACACTACCTGCTGCAAAAACTCAAAATTGCCCTTTGCCTCGGCAACATCAGGGCTAAACCAGCCTATCTGCTCGCCAAACATCAACTGCTGTGCAGCACGCATCTTAAAGGCCAGGTCCCTATTTAGCCCGCCAGCATAACTACGCCCAAATGTCCGAACAGCGCTGCTATAAATCGCGGGAAACACCGGTACCTGCCCGTCGTACTGCCAGTGCCATGTGAGGTACCCATCAAACTGCCTTATAAATGGCTCCGCGTTGCACTCCGTAGTGAGTGCTTTGCCCCCTGGCATAGACTTTCGGATGGTATCCACCAGATCCCAGTATCCCTGGTTCCACCAGGATCCGCCTCCCGGGGCATGAGCATGTGTCTTATCTTCACAAACTACCGGCGGAGCAGCGCCAACCTGATCGATATACACCGCATCTGTGCCCAATTGCTTGAATATGTTGTTTACAACGGTATTCACCGTTTGCTTCCACAACGGCGTGGTAGGGCACATCACGCCCAGCTTAACGTCGGAACCATCGCTTTCTTTACTGCCATAGCTTTCGAAGATCAGATGCCCTCCGCCATCTTTTGTTGCGTTGGGCAGGGCAAGCGATGTGAATTCAAGGTCCTTCAAACCATCGTCCCGTGTATCCCACAGGCGGCCGTTAATATACGGCATTACATGAATGCCATGCTGCTGCAACTGCTGTACACCTTCGGCTACGCCGGGCCGTGCGGGCAAGTAGTGAGGATAGTCGTTATCAAACGGGTTATGGTGCCAGTTGTACCAGTGCAACCCAACCTTGGTTCCAAGCCTTTTCTGAAACTGCAGCGCACCAGAGATTGTATCGGCAACTGGTCCGCCCATCTGCAGCCACACAGCCAGGTTGCGCATCCATTCCGGGGTATCTTGCCTTCCGGCTTGCTTGCCAGTGGGCCACCATGCAGCACTCTTCCTAACCCATTTTCCATATATCTGCGCAGCCTCATACCAATCGCCATGCAGAATGCGTGTGCTTACCGTGCCAGAGTGAAGAAAACCGTTGCCAGCTATATTCATAGAGGGTGCTGGAATCTGGCATCGGAAGTTAACAGATCTGGATGCAGGGTCCGATTCCACGCGCCAATCCCGCATGCTTCCCAGAGGATCGTGAATGGCAAGGTACAGCCCATGGCTTTGTTCCGGCGTTGCTCCTTCATCGTATGCTGCCGCAAGTTGCATGGCACACCAGCCACTGGGATAGGTACCACTATACTGTGAAGGAGTGCTCCAAAACTGTTTGCGCACCTGGCCAGAGCCAACCGGAAGCAGCATTCTGGCGTTTGCTCCGGGTTCGGCAAGTGCCAGTATCGGGTAATCGGCGCGCATCACACTTAGCTGCGTGCCTTTACAATCCAGGCGGAGCCCCCATTCCCAGCCATTTTCAACTGGAGTGGCGGTAACTGTAGCGCTTAGCCCCTTTAGGTGAAGATCGGTAGGCTGTGAGAGTTGCAGTATAACCTCCTGCGATCCAGGCTTATGGCCGGGTGGCAGCACAAAAACCTGCCCCCAACCGTGATCTCCGGAGATATCTCGGCTGGCACCCTGCCTATCCAACTGAACATGGGTATAAAACAGCTGTGAGGGGGCCGCCAGCAAGTCGATCCCCCGAAATAGATCGGCAAATACAAGCAGCCTGCATCCATCTGGCCCGTGCTCAATTGCGATTCCGGCAGTGCCAGAGTGAGCAAACTGAATACTCGCCCCCTGCGTGGGCGAAATGAGAGCTAACCTGGCCGCATTTACATTGCCCATAGCAAGATATTTGCGGGCGGTAAGGGCATGCATCGTATTAAGCCAGTTGCCAGCGTGGGTAAGTTGGCTCCGTATCTTTCTTTCCACCTGTTCTTCACTAAGCAGGGCCGTGCCTGGAATTGGCTCGTTGTTGTCAGGTTCTGCCAGATACCTCGCTACACGCTTTGCAGCTTGCTGGGGGTCTGTTTTGAGGCCGCTTGTATCCAGATATAACCAGGCGCTGAAGCGCTGAGAATCACTGTTCCACGGCATCCATACTCCGTGCAAATAGGTGCCGTACTCGCCCCTGCCATCGTACAGCGTTACAGGCGATCGGTACATACCAAAGCTGTTTTGCCCATCACTCAGCACCCCGCGTCCCGAGAAGTAGGTGGATGCCTTGTTAGCCTTCAGAGCAAAGCTGTTCTCTGGCTCGCCACCTGCCACGTGCGTAAACTCGGCACCGGAGATATTAAACTCCAGAAAGTGCAGTTCAGTCCATTCTGCTGGCACCTTCTGGGTTACTTCACCATACACATAAACCGATTTAGAATCCGGAAACAAAACCCAGGTATATCTTGCCATCGGATCGCCCGGAGCATGCTTACCATCAGGAGCGCAGTAGTAAGCGGCGGTGCGAATTACCGAGCATATGTCTGAGCGTAACAGGAGTTCGGCACGCTGCTTTTTATCGTTGCGGAGCATAAAGCCACCACGGTCGGGCTTGTATACTCTGTCGTTCCAGGCAAAATCAGTAAGCTTCAAACCAGTGGCAAAATCAAACTCGCAGGGCGAGCCATGTGCTGAATCGGCAGTAAAATCCATAGCAAACTTCGCGCCAGCAAGGTGAATGGCACCCTCTTCCCTGCCAGCCAATGAGGGATTTGAATGCTGGATACCCACCACCTTGAAAGCCTGTTCACCTGGCTTCTTCAGCGTGCATATAACGCTACCGGCAGCAGTGCCAGTATCGGTGCTATCAGGAACAAATGCGGCACGTTGTTCAGAACCATCTACCGCCCGTAGCCGTAACACTGCCGCCCTACCGCCCACTTTGCTTGCCAGTTCCGGTGCGGTAATCCGGCACACATAAACCCCTGCCCGGGCAGCATGGTCAATCTTAATAACGCTCTGAGCCGTTGCAGAATGGTTTGATAACGCAAAGATAACAATGGCAGAGAAACAGATGGCTGGTTTCGAAAACATCGGTGGGATTCTCCTCATCGGCATCAGCCGTGGCAAATCACACTAATGGTTTAGCATAGAAATGGGGAAATGGGAAGCAGCGATCTGCCGATAAAACCCGGGCACATCAGCCAGGCCAACGCATGCTGTAAATGTGAGCTTACGAACCATGCACAGCAGGGCAACAACACACCAATCCCCAACGCCGCGCCGAATGCGCTCTTGCATCTCTCCGCGGCCACCGCGTGAGAAACATAAAATAGCTTCCACCCCCGCACTAAGGCAATGCCGATGAAAAAGCGAATCGACTCCTATGCTACCTGCTGAGGGCGGTATACAGCAGCAATTACCGGGGATTGCCATAGTTAAATGCACCAGCATATGGCTGGCCGGCGAATATTCTGTCTTAGCACAACAATCATGCGTCGCTCGCAAATAGGGGTCAAATGCGATAAATAAGAAATATATGTTATGTCTGTCCCCCG
>CAIONQ010000091.1 GCA_903859705.1 uncultured Chthonomonas sp.
ACAAGCGGGGTGCTTACCCGCCAAAAAGGCAAGCTGCCGAGCCTTTTGGGCAGGGCCGCATGTACGGGTGGCACGGCAGCAAAGCCACCTGTTTCTGTAAAGTCAGCGGGAATCTGCCAGAAGCCCGTCACGTCTGCGTTCAGCGGTTCCGGCTCCGGCGCTTCTTCCAAACCGTTTGCGGCCGATACGCCAACAATTTTGGATACGATGGCCTCTCGGGTTGACCCGCGCAGCTTGAATATCAGAAACGGATCCCTATCAAACTCTTCACCCAACAAATAGTACACCGCGGCAATGTGTTTGCATGGGTTAGACCAATCCGGGCAGCTGCAATCCGTACTAATCTCCTTCAAGCTTTTGGGAAATAGGCTTAGGCCAGCATCTGCAAAGGCCTCTTCAATGCTATCTGGCATTTCGCCGCCAATAAGCTTGGCAGCGTAGTAGGTTTGGCTTGCCAGGGTTTCTGCAGCAACCTGCCATTCATCGCTTGAGAGCATTGTGGTTCTTATAGTTACTTTGTAAGGGGTTGCGCGCGAACCCTGTACACGGGCCTGCACTATGCCGGCCTCTATTTGAATTGAGATAACCTGCCCGGAGCGCGCGTACGATCTTCCCCGCACAAGCCGTGAGCCAATATCGAAGGATTCAAGCGTTGCTATCCATCGCCTGGCCCACCAGCTTTGCCCAAATGCCCCCGTTTTGCTTGCGGCTTTTATCCCGCCCGTTACGGTGCGCCGTTTCTTTGTTTCGTACCAGCCCACAGCACTCTCCTGGCCTGTATTTCCTCAGTGTAATTCCTGGGGTTTCGTTCTCAGTCCGAAACGGCCTCGTCGCGCAGTGCAAACATCTCTTTCAGGTCTGTATTGGAGAGCTTTGTAATCCAATCCTCACCGGTTCCCACCACCTTGGTGGCCAGGGTGTGTTTGCTCTCTATCATAGAATCGATGCGCTCTTCCAGCGTGCCAAGGCACACAAACTTATGCACCTGCACGTTTCGCTTCTGGCCAATTCTAAAGGCTCTATCGGTTGCCTGGTTCTCCACAGCCGGGTTCCACCAGCGATCGAAATGGAATACATGGTTGGCTGCTGTAAGGTTAAGCCCGGTGCCGCCTGCACGCAACGATAGGATGAAGAGGGCAGGTCCACCAGATCCCGATTGAAACCGCTCCACCATGCTATCGCGTTGCTTTTTGGATACGCCGCCATGCAGAAACAGCACCTCTGTGCCAAATGTCTCCTGAAGATGTTTCTTAAGCAGCTCCCCCATCTCTGCAAACTGCGTAAACAGCAGCGCACGGTCTCCCGATTCTATTACCTCTTCCAGCATCTCAGTAATGCGGGTCAACTTGCCAGATCTATCTGTAAGGCCGCTGTTATCTTTCAGAAACTGCGCCGGATGGTTGCAGATCTGCTTAATTTTAGAAAGGGCAGCCAGCACCACACCGCTGCGGTGAATCCCCTCTGCACCCTCTATGCCTTGCTCAAGCTCGTTTACTACGGCCCGGTACAGGGTTGCCTGCTCCGAAGTGAGGGTGCAATACACCTTCATCTCTTGCTTTTCTGGCAGGTCGCTAATAATGGTTTTATCCGTTTTCAGGCGCCGAAGCAAGAAGGGGGTGGTTAGCTGCTTTAGCTTTGCCGTGGCGGCAGCATCGCCATTTACCTGAATTGGCATAAAAAACTTACGCCGAAAAGCGGCCTGGCTGCCCAGAAAGCCGGGGTTGGTAAACTCCATGAGCGACCATAGGTCGCCAATATGATTTTCGACCGGTGTGCCTGTTAGCGCTATGCGGAAATCGGAAGTCAGGCTGCGTGCCGCCTTCGATTGCCTTGTTTCCGGGTTTTTGATGTTCTGAGCTTCATCAAGGATAACTCCGCCCCATTCAACCGTTTTCAGCAGCTCAATATCGCGGCTCAGCAAGGCATAGCTGGATAAAACCAGGGCTGCGTCCGAAATCTCCTTTTTAAATGCGGCACCCTTTGCCCGTGCAGATCCATGATGAACCACCGCACGCAGTTCAGGAGTAAACCGCTGCACCTCTTTTTGCCAGTTACCAATTACAGATGTGGGGCAAACAATGAGCACCGGCTTGGCAGAGCCAGCTTCTACCTGCCTCTGAACAAGGGCGAGAGTGGTGCAGGTTTTGCCAAGCCCCATGTCGTCTGCAAGGCACGCGCCCAATCCCCACTGGCGCAGAAACTCCATCCAGGCATAACCCCGGTGTTGGTAGGGCCTCAGCGTTCCCACAAATTGGCGCGGTATTGCAACCTCCTGGCCATCGGCCTGGCTGTTCAAGCCATTCAGAAACCCCTGCATCCAGCCAGTGGCCTTAACCCCCTTAACATCCAGCCCGTTTGCCGCTTCCGATGCCCCAAGGCCAATCCTCACCACATCCCGCACAGAGCGCTTCTCTGCCCTATGCTGCTTCCAGAAAGCGATTGCCGCTTCAATTTCTGCAGAATCCAGCTGTACCCACTGGCCCCTTACCTTTACAAGCGAGCTCTTCTGCCGGGCCACCGCTTCAAGCTCCTCAAGCGTAAGCGCACTCTCACCAAGCACAATCTCCCAGTCTACATCTACAAGGCTATCCAGCGAGAGGCCAGCCCGGGAAGTCATCTTAGGAGTTTTTACCGAGGCGCGAACACCCAGCTTCGTCCGCATCCCCTTACGGGTCCACCATGCAGGTAATAGCACGCCAAAACCTGCCTGTTCCAGCATCCAGGCGGTTTCTGTCAAAAAGGTCTGAGCGGTATCAACCCCGCATTCAAACCTACTGGGAGCCTGCGTGCGCAAGCTGTTTTCAATCTCGGGGCTAACTCTGGCAGCCATTCCAAGGGCAGAAAGCAGATATTCCCGGGGTTTGAACTCTGGCCGGATCAGGTGCTTAGCACCATCACTTTGCTCTTTCCAGGCATCAGAAACAGGAATCAGGAGGCTCGGATCGTCGCATGCCTGCAACAGGTAGTCTACCGACCACTCTGTTTCCTCGGTTACCCCTTCAGCACTCTCATCAGTGCCGCTGGCAGGTTCATTGAGGCGAAAGCAGAGCTTAAACGGGGCATCAAGGGATACTCGCAATGGCGAGCGCCACTCAACAATCTGAGATGCAAGCTGGCTCAGCTCACGCGTATCGCCAGGCATCTCCCCGGTGCTGGTGCAAAGGGCAAACAACCACTGCTCATGAACGCTTGCAAACGTATTGCGTGCGGCGTGCGCTGCCTGGTTTGCAGGAGGCATGCTGCGATAGGGATTGTTTGCATACCGAACAATATAATCGCAATACACAGAAACAAACCGGGAAAGCAGGGCACCCGCTGCGGTATTAGGAGCCTTTGTGTTGCCCACTTCTGTTACAGCCCGGCAGGCATGCGGCATTGCGGCTGCCAGCTGCTTCATGCGTTCAGAATTAGGATGGTTGAGGCAGGCCTGCCACCGTGCGACCCAGTTTCGATTTTCGAACACCAGGTTCGGCAAAAACTGCTGTTGTGTAACCAGCCCGGCAACAAAATTGAGCGCCTGCGCCAGGTATTGGAAGGATGCACCAAAAATAACGCCTGACTCTGCAGAGGCAACCTTCAACACCGATATTGCCTGATCAGGCGCAAGTGATATGCCTGTAACTTGCCAGCAGCAAATGGATGGGGCGCTGGTGGAAATAGGCAGCTCATCTATGATAGCACTGGACGGGATGGGGCCGTTCTTTGAAGTTGGTAGCCACGCGAGCACCGGCTGCGGTTTGGGCAAATCCTTTGTTTTGAGAAAGCCTGCCGCTGCAATCACCTTGCTCAGCAGTTTTGAATCGGCATCATATGGCGATGGAAGGGGAGCTTTTGGGCTGCTCTTGCCTGCCGGTGCTGTACCGGGATCTGTACTTGCCGAACGCATTGCCGATTGCTCTGCCCAAAACACAATATTGGGGCCGCTAAAACTCGCATGAACAATCAGCATTCCCTGTAGCACTCCTCAATACGGCCCACGCACAACAGATGGGCGTTGAGCATCTGTGGGCAAAAGTATGGATGCCCTGGAAGTAAGTTGGACGCATTGCGTACTGCCCGTGGCACGTGCTCGCCTATTCGAGAAACTGCGCTCACAACCCTGCAAAGTGTAGCTGGCTGAGGTGTGTAACGGTACATTAGAACAAGACAACGAGCCATTGACCGCACAGTGATTTTGAGGCTTGTTCCCGTAGTGGGAACAGAGGTACAATTGTTCATGCGCATTATTGCCAGAAGTACATTGCGGGATTTTTGGGAGCAACAGAACCATCAAAGCGCCGAACAACCACTTCGGGCCTGGCTCCATGATGCGGAAGGTGCAATGTGGACTTCACCACAGGATATTAAAGATGTGTACAAGAACGCAAGTATTGTCGCCAATAATCGCGTTGTCTTTAATATCAAGGGAAACGACTACCGATTGGTTGTAAAGATCCACTACAACCGCGGGATTGTGTACATTCGTTTCATTGGTACTCACAAGGAGTATGATGAAATTGAACCAGGTATCGTTTAGGAAATAGTCAATGCAAATCCATCCAATACGCAATAATCAGGATTACCACCTAGCGCTCGCTCGGATCGAGTTGCTTATGGATGCTGAACCGGACAGCGTTGAAGAAAATGAGCTCGATGTGCTTGCAACGCTTGTTGAAGCCTACGAAAAAAGCGAGCATGAGATACTTCCACCAGATCCGATTGAAGCGCTAAAATACTATATCGAGAGCCGAGGGTTAACCCTGAGGGATTTGGAATCATGCGTGGGTACAAGGGCCAGAGTGAATGAAATAATGAATCGCCGCCGGGGCCTAACCTTAAGAATGGTTAGAAAACTCAACAATAATTTTGGCATTAGTGCTGAAGTGCTCATACAGCCATACAGCCTTCTTCGGCCTACCAGAGAAGCAAAAACCCAAACAAAGATAGCGCCGAAGTCCCGCAAAGTCTCTGATGTCACGGCCTGAAGGCAGTTGATTGATCGGGATGCACTCTTCGCCCCTATGGTTAGGTAGACACCTGTGCTGATTGTGATCCTGCTGTTGGTGTGCTTGCTTACTAACGATCTGAAGATGGAATCGTTAGCAAAGCTACAGCGCCGGGTTATCCCTACTGGCGGCATGCCACTCCAGTATCTTTCGCCAGAACGCTGAATAATCTGTCCATTTAATCCAGCTTTGTGTGCCCTGCGGCTGAAATAGAATAGCAGTAACCCTGCCAGCGCCAAACCGGCCGCGTGCAATCAGTGGGCCGCTCCCGCTGCCCGTAGTAGCGAGCACCACTGCAGCATCTGGCCTAAGCGAAGCTGCGTTACTCTCACTCAGCGGTGGCGAAGCCGCCCAATCAATCCCATTGAATGTTGCATCCCCCTCTACAGAACGCACTCTGGTTGGCCCGGTTCGCATTACACTCTGCCCTATTGCCGACATATCTGCCGATACAATATTGGCAATATCCTTGCCTGTTAACGCAACATACGCCCTGCCGCCACCCAGGTCTGCAATCTGCTTCATAAACTTGATTTCTGGCTTTTCACAATTGTAGGCTACGGTTGAAACAGTTACACCAGCAGCTTTTATTGCCTTGAGAAGTCCGGGCATCTTACCAACACCCTCTTCATATATCGCATCCCCATCGCCGACAAGAATAATGTGTTTGACCTTTGCCCCGGTTTTAACAACCTCGCGGTGGGCGTTTCTCAAAAACTTTTCGTAGGACGATGGGTCGCCGAGGCTGGCGAATTTTTCGATCTTAAAGCGCAGCACATCGGTATCATGAACCAATTCAAGCGGCACCAGCCACTGCCCTTCGGTTTCTGATTTAGGATCTGGAAGGAAGGAGCCATTGCAATCCAATACTCCAAACCAATCGCAGGGCTCCAATAAACTGGCCGTTAGCTTGCAAAACTCCTTTGGCCACGTCTCGAAGGCCTGTACCTCCGCTTCTTCTATCACCACGGCCACCGCTGCACTTTCGGGCCGGTCGTCGGGTTTTACATCCATACTAACGGGCAGCATTTCCTCTATCTGGGTGCCCCGGTACCCACCGGAGGCAAAACTGTTTCTCCCACCAATCATGCAGAAGCCAACACCATATTCTTTGCATGCGATGGCAATGGCGCGCATCTGAACGCGCGAAAACTCCGATGCACGGACGTTATCAATAACAATTAAGTTGTACTTCTTTAGCTCTTCCGCCGATGCAGGAACGGTTTTGGGGCGAATGAGTTTTATGGCTGATGCCCCGTTCGGAAACAAATCGGTGGGTATTCCAACCTTCTGATCTGGGCCGGCAATATACAGGATGGCCCCTCCGGTTTGAAATGCTGAAACCGGCCGGATTGCCGCAGATAACAGAGTGCAAATCAGGAACAAAATTGCAGCGAACAAAGAGTTCTGGCGCATATTCCCTCCACCTGAATGTATATGAGCTTAACCAGGCACCAGCCTGCATAAAAAGTGCCTCTCGCGAACCGGGCCAAACCAGATTCTACCTGCACAAGTTGCCATATAGGGCGGCATTCAAATATCGCCTGCCCCAGCTTTGGAAATAATCGGCTCTGTTTACGGCATCCATTTAAGCAAACTTCTCGCCTGTTCTATAAAGAGCTGAACCCTGTACTTACGGTGCATGGGCAACCCAATAATCCCGTTGGATTGCAGCGGCAGCCGTGCAGAAGGAGGGCACTATTGATGAAACTGGCAGAGTTTGAGCAGCACTTTGATGCATTTTGGAAGGAAAGATACGCACTGTATGATCCTTCCACCAACCATTGGAGCCGCGCCCGAGCAGACACGGAAGCCCGGCAGCAGTGCCGAGATATGCTGATGGAATATGCCCGAGAATCACAGAAGGTGGGCATTTCTCGCCAGAACAAGAATAAAGCGCAACGGTTATTTGAAGAGCTTGGAGTAGATCCCACGACGCTTGAATTTCCAGGTGCAAACCAGGCAGCAGAGCCATGGGCTGCAAAACAAACACTGGCCACCAGCAAGGGCCGGATTATGTACCTGGAGCGCAAAACCAGTAAGAATTATGGGGAGGCCGTTATTGGTAGGGTTACAGCCTCCAAAAGTGGCAGAACACTTTACTATGGCGGAATGGCTTTCCAGCATATCAAAGATGCGGCATCAAACTACCGTTGCGTTGAAACCGGCGAGCACTACTGGATATCTGGCTGCAAGCACGATGGCAGCGATCGCCTTTTTGGAGAGCGCGTACCTATTTTAATTGATGACGATGTGCGTTCGGAGTACTGGTGCCGCATTCGAAACCTGCCCGAATGCAAGGATAAGAGGGCAGTGTAGGGCAGGGGGAGTTCGATAGATGGAAGTGGTTGAACATGTAGCGCATCGCAGCTAAGTGCGCCTGTCATTACACGAATTCGCTCGAATGTTCAGCTCAAACGCAATCTCTCCTGCGCATTTCTGGCCGTTTCACGCAGGGACAGTGTTTCAGGGAACATCGCCGGGTTCGCGGAAAGCTGGCGTAGTGGCCCGCTCATACTCTCATTCCACAACAGCGGTACGCAACTCAAAATAGCTTCTATCAAGCAAATGTCGCTACTCTTGAGTAAGTGGTCAATGGCTTTGTACTCCTTGCGATCCAATTTGTAACTCTGTTCGGGTAAACCGCTTTGAAGGATATGCTTAAGGCGGGTTCGGGCTGAGGATGCAATCTCGTTATTCCGGATGCATGCAACCCGCGCGAGGTCTCCAACGCAAGTGCTGGCCATAATTAGCTCCTCCTCAACCAACCGTGGCAGCCGCAACTTCCGAAAGTGACGAATACAGGAAACAACGGTGGATGCCCAGACAACAGCCGTTAGGGCCATACCATAGGACCAGTACACTGGCGGTAGCATCCCAATTAAAGTAAGCATCATCGGCACCACCCATACGGTAAGAACAACGAAGCAAACCAGGTGAAGCGCAGACCTCAACCGGCGCCGCAACTGGCGTTGTTGTATGCTACGAAATAGAGGTGAAGGCGCTGGCATCTAAAAGTGGTACTCCCTGATTTATGCAAACAAGTGAAGAGTGCCTACTTTTGGCACAATTGTGTGGGTAGTCTCCGGAGCATCATAGCTGACTACTGCAATCACTTCCATAATGAAACAACCCGGTAGCCCGGCCGAGGCATCACTGCAGTCGATCATCTTTCTCCGATCGAAGATGCAATGAGCAGCCACACACCACTCTTCTTAACCCACTTCTCCTTACGCCAGGAATCGCCGATACTGATAGACCTGGCACCACCCCTGGAAACCGCCTTTTCCATTACGAAATCACCCTCATGAATTTGCAATATCGCCGTATCATTTGTACAGCTTATTGAATCGATATCCACATGGGAATTTATGGGGCCAGAAGAGGCGAAAAATTTGAGCCTTTGCGCGCGATATTGAGCATATCCAGACTTGTGCCCACTAGAATCACGCTCAACGAAATCGTTTGAGAACACCGCCATCACACCTTTGATATCTTTTGCATCCTGGGCTTTGCAATATTTGTTGTATTGCGTCCCGATAGCCTTGCGGGCATCTGCCGTTGGATCGGCGCAAGCAGGAGAACCAGATAACGGCAGCAGGCCTGCTGCCACCGCAACGAGAACAGCTGCTGTTTGCTTCACGCTTTTCAATCTGCTGGCCATGGTTTAGGCTCCCTGCGCTACCGCTCTTTAACTACACATGATTCCAATTGTACCTTGGGATGATGGAGGGGGTGTGATTCAGGTATTCTTGTATCCTTAGTCCTGTGGCATCCCGCAGGCAACCGTTTTGCCCGGCAGTCAAACCTTTTGGTGACCTCAATCTGGGTACCGGGTAGGAAATTGAGACGGGATGCACTGTATCTTAAACCACGTACTTTAATAGCGAAACACAGCCATGCAAAACAATGACTACTCTGAATTGCCGACAGCTCCTATAGAAGATGCCGACAGCCTGGATGCTGAACCTGAACGGCTGTATAGCGATAGGGAGGCGGAGGCCGTTCACGCTGCCGTTCTTGCCTCTAAAGAAAGGCGGCGCCTCAGGCTTAAGAAGGCACAGCCGAAGCGCAAAGGCACCGCGAAGGAACCGTTCACCCTACCCCAAATTCTTGCCTGGGTAGATTCGCACCACAGCAGAACAGGTGCCTGGCCAACGATCACCTCAGGCCCAGTATTTGAATCTCCAACCGATACCTGGAGCATAATTAACGATAGCCTGCAGCATGGCCATCGCGGCTGCCCCGGCGGCTCATCTCTCCGTAAACTCCTAATAAGCGAGCATCGCATCCAACGAGCTGGCAATACACGCCGTGAAAACTGGACTGAAACCGGGATATTAGAGCTGGCAGATCGGTTTTATGCTGAACAGGGTCGTTGGCCCAACCCTAATGATGGGCCACTTGAGGAAGGCTCAAAAGCGACCTGGGTAGCTGTTGATATTGCTCTCAGAAAAGGCAACCGGGGGCTGCCGGGTGGGTCTTCACTAATTCGTCTGCTTTCAAACAATCGTGGAGTACCGAACTGTGCGGACTTACCCGACTTTACGTATGACACTATTCTGAAATGGGCAGATAGTCATCATGCCCGCACGGGCAGTTGGCCGAAATCAAATAGTGGCCCAATTCTTGAGTGTCCGGGAGAAACCTGGGCAGTTATGGATCAACGCATGCGCAAGGGACAGCGTGGTTTTGATCGCAAATTGCCTCTGGCACATTTCCTGCATGCAGAACGCGGAGCGCGTATTTATCACAAAGTACAACCACTGAACATACAGGATATCCGGCAGTGGATCCAGCATCACTATGAAACAACCGGCAACTGGCCAACAAATGATAGTGGAGACGTGCTTGCTGCACCGGGAGAGGTATGGAGCTCTGTGGAAGCAGCACTGAACCAGGGTGGTCGTGGTCTGCCTTATGTATCCAGTCTGGCCAAACTAACCGCAGAGATGGGTGGAAAACGAAAAACAGTAACGCAAAAACACAATCTGACAATGCCTGTTGTTGTTCAGAAAATCGCAGAATATCATGCACAGCATAATGTATGGCCCACCGCTACTACCAAAAACCCAGTGCCTGGCACGCAGGACACCTGGTGCGCCATCGATCTTGCCTTGAGGAGAGGCAACAGAGGGCTGCCAGGGGGCACATCCTTGTCCACCCTCATCGCGGATGAATTCGCTGTGGTGAGCCACATTAAACAGCCGACTCTCACTTTCGATATGATCCTGAACTGGTGCGACTCTCATAAAGCCACTACAGGGGACTGGCCCACAGCAAAAAGCGGCACCGTGTTAGATAGCCCCCATGAGAATTGGGCCCGCATCGCACGCAGCATGGATCGTGGTCAACGCGGTTTGCCGCAAGCGATCTCGCTATCCAGACTTCTGGAAAGAGAACGGGGTGTGCCACACAAATTCAGGCAGGATCTGACGGTAGAGTTAATTCTGGCCTGGGCAGATGACTATAACGCGACGTTTGGTAGATTACCTAATATGCACAGTGAAGAGAGTATTCCACAATCCCCCGGAGACAAGTGGCGCCACATCGACCATGCCCTGCGTGACGGCACCAGATCGCTGCCCGGAGGTAGTTCCCTCTCACAGTTGCTCGTTGAGTACCGTGGTAAGCGTACCCATCAAAACGCGCCGCCGCTATCCCCGGAGCAGATTGAGATCTGGGCCAGGCTGCATTTTGATAGAACAGGTACCTGGCCATCCTATGCTGCTGGAGGAAGGGTGCTGGATGCCCCGGAAGAGGCGTGGCGATCAATAAATGAGGCGTTGGCCAGAGGCAAACGCGGCTTGAAGGGCTGCGGCTACCGCTCCCTTGCGGAACTGCTTGACAAACGCATCCGCAAGGCAAATAGATAAGAATAGAAGCAGAGGAGAGCTCCTGTATCTGCACGCTAAGAGAACCAGAATCAAGAGGCAGTTAAGGGGTAATGAGAGACGGATTAGGGGGCTTTACCGGCAATACATACATGCCACCTTTGTACATAACAGATACGTCTTCACCACCTGGCAGCCAGCGAACATCGAATTGGTCTTGATCGAATGCGAACAGCTGAACAGAGGGATTAATTTCCACTCGTGCAAGTTCAACCGCATGCCCGCCATGCATGTCCGTAGCATAAACTATGTTGGCGCTGCGCTGTAGAATGCACCGCGGCCATGATCGGTCTACATGGCCAACCCAGAGAATGACCGTTTCGTTCGGTGATACGTTCGGATAATCAAATTTATCATGCGTTGGCGGTTCAACATCGTATTCGCGCAATCTCTTAAACAGATTAGATGCATCGTAGGCAATTAACCGGTAGTGTGAGTGTTTGTCACCATAGATAGCGTAGAATGCCTGTTCCCGGTAACAAGGCTGTAACCAGAGATACTCAAATCCCTCGGGGTTGTTAATAGTGGCCACCTGAGATATTCGGCCACTTTCCGATTCATGACATTCGAACTTCACGTTACCCTTGCCGGGGCTGGCCCGAACCCAATGTCGGCTGTCACCACACCACGTCAAGGAGATAGCTGGGTCAACACTTACATCAGCGTATTTTATGGTGCTATGCGTGGTGTAGTTGATAACATCGATCCCAACCCCTTTATAGGAGACAACTCCCGTGTTAGCTGCCCTCAACTCACTGTAATTAGGAAATAAGAACCTGGTTCCATCTGGCGAAACACTTAAGAACTCAACACACTTCGTCCCCGGCTGGCCAACCTTTGCGATCTTTATCGAGGCTCCGACCGGGCGATCATACTGTTCGTCGTACAAATAGTAGCTACCGTCATCAGCAAGGGCAGACTTCAATACGTGGCCGGGTGCCCTCCAGCCATACCATGAAGCGATATTGTCTTCATCACCCCAGTACATTTGTGATTCTATCAACTTGTGTGCCGATGAAAGGCTGTTAGAACTGGGGCGAACCACAATTGCAACTGCAGAAACAGTCAAAACTACCAAGACCCCATAAGCTCGTTTAAGCGTAAACTTTCGTCTCGCGGCCGGCTCAAGCATTACATGCTACTCCAATAGTAATCTCGATTGCCCCTGCAAACATTCGGAGCATGCAAAGTGCCAGTTAAGTTCTTTAGGACCATACTGCGGCGAAGAGCTACCTGCTATCCGCCCTCCGCCAGCATCCGATCACAAACGGCCTGAAGTAACAGCATCGCAAGCATGCATGCATGCCCTTAGTTGCGAAAGTTTCATGATAGCGATTGTACCGTTGATTGCGCGACAGCTTTGCAAAGGGTGCCTACCTCCATCGCACTCTTGTCATACCTGTCGTACCGGGCATCCACTCCCAACCGCGCGAAGCGCCCAGCTATTTAACAATTGACGGGTAGCCTCCGTCGATTTTTGGCACGGTAGGCGTATCGTCTCCTTGTTCCCTTGTTTAGGCGCTGTTATACACTGTTCGTACCTCACAGTTATAGCGAGGGCGTTTTTTTGCTGCATTGCCAGCGTTTTACCGGCAGATCGCTGCTTCCCTCGCTCCCCCTTGCAATTCCCACAATCACCTGTTATACTGAACCATATGGTTCAGTATAATAAAATCCAATTCGATTCCTCGTTCGGTGCGCTTTCGGATGCTACCCGGCGCGGCGTTCTGGAGGAACTCGGCCGGGCGGATACTTCCATCACAGCCCTTGCCGAGAGGTTCCAAATGACCCTTACGGGCATGGGGAAACACATACGCGTGTTAGAGCAAGCGGGGCTCGTAATTACTGAGAAGATTGGGCGCGTGCGCACCTGCAAGCTGGGGCAGCGCAAACTGGAAGAAGAGGCGGCATGGATCGAAGCCTATCGGCAGCTCTGGGCCGCACGCTACGACGAACTGGACAACGTTCTTGAAGAATTGAAACAGAAGGAGTATGCGAATGGAAACGTCAGCGAGCAGTGAACCTGCAGCCAATGGCACACAGGTGGTGCGGAAATCGGATGTAGAGGTTGAGGTAACCCGCACCTTTGATGCCCCCGCGCATCTCGTATTTGAGGCGTGGACAACAGCAGAACTTTTCAAACGGTGGTGGGTGCCAAAATCGTTTGGGCTGAACCTGCTTTCCTGCGAAATGGATGTACAGGTTGGCGGGCAGTATCGACTGGTGTTTCCACACGAAGGCTCAACAATGGAGTTCTTCGGCACCTATCTGGAGGTGGTACCCAACACACGCCTGGTGTGGACCAACGATGAGGGGGAGGCGGGCGTAACCATCACCACGGTAACCTTCGAGGAAACAGAAGGCAAAACTCAGGTAGTGATGCACGATCTTTACCCAACAAAGGAAGCAGTCAACTTCGGATCCACAAACGCTATGCCCGAAACGTTTAGCCAGCTTGATGAGCTGCTTGATAGCCTGAGATAACGTGCTAACCATGATTGTGCTTGCCAGAGGAAAACTCAAAATCACAGGCAAGGCCGCCGGGCGCGCATTTCTTTGCGTCCCGGCGGCTTTATGTGCGGGTACTATGCGTGAATGATGATGATCCTTCTATTGATCGGCGTGGTTCCTCGCACAATACTGATAGAAACGTGCACAAGCTGGCACCACCTGTTTGTCTGGGCAAATGAACACAAATCCGCATTGAACAACTGGGAGTTTACCAGCGCGGATACTCCAGAAAGTACCTGAGTGAGCGATTTTTCGGTAGCAACATCCGATGTGTTGGTAATAGGTGGCGGCCTAATTGGCCTATCGATTGCATGGCACCTTGCCGATTACGGCATCCACGCCACGGTATTGGAACGAGGCAGTATAGGTTCTGGCGCATCCGGTGCGGCAACGGGATTACTGGCACCGGTAACAGCCTCTGGCCGATTTGGCCACATGGTAGATTTCGGGCTTGAGAGTTTGCGCTATTATAGCGATTTTCTGAGCATCCTCCGTGAGGAAACGCAGCTGCAGATTGCGCTGCAAACGGAGGGTCTGCTACGGGTAGCTATCGATAAGGGAGCCGAATCCATGCTCTCGAAATTCGATACCTGGCCGCATGCAAAGGCTCTTGAAATGGTACGCCTCACCGCGTCTGAAGCGCTCTCGATCGCGCCTTACCTTTCTCCCGAAGTTCGTGGCGCGGTAATATCCCCTTTAGAGCGCCAGATAAACCCCCGCACCCTATTAGCGTGCCTGCAAAAATCGTGCTTAATGCGCGGGATAACCATCCTTGAAAATACAAAAGTGCTTTCGATAGGCGTCTCCAGGGGCAGCGATAGCAAGAGAGCCACCACCGTACACACAGAGAATGGCAATTACAGTGTTGGCGCTCTTGTAATTGCAACGGGTGCGTGGAGTGCAGATCTCGGCAAATCCCTCGGGTATCCGCTGCCAATTAGCCCCAATAAGGGGCAAGTGCTTACAGCCTTACCAGCCACAACGCCTCACAATGTGCGGTTCACGGTATATGCAAATCATTCGTACATTATTCCTGGCGAGGATAATGCGCTCATACTGGGCTCCGCGAGTGCTAACTGCGGCTTTGATGCACGGCCAACACTCAAAGGGATAACGGATATTGTTGCATCCACGGCGCAAATGATGCCGGGCATTTTAGATGCCGAGTTGCAGCACACCTGGTGCGGCCTGCGGCCAGCAACGCCGGATTACTTCCCAATTCTTGGCCGCCTGCAGATGTGCCAGAACGTATTTGTTGCCACCGGCCACTATAAAAATGGAATTCTGCTAACGCCCATCACCGGCAAGGTAATTGCCAGTGAAATCATCAGTGGGGATGTATCCCCTCTCATCACCAACTACCGGCCAGATCGCTTCAGCACCAGCAATTAGCATGGATTTGATTATACGTATGATGCAATTATGATGAAACAACATCCGTATTTTGCTATGTCAAGGGCAATAAAGATGGTGTGCGGCCCAGGCTGGTTGTTGTTGTGTTTGGGAGAATCGAATCATGGCGAACCGATCAAGTCCGTTCAATCAGCACATCTACTAAATACTACATGCAGGCCAAAGCCTCAGAATTAATAACTGCCGGTAGCAGGGTTAGACCATCTCAAGAATTCCTTGAGATGGTCGTATCTTTCCCTTACCAACGGCGAATAAGTAGCGCCAAGAACGTACGGTGCCACGAACTCGTTGGCCGGCACGAGAAGCGCTACGCGCTGCACAGTGCTCTGCGCCGGCGGAGTATAAGCGTACCGCTAATAGATCCCGTGAAAAGCAGGGCCAGGGTGCCTGGCTCCGGGGTCTCACTCGTTTCTGTGGCGGTAGTTACGATATTAAGAGTTGGCTGAGCTGTTCCAAATTGATAAGGGTAAAAGTAAGTATTTACTGAGCCATCCGTTGCACCACTTCCTGTAAGCTCAAGGCCGTAGTTAGCATAGCTGCCATTGATCCATGACTTAACAAGATATGTAACATCAACTGTGTTTACACCAGCCTGAGGTACAAAGGATGCGTATGCAGTTGATGATGCCGGGTTACCCGCATAGTCACCGCCCTCGGCAACCCAGGCCGTGCCACTTGTTGCGTTGTACCAGGTTACCTGTGATCGGTTCCAATCTGATGCGACCCGATATACGTCGATGGCTCCAGGGCCAGGGTTGGAATAACCTGTAGTTAGAGTTAAGCTAGCGCTAACCACCGATCCTGTAACACCGGATAAATCATATTTGATCAGAGATCTCTGGCGATTGTAGTATGATCCAAAGATAGCCTCGTACACAGAAAGATAGCCATCGTTATAGGCATTTCCGTACGGCCCAGCCGATGTAGCAACGATTCTGACCTCGTCGTTTGTTGTTAAATTATATGTTCCCTGCGCGTCAGCGGTATGTACGGCGGCAGCCAATAGAAACGCACTGATGAGAAACTTATTGATTTTGGTCACATGGTTCTCCGTGGAAGAGTATAGTCTTGATCCGCAGCGCATGGTTCTGGCTATGCGCCACAAACAGAAAGTGTGTTCTAACAAGCGTAAGGATGTGCGTTCGTTTTAGCGAAGTTTTGCGTAAGTTTAGTTTTTTGGCAGGGAAAGATCAGTAGCGGAGGATGGAAAGCAAGCGTGAGCCATTCGGAAATGCAACCTGACCAGTAACAGCAAACCCATCTCTTGCTTTAGATGTGAGATCGTTTATTCTGTTGGAGAGGTGGGGGCCAACATCGTAAATTGCTATATTCTTAACGTTACCCTGTGGGTTTGTGGTGGCAAGAAAAATAGAGTTGGCAACGTTCATATCGGTAACGTTTCCCATGCAGGTGAGGCCAAAAAAGCGCGTGTTTTGCCAGTTGTCGAGGTGGATGCCAAATAAAGTAGAGCTGGATGTTCCTGCAGGTTGGGGTACACGAGAGGTGTTGATAAGATTGCCGAGCCAATCAAACCTCGATAGGACTATCCCTTCGGTGCCATCTGATCGGTATTCTGTACCTCCAATCGCGGCATTACCGCTTGGGTCCACCGAAACAGCGTTCATGAGTGTTGCCGCGCCTGTGTTTTCAGAACTACGCTTCCAGAGTACTCCACCATCTTTATCGTATTTGTGTAAGGACAAACCGTTACTGGATGTGTTATTAGTCTGATCGCCAGGCTGTAGCGTCCCAGCCACATATATGTGGTCGGAGCTATCCAGAGCCAGGCGCAAAGAGCTGTCTGCAGCAGAGGTATCGTTACTATTGGAGCGTACCCAGGCCTTGCCACCCTCGGAATTGAGAGAAGCTACCATCCACTGGTCCTTCATGGCGCTGGTACCACCGTCCGCCTCGCGCCGTGCAAGCCCACAAATTATTAGCCGACCATCTGTTGTGAGGGCAGCCTGGCAAAATCGCGCTCCAGCCATGTCCGCCAGGGTTTGAGCCCACGCCAGATCGCCTTTAGCGGTGTACCGCTCAACAAGAATATGGTGCACTCCATTGGCAATCGATGTTCCAACAAGATAACAGCCGCCACTATCGTCACTGAGTACCTGTACCCTGTGTTCCTCATTGTGGACTTCCAACTGAGACCTTCGTACCCAGTTCAGTCGTCCGCTGTTCTGATCATAATTCAGTATAGTTAGCCGCCATCCGCCGCGCACACCAGGTTTGTCCGGGATATATGATTCGCCACCAACATAGAGTTGCCCGGTGTGGCTAAGGCTAAGCGAAAATGCGCGGTCGCAATCATGCTCAGGGCTGCTATAGCGCTGTCTCCAGAGATGCTTTCCCTCGTGGGTTATCTTAACTGTGAGAATGTCCGAGTCGTCATGCTCAGTCTCAATCAAACCCGTAACATAAATTGCATGCACGTCAGCTGCAATTGCTTTGCCTTCGGAGTTGGGCTTTTCTCCCACCTGTGGTGTATCGGTAAATACCCACTTTTCCTGCCCACGAGGGCTGGGCTGCCTGGTGGCTGCATGGGTACCTGGGCGCGTGGAACGGAGGTAGACAGCACCTAACACAGAAACGGTGGCGGCCACTGCCAGAGCCCCACAAACCAGATTGCGAAAAGCAGGTTGTTGATGCACGGTGGGCTGTGAGGTTGTATCGGTACTAACGGTTGTAATGAAAAGGGCGCTATTGGCAGGCTGCGTTTGCGTTTCTGCTTTTGCAGCCAACGACAATTGCCCACCGGCTCCTTCCCTCAGTTGATTCACCATCCTGAGCGTGCTGGAAGTAGGTGGAGGCATCGCAGATTCTCTCAGAACTTTTTCCAACGTATGATACTGCTGTTGAATTCGCGCCGGCTGCCCAATCTCGGCGTACAGCCTCATCAGCGAAACATGATCCTCCTCTTGAAGTGGGCTGTGGTCTACAAGTGCCTGGAGTGCCTCTTCGGCCGCCTCGTAGTTAAGGTTGCGGCGAGAGAGATCCGCAAAATCGCGAAGCATCAACTGGTACAGCCTGGTAAAGCGGCTATTCTCGGATATAGCCCACAGCGAACTGAACTCAGATAGAAAACCGGGCCGGTATAGAGAGCGGGCAATAGCAACCCATTGCTGTGCCTCAGCCCAATCGGTACAGTTTCTTGCATGATTAGCGGCATCACGGAACCTGTTAGCATCTACTGTAACGTCCGGCCGCAGGCAAATCTCATCCGTGCCAATTTCAAGGAATGGGTGCGTGGTGGCAGCATCAGGAAACAGGTTCCTGATCTTCATAATCTCTTGCCGCAAGCGCGTTCGGGAACTGGATAGGTCTGCATCGCCCCACAGCGCAGTAATAATCTTCTTTCGATGGAGTGATTGTGGGAAGTTAAGAGCAACAAATGCAAGCATCTCTGCTGCTTTGCTGGCTCCCAGCGAAGTTCTCACTCCATCAGGAGAAATCACAACAACCGCATCAAATAGTTGTACTGTCCACACATTATCACTGTTAGTCAAAATTCAAACCTTGCAAGACGTGGTAGACCTGCACAAACGCAATTGATTATACACTAGCTCTGAATATATCGCGTTCACCAACGGCTAATCATGGTACTTACGTAATTGATGGTCGTCACTGTCAAGCTAAACCGGCATTGCATATCAATTGCCCGGATGTAAAAGGAACACTTCCGCAGCCATCCCAATTAGCTCGCCGTTTCGTATCCTTGTTTAGGTATTTTAGTATTGCCGTTAATAGAATGGATGTCTCGCGTGATTGGGCGGGCTCTGGTTAATGCCACTGCAAAGAAAGTGGGATTATCAAAACGCACGTCAGCAACGCGCCGGCCTATCGAAACGACTCAAACGAACCCTTGGTGTGCCTCATGCCTCCAACAAAGCTCGGATCACTCATCGCCTGCGCAAAAAGCATACGCCCTTTTGCAGTCAATCTGTATACTGATGTGGCGGCAAGATCTGCCACAAGTAACGATAGTAACAGTATGTAACGTGCAGGTGTGTATGCTGGGTTTAAACATAAGGCAAAGAATGTGTAACCGGTGTTTTTTGCTCGATTTGCACATCCTACTTTGCGGAACAGGTGCATACAAGTGCCAATTGCATGCATGTTCGGCTGTATTGCATTTCGTTGGGGGCGCGGACCAAAATAGCCTTTCGGAGAATGCTGTTGCCTTTTTTCACCAGCCAAAACCCACTTTATTCTCCGGCTGCCGTAATAGAAACCTTAAGCAAGCCCGTATACCTGCGGCTCACAACGGCGGACTTTCCAACCCGAAAGTGTTCAACACCCCTTCACCAACCTGGTCTCAGAATGCGCCCATAGAATATGGCCTCAAACATGCGGTTAGGATATGTTGCGGCTGCCATCTGCGAGCAGAACCTGGGCCCACGGCACGTTTCGGCCGCACTCTCAGGCCAGCATTCACACGTATTCGGCACGGCTAGGTAGTCCGTAACTCTCATCCAGCGCCGATCGCGCCTGTTTACGCACCAACTCCTATGGATCAATGTTAAAGTTGAAATGCACTCCTGCTATTGGCGAATTTCCCAACCATGTCGCTGGCTATTTCCTATACCCTATCTCGATAAAACGGACACACCTCCCGGCAGCTGTACAATATTTTCCGAAAAAGGAGTGTCACCGGAATCGCGCTTGACACCGGCTGCTAAGGTTGTTACAATAGCATATAGCGCGATGCACTCGCGCCCCGTCCGGGGGAAGGGACCTATTGCCAGTGCATTGATGTTTAACGTTAGCGTGTCCTCATTTAAGAGAACACCTTCTTTCTGCCTGTATAGCCGGACTGCAGGCCATCACGAAAGGAGGTTGTAATGCCCCGTAATCTTCCCGCTAATCCAAGCATTGAGCGCCTAAAAAACGAAGCTCAGACACTTTATAAGCACTGCGCAGTTGGCAATGCTGACGCAATCCACCGCGTCAAACAAAACCTCACCACGTTTAGATTTCAAGCAGATTCTGAGATTGCAACGAGATTACAGCTGTGCCACGCACTGGATGTGATTGCGCGCGAATATGGCTTCACCCACTGGTCTGCTCTCATCACCTTTTCGACGGCAGAACGCTCCAACCATCAGGCGCTGAACGAGGCAATGACCGATCCGCGCATGAAGGACCTGGCCTTCCGGTGTGGCCTGGCAAGCAGCAAAGGGCTCCCTGAGACTGGTACACAGAAAATAAGTGAGCACGGCATGCGGTATTCCGTAACCGACTATGCGCCCGCGCTGTCTCCACGAGGTGGGCAGCGTATAAGAAAAGGCGGACCGGCGAATCACATTGATGATCTTATGCCTGTAATCGCGTTTCCTGAGATGTCTGAACGTCTTTACGAGTTCTATCTCGAAACCGATTGTGCAACGGCGAGACCGCTTGTATTTGTGGATACTTTACCGGATACTCCGCACGGGGTAGGTCTATCCGGCGTTCACCAGGTGCTTGTCTCAGCCTCCCTGCCGGATCTTTACTTCCTGCTCGACGCCTCGCAGATCCATGAAACCATTCTTGCTCATGAGCTCGGACACATCTGGGTGGAGATGATAGACCGTATAGAGGATTACAGGCATCCGAAAGAGCAGACTGATCTGCCGAAGATCACACAGTTCTATCAAATTCAGTCGTTTGTGATGGACCTTCGTGTTAACGACCTCCTGGAACGGCTCGGCTTCGATATGTCCATCATTGCGAAACACCAGATGGAGGCTATTACCAACATCGGTAAGCAAGCTGCTGCGGGCAATAGACCGGGCAACGCGCGCATTTTGGGTGGTGTGATTAGCTTCCTTGCCGGGGCTCTGCTGGAAATGGAACGCTTCCCAGCTAAATCAACAGCACGCATGCGAACATCACTGGAATTGATCAAGCTTCATCTGCCGGAGGCTTTTGAACCGGCAAAGGCGTTCGTTCACAGCGTGCTCCGCAATGGGTACGACAGTTGTGAGGCAGTGAAGCGAGTAGTAGATGAATGCTGCGTGGTTTCGTTTGCAGCTACAGGCGACCCGTTCGATCCCGAAACCGATCTGATAGAGATACCGCTCGAAGAGCCCGCGTGGGACAAGCACCCGGAGTTCCTGCCGAGCTTGCCACGCTCGAACAAGCGTGAGATTCTGCGCTGCTCCGCTCGACACGGTGTCACAGGATCGGCGAAATATGATGTGGTTATTTCTGGGCGGCAGCACATTACGGCTACTCTCACTTCACCGATGCTGCGGGAACCTATTATATTCGGGATGCCGCTGGACGGGCCGCCGCAGTTAAACCAAATGCCGGCCTCCCCAACTTTCACACCGCCGGCCAGCGGCGCGCACGCTCCAGCGGCCAATTTGCCCAACAGTGGATTTCCTCCCGTGTTCGGCTTCCAGATTCCTGACCCTTTCCAGGGTGTCCCAGAACATGCCCGCGAAATGCTTGGCCTCCAGGGCAAAAACAGGGAACTCTGGCATACAGCGCAAGGCCTCAATATGCAGAGCCCCACTCCCACATTGGCCCGGAGATCCCTTAGCCCATGCTGGAGCGCCTGTAGGCCCTGCCGGTTTCAGTGGCCCAAATCCCTTGCCGTTCCACAGCGGGCACGCACAATCTGATGTAACTCAGGACCCATTCGCGCAGCAGAGAGAGCAAATTCGGAGGCAGAATGCGGAACTGCAAAGGCAGCGGGAAGAGGAGCGGGCCCGGCGACGCCAGGACAGATGATTATGTCTGAGAGGCAGTATGATTCAGCGAATGGTGCCGATTTGAAGCCGGTGCTCTCAGCAACCGATGAAGAGTATGCGGGCCTGAATGCCAGAAAGGCAATAGACCCTTCCACTGGCAGCCGCAACTACATGGGGGGTGTTGGGCTCTTCCTGAGTAGGGCTGGATTCGCGCAACAGCGCGCGGGGGAGCATCCGTATGGGTATGCTGCGAACAACCCGGTCATGTATTTGGACCCAACGGGCCTGTTTCCCAGAGCCAATTGTCCTGGGAATCGGCAGCGAGAACGTCAAATCAACTTAGCCGTTCAAAATCTCTGCAGAGCGTTACAAGCATCTGGTCTCGCGGCTATAGCAAACTCAGGCTGTGTAACACATGATGGTAGTTCATCAAAGCAAGGGCAATGTTTGTTGGACTGGTGCAAACAGGGATGCGTTGCTTGTGGAAATATAAAAACATGTAACGATAATAGCTGGTGTGGTTACTCGCATTCAGGTTATGGCGCTCAGTGCCCCAAACGGTGTGTTTATATTTGCCCACAATCCTGGGACTCGCCCGGCTGCAGCGGTAATAATTGCAGTTCAGCGCTTCGAGCAACAATTCTTCATGAAATGATCAGTGTTTGCGGTAGTCAGCACAAAGGTGGCAGCGCTCACGGTGATGAAGACGTTTGCGAAAACCGCGCTCAATGCTTGTGCAGAACACTACACATATAGATTTCAGTTGACTCTCAAAGGAGGGGATCGTGAAAAAAATCTCGTCTCGCAGATCTTTGCTTATTCTCATAGGTGTTCCTGCAGGCATCGCACTGACCAGTTTCATATTGGCGCAAAATGCCGCGCATCGAGGCCATGGATCGGTGAGTGTCATGCCCATATCCGAGTGGGGATTTGGAAAGAGCCCGGATGTTATGACTGGTTGCACTCGATCTACATCCACATCTATCATAACTGGCTATACATACAAACTGCTTGCACTAAAGCTGACTCTTCCGAAAACCGCGCCTTAAGCTGTACTCCACATGCGCTTCGGGGTCAACGAGTCTCGCATGTTACTCAATTCGCTATTAGCGAATAGGCCCATTCATGTGTTACCAAACACGCATCAACTCCCAGATGACCGTTCACCGGAGATATACCAGGATCTGGAGGTTTCGATGAAAACAATGAGAACAAGGTGCTTAATCTGTGTGTATGCGATGGTTATGCTGGTTGTATTATCCAGCCAGTGTATTTCATAGCCCCTCGATCCGACGTCTAAATCAAGTCGGCATCATGTCCACCGCATGGCACTTGATAGGGCTATAGCACGGGCTGTTTCTGTGCTTCGTTGCCAGCCAATCGATACGCTTGACTACCGTCTTGATGCAGTGCGAACGGCAGCAAATGATGAGTGGTGGATCAACTTCGTTATCACACCACCTACGCAACAACGGTTACTATCGGTCCGAATATCCGACACTGGAAAGATCAATTTCCCTGGTGACGCCCAATAGAGCGCAGGCAGGGCGCATACACATCTGCTTTCAAGCGCGGTTGTTTGGCACCGACAACTTGCGATAGGAACAAGATGAGCATACAATCGCTCCACGGTAAGCTTGCGCCTGGTTGCCGTGTTGCTCAAGAGGGAGCATGCGTCATGCACATGTGTCCAGGTCTGTGGAAATATCTTTCAGTAATAGCCGCCATACTATTCACATTGGTTCCAGGCTCGACGCGAGGCGATACGTATAGCTCTGCGCACATACCTGGCAATCTCATCGGCAATCTTAGCGGGCCACACGCGCGGGCAGCGAGCCTTGCACTTGGCACGTATGGCGACCAGGATGTATCTTTATTGCTGCGGCACGTTGGTGCTACAGATTGGAGGACACGCTATTGGATAGCGGCCGCACTGGGTCAGACTGGCGGCCCCAGGGCAATCAAAGGGCTCGGTGGCTTGTTGCGCGATTGCGACACGCGGGTATGTGTAATAGCGCTGCTGGCTTGCCGTGAGGCCCCGGCACCGCCCGAGATATTTAAGATATTGAAGCGAGATACATCGAGCAACCCACGTTCCGCTACATTAATGCAAGCGCTCAAGCTCGTAACTGGCACTCATAGCGATTGCCATCTCGTTTAAAGCACTGCTGATTTCGGTAGAACAAAGCACGTTGAGGATGCAGATTGTTCCTCGTGATAATTGAGATCTGATTTGTCACGACGCAATCCGGGTTGGTGACGCGTATGTGCACCTGTATGGTGATCGGCAGGATGTTGGGACCAGTATGCGTTGCGTGTGGACAAGCAAACGTGAGGTGCATGAACAGACGGTTCGATTTCCAGAGGGCTGGTATGTATCCAGAGTTGGGCGTACCGAAACACAACGCGTGGCCACATGGCAAATAGGCCAAGACGGCATGTTAGTTATACTCCTGAACTCAGCACAATCCGGCAATATAAACCTCTATTGTCCTGCCTGCTATAAGCTGCAACAGGCTGGCTGGCATCTGGAAAACCCGGACCCGGGCCTATACACGTTCGATGATTTTGGAGACTGTTTTTTCAAAGGGAATTATCTGTATATATACAATGGTGACGGGGGTAATAACACAAAGATGGACCCTCAGACATTTATACTCTGGGATTATATTTGGCGATCCGGCAGGTTCAAACTGGCTTCGAAACGCCAGACGGTGAAACTATACACGCCGGACGGCAAATCTGACCCGCTTGCAGAATTCGGGATAAAAACGCAGAGCTGGCGAGACCACCGGCCACACTGGTAGCGACAGTTGGCCGCTCCGGTACCGTAGTTGCCCGCCGTGCTATTGAAACTCCATGCAACTGTTCCCGCTCCTCTTTCCTATCCCTATTCGCGAAGCGAAGAAAGCAGGACTACTATTTTATATGTGGTGCCCGGTCTTGCGTACCACTTAATTCCAATGCTCGGTAACGTGTGCACTATGCACCAACCTACCAATCACCAGCACCCCAGGAGAGCGCCGCGCAACTCTCCGTGTTCTTCGCGCGCGCACCTAAAACCATCCATCCTGGCACCAGCTCCCGTCCTGCAACCTCCCCTAAATACCTACCTCTCCTCGCTTCCTCGCCTTCCTCACCCTCCTAACTTCCGGCGTCTTCAAAGTGCTTCCAATTTATGCGCAGTATTTCATAGTGCAGATCCGTCTTCTTCTTGGGTCGCGGTTGCGGGTAGATGCCCTCAGTTATCCACTCTTCCAGCCCGGTCCACGATTGATATTTCTGGTTCGTCTTCTCTACGCAAACCACTTCCAGGGTACCGGGGCGTTGTTGGATCCTTTGCTTGAACTCTGTATATGCGCTGCCGCTATCGCCCAGATCTCTGTTGAGGTAAACCATAAACGTGTTTTGTGCGCGGGCTTTAAGAGAGATACTCTTGATACAATCCACCCATTTGCCCACCTCTTCGGTGAGCCCACCTTGCTCCCAAAAGTAAGAAAAATAGAAAACGAGTGTGCCTCCATCATTCACAGAGCTACCCATTTGCTCAAACCAGTGCGGATCTTTGATGTTCGGATAGGCCCCTCGAAACCGATCTCCAAAGAGATCATTCGTGCTTTTCTTACTGCTGAAATCACGGGCGATATCAGTCATAAAAGATTGAAGATCACACCCCATGTAATCAAGCTCAAGGTGTTTTTTCGGCTGTAAACCTTGCTGAAAATCCGCGATAGCCACACACGCGGTCATCGGGCCGCAGCCTACGTCAATCATCATAACATTCGAGGGCTTTTGATAGATGTACGGATTGAAAAATGTACTGAACTCGCGCTCAATCACCTTCTTGTTACCGTCCATATGCATGGGCATGTAGGTGTAGCTGTACAACAACGCAAGCGCACGAGTTTCGCAGAGAGTGCGTGCGTACCCCAGTACTTTCATGCGGACATAATGATCAAACGACGAAAACTCTGTTCTGCATTGATCGTAGGCGGCAAGATACTGATTAACTTCATGGTTGATTTCTGTGTCTTCACGCAGCGGCTTCAACACAACCTCGCGGAACGCTTCCTGATATCCCACTTTATTCTCCGGCTGCCACTCCACCTACCTATTGAGCAGCCCCTACACCCGTGCCTTAATGCCCGTAAAATGGGGCACTTTCAAACTTGAAGCTGAATAACCGCTCACCATTCTGTGTTCAGAAGGTGCCCATAGATTATGGCCGCAAACAAGTGAATCGAACACGCCAATGCCTCCAGCAACGAGCAGAACCTGGGCCCGCAGCGGATACAGTCTCCTATTCGATAGGACTTCGCTAACCGAACGGACGCTGCCTGGGCGCTGGCTTTGTTCAAGCACGAATCGCAATCAGGATCGGGGTAAATGGCTTGCCGGTGTCATAGTGCAAACCCTCTCCACCGCTATCAAGGTCGAGACTGCAAATAGGAGTTCCTTGATCACTGAATTTCAGTGGGAGCAGATCAAATAGGCTCAGTTTTCATAATTGCAGTGCAATAATGGTTGCAATAGCTTCAGAGATCAGGCAAGCGCCGGTATGGATTCCTTGCCAGTATTATGGATGGGGATGGTCGAATGCCAGACATGAGCTTTTTTTCTACCCGGCAAGACATGGAGACAGCTCTTGATGAAGCTGAATCTGCCCAACACGTAATGTATGTTGCTTCGCGATCAGGCGACGGCCATCCATCTGTATACAGGTCGCACCGAGAGATCTCAGACTGGGAATATCAGTTTCGAATATTCTACGTGGTACCTGTCGATACCAGGTTTACATGCAAACGGGATGAAAACAACGATACCCCTGACGAGGAGTTGTTCTCTACCCAGATAGCAGAAGGCGTACCCGAATTCAGGATCGCCTTTGGGAGGCGCATGACGGATGACCACGGTGAGCAATGCCTGATCTGTGGCAGCATTGTTATGGGCCAGGCTAGAACAGATTTCACAACGCTGGAATATGAGCTTTACAGACCATTTGCCACAGCAATCCACCGACACTTAACACCGATGGGCTGGCAAACATGCTGGTACTCACCCCGAGCGTTACAGCAGGGTGCGGAGGGATGTTACTTCTATAACCACGACCGAACACAGATATTCAAGGTTCCCGCATCCGGGCCCGCGTGGAATTACAAGGACTTGATCGAATACGAGACAAACAGAAAGCTCATACCAAAATCACCGGAGCGCATGTCTCTCAACGATACCTGGGATTTCCTGGATGCTGCCGGACAAGAACCCCAGCGTGACGAAGACGGAAATCCGGCTCTGCCTGCTGGAAACATCAATGCGGAGTTTGACGATGACGACTATGTCGACGACGATGATTATGGACTAAGTTTCTTGAAGGAGTTTGTAACCGCATGCGACTTTTCAAATCTCACCATACCCAGGATGTCGGTAAATCGTACGGAACTCTCCTATTGTAATTTCCACAACTCGGATTTGAAGGGGTCACGTATTACAGAAGCAGACATACTCGAGTGTGATCTGTCTGGAGCCGACCTTCAAGATTCGGTTTCAGATTGCAGATACTTTTATTGCAGCTTCGAAAACGCCAACCTTTCCTGTTCAAGCATTAAGGGTTCGTTATTTGTTGGGTGCGATTTTACGGGTGCGAATATGGTTGGGTGCCGTGTTGATCCTGCAGAGCTCGAAACTCTCGGGTTATCCTCCGCTCAGATCGCGCAGATCTCGGGGCAGAGCAATACTACGGGTCGGAAGTTTCGCTTTAGCGATTTGAAATCGTTATTCCGCCGGCAGAAATCCGATTGATACCAATCAAATTTGATCGGTTCAGAGCATTAAGGCAATGCCAATAAATAAGCGAAGCGAAGCGCCTCCGGCGCTAACTGCCGAGGGACCACTCGTGCTCGCGCCAGCCGCAGCACTCGCACTTTAATAGGTGATCATCGTGCCAACTGACATAACTAACGTAATCGCCTCACGTGACATGACCTGGACCCGGGTTGACGGAGTTGAGTTCCCTGTTGCAGCCTATGTAGGAGATCTTAACTACGTGGATTCCTCTGATCCAGACATCGAAGGACAGTGGACTGCAAGCATTCAGGTACTCGGACCATCCATAAACTATGCTGTAACGACAGTTTACGGGTCAGATAGTGTACAGGCACTCTATCACACCCTGGCACTCGTCAGAACCATACTCTCATCGTCGATGATCGCCTCGCAGATCGATTTTGCAATACTACCTAACTTCGGTTTTCCCACTCTGCTAACGACGGGGGACGTGATCGTTCCGACTGACTCATGAATCGTGCAATCTACCCGTAGCCAGGTCACGGAAGACTGCTTCGGTCGCCGTGCTACTGATTCGTTTCCTCACCGAACCGGCTCTCGTTTGATAAGTTATGGCAAGTATCAGCGCTCTACCGGTATGATCGCTTACGGAGGTAAAGTGAGCCTGTGGGTGATCTTCGGCATTCAAGACTAAGCTGTCTTGTAGTACTTCTCGAATATCTCAAGCGTGTGGTTGCAGCGTAAACGGATGGTCTCTGCAACCCCCATGCCTGCAGGATGTTCAGGTGTAACATCGGGAAGCTTCGACAGTATGGTTGCGGCGAGGGCCTGTACACGCCGCCTAACGCCGGGCTTTGAAAGTCCGTTCTCGTTCGCGAGGCGTTCAAAGTGTCTCGGATAAATCCTTGCTGAGTCATATTCGCCGCCGAGTTTCATTGCCATGCGTTGTGAAAGTTCTGGATAGTAGGCTGTGCATATGAGATCGTAGAGTGGCGCAAACGAGGTGTTCAGTTTTTGAGCCGAGTCTCTTTGATATAGAAGCGAGAAGTTCTTGCCATGCGTATCGTTGTTGCCTATCAGATAGTTATAGATAATCGCGTCTAACAGAGCGGCAATGCCGTTGACGGGAATTGAACAAGCATCGCGAATCAGTTTGAAACTATTTGCAATAGTGGGGCCTCCTTCTCTTTCATACTTATTCTCACTTAGGATCCCGAGTGCCTGGCAAAAGTCCTCCTGGTGGAGCCTTTGTAAACAATTTGTGTTCGTAATTGTGCGGTCGTACCGTTCTACAAGCAAGTAGTAGATGCCATCAACCTGGTGCATTGAAACCGAAGACGTGGGCAAACCTATTGCTTTCGCCAGGCTCATGCACAGATATTCGTTCGCAACAATTCCGCTATAACCAGTAATCTCAGGTTTCAGAATGTGCGTGCTCGGTGTGCCACCGCGCGGGATGTAGATGCGCCCATATGTTACGACTACTGCAAGTTTGCTTTGCGCGCCCGCCAGAGACATACGGATTTCTTCCTCTCCAGCCAGCAATGGTCGACGAGGCAGACTTCTAAGAAGGCCCGCCAATTCCTCATCCGTCAGCGCTTCAGGTGCATGCATACTTGCGATTGGCAGGATTTCTCCCGACGGTACGAAAGTTACTGCTCCTGCGCAGTCGCCACCAATGATTCTTAGCAGTGCGACATCGTTTTTAGCGCTAATGCCTTGCTTGCGCGCGATGATCTCGCGGATATCCCCTTCAGGCAATATTCCACCGAAAAACCCCTTGCACTCTCTGTAGTTGAACGGTTCTTGCCTCAAAGGTACTGATTGCGACAACGCGAAGGCGTCGGTATTGGTCAGCCAGTCGTCAGCATACTGGAACGCCATGTTGCCATGCATGTCTTGAGAAAGAACACCCACCAATTCTTGATTCAAATAGACATCGAGGTTGTGTGCCACTATTCTTGTCTCTGTCCTCTAATTCCCGATTCCTGACCCCGAGCATTTCCTCCATGCCCCTGTCCTTTTACCGGTACTGGGGGTTCCAGTAACATCTTAACTCCCAGCGTGTTCAACACGGTAAGGGTTTTTTGAAGTTGGCAGGTTGGCTTGCCTTTTTCCAGTTCAATAATGAACCTGAGCCCTGTACCGGAAGCCATGGCCAGACTTGCCTGAGTCAGGCCCAGCGCCTTCCGTGTACGCTTTACCAGTTCGCCAACCGATGCGGAGTCGTGTTTCATTGCCTATTTACCCTAAATAATATTCCCGCTCAGTAATATTGTACACCTAAATACGGCAACAAGAACAAAAAGTTACCGAACAGTAATATTATGGAAGACTGAATGCAAATTGGGCAATATTATTCCTGATCGGGAATATAAACTGGGAGTGCAGTAGTGGCAGGCCGCGGGAGGGCGGGAATAGCCGATTATCTCTTGATGCTTATGGAGACTACTTTGGGGTTGGGAGAGAGCGGTCTGGGGCCAGCAAATACGATGCCGCCTGTGCATTCCGCCTCAAGCCAGCCCACTTTGCCCGTTTCACGGGGCTACCTTTAAACGCAACGCGAAACTGTTCCTCTGTCAACATCAAGATATCCTGAACAGTGCTATGGATAGTGATGTTGCGCGGTTGAAATGCTGGCTCAGGCGTGGGTGTGGAACCGTGGGGAATGGATCGGGGTTGGCGTTTTGGGTTTTGCGTTTCGGCAATTGCGGACGCAGCAAGCGGCGCCCCTACATACCGGGTGGCCATCGGATTTCTGCCTTCCCTTGTTCCCTCGACTCCTTCTTCCCAATCCTGCGCCCCCTCGCCACGCGCAGCGGCCTCACTCCCTAACTCCCTAACTTCCTCACTCCCTAACTCTCTGTCCCGATTAAACGGACACACTTCCTGGCAGATATCGCACATTTACCATACAAGGAATCAGATTGCCTGGTGAGCCCGAATTGACTTGAGACATGTTGCTTTGCCCGGCCGTTTTGTCTCAAAATGGACCGTTGCGCACATCAATAACAATCACGGCTCTCAGGCGCGGCCCTCCGAAACCGCAGTTGGCATGTCCAACAACGTGTTGCAGTCAGTCAGTATCTCTTCAAACCAGCGCGGCTTCGTCCTGCCGATGTGCCTAAAGATCGCGTCCATAACTGCCAATGCGTCCACCATGATTGCGACCGCAACTATTCTATTTATGGAGTAGAAGTGTTCGAGCTTGTCATATCCGCCGTAGCCCGTTGGTGCTGCGAACGGCGACGGGTGCGTCAACGAGTCTCGGAATCGCTTCGCTTTATCGATAAGGCGGTCCAGCTCATCCATCTTCGGGAGTGAAGAACCTGTAAGGATAACCGGCACATTTAGAAGCTTATCACGCAGCGTTGGCCTTGTCGGCTCCGCCAAGATCTCGCGCTGCTTTGCAGTTAAGTTGGCATGTGAAGCTAAACCTACCTGTGCAGCCTCCCATACCAGCCCGTTCAGGAAACCCTCTAGTAGACCGAAGCACGATGCGATGCAGGAGCACGATGCGAACCTACTAAGATTCCATTGCTGGTCTACCGGCTCAATATCGCTCATTAGAAGCTTGATGGCCATGCGCAGGTCTGAGGCCAGCCAGTATTCAGGGAACAGGAATTCCAAACCGCGCACCGACATCACAACTGTTGCGTACTGTGGAGCGTCCCCTAAAGTTTTGTCTTTCACGCCCGCATAATTCGCGACGAACTGCTGCAGTCCAAGCGCGAACACTCCCGATGTCTTAAGGTGCGGCACAGAAGCATCATACAGCTTCGCAAGAGCCGCGACGGTCATCCCCTCGAAGTTGTTTCGGCAGAACTTACCGAGTTCGGCCTCCATTCGACCTCTAACGTCTCTCGCGCCAGATCTGCGCATTCGCCGAGGAAGTGAAGAATAATCTAGCCTTGCCACGCCAAAGTAATCTTCAAGGTCTGAAATCTGGCCGAGCATAAGTCGGCCCACCGCAGCTGCTTTGTCCGCCTCGCAAATTGCCGCCGCGTTTTGACTCGATGCCAAAGCAACACCTCCGTTCAATGTACTCAATGATATAGCCACAAAGAATTGTGTCCTATCTCCGTGTGACATGCTCGTTGTTTGGCCGCTTATCCCCACGTACCCGTTGCACATTGCAGTCAAGTACGGTCTTTTACACGGGGGAGCTACGAGACGCAGAAAACTAACGGTTGTTCCGAACCAGCGGCACCGCTGAAATTCTCTGCCGCCTACTACAAATCCCCGGGTGTCCAAATGTGAGGGATAGTTTCAACATAGGCAATCTGGGACTGCATATGTCCAGGCGGAAAAACCCAGGCTAGAACTGGGTAGGCACAGTAGAACGCCATCGCCCACGCAGATGCACCCGGTTTGTCAGTAGCTTCGCCATATATGTACCGAAATACTTGCCCATCGTCGATAACACGTTCTCCGGGTGTTGAATTGACGAACTGCCGGAACGCCACTGATTCGAAGATCTTAACATTGATGTTTATCCTGAAGTTAATCGTGGCGCCTTCAGGAACAGGACGTCCGAATTCGTGGTAATGTAAGCCGCGGACTATCTTCTCGACTACCCGCTCGATCCGCTGTGGATCTATCGTGATGGCTTTGTGATCCTCTCTGATCACGCCACAGCGCGTTTTAACAGCGACGGTCTTTCCTCCACTGCCGATGATCTTCGCGAGCTTGCCCTTGCTTCTCACAAATCCCGGAACACAGCGCTCGTTGAACACAGCAACGGCATACGGATTCTCCTGGCACCTGTAGTCCATTGTAATCGTGTGAATTGCATATTCCTCGTCGGCAGAAAACTGGCAGTTACATTTGGCGCAGGCTGGAACACAAATGGGAATGTAGCCGGCTTTGTGAGACCCGGTTGGAAAAAAGCCCTGCGCTATGACGTGATCACCCTTGCCTGGCTTCGATGGCGAGCCGCAATATACGCAAGGGTCCGACGACCTAAACACTTTTCCTCTCATTTGATACCCCCAGGGAAGTAGACAAACGGCGCGTGGATTAAGTTGCACCTCCAATTGGTCACTTACTATTAGTCAGTGAGGAAGTTGCTGCTAGAGCAGCCAACGCGTTCCGCCTCAAACCGGCGCACTTTGCTCTCTTAACGGGGCTGCCTTTGAACGCAACGCGAAATTGGTCTTCAGTTAGCGCTAGAATATCCTCGACAGTGCTGTTGGTGGTGATGTCTCGTGGCTGGAAGGCGGGATCCGTGGTTGGGCAGGCGCCGTGAACCGAGCTAGGGACTAGGGGCTGGGGGTTAGGGACCTGGATAACACATGGAATGGCTGCCGCATCATTACCCCTCACCCTACCCTCTCCCCTTGAAAGGGGAGAGGGCGCTGCGCTAGCTGAGGCGCCGTGCGCGTCGCCAGCCCCTAGCCCACCAGCCCCTAGTCCCTGTATTGGCTTCCCCATCGGCATGTATTTCCCCGTCCCCCGACCCCTGACCCCCGACCCCAGCATCTTCCCCGACCCCCAGTCCCCAGCCCCCAGCCCCCCCTGTCCGCATTGAACGGACACACCTCCTGGCAGATGTCTCACATTTACCGAAAAAGCGAATAAGGATTGGAAGGTTGGCACCCCGACCTGGTTGAACAACCAAGAGCCGGCGCATCGGGTTCTAATTGTCGCCTAAGATACCTTGCAGCTCAGAGATCGGTTCGCCCGTACCCATGAGCCCGCGAGGTTTGACAACAATGCCAGGCGCTATGCGTTTCTGCCAAACACAGTAACGTTCTTCTATATTCCGTTTCATCTCCATGCTCGCGCTGCTTCGTTCCAGCTCTTTAAGGACATCAAGCGTAAGGCTACCAGCTGCATCGCGTTCCATCGCTCGTGCCCTCAGCCCGCCGATAGCGCAAATACCTGAGAGGCGCCGTCATTAACTGCCAGCCTCTTCTTCAATCTTCGCGATCATCTCCTCCGTCGTAAGCGTTCCTACGCCTGCACCCGGATAATATTCGGTATTCACCTCTCGCAGGCTGAGCACAGATGCGTCCAACTCGCGACCTTCGGGCGTCGATGCCAGCACCTTAAGCCCCTGAAGCGTAACTGGATCCACGCGTCCAATACAAAATAGAGCGCTGTAGGCGTACAAACGGACTCGCGGTGATCGCGCCGCCGCAACCCGCCGAAGGGGGTCAACGAACAGATCGGACGACGAGCCACATAATGCGGCACACGCCGCCAGTACAACGTCATCGTCCTCGTCGTCTAAGCACCTGATAAGGGCACCCACAGCTTCTACATTTAACGTCGCTGCGGCAATTTTGCGCACATGCGGTGACGGATCGTCTGTTGCGAGTTTTGCCACCGCACCTTGATATCGCTTTGCCTTTGCTACGATTAGGACTGCTTTGCTACGATTGCTTGGATTGTCGCTAAGCAGGTCGGCAGCCGCCTCTTTAAGTGTCATACGTGCCAAGCTTGTATCTCCCGAACTTCCAAGACTATTCGCCTGAACATACTGAGTCGTAAAACGTCAAACAAATCTCGCGCTCCCTTGGCAGCTTCTTCTTGCGGTACTCCAAGCACACATTCCAGAGTTCATCACAGAGTGGCCGTCTTAAGTAGGATGCACACATGGCTGCACAGGCGTCTCTGCACGCACTGGCAGGTGCGTCAGTGGTAGCGCACGCAATCAGGCACTCATCGATGCATTGGCAAAGGTCCACCGGCACCCAATTGTGGCGGGGCGCTCCCGGTAACGCGGGGCCAGGATTGCCAGGCGCGAATAGCTTGCAGTTCACATGCGAGTTACACTCCAGGTTCGCAATGGCGCACGCCATCTCAGGCGAGCTAGCTGGAAGGGGCGGAAGATATTGACCTCGGCCGATGGGATGTCTGGATATCCTAAACGCGCACCAAAAGCAAGCTCCTGGCGACATCTTGTAACAAGGTGTAAAAGGCGTTTCAAATCCCGGGTCATTCGGCCTCGTTGGCTTCCGCGGATCTAATCCGCTCGGGTCCGTCAGAACTACCGGATTGTTCTCTGCGTACACGTACAGATTTGTCGCGCCGGAATTCATCTGCTGCGCCAGCCTCGTCTCCGCGATCGACCGCGTGAGACCCGCCATGTAACTTCGGCTTGAATCTGGCCACGGAAAGATCGGAGGTACACCTTGCCCTGGTTCTGCATTGTTCTGGCTCGCCGTATTGTTCGTGAATGGCAGAGCTGAGTGTCCAGGCGGAAACGGCATCATGTAGTCTGGATTGCCCGGCAATCGTCCGAATTGGTCGGCCCCTGGCGCGTACTCCTGCCTCGGGGTGCCAAAGTGGCCTTGAACGTTGCTTGCACCGATCTGCCGGGCGCTGCCGTTCATTTCTTGCATCAAAGTAAACGGATCCTTACCGGGCGGATATGATGTATTGTAGCCATTATCTCCCGGAAGCCTGCCATAATCATCCGGAATCATGCCTCGAACGCGTGGCCGCTCGTTGTATGGTAAGTGGCGATATGGCGCTTGCGGATCGATTGGCGCTCTTCTGGCGGCCAGTTTCTTCTGTTCGCGAAGTACTCGCTCTCTTTCTTGCTCGATGATCCAGTCTGGCGGCCTCATGCGATAGTTAAGCTCAATTGGCCCAATTTGGCCGCCTTCCTCTGGTTCGAAGGTGAGAACGGCCACTCCTGACGGTGAAGTATTTACATGGATCTGCCCGTACCCTTCGATACCAAGGCGACTCATGGTCTTCCAGATCTCCAGCTTTAGAGGCACCTCGTATTTTGTCAGCTCGTCCGGGAACTTATCGTGATTGCATTCGGGACTTGCTGCGTCATTAAAATCGCGCTCCAGGGCCAAGTTGTCCCCGGTAAATCCAAACCCGAGGAGAGTACATTCGTCGAGCGCCTCACTCAGCGCCTCACGCGTGTCGAGAGGACGACGGTTTACGATCCTCACAAGCTGTATTGCCGTCGAATAGATCTCTGGAGCGGCCGCCTCAAAGAACTCCAGCATGCCCGCGAGTTGGAGCCTCATAGCTCGTGAAAGCCGCTGTTGTTCCAATTCGGCTCCGGCAATCTGCAGCGCATATGTCAGCTGCTCTCGGCGCGTAGGAGGCACAAAGCCAGTCATCATCAGGTTTCGCAGCGCTTCAAGACCGCGAATCTGATCCTCGCAGATGAGCGACATATCGAATCCGCGCTTCTCAATCAGATCATTCACCCGGATATCCAGTAGGAACGATTGTATAAAGTCGAGTTGGTTACGCTTTGCCCTGTCACTGCGGTCCTTGAGGGTTTTCTCGCCGCCGTTCCCCTCAACGAACCACATCCACAGGTGCATCAGCTCATGCGCTATCAGGGTTTCGTGTGCGTTCTGTACATCCAGGAAGACTCGTACCTCCTCAGGGTCAGCATTCATGTTTGCGCAATGGATGTTCTTGCCAAGGCCAAATGGATGCAATGAAGGCATCGTATCGAGCAGAACCACGCGCTTGCTGGTGCAGTGATCGACTTCGTAGAAGAGCTTTTTCAACCGCGGTGAGACTTTGAGAGGCATAACGATGGGAAGATAATCGCAGTCATCGGGATATCTTGCCATCGTGGGCGGCGCCACAAAGTGCCCATAATCCACCACTTTCCACTCAATGCCTCCCGTCCCGGTATAAGTCGTTCCGACAGGAGGCATATCGTGTATTTTCGCAGTGTCGTTTAGAGCTTCCTCTAGCGTTAAGCCTCGCTTCTGAGAGATATACAGCGTGCCATTCTCGCGGAACGGTCGGCCCTGCTCGTATCTGGCAAGCTTCTCGGCCTGAATGGCAGCGATCTTTTCGCGACCGGCTGAGACCGCGCTGCCGGGAAACGCTAGCAGCGCAGAAATCTGCTCAGGTGTGAGCGCAGATAGGTCGGCATTTTTGAGAAGGGCGACACGAGCACACAACTCTTGCCAGTTGTAACAGCGGCACTTACGGGCCAGGGCAAGCTGTGCGTTGTGGAGACACATCTTCTTTTCAAGCTGCTCGCAAGGGAGATGTTCAAACGATGGATGAAGCAGCCGCAATTCATTGATGGCCGCCGGATCGCCGGCAAGCCAGTGTTTGTGCAACTGCTTGGCCAGATTCTTGATGCGACGAAGGTTTGAGGAAGACGGAGGTTGCGCGGACATAACGACACCCCTTTCGAAATCGCCCCAAGGTCCGTTATGCGAGGGCGGAAAGAAGGTGTTCTCGTTAGCGAGGACACTAAGAAAGTAAACTATAGTGCGTTCGGCCGCGGGCCTTTCAACGGACAGATCGCGAACGCTGCGCGATATGCAATTGTAACAATGAATCCTATTAGTGTCAAGAGCCGTTTTGCGCCTTTTTCGCCGCCGCCAGGGCATTGCGCCTTAACCCAGCGTACTTCGCCCTCTTCACCGGGCTGCCTTTAAACGCAACGCGAAACTGTTCCGCTGTCAACATCAAGATATCGTGTACCGTGCTATGGATAGTGATGTCGCGCGGTTGAAATGCTGGCTCAGGCGTGGGTGTGGAACCGTGGGGAATAGATCGGGGTTGGTGTGTCGGGTTTTGCGTTTCGGCAATTGCGGACGCAGCAAGCAGCGCCGCTCCATACCGGGTGGCCGTCGCATTTCTGGCTTCCCTTGTTTCCTCGATTCCTTGTTCCCATTCCTCCGCCCCCTTGCTAAGCGCAGCGTCCTCGCTTGCTCCCTAACTTCCTTGCTAAGCGCTGCGGCCTCGCTTCCTTGCTCCCTCGCTAAGCGCAGCGTCCTCGCTTGCTCCCTAACTTCCTTGCTAAGCGCTGCGGCCTCGCTTCCTTGCTCCCTCGCTAAGCGCAGCGTCCTCGCTTGCTCCCTAACTTCCTCGCCAAGCGCAGCGGCCTCGCTTCCTTGCTCCCTCGCTAAGCGCAGCGTCCTCGCTTGCTCCCTAACTTCCTCGCCAAGCGCAGCGGCCACGCTTCCTTGCTCCCTCTCTGTCCCTATTAAACGCGCACACTTCCTGGCAGATATCGCAGATTTACCTAAAAAGCAAGTGTAACCCACCTTATTTGATTCTGGTCAATTATTCGAAGGTATGTTCAGGTAGCATGTGCCTTAGTGCGGAGATACACGTATGGCCAAGTGGTGGGAGGGTACGGCCAGTTACTGAGATTTTACGATGAGACGCTTCACCAGTAAACATAATCTGAATGCCAGTGCTGTCCAGAGTGCTTTTGGAGGCTCTGCACATCCGCCTAACATACTTCCTTTCTGGGGTGGAGGGGCCATGCCGGTCCAGTATCATCTCGAATACGAAGATCATGAATACTACATCCGCTACCGTTGGGGTTGGATATCAATCGACCGTGACGAAGACGAGGTGTTTGAGCGGCGGCTCGGAGGGGAGTTTGATGGTACGTGGTCCGATGAACAGACGACAGTTTACCTAGGACTTATCAGTGATGCCATTCGACAGGGATCGTTTGAAAAGCTCGAGCTTCCAAACACAGCGCAAGTTTCTGCGCATCCCTGGTTCCGCACAGGACTATTGCCGGAGGTAGAGGCTGGCATCGTGTGCGGTAAAAAGGCGCCACCGCTTATCCTCCTCGGGATGTACAGCAAGAATCACAAAAATCGAGTGCAGAAGCGCGAGGGGATCCACCTTCATTCAGACGAGTGTGTCCTGTACGTGCCCGCATCCGAGCTCGATGCATGGATCTGTGAGCACCCTGAACAACACAAAGAATTGCAGACATGGCATAGGGGATGCCTTTCTGAGCGACTCTTGAACCTGTTGATATCGTGCGTGGCAATAATTCTGGTGCCGGGCTTTGCTGTTAAGGATTGGCTCGAGCGAAGGAGGGGGAAGCACTCATCGCGATGACTACGAACGAAACCCGGGTGCGCATGGCACCAAACGATTGCACATAATATGATTACCTCAACCGTTCTACCAGTCGTAAATCGTTAACTTCGGCGGTTGTTGCGGCCGCAGCATTCCTCTTCAACCCAGCCCACTTCGCCCTCTTTACAGGGCTGCCTTTAAACGCTGTGCGGAAATCTTCTTCGCTCAACAGCAAGATGTCCTCTACTGTGCTGTTGATAGTAATGGGGCGAGGCTGGAAGGCGGGTTCTAAAGTTGGCGATGCGCCGTGGGGTATGGCGCAGGGATCGGGTTTCGGGCACCGGCATCTGCTTCCTCGCCACGCGCAGCGGCCTAACTCCCTAACTTCCTCACTCCCTAACTCTCTGTCCAGATTAAACGGACAAACTTCCTGGCACAAATTGAAACATAGTACACAGAAACTGAACACGCTGCATCTGCGCAACGAGCGCTTAGAGTTTTCAGCTTGCGCCTGGACCGGGGCAATTTGTGTTGAATAATTCCCACCCCTGGCATAAATGTGATATAATATTCCTAATTACACATAATTTCCCAAATGGGAAATTAGCGTTAATCAGGAAATCTCGCGACGAATTCCGTCGTATTCCCAATATTGTAATATTTCCCAAACGAGAATACCGTGAATAACAGGAAACCACCTACTGTACGCGATATGCTGGTTATGTTAGAGCAGGGTGATATTGAACTTCCGCCTCTCGAGCTGACGCTGGATAGGACGACGGTGGGCAAAAATATCATTAGCAATACTCAGGTCGATGGGTTCCTGCAGGTCCGATGGAGACATCAGAGCGAAACCTTTTTGATTGAGTGTAAATCTGCAAACACGCCAAAAGTTTTGGACGAAGCGATTGCGCAGGCACGGCACTATGCCAATAATCTTAACTTACAGCCTCTAATCATCGTGCCCTACCTCAGCGAAGAGTCGTTGCGTTGCCTGGAAGAAAATGAAACCAGCGGTGTAGATCTTTGTGGGAACGGCATCCTGATCACAGAAGACTTCCAGTTTCGGCGTTCAGGGCAAGCTAACCGCTATAAAGATACTCGTCCGATCAGAAATGCATTCAGTGGCGATAGTTCGATCTTCGCGCGGTGCTTCCTGCTTCGCGATCATTATTCGTCATTGAGGGACCTGGTAGAATTCGCCCATCAACGTACCTTTGGCGTGCACCCTACAAACAAAACAAACGCTCTTACACAAAGCACTGCGTCAAAGGTTGTTCATGCCCTGATTGATGACCTCGCTGTCATTAAAAACGGAGGCAAACTGGAGATACAAGACAAGCGGCGTTTGCTGAAGCTCTTGCGTCAAGGTTACCGCAAAGCGGCATTGTTGAATGTGACTGGTACTACTCCATTGAGTCAAGATCAAATCTATCAGGTGTTGCGCGAAGAGCGTACCAAAGGTTCATTACGTTCCGTGGCGACAGGCCCCTCATCTGCGGGTTACTACCAGGTGCTTTCTGGAGACAATCGTCTTGCATTCTATGTTGATAATTTGGCTGTGGCTTCCAACAAACTACAGATCCGCCCAGGGAAAGCGTTTGCAAACATCGAACTCCACGAATATAGGTCCAATGCCGTCTACTTTGATTCACGCGAGGATGGCGACAAGTTGTGGGCGTCGCCGATCCAGACATGGCTGGAACTGATGGATCAAGGACCACGCGAACAGGAGGCGGCCATCGAAATAGAACAGATGTTGCTAAGGCAACATGGAGACACGGGCCAATGTCTGGCTTAAGGGATGATCCGCTCTGGCCATATCTTGCCGAGATTATTGCGTGCACTGAAGCAGAAGGCATAATTTTAGCTGGCGGCTTTGGTTTGCGCTTGAAACAGCATTACCTGAACACACTGAAATCAGCAGACGGAGATATACATATCTCACTGCTGGCTGAGTTGCCCGAAGCTCGTGCAACTCCTGACCTGGACCTGTTTCTGAACGTGAATATTTGGGTGGATATTGAAAAAGCGCATGCCCTGAGTGCTGCACTGCGGAACCCACTCAATTATGAGTCGGTCCTCCATAGTTGGCACTTCCGTAAACCGCTGGCTGGATTACCGGAGCGCTTTGTCAAATTAGACTTGCTGGCGCGCCAGCCTCTCGTGAATGAACCCGTAAAAGTTAAGGGCAACCCAAAACAGGTCGGTCGCGAAATGGGCACTGGGATTGCCGGGCGATTCACACCTGAAGCATTCGCGATTGACGACACCCCGCTCTTGCTAAAATTCGACGACGCTGGACAGCAATATTCAATTTTGGTCCCACCCTTATTCATGGCTCAATATGAAGGTGCGCGCCGCATATGATTGGATCCGAGAGCGTAAGGGGCTCATCGAACCAAAACTGACCAGCGAAGGAGACGCCATCAGGCTAAAGCACGTCTACGATGTCTACGTCTTAACGGCTATGTTGACCCAGGAAGAACTGATTCAAGCAGCCTCTCTTGCGAAGAAGTACACTGACCACGAAGAGGCGATCAAAACACGCAAACAGGCTGTCGAGCTCTATGGGAGAGTTGACGCTGAAGGGACGCAGGCTATAAAGGCGTATTCGCGCCGTTTTATGGGAACTGATCTGACGATCGACTACGATCTCTTTTGGACCGAGGGCTTACAAGTGGTGCTCGGAATTGACTAGGCCCGTGGTTTAATTCGCCTCGTTGATCGCTTCTAACGCCCACTCCGCCGCCTCCCGTACCAATTCCTCAGGGTCGTTCAGCGCATGCTGAAGAGCTGTGATGGCCTCCGCATCCTCCCGTCCAGCCAACGCAGCTGCGGCATTGCGTAGCAGCCCGCGCCGCTTCGCACGTTTGACAGGGCTACCCTTGAACGCCGCGCTAAACTCGTCTTGGGTCATGTAAAGCAGATCGGTGAGTTTGCTGGTGGTTGTGATGGCGCGGGGCTGAAAGGCGGGCTCAGCCGTGGGTGTAGATCCATGCGGCATGGATCGGGTTTCGGGTTTCGGGTTTCGGGTTTCGGCAACTGCGGGCGCAGCAAGCGGCGCCCCTACATACCGGGTGGCCATCGCATTGCTGCCTTCCCTTGTTCCCTCGATCCCTAGTTCCCATTCCTCCGTCCCCTCGCTAAGCGCAGCGGCCTCGCTTCCTCGCTCCCTACCTTTCTCGCTTCCTGCCTCCCTTACTCCCTTACTCCCTGAGCGCAGCGGACTCCCTTCCTCCCTGTCCCTATTAAACGGGCACACCTCCTGGCAGATATCGCACATTTACCATAGAAGGTTACACGGGTCCTGCATGGTGAATGCGGCAAGATTCGATATTGTTTTCCCGATCGCGTCTGAACAAACATCAGCACATTTAGGTACTAATACCGCGGCAGGTGGAGCAAGCTCTCGATCCACTCCTCGTCTCGATAAGCCTGGACATGCCGCAATTCAGTGCCCACAACGCGGACGTCGGCGACATGAAGACCGTCAACAACCACTGCCCGGCGCCCAGGGGTTCTCAGCCATGCAACTAATAATTCACGCGACATCTCTCCCGACTGGCCGGTGCGAGTGTTCGTCCACCTGAGGCTTACAATATGTTCATGCTTAGTCCCTTCAGCAACACGTACCGATGTTATCTTGATCGTTTCGGCGACATCAGGTGGCGCTGCGGTCGTTGGTAATGCGGTTAAGTTGACGTTAATTGCTTCACTACCCGTACAGGGGGCGATGTCTGCCGCCGAAGGTGGTACCGACAGCAGATCAGGGGGCGACATAAGGTCCCACTCATTCGCGATGTTCTCAATCATCGATCGCATTCTGCGTTTTGACTTCAAATTCGAAGATGTGGCTACAGCTTGCCAGTCGACTGACCTGTTATCAAGCGCTGCTAGTAGATCCGAGCACGCCTGCTTCATTTTATTGAGGCATATGAGCTTTTGTCGGCAGTAGATAAACGCGGCGAATTTGTAAAGCCAATTGTCACCATCAAGATGCTGCGGCAAAAATCGCTCGTAGGATGGATACTCCCAGCCCTCCGCCTTAATTGCAAACCACACAGTGCAGTTGTCGGCCATGGGCCATTCTTCGGAACAATAAAGCGCATTTTCTAGTTTAACCATCCACTTGCACATCACAATATCACTTATCCACACGAATGAGGCAACATCAGTTTCCATAATCGCTGCGCGTACGAGCATGTCACCATCACGCTCGTCAAACGAGTGTTTGAGCATAGCCGCGGCATGTCCGCGAAACTTGGGATCATAATGACTGAGGTTCAAGCGCGGATCAAATCGCATATTATTTCCTCGACGTGCACAACCTGACGTCTTCCGAGAAGTTTACCACTGTAACCAGCTCAGGATCAACGAGTGGCCGATCAATATGATACTGGCATACATTCTCATGCCACATATGCCGGTATCCCCGCTCAATGGGTATCGCTCTAGCCAAGAACCTTTTCTGTTAAACAGCTCTCGGCCCATAGCGCCTCGCATGCCTTAGTGCGAAATTCCTCTCCCTGAGTCGTACACCATGTACGGAATGCGTCGCATCCCACACGCCTGAGTGTGTTACAAAAGAGTTCACACATCTTAATCTGCCAATCCTTAATTGGATCCGGCACCTCCCCCCGCGTCCCAACGGCCATCACCGCGAAACATGTGGTATCGCATCCGCCTACTGGATCAAGAACGGTGCCCCAAGGGAAGTTAGTTCCCGCTCCAACGGCTACGCCAACTACAGGCCACATTGGACCTGTGCGTGGTAAAGGGCACCCGCGTGGTTGCACGTTTGGAGGTTTAACAGGGTCCCGGTCGCACCGTACATGAGAGCCGCATGCGAGGTTCGCCAACAGGCATGCAGTGGCATAATATCCGAGCGCGAAATAGTAGTCGTATGCGCACTGGTAGCAATTTGCCTTCGGGTGCATAGACTTGCACGGGAGATTCGGCTTGCCCGGCCGGCTCGGATCCCAGCCTACTGGATCCAGACCGGTCGGATCTGTAAACCTGACTGGGTTGTTCTCCGCGTACGCGTACATATTTGTCGCGGTCGCCGCCTGCTGAGCCAGTCTTACGTCCACTATGGACCGCGTCAAGCCGGCCATATACCCTCTGTTACTGTCCAGCCATGGGAAAACGGGCGGATTCGCGACTGGGTTCTGGGTGCAAGGGACTGGGGACTGCTGGGTCGGGTGTCCCGGTGGAAAAGGCGTCATATAATTCGGATCCCCTGGTAATCGGCCGAACTTGTCGACCCCCGAGGCGTTCCCTTGCCAGGGCCCTACAATTTGACCTTGATTGCCTCCTCCGTTGAGGTGCGCGTTCGCTTCAGCCATCAACGAAAACGGGTCCTGTCCCGGCGGGTATGACGAATTGTAGCCGTTATCTCCCGGCAGCCTGCCGTAGTCATCCGGAATCATGCCCCGAACGCAAGGCCGCTCGTTGTAAGGAATGTGTCGATATGGTGCTTTTGGATCGACCGGCACCCTGGAGGCAGCCAGTCTCTTCTGCTCTCGAATTTCTCGCTCTCTTTCTTGCTCGATAATCCATTCCGGCGGTGCCATGCGGTAGTTGAGGTGAATTGGCCCGATGAGATCGCCAGCTTCGGGTTCAATTGTAAGCATGGCCATACCCGTGGGAGAAGTGTTTATGTGGACCTTTCCATCTCCAACGATCCCGAGACGAGTAATGGTTTTCCAGATCTCCAGCTTCAGCGGCACTTCGAACTTCGTCAGCTCATTCGGAAACTTGTCGTGCATGCACTCGGTGGGATTTCCTTGAATAAAATCACGCTGCAAATCCAGGTCGTCGCCGGTAAATCGGAAGCCGACAAGCGTGCATTCGTCAAGCACCGCTACCAGTTCCGTTCGAGTGTCGAGAGGGCGACGGTTGACGATCTGAACCAGTTGCATCGCAAAGCCATAGATCCCCGGTGTGGCCGCCTCGAAGTATTCCAGTATTCCTGAGAGTTTCTTCCGCATGGCCTCGGACTGCCGCTTCTGCTCCACTACGGCTCCGGCAATCTGCAGGCAGTACAATAACTGCTCGCGGCGATTTGGCGAGAAGCCCGGCAGCAGCAGCAGTTCCCGAAGCGCCTCCAGACCGCGAATCTGATCGTCGCAGATAACGGACATATCGAACCCGCGTTTCTCGATCAGTTCGTTCACCCGGACATCTAACACGAACGACTGAATAAAGTCGAGCTGATTATTCATAGCCTTATCGCTTCGGTCTCGCAGCGACTTTTCGCCTTCGTGCCCTTCAACAAACCACATCCAGAGATGCATCAATTCATGTGCAATCAAGGTTTCGGGCGCGTTTTGCACATCCAGGAAAACGCGTACTTCCTCAGGGTCTGCATTCATATTGGCACAATGAATGTTCTTCCCAAGGCCGAAAGGATGCTTTTCAGGCATGGTGTCGAGAAGAACGATCCGCTTGCTGGTGCAGTGATCTACTTCGTAGAACAACCTCATTAGTCGCCGAGAAGGATTGTTCGGCATAACAATCGGAAGATAGTCACAATCATTGGGATATCGTGCCATTGTCGGCGGTGCCACGAAATGTCCATAATCTGCAATGGTCCATTCGATACCAGCCGCACCGGTGTATCTTGTGCCCACTGGCGGCATACCGTGGATTCTGGCCGTATCGTTTAGCGCCTCTTCGAGGGTTAGACCGCGCTTCTTCGAGATATAGAGGATGCCATCCTCCCGGAAGGGCCGGCCGCGCTCGTATTTGGCGAGCTTTTCTGCCTGAATGGCAGCGATGCGTGCGGCGCTAATGTCGGATGAAGGATCAGAAGCAATAAGCAGGACAGCTATCTGATCTGAGGTGAGAGCGGACAGATCAGCATTATTCAAAACAGAAACACGGGCGCACAACTCCTGCCAGTTATGGCAGCAACATTTGCGAGCAAGCGCAAGCTGCGCGTTGTGGAGGCACATCTTCCTCGGAAGCCGCTCGGCAGACAGATGTTCGAACGATGGATGAAGAAGGCGCAGTTCAAGAACGGCCGCAGGGTCGCCTGCGAGCCACGCTTTGTGCAACTGTTTAGCCAGGTTCTTTATGCGGCGTAGGTTGGGAGAACTATAAGACTGCCCGGACATGACGACACCCCTTTCGAAATCGCCCCAAGGTCCGTTATGCGAGGGCGGAAAGAAGGTGTTCTCGTTAGCGAGGACACAACTGAAGCAAACTATTGTGCGTTCGGCCGTGGGCCTTTCAACGGACAGATCGCGAACGCTGCGCGATAAGCAATTGTAACAATGAATCCTATTAGTGTCAAGGGCCGTGTTGCACCTTTTTCGCCGCTGCCAGGGCATTGCGCCTGAGCCCAGCGTACTTCGCCCTCTTCACCGGACTTCCTTTGAACATCACTCGAAACTGTTCCTCAGTTAACATCAGGATGTCTTTAACAGTACTGTTGATGGTGATCTCACGGGGCTGAAAGGCCGGCTCCGTAGTTGGCGATGCGCCGTGTATTTCCCCAGTCCCCAACCCCCATCCCCCATCCCCTCTGTCTGCATTAAACGGGCACACCTCCTGGCAGATATCGCACCCATAAATGCGCCCGGTTTCTGCTATGGCGGGCTTAAACTCCTCTGGAATTGGGCCTTTGTTTTCTATGGTCAGATACGAGATGCAGCGGTTGGCATCCAGCACATAAGGTGCCGGGAAAGCATTTGTTGGGCAGGCATCCAGGCAGCGCCGGCAGGTGCCGCACCCGCCGATGGCCGGTGAGTCGTACTCCAGAGCCACATCTGTAACCAGCTCACCGAGAAAGAAGTAAGACCCGCGCCGAGTGTTGATCAGCATGGTGTTTTTGCCAAACCAACCTAGGCCAGCACGCCGCGCCACTTCCCGCTCTAAAACTGGCCCGGCATCCACATACACGCGCCCCTGGGCGCCTGGCACCTGCTCTTGAAGCCAGGCAAGTAGCTGTTTCAACCGCTCCGTCATCACATCGTGGTAATCATCGCCACGGGCGTAACGGGCAAATATCGCACGCTCTCCTTCGGGAATATCCGTTTCCGGGGTGCGCGTGTAGTAGTTCATACCCACAACCACTATCGATTTTGCACCTGGCACCAGCTCTCGTGGATCCAGCCTGCGCTCCAGGTTGCGATGCAGATAGCCCATCTCCGCTGCATACCCCTTATCCAACCAGGCCACATATTCGGCCGCAAAGGCAGAGGGTTGGGCAGCTGTAATGCCGATCATGTCGAAACCCAGCGAGTAAGCGAGGGATTTTAGGGAGGGAGCGAGGGAGTTAGGGGGCGAGGGAGGGAGGTCGCTGCGCTCGGGGAGGGAGGGCGAGGACGCTTCGCTCGGCGAGGGAGCGAGGGAGTTAGGGGGCGAGGGAGGGAGGTCGCTGCGCTCAGAGAGGGAGG
>CAIONQ010000092.1 GCA_903859705.1 uncultured Chthonomonas sp.
ACAGCGGCTGCTTGTTTGACAAGAGGTATGTTCCATGCCATAATTAAGGCCGTAACTGCATAGTTGGTTTCTGCTCACCGCAGACAGCTGGTTTTGCGCGATACCGCGCAAGCGAATTCTCTCAATGAGTGCCAGCCGAGGTAGAGACGAGTCCTTACTGTGGATCACAGTTTGCTGCGGCAAACTGCGGCCACTCCGGGAACGCCTTCCTCGCAAAATCTGCGGAGGTGCGCGGCCCGGTTTTTTTATGCCTGGCTTAACATGGGTAGATTACAATAACGCAGTGCACACGTTCTCATATGGAACGAAAGGGATAAAGTATAATGCCCAACCCTCAAAAGGAACAGATCGTAGCTGAACTGCGCGCTATTGTAGCGGGCAGCAAAGGCGCGATCCTGACTGACTACCGCGGCCTTACCGTTGCGGACGTCAGCAAGCTGCGCAAGAAACTGCGCGATTCGAATGCCGAGTATCACATCGTAAAGAACACGCTTTATAAGCTTGCTCTTGGCGGTGAGATCAGCCCGGAGCTGGATCAGCTCCTGACCGGCCCAACTGCAATCGTTTTCGCCAAAGACGATATCGTTGCCCCTTCTAAAGCCATCCTGGATTTCGTTAAAGATTCCAAGAAGCCGGAAGTCAAAGTCAAGGGCGGCTATATTGACGGTAAGGTGATCAGCGTTGACCAGGTCACCGCTATCTCCAAGCTTCCATCCAGAGAGCAGATCATCGGTCAGCTTATCGGTACGCTCAATGCGCCGGCAAGCGAACTGGTTGGCACCCTCAATGGCGTTCTCAGCGAATTTGTTCGAACGGTTCAGGCCGTTTCGGATAAGCAGGGCGAAGCCGCTGCGTAGCTGGCTGAATCTGCAGCACACATTCATTTCGAAATATGCACTGGCCGTAACTAATTCGGCCGCTTTGATGAGGAGAAACCAATGGCTTTGACACAGGACGAGCTGATTGATGCAATTTCCAGCCTGACCGTTCTTGAGCTCTCTGAGCTTTCCAAGGCGCTTCAGGAGAAGTTCGGCGTATCCGCCGCTGCTCCGGTTGCCTACGCTGCTGCTCCGGGCGCTGCCCCAGCTGGCGAGGCCGCTGCAGCCGAAGCACCCACCAGCTTCGACGTTATCCTGACCGCCGCTGGCGACAAGCGCCTGGGCGTTATCAAGGTTGTGCGCGAAATCACCGGCCAGGGCCTGAAGGAATCCAAGGACCTGGTTGAGGGCGCGCCGTCCAAGATCAAAGAAGGCGTCAGCAAGGAAGATGCAGAGGCCCTTAAGGCTAAGTTCGAGGCCGAAGGCGCTTCCATCGAGATCAAGCCCGCCGGCTAGTCTCGGAGGCTGGCTATTGCCGCCCGATATTGAACCGGGTTTCTGCAACTACTTGCAGGAGCCCGGTTTTTTATTTGTTGATGAACTCTACAAAATACTGCAGCCCGCAAAGCACTGGCTTTGCGGGCTGCAATTAAAACGCCGGGAAACATGCCGATTGCGTATTAGTAGACGATGGCACCATCATAGTGACGGATCAGCCCGATGACTCTTCCTATAATCTGAGCATCCCCACCAGTTACTTCAATGGGATCATACGCCGGGTTGCTTGCAAGCAGGCGTACGCCATCGCTGGTAAACTGAATGTGCTTAACAGTGGCTTCGTCCCCTATTCGGAATGCAACCAGATCGCCATTTTCTGCTGTAGTCTGCGGCCGGATAACTACAAGATCACGGGGCATGATATGTGCGCCGATCATTGAATCGCCCTTAACCTGCAGTGCAAAGGCATCCTTGATATTGTGGATCATCTCTTCCGGTACTGGCACCTGCCCCTCAATGTTCTGAGTTGCAGTAATTGGCAGGCCTGCAGCGATGGTACCCACCAGGGGAACAAACGCTACGCTACGTGCCGGTGACGTAGACCCGGTTTTGCCGATAACTGTGATGGCTCGCGCAGTATTCTTGCGCTTTATATAGCCTTTTCTTTCAAGGGCATCCAGGTGAACCGTAACACCGCGCAGGCTGGAAATCTCAAAATGATTCCCAATTTCGCGGATGCTCGGCGGGTATCCCTTGTCATTGACATAGTCAACAATGAAAGCCAGAATACGCTCTTGCTTTTCGGTAAGACCTCGAGTCATGGTGTTACTGCCCCCTGTGCGGATACTTTATGACGTACTATCGTCTACTGTACACTTTATCCGAATTTGAGTCAATACCCCCCACCGTAAATATACGTATTTTTGTCTATTTGTATCCTCACGGCGCTATTTCCGGTGGGTATGCCACTGCAGATGGGGATTCTGGCGTGCCGAAGGCGAAACTTGAGGCTACTGCGCTGCGTACCGCTAATAGGCATCTCACCGAAGAGCAAGAGAACTCTACTGGGCCAGGCAGCGCCAAGAATTGCTGATGCCCGGGCAGAGGCTTTATCACAATAGACAACAAACGAGGTAACTATGCTAAATTCAACAGACAGATCGGCCGAAAGTAAAACGCAAGCCAACAAACAGGCTGCTCGTGCCGAGGCTGCTGCAGTTGTTGCGGGATTAAACCATATTCTTGAAGCAGATGAACAGCTCCTCGGGTTTGCACGGGGTGCTATTGCCGGAGGAATAAAAGGCAAGCTCACAGTTGGGCCAGAAGCCATGCTTGCTCCTTCCGTTAATGTAGGCTTAACAGATCAGCGTTTGATGTTACAGCACATCAATTCTGAAAGCGGACGAAGGATCGATATTCAGCCTCACTTTTTCAAGATAACCGACATTCATGATATGGTGTTCTCCGATATAGAAACGTTCGGTGGCCCACCTGCCTGCCGCCTATTGATATCCCTTTTAAATGGCCAACAGGTACGATTGCGCCTGTCTGGAGAAAGTAGCTTCCAGGGCAGCAAGGCCCTTGTTTCCGTTTTTAAGGCGCTTACTGCTACCTCTCGGTCAATGGATACAGCCTCGCAGAGAGTATGTACCGCTTGCGGGCAAGTGCAGGACTCGCCATCCCGCTTCTGCCCATACTGTGGCGCTCCTCAGCCAACCGCTGCCGCCAGCACACCAGAGATTAAAGCCGAGGCGGAGCCCGAAACCACAGCGGAAGTAAAGCGCGAGATTGAGCACGATTCTGTGGTAGCTGCACTTGCCGAGTTGGAATTGGCTACAGCGCTCACTTCTGTGCCAATTGAACACCCTCTACCCATGGTAGAAGCAATTTATACTGAAATGGAGGCAGCTACAACGCCTCCTGTAGAGATGGAAGCGGAAGCAGCACCTGCGGAGCATTACGAGGAGCCAGTGCCATTCCATGAGCTTCAGGGTACAACGGCCGTAGGTGAGCATCCGGCAGATCCTACTTCAGTGGATACTAATCTGGCCGCTGAGACAACCGTTGCGAATGTTGAACCACCTTACCTGGAACTGGTTACCGAGCAAGAGAATCAGATTCCAGAGTATGAGTTTCTGGCAGAATCGGTTGTTGAGCCAGAATGGGCATCTGCATCCGTAGATTCCTCATCGCAAATGAGCATGGAGCCTGTTGTGGCGGAAACACTCGAAAATCAGCAGAATGAGGAGCCAATACCGGTGCCAGTAAATGAAACACCTGCAGAGACAGAGCCACAAACCGAGGCTTCACCATCGAGACTGCCGACAGGCCTTATCGTCCACTTTAATGTGGATCATCCGGCGGTTCGGTTTAACGAGACTTTGCGTGGTAAAGATGCCGATGACGTTGTTGCTCAGCTAAAATCGCATGCGGCCAACAACCTCAAGTTTCCATTAAAGCTTGCAATTATGCGTATGACGGCCGGAGAGTTTTGCCGAGAGGTTATTCAGCGTTATAACTATGCAGAAAACCGATCGCTCCCGATACCAACCACCTGCGACGAGTTTCTAAAAACGTCTCAGCTGATAGGCTTTGCTACCATTGAACCGGATTATGAGAACTGACCTGCAGGAGATGCACTGATATGACGACCACACCCGATCTCTCAATTCCCGCACGCGTCCGGTTCCCGGGCATTTCGAGTGCTGCCTTTGAGCACCCTGCAGATCGTGCCGCTCTGGAAGCGCTGCGGCGCACGCCCGGCCTGGATAGGCTGCTTAAGTGGCTTTCAGATAATGGTGCCGAGCGTTTTGTAAGAATTATGTACACGGGAGACAGCATCCGAGTTTCCCCACGACAGTGCTCCCGTGTTTATAATGATTTGCGAGAGGCATGTGCCATTCTTGATGTGGCCGAGCCAGAGTGCTATATCATGCAGCACCCGGTGCCCAACGCGTGGGCCATTGGCATGCAGCGCCACACCATAGTATTAACAACCTCGTTGATCGACCTGATGGACGATACAGAGCGCCTGGAAGTGATTGGGCATGAACTGGGCCATATAAAATCCCAGCATATGCTCTACAGAACCATGGCGATACTACTGGCAGACATGCTGGGAGTTGCTACCTCTAATTTCAGCATACCGGGTGCCATTCTTTCTCAGAGCTTGCTATATGCGTTTTATTACTGGTTCCGGAAGTCGGAGCTTACAGCAGACAGAGCCGGGCTGCTTACAGTTCAAGATCCTGAAGTTGCTATATCCACCCTACTAAAGCTTTCTGGCGGTTCACGCAGGCTGGCAGATGACTTGAGTGTAGAAGAATTTACCCGCCAGGCAGACTTGTATGACGACATGGATGACAGCATGCTATCTTCCACATACAAGTTCTTGCTGCTGCAGCGCCAAACGCACCCATTCCCAACCTTGCGAGCACGTGAAATAAAGGAATGGGCCACTACAGATCAGTACGCGCGCATTTTGCGCGGCGATTACCCCCGATCAGACGCTGAAGCCGGACTGCGTATTTGCCCTCAGTGCTCTCTGGGCATTACTAACGTAACCTTCCGATATTGCCCGGATTGCGGCGCTGCAATTTAGGCTTTGAGCCCTTTACTAAATTAATGAGGCGCAAACAGACCGGCGGAACCACCCGTATGCCAGAAAAGCACGGTGGCCGCCGGTCCGTATTTATTAGAGCGTAAATCGCCCAGAAGCGCTGCAAATGCCTTGGCGGTGTACACCGGATCCAGAAAGATGCCTTCTGTACGGGCAAGAATCCTTATTGCAGCTTCACTCTCTGCCGTTGGCGCACCATAAGCTGGCCCGGCATATTCGGAATTCAGAACTACCGCATCTGCTGGCACCGTAACATCCTCGCCAGATTTTTCTGCGGTTTCTCGTGTGAGCCGATCTATGGCTCGCCAAAAAGGACGAATGCCGGCGCTATCTGCCGGGATGTAATCCACATCTACCCCGTTGAGTATGGCATTCCAGTTACAGGCTCTGGCTCCCACAACGATGCCAGCCTGTGTGCCACCACTGCCAGAAGCAAAGTAGACTGCATCTACGACAGTGTCATCCAATTGATGCAATAGTTCACGTACGGCCTCTACATATCCCAGCGAGCCAACCCACGTTGATCCGCCTGTAGGAATGCTATAGGGGCGCTTACCCGCCGTTTTAAGCCGTTCCGCGGTTTCGAGCATAATTCTTCGGCGCGCCTGCTCTTTACGGGATTCACCCTCTTGCAGGGTACACCACACAATCTCAGTATTAAGAATACTGTGCAACAGCAGGTTGCCAGCAGGGGGGCCAACAGGCTCAGGTCCATCCAGCACGCAGATGGTATGAAATCCAAACTTGCCACCTGCGGCGGCCGTCTGCAGAGCATGGTTGCTTTGAGCGGCCCCACAGGTTATTAAAGTATCGCAGCCCTGTAGCTGGGCATCCGCAAGCAAGAACTCCAGCTTACGCACCTTGTTGCCACCAAGTGCCAGCCCAGAAAGATCGTCTCGCTTAATGAGAATGGTTGGAGGCTGCAACCCCTCAGATCGCAAGGCAGCCTCCAGAGCCTCAAGGCGGCCGAGAGGTGTAGGGAAAATACCGATGGAAAGCCGGGGAAACATACCGAGCATGCCTGAATCCTTCCTGACGAAATCTTTAATAACAACGGATTGAAGAATACCAGATATGGCATGCCGTAGATCGATGGGCGGCGATACCCAGTGAGACGAAATGGCACCAGGTGGCAGGCGAGCAACGAAATACCTGCGTGGAACAAACAAAAAAGTGCCCGGCTTCGCCATTGAAGCCGGGCATGACCGCAAGCGACTGAAAACGCCTGGGCATCATGAAAACGAGGACGAGAAAGAAGGATACCTTCGCAAATAATATATCGCATTTTGCCAGCAGTGTCAATATTAAAAGCAATAGATAATATGAATATAATTATAATTTGTACAACAAACGCTAATTGTATCGTTGAATAATCCTACCCTCGAAGATAATCTCTTTTAATGGATTGTTGCAGTGCTGAAAGCACAACCTGCATATTGCATCTAATCGCTCCAGATGCCAGCAGAATGCAAACTATGTGTTTGTAACTAAATGCACAGCGGTTGAGTAGCCAATCGAAGGTATACTATTTGCGAACAGCGGCAGATTCTCTGCGCTCGATTTCAGAATTATATGAAAGGGTTGAATAATATATGCCTGCTACAGGAGATAAAAGGAGAGGCCGACGACCAGCGCTGGATCCTAATGATCGCCGTCGGCTTGCGGCACGGATTGCCAAAATGGTCCTGGTAGATCGCCTGGAGCAGAAAGAGATCCTACAGCAGTTAACCAAATCAGAGCCCGGCCTGGCACATATTGATGCCAGCACCGTATCTCGGTTATACCGTTTTGCACTGGATACCGGCATTGTGCGGGTGCATATTGACGAGAACGCACCGTTTAAGCCACCGCGTATCGATAGCCTTGAGCGAGAGCTTGTAGCCGCATATGAGTTGCAATCTGCCATAGTGGCAGATACCACCGGCCACGAAGAAGCGCTTGAAAGCAGCCTTGCAGACGACCGGTTGCACCAGGCATTGGGCCAGTTGTGCGCCGATTATCTGGACACCATTGTTCGCCAGAACGAGATTGTAGCGCTATCCTCCGGGCGCGCCGTATTCTATGCCTGCGAGAGCTTGTTTAACAAGCATATATTTGATAAGCGCAACGTACGTGGTGTAAAGGTCGTTTCTATGAACGGCAACATCGCGGCGGAGGTGTGGAGCATGGAGAGCCCGGATGCACGCCGCGCCATGGATGCCGATATTAGCGGCGCGTGGTTGGCAAAGGCTTTTCCTGATGCGGAGCTAATACGCCTGAGCCTGCCAGTAGCCGTAAAATCACATGACATGATTAACGACTGGCTTAGCAACGGCCCCGGGCGCTGGATTAACCCGGATGTGTGGGCGGAGAAAACCGGTACTTCCCCCGTTGCTGCGATTTCAGCAGACGATGAGGTGTATGTTCCCACATTGGCGCTTGTAGGGATTGGCGGAGTGCGCGCGCAATCGGGCCACCGCTTCATAGTGGGGCTGCATGAGCCGATGCTGGGCAACCTGCAGCCGGAGCTTGGGCAGCTGATAGAGCTGATTGAGAAGATCTCTGGCAATGGATCCGGCAGCCGAGTGGTTTCCTGCGCCGTTGGCGACCTTTGTAATCGATTGTTCATCACGCTGGCAGCACGCAAGAATTTGCCGGCCCCCATCCTATCCGAACTGGATGCGCTGGTGAAGGCAATTAATGAGAGGCTGCTATCCATCACGTTCGAGCAGCTTTACATGGTGCCGAAGGTAGTGGTAGTAGCAGGCGGTGCTACTAAGATTGAAGCTATTCAATCGGTACTGGAGTGGCAGGCGATGGGCTGGAAGCAGCCTATAGTGCATGATTTATGCACAGACCGTGAAACTGCTGTTCGCCTACTGGAAGCCAAGCGGAACTCATCACGCAGAAGCTAAACAGCATTTGTAGCAAGAAAGAAACAACAGCCTTACGGCCCGGTCGGTTCTGAAACCGCCCGGGCCGTACTGCGTAATCTATACGACACGGTGCAACACTGCATCAATCACAGATAGCGATTGCGGGAGAAGATAATGAGCGTCAGCAAAATAGGCAGTACAATGGCAGCCCTGGGCCTTGTAGCCCTGTGTGCGTCGGCACATGCCGCCCCTCCAGTAGTAGCCACGTCTTTTGAGGCGGATGCAGGCGGATGGGTTGTGCTTAATCCAGCAACTGGTCAGCCAGATGGTACCGATAAAATTGCGGTGGTACATGATGCGGCACAACTTAAAGAAGGCAAGGGCTCTTTAAAATACACTTACGCTATCCGTAAGGGATCCACCAATATCCTTATCCTTCCTATTGCACAGATTGCTTCTGGGCCAATGTCCAGTTTTCATTTCTGGATAAAACCAGATCACTCCACATCGTTTATGTTTGCCGTTGGTGCAAAAGGCGGTGGCAGGTACCAATCGGTGTTTACCGCTAAAGCGGGTGCGTGGCAGGAAGTTTCTATTAGCCTGAGTGATCTGGTGCCGGGCGATGATCAGAAGGGTGGCCCCAAAACGCCTGCGGCAGACCAAATAGAGAACATTGGCATTGTGGATACAAATAGCTACCTGATTCAGCTGTTTGGTGGCCAGAATGCACCGGTCGACTTTAGCGAAGGAGAGCATTCCCTGTTGCTGAGCCCATTTATGGCCCAGGGTACGGACCTCGCTCCTATACCAAAGCCAGCTGCAGGAACCCAGCATTTAATTTCGGTGTTTCGGCCACAGGTGGATTGGATGGTAATAGGTGGCCCCGCAGTTGAGAAGGCCACTGGAGCCCCACTCACCTCTGCAGGCATTAAGGCAACCTACAAGCAAGAGAAGGCCAGGATAATTGCCTTGATGAAGGGTATACCGGCCGATTCTCTTACAGGAACTAAATCCATAAAATTGAGTGCGGCATCTAAGAATGCATCATCAATAATCGTACAGTTGGAAGAGGCGGGAGGCGGGAAGTACAAAGCTACTCTCGATATAGAAGGTGGCAGTAAGCTAAAGGACTACAAGATCGATATCGCGGAATTTTCTCAGGCAGACGATTCCAAGGACAGCAACAACAAGCTCGATCTTGACCAGGTTGTGCGAGTAATTATCGTAGATTACACCGGCCTGGCAGGCGGCGCAGAAGCTGAAAATACTCTGTGGCTTGGTGACTTGCAAACCATCAAGTAGCTACATTCGCATTTGTGCTTACGCCGGCAGCAGTTCTTAGTTGCCGGCGCAGGCATGCATCTGATATACATGATCTAGCGATCTCCAGCCTATACGCTCAGCAGGCTGAACTCAGAGCAAGCAGAGCTTGTAAAGTGTACGCAGCGCGATGTGGGCGAAGTTTCGCAGATCCACAGTTAGCTGCAGATAGTGAGAATAGAGTATGCAAGTAATAAAAATTGGCTGCACCCTGGCACTTCTGGGCCTGGCTGCCCTATGCTCCACAGCACATGCCGCCCCGCCAGCCGTATCCACAACATTCGAGCTTGATCCTGGCGGATGGCAAATTGTTAACCCTCTAACGGGAATTGTGCCGGCTGCCAATGCCTTAACGGTGGTTCATGAGCCTGCACTCATTAAAGAAGGTAAGGGATCCCTAAAGTACAACTA
>CAIONQ010000093.1 GCA_903859705.1 uncultured Chthonomonas sp.
AACATGTTTGGGCCGATTCGCGGAGAGTGGGCAGATACAGACTGGAAAGGCTGGTGGGGGGATAATCCTCCATATCACTTTCCAGTGTTCGTATTAACCCACTATGCTAGGCCATCCATTGAGATGGAAGGCGGCACAACATTCCACTTTGTTACGGGCGGCATACAGGAAGCGCTAAATCGCGCACAGGAAGCCGCCGGCCGCCTGGATGTGCGGATTGGCGGTGGCGCAAGTACTATCCAGCAATATCTGCGTGAAGGCCTAATAGACGAGCTGCATATTGCTATCTCGCCCGTGCTGCTTGGCCAGGGCGAACCGCTTTTTCAAGGGCTGGACCTGCGTGCCCTTGGATATAAATGCGTTGAATCTGTGGCATCCGAGAAAGCAACGCACATCGTATTGCGGCGCCAGGGATAGGAGAGCGTGTCTGCTGTTGCGTTCCGCCCTACTTCTCTTCCGGGGGCGGAACAAATTTGCGCTGTTGGCTGCCATTTAGCTGGTTTACATAAGCGGTCCATACATCCATGCGGATGAAAGATTCAAAGAACACGCCCGGGCGAATTTCGTTCATGCCGTTCATCAGATCGTCTGTGAGCAGAGCGGTCATTTGCTCATCCAGTTCTGGTGAGCACATGGTGACTGCTGCTTCGGCCTCCGCTTTAGAGGTTGGGGCATGTGGGTAGTAGCCAACGTTTGGGTAGTGGCGCAGGTACCAGGGCAGCGGCCAGTAGTAGTTGCTGGTTGCAAACACTTTTATAACAAGCTGGTTGTGCTCTGGCCAAACCTTTGCCAGGTTGTCTATTCGCTCCACCAGTTTCGTAATGTCTGAAGCTGTAGCGGCATAAACGTACGGGTTGTGCGGGTCGGAATTGCTTGTCCAGCTTGCCCGGTAGGCTTCGTTCCTTAACTGGGTTGCGCCAAGCATAAAGATGAAAACCACAACGGCCTGTGCCGGTACGGCCTTTACAGCCCGCAATATGGCATCCAATCCGAGCCCGGCCAGCAGTATCATCCCGAGCAAAAAGCTCAGGATACACCAGGGTGTTTTGTACGGGATTATGCTGTAAATAAGCGTTAAGCTGATTGTGAAAAACGCGATAAACCGCCACAACAGCGCGTTGCCACCGTTATCTGCCGTTACAACTGCCGGTTCTGTTTGCACTTTGCCGCGCCTCAGAAGCGCAATGCCAGCACCCAGTATGGCCAGTACCACAATTGGCAGTTCGTTCCAAACATCGCCACCTTTGCGGTGGCTCCACACCAGGATCTCCAGATAGTACAGGAAGGGGTGGCGGTGGATATCGGTGCCATGGGCACGATGGAACCAGGGAGTGTAAGCCTTTAAGTAATCCAGCGGGCCATGCAGATTGTGGCCGAAGCCAGATATAAATGCACCCGCCACCAACACGGCAATTGCTGCCGCTGCCAGCATCTTTTTGCTGGTTAGCAGGCTTCGGAAATTAAAGGCAACGCCATCCCTTTTTCTTGTTAGTGCAGCTGCGGCAACGGCGCTTATGCCTGCGCAAACAAATGAGAGAACAGCGGTTTCTTTACTGGCAATCATCAGGCCAGCAAACACTGCTGAGGCAGCGAGCCAGTACTTAGAGGCGCTCTGAAAATATCGCCAACCGCATGCAAGCCAGCCCAGCGTAAAGAACGCCAGCGGTACCTCTTGAATAAAGTAGCGGCTATAGAATACAAATGCGGGAGATACGGCAAGTAAAAGGGCTGCCGTTAGGGTGGCCTTGCGGCCAAGGCTGCGGTAAAAAAGCAGCAATAGCGGAATAATTGCTGCGCCAATCACAGCAATCGGGAGGCGGTAATCCGCCTCCCGAGTTTCCAGCCAGCTATGCCGGCCAAGCATTTTTACGGCAGGCAATGCAGCATAGTAAATGGTGGGACCGTGGTACTCATTGGCATCGTAGGTGTACGTGCCATGCTCCCACAGATCCCGGAACTTTGCTGCGTGTACCGCTTCATCGCCGTGCATTGGCCTGTTGCCAACATCCTTCACCCGGAACGCAAGGGCACCCAGAGTGATCGCCATTATCAGCGCAAAGAATGCAGGCGCCAGAGCTGCACGAAACGATTTCATTTTGCGGGCGTACCGTAAACTTCCACTTCGTTGTAGCGGTTCAGCGGATCGCGGAAGGTGCTGCCGTTGCTGTATAGGCGTACGTAGCGGCCCTTAGCGCCCTTGGCATCAATCATGCGGCCTTCATAGCTCTCGAAGTACTCCCGGTCTTTTCCAACGCCCAGGCCAATTGCATTCGCCTGATCGTTGTTGTAAACGGTGGTGATCTTCTTGGGATCGCTAAAAGTAGGATCGTCGGAAACCTGAACTACCACCTGGCGCACAACAACCGGCTCCTGGTGGAAGTGCCACACCAGAATGTAGTAGATGGGAGTGGTTTGCTCAAGATCGATCTGGATCCACTGAAGTTTGGATTTCAGAACCAGCGTGGAATCTTCGCGGCCTTCTTTGTCACCGTCGGTAACCAGATCGAGCGTACCAGAAATAGGCTTGGAGCTGCTGGTAACCTTCTTCTTCAGAGCAACGTTTACAGTGCCCTTGGGTACCTGCATAATTGCGCGCGGCTTGGTAGAAGGCTTCTCTGGCTTACAATCTGGCGGCAGATCGTAGGATGTGCCGGCAAATACCTCTTTGGGAAGCTTTAGGGTAAGCGGAACGGTGTCCTGCGCATGTGCAAAGGACGGAACGGCGGCAACAGTAGCCAGGCAAAGCGCGCCAACCAGGCTGCGTTTGATGGCGTTGAAAGTACCCGAGTTCAACTTTCTCTCCTCTTTCATGCGCAGCAGACGCGCACTACTCGTGATCATTAATTGCGAAGCGCTCGCATAATAGCAGGCTATATTATACCAGACGGGGCAGAACCCGGGGTGTGACTCAGCGCTTCAGAATCCGAATCCGAGAGGATCCGACGCAGTCGGTTAGACACACACTGCGCCGGATTGTTAGAGGTTTGTGGTGCAACTTTCTGTGCGTTATTCCGCATCACGCGGAACGTATTCCCTGCGAGAGAAGAAGGCAAGGGCTGCACCGAAGGCAACAATGGTAACCGTTATCAGCACAATCCAGGCCATGCGCGTAGATATCTCATCCTGCGTAATGCCTTGAATGGCCTGGGTCAGGTCCACATCTTCCGGATCTGGCGTGGCATGCGGGGCAAGAACACGCAAATAGGCCATCAGGGATAGCTTCTGGAAGCTTCCGGGCATATTAGGTACCCAGGTTTCCCAGCCGAACGCGTATAGCAGCCCATAAATAAGCGGCCTGTTAAGCAGCGTGGCAAGCAGCAGAAAACAGCAGCTGTATGCCATTACCCCAACGGGGGCAATCTGCAAATCTCTGCCCAGATGGGAGTGGCCAATGCCTGTAAAGCCATAGGCAGCCACTGCGGCAGCAATCAGAGATACCCACACGGTGCCCAGCGTTACAAACAGCGCTGGTAAAAACTTCACCGTTAAAATGCGATATCGGGGCACGGGGCGCGTGAGGATGTAGACAATGGTTTTGTCTTCTACCTCCTGAGCCACCACGCTGGTGCAAAACACCACGGAAAGGATGACCATCACAAACCCAAGGATTACCTTTTCGCTCATCACATCATACACGGCACCGGGTGAGAAGGCACCCGATGGCCGGAAGGTTTTAAGCAGCAGGGTAAGCAGGGCCGGGCCAGCCACCAGAATGAGCGCCGCCACCAGTTTCTTTGGCCGCGTCATGTCTCGCATAGCATTTTTCAGCAGAAATAGATCGATCATGCTTCCACCAGGTACTTGAAAACCGATTCCAGATTGTTATCCGGCGAGTAAAGCCGCTCCACGCGCATGCCTGGCGCGCTATCAACAATGGATGGAAACTCAGAGTAAAACATATCCGGCTGGCGGGTTTCTATCTCCAGCTTGCGGTCATCGATTGCATCTAGCCTGGCCGAAATCACATAGGGCCTGGATATCAGTATCTGCGCAAGCAGCCTCGCCTGCGTTGAGGTGATGGCAATGCGGTGCGGATGCGAATCGATGAGCCCCCGGATGCGGTAGATATCGCCCTGAGCCATAAGGCGGCCGCGATGCATCAGCAATATGTTGCTGGTCATCTGCTCCACCTCATACAGAATATGGCTGGATACAATAACGCATTTGCCCTGCTCTGCCAGGCCGTGCAGCACCTGGGCCACTTCTCGGCGGCCCATGGGGTCCAGGCCGTTCAGCGGCTCATCCAGCAGCAGTACATCCGGATCGTGAATTATTCCCTGCGCAATCTTAATGCGCTGGCGCATGCCCTTGCTGTAGCCGCCTATCTTCCTGTCTGCAGCGTAGGTCATGCCAACATGGTCAATCATGTCCGCAACGCGTTTATCTATCTGGGCGCCTGGTAGCCCGGCCATCCAGGCAAGCATGGTAACCATCTGCCGGCCCGTCATATCATCGTAGCTGCTTTCGCTTTCCGGGCAGTAACCCAGGCGGCGGTACACTGCAGAGTTGCCGAAAGGGGCTTCTCCAAACACCTCTACCTTGCCGGTAGTGGGCCGAAGCTGGCCCGTAATCAGCTTCATCATCGTAGATTTGCCGGCCCCATTGGGGCCAAGCAGTGCGGTAATTCCGGGGCCAATTGTGCCAGAGACATCGTTGATGCCTATTACCTGGCCGTACCAGCGGGAGGCGTGTTCGAGGACAATCATCAGGAGATTACCTCCACAGCCCGGATTTTAAGCCGAGCAGCACCCACACCAATCACAATCATGCCTATAACACACAGCCATATGATGGCGGGCGTTGGCGGTGGAATAT
>CAIONQ010000094.1 GCA_903859705.1 uncultured Chthonomonas sp.
ATGGTCATACGAATAAGATATCGTGTGCCCATTGCCATCCGTATGGCTGGCGATTTTGCCGGTTGGCGAGTAGCTCCAGCTTTCTGAAGTGGAGTCGGCGTATGCCACACCCGTCTTCTGGTTCAGGCTGTTATAACTGTATGAAATGCTGTGGCTATTGCCATCGGTAATGAGAGCAGCCCCTTCTGGCCCGTACCACCATAAACGTACTGCATCTCATCGCCATTTGCTTTTGTGCTTGTAAGCAAGCGGCAATTGTTATCGAACGTGTTCACCGTAGTATGGCTGTTGCCATCGGTCACACTCAAAACATTGCCATCTGGATCGAAGGAGCTAACGGTGGTTCCCGCCGGAATGGTTACACTGTAGGCCCTGCCCCAGTTATCGTAACTTGTGGTAACGCTATGCGTAAGCGCATCGGTTACAGCCGTGATACGCGATACCCTGAGCATTTCGGTGTTACAGCATCTTGGCACGGTAGTCTTACGCCACCAAAATCATTCAAGTGAGCTCGTCTCGTTGGAACAATCCAATTGCGCATCCGTCGGCCTCAGCAGTACATTTCCGAGTGTATCCTGCCGTGTCTCAATCGGTCGAAGCAATATATCCGAACCTGCAGGCATATTTGACATTCTCAACAGTTCAGATGTTTTTTCTGATTCCTTGGCGAGATTTTGCAGTGCGTGTTCGGCCTTTTCAATCGCGGCCATAACCTCGATGGGCTCACCAAGTCGGGTCATAGTTCTCCGCATGGAACTTAGACTATTACGAACACTCAGTGCCTCTTCTGGCAGGCACACAGATGGAATAATACGTGCCATCGCTATGCGGAACTGACCAAAAGTGATCGTCCTGCCATCTGTGTATATAATTATCGGCAACCTAGCCAGTGAAGCAATCTGAACCAGGCCAAAACGAAACATCTCTGGCAGGTACCTACCTACACCTGGGATGCGTCGCAGCTGTTCCTCATTCAGTTTTTCCGTCAGATACCAGATTGCGAGTGGATATGTGCGAGAATTCGGATATCTGGTAACGGCAATGATCTCGTCCCAAAACATTCCGGAGAGTTCCTCTGATGCAATCTTTAAGTCAGAGCTTTTCATTTTGCGCAGATAGTAGTACCGGCTTGCATACAGGAATATGTCTACCACAAGCACAATTGGTGCGAACCGATTGAGCTTTGTGCTATGCCATGAGCCAGCTACAAGCAACAAATGCAAAGAAATTGCACAGGTTGACAGCACATCCAGTTTCGTTTGCCTCGTTTTTATGCTGGAGAGAAGTAGAGAGATAGCCTGCCTCTGCTCGCCATCCTGGTTGCCCTGACAGGAACGCAACGTTGCTTTTGTTGATGACATCTTCATTGGAATTTATAAGTCGTAAAACATGGCTATTTCGATGCCACTGGTATTGCCAACAGATAGGGAGCCGCAGCAATCGAGATTGATTATCTGTTGGCTCCCTGTAATGAATAAACCAGGTCAGTGCTGGTTGCCTACATAGTGGCCGACTGCATATAAGATTGCAGCGCCGCCAATTAGGATGGCACCGGTTCCGATAATGATAGCAGCGCCGCCAAGCATTCCCGCACCGATCTCACCGATGGTAACTAAAGTGCCTGTCGGCCCGGCTACAGTACCAATTCCACCGACCAGTGCGATGCCAGCACGTATTAAGCCGACTGCACCTGGATAGCCGGCAGCTATGGTACCGACAGATATGGCAACATCACCTGGCGCATTGGGTGGATTTTGAATCACTCGAATATCTGAAGCTACGGACACAGCAAGCCCAAAGGTTGCAAAACTAATTGCGTTTTCTCCTTTGGGCGTATTTTGCCCGATCAATCCGAGTTCACCATCATGCCCACTCGGATCAGTAGCATTCACCGGATCGTGCTCACAGTACAGATACGGCTTCTGATCCAGATAGGTGTCACGCGTGGTGAATGCGCCCACCTGCGGATCGTAATACCGGCACCCGACTTTGAGCAGCCCGGCATCGCCATCGTTTCGGTAGCCAGATGTGGCCCCGAACTGATAGCTGCTGCCTGTAGTACCCGTGGTGGCCACGGCATTGCCGAAGGCATCCGGTGTTAATGTAGACGTTACACTCTGGCTGGAGTTCGTCTCCGCTCTCGCGGAACCGATTCCGTCGTACAGTGGTGTTTCGCCATCCTTGCGGACCAGTCCAACGCCGTAGGTAAACGTGCCAGTTGTGGTTGAGCCCTGCTTTTCAAGCAGAACCGAGCCGCCATCGTACTGGAAGGCAGTAGTTGTACCCGCTGCAGTTCGGCTTACTCTGCGGCCAAGCGCATCATAAGCAAAACTGGTTGTGCTGGAGCCCTGCGTTAACGAGGTCATCTGACCATCGTAATCGAAGGCCGCTGTGTAAGCGGTTCCAGCAAGGGTTCTGCCCGTCTGCTCTCCGTTGCTGTTGTAAGAGTAGCTGTTATTTAGGCCACCAGAGGAGCTGGATGCAGCCGTCACTTCGTCGTCGCTATCTACGGTGAAGTTAGTTACCTTTGTTGTGCCCCCGGAGGTCACACTCTGAGATGTGCGCCTGCCTTCTGCATCCAGGGTATAAGCGGTTGAGTAGGCATTGCTTCCTGTTCGGACTTCAGAGGTTAACCTGCCAGCCCAATCATACCCCCAGCTC
>CAIONQ010000095.1 GCA_903859705.1 uncultured Chthonomonas sp.
GAACTAGCCGCGCAACTGTTCTATTCTCTCCGTGTAGTGTGCCATAAGGCGCTGGGCCTCTTCATCCGAACTGGCTTCAGCGTAAACATGGAACAGGGGCTCGGAAGAGTCTGGCAAAATGAGTGCCCAGCCATCCTCACGGAAGATCTTTATTCCATCTACAAGCTCAACTCGAGCGCTCTCCGCCTGCACCATGGCATCGCCTTCACGCGTGAGTTCACGCATTATTCTGCCTTTATGCTCCCATGGGCATCGCACCTGAGTACGGGCCACATGCATTGCCGGAAGTTCATCTCCCAATGTGCTTACCGAGAGGTTTGCTGTTGCTAGCATCTCCATCAGTTTGCCGAACGCATACATCGCATCAAAGGATGGTTGGAATTCTGAGAAGATAAATCCACCGCCATCATCTCCCGCAAAATCAACGCGGCCTTCTCTGCCAGGGTCACCAGAACAGAAATCCATAAGTGCACGAACATCGGTTTTGGAGCGCACTACCTCGCCGCCATATTGTGCCACCAGGCCCTCAATATTTTGCGGAGCCGTAACCGGCACCGCAATGCGTGCGTGTTCCCTTGTGCGCGCAGTAAGTACTGCCATCATGGTTAGCAACTGGCTGCCCTCCACAATTCGGCCGCGCTCATCTACCAGGGTCATACGCTCACCGTCTGCTTCAAACAGAACACCAATATCGGCCTTCAGCGTTTGTACGATCTGCTTAAGGTTTGCCAGCAGTTCTGTTCGCCCACTCTGGTCCTTCGGCGTTTTGGATACATCCGGGTAAGCATTCAGAGCAATAAGATCGCAGCCCATTCTGCCCAGCATGCTGGGATAGATGCTGGCCAGTCGGCCAAACGCGAAGTCTCCCACTACTTTAAGGCGCCGCACCTTCACCTCATCTATTTTCAGATGATGAAAGAAGCTCTCTGAATACTGTTCAACACTGCGGCCAGCAAACTCCAACTCCCCCACTTCAGCTGCATCGACCCGCCGGAAATCTTCCCGGAAGAAGATAGTCTCTACTTTTCGTTCGGCATTTTTCGAGAGATAGACGCCGTGGTCATCGAAAAACTCGATAAGTGCCATTTTTGGGTTATCTGGAGCAAGGCGAATATGCACGCCTCCACTTGCCTGAGAGCCCAGAATTCCGTGCCTTGCAACTGGCAGAGGCATTGAGCGCATATCCAGCACGTTAACGCCTACAGAGAGCAAGCCCGATATCATGGCGCGCTTCATCATCCTGGCTACTGGCCCCGAATCACGACTGGTTACAACCGTTGATCCGCGTTTCATGTAGCCACCAAAAGATGCACCAAGCTTGCAGGCAAAATCAGGGGTGAGCTCTATATTGGCAATGCCCATAACACCCTGTTTTCGGAACAGGGAGCCTGCCCACTTCTGCCCCCATATAAGGCTCATGGTAACGGTGCTGCCGGCTTCAATAATCTTATCTGGCCAGAGCTTTATCTGGGTTCTGATAGTGGAATCATCTTCAATACGGCACCTATCGCCAATAACAGCGCCCTCTTGAACCACGCAGTTACGTTTAATAGTAGTGTGTGCACAAACCGTACACGCGCTGAGACGGGATTCTACGCCAACATAGACGTTATCCCAGAGCACGCTGCGGTGAATGGTTGCCTTCTCTTCCACTATGGCGTTGTCGCCAATTACAGTGTACGGGCCAACCACGGCTTCCGCCTTGATAATGCTATTTTTGCCGATTACTACGGGCGGATGGATATGTGCTGTGGGATCTATTTGAGTGCCTTCACCCAACCAGATTCCAGTGCCGCGATCATCAAGACCACGCCCAACCCGTACGCGGGTTTGGCCATCGAGAACAGTATATTGCGCCTCACGATACTGGTTAAGGTTACCCACATCGCACCAGTAATCGCCATCCATTACATAACCAAAGAGACGTTTGCCTTCCGCGAGTATCTGTGGGAAGATTTCCTGGCTCCAATCGTAATTCTTGCCCATCTCCATGTAGTCAAAAACGGAAGGTTCAAGAATGTACATGCCAGTATTTACAGTATCTGAGAATACTTCTCCCCAGGATGGCTTCTCCAGAAAGCGGCGAATATGGCCGTCTTCATCTGTAATAACCACACCAAATTCAAGAGGATTTGGAACATGAGAAAGCACGATTGTTGCCATGCTTTGTTTGTCACGGTGAAACCGGATCGCCTTATCAATATCTATATCGGTTAACGCGTCGCCGCTAATTATCAGGAAGGTATCGTCGTTTAGGTGCGCTTCAGCCTGCTTTACGCTGCCGGCCGTACCAAGCGGAGTATCTTCTACTGAATAGATGAGGTTTACACCCCATTCCGACCCATCGCCAAAATAGCCCTCAATCTCATCTGCGAGATAGTGCAGTGTGACGACTATGTCCGTTATGCCGTGATCCTTCAGCAGCAGAACAATGTGTTCCATAATGGGCACATTGAGCGCAGGGGACAGTGGTTTCGGCCGATGCGACGTAAGCGGTCTCAGCCTGGTGCCCTCACCGCCGGCCATAATAACTGCTTTCATTCGTACCCCCAGATCCAGGCATGCAGGCCAGGTATTTGCCTGCTGCCATACCTATATTAAGGTGGAATTCCGTTAAAACTCTCGCACAATTATAGTCCTGATCGGACCTCTGTGTCCTCAACAGATTAGAGGATTTTCACTGGGTGCTGCGCCAGCGTTCCAGTACTCCGAAAAGCATGGCTGCCGCGCCAAGGGTGGCAAGCCCTGTACCGGTGTACAGATGAAGGCCGGCATTGCTGATATAGTGCAGCGGTGCCATCAGCAATACAATACCGCACAGGCCCTGCGCAATTTGCAGCGCAGAACGATTGCGGGTGGAAACAGGAATCAGAAACAGCGCACCGCAGAGCAGGGCTGCCACAGTAACTGGCCCATTGGCACCCACCTGGTAACCATTTAGCCTTACCGCTTTATCTGCAAACAGTGCCCCTGGGGCAACCGCTGCGATGCTGCCGGCCGCCCCGGGCATCTGTGCGGCATCACGCTGTTCCCAGCACAGGAACAGGCTTACAATACACGCTATCATGCCAGCGGGAGGCACCCAGCTAAACTTATTACCGGTGTGTGCCTCAGAAGCCACTAATTCCTCTGTTGCGCCGTTATTGTTGTTACCAGAATTGGGCAATAAACTATTCCATGCCTCTGAACTACACAGAAAGCGGGCTGCACGCAACATCAAACCACTCAGTACCATCCTGGTGCACGTGCAGCCCGTTACTATCTAACCGTTGGCGTGAATCTGGCGGCAAATTTCACGCAGTATGCTTTCAAGATCGCCAGAGGCGGTTTTAAAAGAATCTGCATCCACGGTAAGCGGTGCACCAAGTACTACCAGCGGGGCACCATACTTAGGGCACGCAATGGCCTGTTCGATGGTAAGCCCACCAACTGCCTGCACTGGAATAGAAACCGCCTTGACTACCGCCTCTAACTCGTCGAGAGGGCTGGGCATTCGGCCACCATACGCCGCCTGAACCTCAGGGTCACGGCGCTCGTCGTAGCCAATATGGTGAATTACGTAATCACATCCCAGGTCCTCTAGCCGCTTTGCGCCATCCACCATGGTTTCGTATCCCAGGTTATCTCCCATAACCTGAACACCATAGTCTTTGCCAGCCTGCACCACCTGCTTGATAGTAGCCGCGTGGGCCCTTGCCATCACCACCACATGGGTAGCTCCTGCTTTAGCCATCATCTCGGCCTCAAGGTAACCACCATCCATCGTCTTCAGATCTGCAACAATCGGCGTATCTGGAAAGGCAGCCCGCAGAGCGCGCACTCCATGAAGTCCCTCTGCGAGGATGAGTGGCGTGCCAGCCTCCAGCCAGTCTACACCTGCGCGCATTGCAAGCGCTGCAGTCTCCAGAGCTTCCTCTTTGCTGGTTAGATCCAGAGAAATCTGCACAATCGGTTTCATCTAAACACCCCTGTTCCTATAAATTACTTTGGGCCCGGGCCATTAATCAGCGTGAAAAGCGCATGCATTCTTTTACACACAGCTGCCAGCTGACATCGGCTCCAATTGACGCGGGTTAGTTACTCAGATATAATGAGTTTCGCGGCTTGCCAAGATCCATTTTGACGCCAATCCTCCTTATACCTGCGCCCGAACGAGCGGAACTGATGCCTGAACGGATTTTTCATATTAACGAAGAGTACATTACCCTTGGCCAGATACTAAAAGTACTGGGGCTAATTGGCACGGGTGGCGAGGCTAGGTGGTATCTTTCTGAAAATACTGTTACCGTAAACAGGGAAGCAGAGGCTCGCCGCGGACGTAAGCTTCGCAACGGCGACCTGGTAGTTTTACCAGGGCACGGCCCATTACGCATAAGCTCGGGGTATGGTGCCGGCAGTGCGCCGGAGGATGAGAGCGGCATCCGTTGAGAGTTACACCGCGCTGGATAAAACTGTTTTTGTGCGGCCTTCTTCCGGCTATGTTCACTGGCAGTGCAGTGGGAGCATTAGCTGCAGTAATAACCACCTTATGGTATGCCGTACTGGCAGTAGCGCTGGCGATAGATTGGCACCGGACGCCTGCCCCTGATCAATTTCAGATTCGGCGCGAAACCGCAGACAGAGTAACCTGTGGCAGTGAGTGCAGCGTATCCCTCAGAATTCACAATTTGTCTTCCCTTGCTGCACAGGTACTGCTGGCAGATACGGTGCCGGAATCCCTACAACCTGCTCAAGTAGATCAAGATTCGTCTGTAATTCCCGGTATGATCGAAACAAGGATAGGCGGAAACGAACGCAGATCTGTTACTTATTTGGCTCAGCCCACACAGCGCGGAGATTTTGTATTTGGAGCCATTTATATTACAGTACGCGGCGCCCTTGGGATGATTAACCGGCCCGGCACGGTTACGCCAACAGCTGGCTCCTGCAGCCTTGTTCGCGTATATCCTCAGATGAAGGATGCTGAACGGTTTGAACTTATGGCTCGTAAAGGGAAGCTGCGCCAGGTTGGGCTGCGCAGAGCCCGAAGCCAGGGAGTTGGGCGCGATTTTGAGAGCTTAAGAGACTACTTACCGGATGATGAAATGCGCCGGATAGACTGGAAAGCAACTGCGCGCAGAGGCAAGCTGGTTTCCAGGCAGTTTGAAGTAGAGAAATCTCAAGCGGTTATTATAGTGTTGGACATTGGCCGAACAATGCTATCTGAGTTGAACGGCAAACCAAAAATAGATTACGCGATAGATGCTGCCCTGCTCCTGGCACATGTGGCTACCCTTGCCGACGATATGGTGGGGCTGCTTGTATTTTCAGATACTGTGCACACCTATTTGCCTCCTAGACGAGGGCGGCAACAGATGCATGCTATCCTGGACAGCATTTACAAACTTCAGGCACGGCTAGTTGAATCCGACTATCAGGGGGCGCTTGCATTTCTCCAGTATCGATGGAGAAAACGCGCGCTAACCGTGTGCTTTACTGACCTGTGGGATCCAGATTCCGCACGCCAGACAGTGAACGAACTATCCCTGCTTCAGCCAGGGCACCTGGTTGCTGCGGTTACGCTATTGGATCCCGCAATTAAGGCAGCAAGTGACTTGACCTCAGATTCAACGCTAAATGTGCTTCAAAAGGCAGTATCTTTGCAAATGCAAGAAGATCGCCAGAAGGCTCAGAATGCACTTACTGATAGGGGCGTGCTGGTTGTAGATTCCCCTGCTAACACAGTTTCGATAGATCTGGTGAATAAGTACCTGCAGGTAAAAGAACGCGCAATGCTTTGATGGGCCCCGTGGAGAGCAAATGATGATAAACACTATCCACAATTCCATACTCCGACGCATTGGCTGCATCGCCACGTGCTTTGCCTGCTCTGCCGTTGCGAGCGACGCACAGAACACTGGTACATCAATATTTAGTGACTCTGAGCGGGCAGCCCTGGTTACGTTCTGGGCGGCACCGGGCCGACTCCAGCAATCGGTACCACAGGATGCGCAGAGCAAAGGTATCTGGCAGGTGCGCCTAACGCCAGATGGCTCAGCCTGGCTGCTTAAGTATCAAAACGCCATAGGGGCAAAGGGAGCTCCGCCAACAGCCGCTCCCGCGGTGATTACAGTAACGCAATCCGATAAGGTTGCCTGGAAACAATGGGTTCAAAACCGTATCGCTGCAGACCGCGCACGGGCACAGGCATCGGCACGGGCTTCCAACGAAGCGTTTATGATATCCGCCCCAGCACCATCAATAAAATTAGGTGGGCCCCAGGCTGCCAGAACCGGGCAGGCAGATATTGGCCAGCTTCCAGAACCTGGCCCTATACCGCCTACTTTGCTTGCGGCAATTGGTAATGCGCCACCATTTGCTGCCGCGGTAGTACCCATGCAGTATGTGGTAACGTTTGAGGATGGGGAAGCTTATAAATATACCGACAATCCGGCGATGTCTCCATCCTACGCGTACTATCGATTTCCACAGGGGGTTGCAGTATACAATGCGCCTGCTGGCGATGGGGACACCCGCGAAGTATTTGCGGCGGCAGGATTAACCGAATCTGAGCAAAGAGTAGCGGCCGCAGTTTCCAGGCTTGAAGGCAGTTTCGAATCTATAAACACATATGACACCGGGTTTGTTTCTGTGGGCTTCCTGCAGTTTATAACCTTTGAAGATGGCAAACACTCTCTTGCAGAAGTGCTTAATAGAGAAAAGGCAGATAAACCCGATGCTTTTGCCACAGACTTTCACAAGTACGGAATCGACATGAGCCCCGATGGAGTGATCACTGCCGTAGATCCTAACACGGGTGCCGAACTTATCGGGCCAGAAGCAGTACACAAGATAGTAGACGACAAGCGGCTTATAGCAGTGTTTCAGCGTGCTGGTCGCCACAGCCGGGCATTTCGAGTTGCCCAGGTGATGATAGCAAAATCCCGTTACTGGCCGGCAGATGATGCGATATCAATTCAAACCGGCCCGAAGGTGCTTACCGGCAAGATATCAGATGTTGTGCGTTCCGAAGCTGGAATCGCAACTCTGTTTGATCGCAAAGTCAACAGAGGAACCTGTGCCCCAATAGCGGACGTAGTAGCTAAGGTAATGCGTGATCATGGCCTTACCAGGCTAAAAGATGCATGTGTTTACGAACTGGAGATAGTGAAGGCTCTGAAATACCGCGGCGATTTTCTGGCAGATGCAACGCTGAGCCAGCCGGCCGCGAATTCTGGTGCGGATAATGCTGATGTAAAAGCCCCGGACACTTCTGCCGAAGATCAGGCTGGAGATCCCGACACTGCGGGAACTAAGCCGTTAAAAAAGAAGAAGAAACACTAAAGAGGAACGGAGAGGACAGGATTCGAACCTGCGCGCCCTTTCGGACGGCCTGTTTTCAAGACAGGTGCCATCGACCACTCGGCCACCTCTCCACAACGCACGGCAGCCATACGGTAGAACCGGCAATTGGCTTGCACGAGGGTTAGTATATCCTAACTCAAGGTGTGCGTCAACACAAAACCGCTGGCGGACCTCACTGAGAACCGCCCGTGCCTTTCCTGCGTCCAACAGGTGGGATCACTGCGATCTCTTGTGGACTATCTGGATCGCGCAATTTGATTGGACGAAACTGCCCGTAAATGATACTGAACCCGCTTGGATTAGAACCAACTTGGCCGCGCGTATACACCAGCGTTAGCATAGGTGGAACCAGCCTTCTCATTATTGCGATAATGATGTGGCGAACGCGAAAGGCGCAAAAGCGAGATATTTACAAGCCAAGTACGCTTTTTGCAGAGGCGTTTGGCCTGGAGTCGGACGAAGGCGCAGAGAGCACTGCTCCTGAGGAGCCAGATCTGCAAAAGAGCGTAGCGGCTCCTAGAAACACCGAGAAGTCACTTTCCTGGAGTTTCACCCCGGAAGAAGCTGCACGGGTACGTACGCCCCGGTTTTATGCTGCTGCAGCGGTACTTGCTCTAATATCATCCGCGTGCATGGTGTTAGCTCTGATATCGTACATTGTGCTTACAAACTGGGACGATGGCCAGAGACGTGCAGTTATTGGCGATGACGTTGGGGCTCTTGTATGCTACACAAAGGCGTTACGCGTAAACCCACAGCAGCCAAAAACGCACCTTTTGATTGCAAAATCACAGCTTGCCTCTGGTAAAACGAACGCAGCAATTGAGGAACTACGGTGGATTGTACGCAGAAGGCCCGACGTAGTGGATGCAGCCGTAATTCTGGGGGATGCATTGGAAACTATTGGCCGGCCGGCAGAAGCAGTAACTGCCTATCAATCGGCGCTGAAAGTGGACCAGTACAACCCCGCTTATCTGATTGGCCTGGGAACCGCGCTGGAACAGGTTGGGAGGCTTGATGAAGCAGATACTGCCTATGAAAAGGCGATATTGATCGATAAGAACAACGTAACTGCACACTGCAAGCTCGGATCGTTACTTATTATAACTAACCATATGGACGAAGGGCTGGCTCATTGCAAGAAGGCGGTTTCGCTCAACCCGAAAAGTGTTTTGGCACAAAATGCGCTGGGAATAGCTTATGCACACTTTGGGGAATTCGATAAGGCTATCCTCTGCCTGCGAAAAGCCACACTGTTGAGTGCAGACTTTCCCGTTGCGTGGTACGACCTTGGTGTGATTTTTGAGAAGATGAACGACAAGGCACGCGCCATCGACTCTTTTCGATCTTGTGCTAGCCTGCTGCCGCACAACGCAGCAGAAATACTATGTGTCAATGGCGCAAAAGCAGAACTACAGAAGCTTGCGCCTTCGAAAAAGTAATCTGGGAGCTATGGTAGACGATTGATATCTCTAGACTTAATACACGAACCGTCAATTCCCAAGGTAGCGGGTGCATTTATCACCGCTGGAGTTGGTTTCTTTGGTGTTTGGTACCTCGTAGCGCGAATCAGGCGTGATAAGAAGCCAGACATGTACCGGCCCGATGTACTGAACAGGGAAACTTACGGGGATGAAGACGTACTGGAGGACATTGAGGTACCCGGCGCAGGGCAAGTTACTGCTTCAGTGTTGCCGACAGAGCCGTTTGGGCGTAAGCGCAAAGTGCTGATGGCTGTGTTTTGCCTGATGCTAGTGTTGGGCATGTTTAAGGGCATTCAGTGGAGGGTGATACTGAACCACTGGGATCAGGGTGAGCTGATGCTTACCCAGGTGAATCTTGGCCTGGCCGAATCCGAATTTCGCAAAGCGGTTGCCCTGGATAGCAAAGTGCGCCGATCACAATCTCGGCTAGCAGACGTACTTGAGCGCGAGCGCAGATTCGACGAGGCTGCAGAGCACTTAAAACTGGCAGCTGCGGGAGACCGTCAGGATTCAGCCGTTCACATGCGCCTTGGTGATATGTATCAAGAGTTAGATAGATTTAAGGATGCTGAAGAAGAGTATCGACAAGCGATAGCGATCCAGCCTCGAAATGCAGAAATCTACGTTCACCTGGGCAGCGCACTTACCAAACTGCATCGCTCAGACGATGCCGAACGGGAGTTTCGATACGCTATCCAACTGGATCAGTATCTGGTGCGAGCACATGCGAACCTGGGCACGCTTCTTCTTGGCAAAGGCATACCAGAGGATGGAATAGCCCATTTGTTGAGAGCTGTTGAACTGTCTCCTACCGACGTAGAAGCGAGACACACGCTTGCCACGGGATACATTAATGTTGGGATGCTGAATGAAGCAGCCTCTGAACTTCGGTCTGAATTGGCAATTGATCCTGAATTTGCCATTGGATACTACAATCTTGGTGAAACCCTTAAGCGCATGGGAGACAACCAGGGAGCGCTTGAGGCATTTACCAGCTACTTGCGTAAATGTAAGAATAACAGAGACGCACAAGTTGGGGTGGCCATGGCGAAAGAGAACATCCGCCTGATAGAGGGCAAACTGAACATTCACGATTCGCCGACGAAGGTTGAACACAAGAGTTCCGACGTGAATCGAAGTAAGAAGCCAGCCTGATCTGGGAACAATTTGCTTGTGCTCGGCGTCTATAGAGACACATACGACAGCCTGGCGAGACATGGATGTCTCATTTTCATACAGAAAATAGGCTTTCTATTGGATTAGCCCCTGATACACACTGCAAGCAATGTATGCACGCAGAAGCAATATGTAACCATCACAGGTTCTTGACACAGATTAAGAATCTACGTTATACTGTTTATGGTATGCAAGCAGTTCGATGACACGCACTAGTGAAAATCGTTTATGCTTGACTTACGATGTGCTGTTCATGAGTAGTAGCAGGAGAACCTGATGCGGGGTTTGCGTTCGGAAGAAAAAATTTGGAAGTGCGCGAAGTTACTGGGCGTCGCCGCGGTTTGTGCACTTGCGTTACTCGCCGGTCGCACCGCAGACGCTCAGGCCACAGCTTCGTACTCTGTTAGTGCGAACCTGCCGTCAACGGCTACACCATTCGGGCCGAGTGGCCTGTTATCGGTGGCAAAGTACGATCCAACACTACACAATTACGGGAACCTGCAGTCTGCAAAGATTACGTGGAACATATCGACTTCTATTACCTGGAGTTATACGAACCACGGTACGGCTACAAACATAACAGCGGCCTCTAACAAGGCATCTGGAGTTTTGTATTTCCCTGGTACTAGCACAGCGGTGTTGTCGTCACTGGCTTCTACAACCCCCTTTACACTACCGCAGGCAATTGGTGCGGGGCAAACACTTTCAGGCTCGTCTACCGGTACTGGTGGATCTGTCTTCTTTACCGTTCCAGGTAATGATGCTTTCGGACATAGCTGGACATCTGCAAACCTGGTATCGTTTACAGGCTCTGGCAATGTTACGTTTAACGTGCAGGGTGTTGCCAGCAACACTTTCTCCAATACTAACGGAAACATTACGGCATCAATATCAACCTTCGTTACTGGAACGGTAACAATAACTTATACTTACTACCTTGTGCCGGAACCTGGAACGTGGGCATTTATGATTACTGGATTGGGAACCGGGGCATTCGCGCTTAAGCGAAGGCGACGAAGATTTGTAACAGAATAGATAGCCTGCGTTCCGCTAGTAGTTCACTTTAATGAAATCCGCCGATGCAATATGCACGGCGGATTTTTTGGTTCAGGTAATCGTGACACTTCGTGACAGGAGCGTTACACGTTCAACGCTATCTACTACCTTGCAACAACGAGTGCTGTAATTTGATGCAATCCGCATGGCCATCAAACAGGGATTTAGGCACGTTTATGTTCCTGAAGAGTTCTAAATAATGATAAAATGGGCTGGATTAGCGTTCTGATTACCATCTGCATTAATTGTCCATTAATTTGTGTGCTGTGACGTATCGTGACTATTGGAATCCCGCCAGGGTCATGATATAATAAAGTTGTCCCTTGAAGGTTCGCTGGAGTTACATGATTGATTGCGGTTACAATGTTTTAGCTGCTGTGTAGCTCTCTTAACTCAAAGATTTCAGGTATTTCTCAGTCTTGCTTTGACGCAGGTCTATAAACCCCCGGTTCATGACGGCGTGTGGGTCAACCGTTCCAACTATCAACGTTGAAAGGACTCAACACGTGTATTTCGGATCTGTTATTAAGAGCGCCGCTATTAGTGCGCTCGCCGCTATTTGTATGGGAATTGCGCCACTGGCAGTTCAGGCGCAATCTACTTACGCAACACCCACTTCTACCATCGGAAATTCGGTGGCTTCTTGGAGCAGCGTACCAGCCACATCTGCTGGTGTTCAGGGTTCCATCCCAGATCTAACCGCACCACAGTTTAACTCCACTCTTGGAACACTGACTTCTGTAACGATAACCTGGACGTGGACATCCCACCAGGAATACAGCATCACCAGTACCGATGTTAACGATGAGCAATTCTACATCGATGACGCTGTGACCGTTACAACCACCCTGCCGAGTGGCGCAGTACTTTCCGGTGGCCCCCCCGACCTGATCCTCGGTGCACAGGAATTGGATCCTATTTTTGGCGTTTACATGCCGACCGGCATTCTGCCTGCAGGCGCAACCCTTTCTGCTGGACCAGTAGACGCTACCGCTACCCAGACAATTACGCTTTCAACAGCCAACGGCGATGTACTTACACCATTCATAGGCACAGGCAACGTGAGCTTCCCAACTACGGGCATGGCAGTGTTTTCACTGAACGCTCAGGGCGGCAACTATGGTATGTCCCCGAATACAACCGCTGGCGCGGCAATATCGGTAGTCTATACCTACACTCCTCCCGCAAGCTCTAATACCAAGACAGGCTGCATCGAAGGTGTTGTATGGAATGACAAAAACGGCGACGGCAAGTGCGGCGAAGGCAGCAAAATTGGCATCGGCGCCGGCATCAAGATCAACCTCTACAAAGGTAACGACTGCGGGAACAGTACTATTTCCAAGTCAGTTTATACTGCAGAAGATGGCTCTTACGAGTTTGATGGCCTGAAAAATAAGTGCTCATATAGAATTAGCATCGACACAACTACACTTCCAAAGGGCTATAAGCTTACTACAAAGTCAACTATAGTTGCTACCACCCTGGCAAATGGGCAGGGTTGTATCAGCGGCGAGGACTTTGGTTGCACACTTCAGAACACAGGATGCGGACACACGACATTCGCACAGGATGACTGGAACGACGATAGCCGAACCAGCGCACACCGCGGTTGCCTTGAGCAATATTTTGGCGAAGTGTATCAGACGAACTGTGTGAAGATTGGCGGAAGCAAGAATTACTGCTACTTCGATAGCGCAACTGCAGTACGCAACTTCCTGACCCAGGGTACGGGCTGCCAGCAGCTTCCCCAGGGTGCCACCCACAATCCTTACAAGGGTGCGTATGGCTGCCTTGCCGGCGAACTTCTTACAGCCACTCTAAACTGTGACTTCTCTGACGCCGGTGTATTTCGAAGCGGCTTCAAGAACCTCTGCATACAGAGCGGCAAATTCAAGGGTCGCACCATCAAGCAAGTATGTGATGTAGCCAATGCACTTATCTCTGGCGAGAAGTGCCCGGCTGGCGTAACCCCGGTAAAGTGCACACTGCAAGATGTTTCTGACTGCTTGCACCAGGTGAATAGCGCGTACCGTGGCGAAGGCGGAGAGTGCTCCAACTACGGCGGCGACGACGATCAGCGAAGCAACGGCGGACGCGATGGACATGGCGATGGCCATGGTTGCCCACGCAACGGCGACTGCTCTGGCAACAAGGGTTGCGGCGATGGTGGAAACCATGACAACCGCGGCGGTTCCCGTTACTGCAAGTAAAATCACATTCGTGAGAATTGCCTGAAATCTAACTTATATTTGTAAGCTATGACTTTAGTTTAAGCCCCACCTTTATGGTGGGGCTTTTTTCATCACTGTTATTCTTGGGTTCTGGTCATCTGATAAAATGCGGAATTTCGCAAACTCAGAAAGTCAAAGTTCAGAGAATATGTGTGAGAACAATCTACTCAATACCACTCGGTAACAACAGTAATGATCGTGAAGATTACAGGGGAAACCGGCAGCGCCTACCCGATGTTGACAACATTCGTTTGCTCGCGTACAAAGTGCTTGAATACTCTTGAATATTCGCATCCAATTATGGGGTGTTTGGTATGAAATCTGCCGTCAACAGGGCCATGATCTGCACACATATTCATGCACCCGGATATATTGCTGCATATTGGCATGGGGCGGTAACGCAGCTATTGAGGTTACCCGACACATCCACACGTGGAATGCCATAAAGAAGTGTAAAGCACCGCAAATGCGAGCAGATACAATTTGGCGGCCATTGCGTTTGCCGTGACCGCCGCAAATATTTAGTTGGAAGCGCCAAGAGCAGCAGAAAGATGGTCTGACCTTTTGTGCTCTCGCCAGTCTGAGGATTTGTTTGCGAGAGTGTCGGTGTCACCGCCGCAACAGTTTACAATGCGCTTGTCGCTGGACTTGTGTGCAATTCTGCATCGCACAACGAGGAATCCCTATATCCAACTGTCTTTCAACACATTACGAAAGGTGCAGCTTAAACCAGAAGCGGTGCGCACTCTTTCAACCAGATTATGAATAAATGGACTGTTATCGGTTTCCTGTGGAATGTGCATGCGACCGAGGACTACTGATTATCGATAATATCTGACAAGTTTTGAGTGGGGCTCTCACGAAACGCTGAGTAGAATTATGTGTGCAATATCTCTCGTTGTAGTACTGCGGACTGGTGTATACACCTGGGCGATAACCTAACACATAAAACAATCCCCGGAGCACACCAGGATGCTCCGGGGCTATGAAGTTAGATACAACAAGCGGTCCGCTGATTAAACCATCTTTGAATGCACATGTTTCTGATGTATTAGGACTTCTTGAACAAGAGCCTGAATTTTCTCTCGGAATACCTCGGTGTCGAAACCGAGCGCATGGTTGCGGATGTACTGCGGGTCAAACTCAGTGGCCTCAGCACGCTTAATGGCGTCTGAGAGGCTCTGTACAGTCTGTTCCGGGAACAAGATGCCCGTTTTACCATCTATTTGCGAATCAAGCGCTCCACCGGCACCGTAGGCCACTACTGGCCGTCCACACGCGTTTGCCTCGACAGGTGCGATCCCAAAGTCTTCCTCGCCAGGCATAACGTATCCTTTTGCCCGAGCTAGAAGGCCTGGAAGATCAGCATCACTTACGCGCCCAAGAAAAGATACATTGCTTCCGGCCCTTTTCTTTAGTTCTTCCATCTGGCGACCAGATCCCGCAATCTTTAGTGGGATGCCAAGGGCTGTAAATGCATCTACAGCTAAATCCAATCGCTTGTACGGTACCGCTCTCGAAACCATCACGTAGTAGTCTTCAACAACAGGTGAGATAGAAAATCTGCTGGTGTCCACTGGTGGGTGGATTACGCGAGACTTAGCTCTGTAAAACTTGTTTATCCGTCTGGCCACAACGCTGCTATTAGCAACGAATTGATCTACCCTGAGTGCAGCAATTGCATCCCAATTCCGAAGATAGTGTGTGCCAGGAGCCAATAACGTTCTAAGCGGCCGGGCAACACGTTCATTCTCAAGGTAAGTTCTGGTTGTCCATGCAAATCGCATTGGGGCGTGGCAGTAACAGATATGTAGTGTGTGGGGCTGTGTAATAACACCCTTGGCAAACGAAGACGACGAAGAGATTACCACATCGTACTGGCTCAAATCAAAAGACTCAAAAGCCAACGGATAGAGCAACAGAGCCAGACGGTGGCTAAGGCGCTTTTTCGGAATCTTCTGCAGAAAACTTGTGCGAATATCCCACGATCGATAACTGGCAGGCATGGCTGCAGAGTCGTATATCGATGTGTAGATAGGCGCGTCCGGGTACATCCCGTGCAGAACCTCTACTACTTTCTCTGCTCCACCATTCTGAACCAGAAAGTCGTGAATTATCGCTACTTTCATGCCTGAAAAAACCACTCTTCTAATACGCACAAGAATGGGCTGGCATAAGCGGTTATACCGTAATGCCAGCCCGGATCGATAGTTACTCGCGAATTACAGGCTAGCCACCTCTAACAACAAAGAGTTGCGTGGTATCGCTAACAGTAACACTGTTTTGAGTATACGCACCTTTGATTGTTACGGTTTCTGGCCCAATCGAAGCGTTATATACGGAGTTGTTCACACCGTTCAGGAATCCCTGATGGGCTCCCACCGTTGAGAACACCGTAGTTGGCTCCGTAGTAACATCATATTGCGAACCGTCTGTAAACGTAACAGTAAGGGTGAATGCCTGGTTCTGGAAGCTGAAGATAAGGGCGCCCTTTGGCTCGATATCTGCAAACCGGGGAACAAGGTATCCGGGTGGTGATGCATAGATGACTGAAGGAACGATCACTGCAAACAGGGCTAAACCCAGCGCTCCAGCAAGAACCCGTACCGCACTGCGTGCAGGAGATACAGAGTGCTCTTCTTCCAGCTCTGCTACTTCTCGGGTAGAGGAGTAGAACCGATGCCTTGGGCGCAGACTACTTGCTCCCAGGCCCAATGTAAGCCAGAAGAACATAGATAGCTGCCCATACTGCCAGCTCGGACTGGCGGCTGCGTCCACAAGGAAAGCAGTTGTTGAGGCCAACGAAGCCAGCAGAACGCTGCGGCGAATGCCTGCATCCATAATGCGAACCTTGTTGAGGCCCATCACCAGGAATGTAAGCGGGATCGCAACTATAAGCAATAAACCCGGAAGCCCGAGTTCGGCCCCTGTCTGCAGATACAGATTGTGCGCCATTTCACCCATGCCGGGTCGGGCGTAAACCGTAGACATCGCCCAGTTCTTGTGGCGATCTCGCAAGCGGCTAACTGCCATACCGGACTTGGTGTACTTGTACTGGTACATCGAGTAAAGGCCAACACCCTGACCACTGAGCGGGCGCTCTTTGATCATTGCAATGGCACCATCTGCCAGCTGAGCACGGTATGCAACAGCCGATTCGCTGCTACCATTCAACGTGGAGTGCATTCTGTCCCCGATGCTGCCAGATTCTGGCGATACAAGGAAGAAGAAACCAACGGCAACGGCAATTAGCATAAGCGGCATTACTACTTCGTGCTTTTTACGTACCAGGGCGTTCCGGTAGCTGGCATTCCAGAGTAGCATCACTGCTAGCACTGTGATACCACATGCGGTTCCCACCCACGCAGAACGTGCCTGGGCCAACAGTAGCGCGATAATGGTGAAAACTGCGGATGTCTGTGCAACCAACTGCTTGTTCGGGTTACTCTCCGAAAGCGCGGCAACACAAATAAACGGCAGAATGATCATTAAGAAGCTGCCAAGTAACTGGTGGTCTCCAAACAGGCCAGTTGCGTAATGGCTTGAAGATGGCGAACCAGCATACTGTGCAAATGCAAACATCGAAACTCCGATGCCCAGATACACTAGCAGATCTACAGATTTTGTGATGTGCTCGGATCTTCGGAACTGATACGCTACAACAAAGTACACATTTACGCCGGATGCAATTCGAAGTACTTCTTGTACGCTGTACCAGAAGTGTGGCGACTGCTTGAGCGAGATGCATACCCATGCCATGTATAACAATACCGGCAAGTTGGCACCAGTTTTTAGAAATCCAAGAACATTCTCTTGAGTGAGGGCTGGCTTTTTGCGCCACAGAAGAGTAACCAGGAGCATAACTCCAAAGCTCTCTACTACGAGCGCAGCCAGACCAGTGTTTCGGGCATCCAGCGGAGTAGCGATGAACGGTACGACCACCATCATGGCAAGTACCATAATGATCATCTTATTCTGAATCGCATTGCTCCACCAGCCCGCTTTTGGACGAGCCATAGGTGACGTCTCCTCGTGTTGCATGTGTTGCGCTGAGCAGTGCCTTACACATCTGACCCAGATCTCCCGGTTTCCCCGAGTAATCGACGACGGTGCCTTACACATCCGCGCGTGAGAGACCTACGCAACTGTACTGTGGAAAGAGATCCCGATGTTGTGACTGAGACTTACATTCTTCAGCCAATCCGGAGCCCAGGACGCACCGGATGTATACGCTCTGCCTGCTATGTGAAAATCACACTTGTACAGACACACGCATACTCATTTTATTGTTACATAAAATTGACAAGATTCCCACTATCGAGTTGTATGTTTATTGGCGAACTGTCTACCAATCTCGGCTGTGGCTTAATAGATAAAATACAACAGCCGGGTACTTTACCAGTACCCGGCTGCAGAATACAAACTTACAGCGCTATGCTTAGAATGGCCGCAAGCCAAGCATATTCATGAGCGATATTGGCATGAATAGTTCCTGGAAAGTTGGAAACCACTTTTTCTTACTTTTCGGGCCAATCCAGACGATATCATTCGGCTGCAATGGCACATTGTCCGCCATCTTACCTTTCCGAACCATTTCGTCTACGTTAACCAGAGTATCCTTTTGCTTGCCATCTACCGTTCTAATAACGTGTACTTTCTTGTAGTCACCCGCTGGTATTTGGCCCGCCACGTTAAGTGCTTCCAACAGGCTCACTTTGCCAGCTTCTGGGAATGGGAAATTGCCCTGTCTGCCAACCTGTCCCCACACCATGAACGTGAGTTTGCTCTCTGGAATGTATATGATATCTTCATCAGCAAACTTAAATTTGTTTACCGATGTATCAACGCTACCAGTTAGAAGCGGACGAAGATCGAAAGGAATCTTATCGTTGCCACGTATAACGTAAGCCTTTGAGAGTGCCGACGCCGTATTGGGGTAACCAGACATACCAAACAGACTGAGAACAGTTGTGAAGCTGTCTATCGGATATGCGCCTTCACGTGGGATCTGACCCAGGATGTGTATCTGATGAATTGCAACAGGCATCAACTCAAATGAAAGTCGATCTCCAGGCTGAATTACGAGGTTCTTGGGTGACTCAGGGTGTTTTACGATATCTTCAAGATCTAGGACTAACACCTCAGACTGTCGATATAGAACTACGCGGTACTCGCCTGGCTTAGGGTAAGGCCGACTGACAGGCGCAACAAGCCCACCAGCGAAATCGATAATATCGAGAAACCGGTACTCCGATGTTCCCATATCGAGGCTGCCAGGATGGAGCAAGAACCCACTTACAGACACTTTGCGTGAATGCATTTCCTTCAACAGCACGTGAACCGTGATGTTATTAAAGTTTTTGTCAATCGCGGCTTGCAACTTGTCCTGAACTTGTTTTACTGTTTTGCCAGCAATTTCAATTTCGCCAACTTCAGGTAGTAGCAGCTTTCCAACGCCAGGAATCGTCTGGATGGTATCCAGCATTGGGTAGTTATCCGCAACAATTTGAATAACATCGCCGGCATTCAGCGGTAACGAGGCATCATCCATAACTCGCACTGAAGTCCTAGTTTGCGAGTCTTTCTTAGGTGTCTGCCCCGCTCCAACTTGAGGTGCGGGCTGTGCTGCAGGCTGAGCTGGTTTGCCTGATTGCGGTGTGGTTGCCTGTGCAAACACACTGCCGGTTGCAGATACCAGAGTAAATGCAGATAATGCGAGGCGCCCCACGGTTATCCAGGAAGTGTTAGGTCGTATCATGTCAGCTTATTTCCTCGTCATCCGTCGGTTCCGTCGTGCTGGTTTTCGGGGCCTCTCGCCCTTCAGCAAGCGCTATATTACGTACGCTGTTCTGTACATCTTCCAGTTCCGGCGAAGAATCTGGTGCGTTCTGCTGAACCTGATTTCTCGGCAGCAACGCTTCAAACTCGGCAGTAGACCGACGTCGGCGCGGGCGGCCATCTTCCAACTGAGTAGTCTGGTAGTAACCATAATAGCCGTAGTAGCCGTAATAGTAGGCATCTCGTTTGGCGGTAAGGTCGATCTTGTTAAACACAACTCCAAGAACGCGGGCTCGTGCCTGGCGGAGCATTTCAATAGCATGTTTGACTGCAGATTTCTTTGCTTCACCAAACTGAACAACGTACAGAACGCCATCCGTTTCAGCAGCTAGTACCTGTGCATCTGCTGTTGCAAGACAAGGCGGGCTATCAAAAATAACTACGTCCGCACTCTCTTTGAGTGTTTGGTGCAGTTGCCGCATAGCCTGAGAGTTTAGAAGTTCTGCAGGGTTAGGCGGAAGCGGACCAGCGGTTAGTACGCGCATACCCGGGATTGTAGTGTCCTTCAGTGCATCCTCGAAAGCAGTATGCCCAACCAGAACGTTGGTTAGCCCAGGTTGCTGGCTCAATTTTGCCTTTTCATGCATCGTCGGGCGACGAAGATCTGTGTCAACCAGGATAACACTTCGTCCATCCAATGCCATGGAAACAGCAAGGTTGTACGCCGTAACCGATTTACCTTCGCCAGGAACCGTGGAGGTCACAAGGATCGAACGTATTTGAGTATCGATGGCTGCAAAGCGCACATTGGATCTTAGTACGCGGTAGCTTTCCAAAACAGAACCGCCACCCCTCGAACCATTCAGAAGTCGGGAGTCTTCGTTCTCGATCATTGGTACGTAGCCAAGTGCTGGCGTTCCAACAATCCGGCGCGCATCTTCTGGGGAGTTAATGCGATCATCCATGAACTCTTGCAGTAGCGCAAAGCAGAGACCAAGCATGATGCCGATGATGCTGGCATATACAAGGTTGTTAACCTTCTTAGGTGCAATCTGATATGCAGCGGCAGCAGGAGCGATAACCAGAACAGGATCGTGCGTCATTTTAGAGCGCAATCGCAGTTCTTCAACACTCTTGATCAGGAGGCTAACTGTGCCACGATGCAGGTCTACATCCCGAACGAGTTCGGACTGCTTGCGCTCAAGCGGACCGAATCCATCAAGGCTGACTTCAGCAACATGCATCCGTTGCTGAGCATCCTTCATCATGGCTCGTTTGGCGGCCAACTGGCCTTCCAGTTCGCGCTGTTTGGCAACAAGGTTATTATGTTCGTTCACCGTGTTGCCGTAGGATATGCGGTCTTGCAACTCGGGCGTAGTCTTCATCCTACGTTTGAGGAATGCAATTTGGGTATCCACTTCGCGCACCTTTATGTTGGTAGGCTTGAGCGAGAACAGCAGTTTCTCGCGATCAATCTCCAACTGCGCAACCGCGTTTTTCATGCCCTCATATTGCGGATTGGCCACTGTATCAACAAACTTGATTTTATCAGGTGTGTTGGCCATATCGTCTTTAATCTTAGCCAACAATGCATCATAAGTAAGAGATTCTGTTCGGGCAAGCTGCAACGCTTCTTCTGCACGCTGAAATGCAGTCAACCTGCGCTCACGGTCTAGCGTTGCATCGGTAATATGCTGAGAAACCTTGAAGCGCTCCAGCTTTACTTCCGCTTCAATCAGGCGGTCGTTTTCTTCTTTAAGATGGTTAGTTGCAAACTGCAGCGCATTTTGAATTTCAGACTTGCGGTTGCCGGTAACGTAGCTTAGATAGGTGTTGGGAAGAGTCTTGGCAAGACGCTCAGCATAAGTTGGCGTGCTCGATTCCACAACAAGTTCAATTACGTCCGTCTGGTTAACCTGCGATACGCTAAGCTTGGAAGACCCCGGAGGTACGTCTGCATCTTTGTACGCGTCAGCAAGTACCTTATCACCCATCAAAACTTCAAGCTGCGTGTTAATATCATGCCCAGACTCAACACCAAACAGCGCTGAAAGCGGGTTGGTGTTATCAAGCTGGTTGATGTTAAACGATTTACCTTCAACCAGGATTCTTGCGCTGGTTCGGTAAACCGGTTTTGCCATAAATGTTATGGCTACACCCAGAACAAACACAACCATAAACGTCTGTAAGATGATCGCTTTGCGTCGACGTAATAGGTCGACGTAATCACGCATCGACATTTCCGACGCCTGTGATTGGACCGGATTCTCTTCCTGCATACCAGCGATGTTCCTTTTTGCTCAGGGATACGGTTTAGCCCTGACAGTAAATGGGGCGTATTTTCGCCCCTTAACGTGACCCAGGGCAACTAGCCTGGTTGTAACTCGGAAATAAGTGAGGTGAGCCCAAGCCTTCCGACGACTTCTGCGGAATGTGAGCGCAACAGCAGTGCTCATACGGCATAGTGGAAGGTGCCGGGAGACTCATTTGCAGCAGGTAAAACTGGCTGACGATTGCGGGAAGTAAACGCTCAATTGCGTATGATAACGCAGACATGTCACCTAACATTGTCCCACCAAACAGTCTGGATTGTCAAGCAATCCTTGCTTGTGTAATGGCACACAGCATGCAAAACAGGGTTTTATTACTCGCAGCAACTACATCAATTTAGGGCAATTCACTTACACTTACACAGAGATCGTGAGAGCCATCTTGCCTTGCCGTTTCATAATAACAGAACACCTCGTGACCAACTGGCAGAAGGTCCACATATCTTACCGAGCCGGTACCCTCACCAGATTCGACTATCGGCCCATCTGGGCTGAGGGAATAGAAGGTTCGCAGATCGGCAGTAAACGCTGCCCCGCAGCGCTCTTCATAATTTTCGCCAACGGAGGCCGAGCCATCGTAAAGTGCTACATATCCGCCAGCAGAAAGTGGCATTATTGTCCCCACTCTGCGGCAATAGTAATCCCATCTTCCTGGTTTTTCAGTAATAGGGATTGGCGAGATTAACTGCGAGCCCGGCAACGGAGATACGTCGCCGATCATTTGGAAATGAACCCCATCAGTGCTCACTGCAGCCGCGGATCGAGAGAGGGTCAGGCCAGTATTATATATATCCCCAGAGGCATGCTTCGATGCCTCTTCATGTTGATCAGAAGTGTTCTCAAGCTTCACTGCATAGCTCAACAGCATGTAATACATGCCGCCGATGGTGTACACGTTCGGATCTTTCACTCCGTCTGTGCCGGTAGTTTCTGCAGTTAATATTTCGCGGAGTGAGGAAGCTGCAAATCCATCTGGCTCCGTGGCTTCCATCACACCAATGCGCCACCTGCCATCCGAGGGCGATACCCAGCTTATATAGAGGCGCCATAAGGGCTCAGAGAGCGATCTCACAAGCGAACAACGCTCGATGGATTGCGCATCTACGGATGTTTTTGGAAGCGCCCAAATGTCCTCAAAGTTAACGCCATCGGCACTCGCTGCAATTCGACACTCCACGCCCCGCCCGAGCTCTCTGGGTTGCCGTTGGCGGTATACAAGATAAAAAGTGCTGGATGCCGGGTCAAAACTTGCTGTCGGAGCGCCGGCCCACCAACCGTGAGCAGAGTGCTGCGGTGTTCGTACAACCGTGCCGGATTGTGGATCAAACAGTTTTGCATCGGGCAGAGCCCCGAATAGTTTTCCGGTTCCTGTGAATGTCAATTGCTTGCTCCATCTACCTGCAGTGAGGATTTGAATTGGCTGCGTTACGCATCCTGCGGCGGATCCCCTTTTACGCCAAGCCCAATGCCGTTTGCCCAATCGTCCCAATTATTATAGTACGGATGGAACGATGGTGCTTTCACACCATTTCTCTCACAGGCCTCCCGCATCAGTTTCTTATTGTCTACTTCAGTATCACCGTATCTTAACAAGCGAAGACCCTGATATAGCACTGGCAACTTGATCTCTGGATTGCGTGTGAGAATTCCACAGTCTACAAAGCCAGCGTTTGCTCCCATAACTTCTCGAATGGCTGTATCGATTCCCTGGTGGTACGTATCGTGAAACAGCACATGAGCACCGGGTGCAAGAAATGGCAATACAGCCGTGAAATCTGCAAATACTGCATCGTGTGTGTGCAGGGCATCAATCAAAACAAAATCTATCGGCCCTCCCAGCGCAGCTGCCGCGGTTGGGACATCTTGCGGAGAAAAACCTTTCACCAATTGATATCTGCCATGCAGTTCCGAAGGGCGTGGCCTAAATGGCTCTGTATCTGGGTCCAGGCCAACTATTTTCCCTGTACCGTTGTCTTCCATGGCACTGGCTATAATTCTGCCAGAGCCGCCCCATCGCACACCCACTTCAAGGGCACGTTCGGGCCGCAGGCCACGAACAAGCGCGTAAAGCATAATCTTATCTGGCTCACACATATCGCTTGGCCGCCGATACACGCTGCCGATACGCTCCATACTGGAAAGCGCAAAAACTCGAGGCCGACCAAGGGAGTTCTGGTATAGCCACAGCAACTCATCTCGCACTTTGCGCAGCTTGCGCCGCAAATTTTCATCCAATGCCTGTTCTCCCACCCTCACCTACCACACACAAGTGCCCTGTGCAGCAGGTTTGCTACGGTGTTCTTGACACATCTGGAACGATTATGCCAGTGTTTGGAACGTTCCCCAACCTCTGGAGGCCCAATTTTTACCATGCCCGATACTCAGGCAGCACCAATAGACACGGTAAGCACCCAAAAAGCAGCATCAGATAGACCGCGGCTTCACTTTCTGGATGGCATTCGCGGCATCACTTCTCTATATGTGATGTGGACGCATCTTGCACTTTTCCTGCCTCCAGACCTGCTTTTCACGCAGCCATGGCTGGATCAAGCCACAAGTTGGATGCGGGAAGGCCGAACCGCGGTAGCAGTGTTCATTGTACTATCTGGTTATTGCCTGATGCTACCCGTGGCATTTAAGGGGCTAGAAGGTGTGCCCGGTGGCTTCCAGGAGTACATCCTCAGGCGCGCTCGCAGGATATTTCCACCTTATTATGCAGCGCTCGTTCTTTCGATTGTTCTGCTTTTTGTTTTCCGTAGCCGCCTTCTGGAGGTGCAGACATTCTGGAGCTCTATGCTGCCCGTGAATGTCGGAACCGTAATATCCCATGTTCTAATGATGCACAATGTAAATGAGCAGTGGATAACTCGTATCGACGCACCCATGTGGAGCGTTGCCACAGAATGGCAGATTTACTTCCTGTTTGCCCTGCTGTTTTTACCATTGTTTAAGAAAAGCGTTTCCGCTGCCCTGGTTGCCGCGCTTGCTATTGGCCTGGCACCCATGTTCTTTTTGCACCGTGGTGAAGGGGCTTCGCCATGGTTTGGCGTGCTGTTCTGTTTTGGCATGATCGGCGCCAGCGTATGCCACGCAGGAAGCGAACGATGGAGGCGTTTTCGCTCTGGCTCTGTATACGCGTTGTGGGGTGCCTCGGCACTTGCAGCGGTTGTGCTCTCTGCCGGCTGGCATCTATTCCGCGCAAGGCATCAAACATTGTTGTGGAAGGGGGAGCTTGTTGAAGATGTTCTGGTAGGGATGGCCGTGATGTGTGCCATCGTGTGGTGCACTTTATCTGTGCAAAATGGAGCCCCCAACCTGCTCGTACGGTTGCTACAGAGCCGGCCTCTACTGTTTCTCGGTACCATTTCTTACAGCCTGTATCTGTTTCATGTGCCACTTCTGGGGGCGTGGGACATGGGCATCAGAGCTCTTGGCTTATCTGGAGTGCCAGCGGCCTTGCTTTACCTATTTGGCGGAACCGCCATTTCCATCGGGCTGACATATCCACTTTACCGTGCGTTCGAAAAGCCGTTTCTAACCCGCTGATCTGCACCGTTAGGCAGAGCGTTTGCGAAGGCGCACTAAATCTCCGATAAACCAGCCCGCAATAGCAGATGGAAAAAGCACGTTTCCGCTGAAGGCAGCGGCCGCAAGCCAGTCTATTCCACCGCGCACATTTTCAGCTGTCATTACTGTAAACAGTGCTATCAGGGCGGTTACAACCACATAAATACGCACGGTTGATGTGGAAAATCGGTTTCGAGAGAGCGCTGCCACAACGTAAACCAGCAGCGATGCGTAGTACCACACCAGCGAAAACAGCATAAGCACGGGTAGAAGCGGAACTTTAGCCCCTCTACCATTTGCCCCACGCACTGTTAACTCTTCTGAAACTGGCCGGAGCCTGCCATAAAATGCAAGCAACACACCGGAGACTACGCCCTCTACAACGAGTGTAAATAGCAGGTTTGGTGATAAGCTTGTGAGCCAGGGTATGGCGCCCCCCAGAGGCAACCCGGGGTTCTGGCCATAGGCAGCAAGTGCCAGGCAGCCAACAATAAACAGGCCAACACTGATTACCGCCATGGCGGCCTCGCGGGCAGCTCGCTGATCGCCAGAGCTGCGAGTTGTTGTGGCCTTCGCCTTGTTTACTATGGGGCCAGCCCCATCCATGCGGCCGATCAATCTATCCAGCTTACCCTGCAATCCAAAATTCCGAGGGTCGAACTGTATGGCATAGGAGTAGGCCTTGATAGCCTGATCGGTACTGCCACGCATCGCGTAAATATCACCCAGAATTTCATGAGCTGTTGCTGCAGTTCTTCGCCGTGCAATAACCTGGTGGCAAATTCGCTCCGCCTCCTCATAGTTGCGGGTAAGGAAAGCTGTTTCGGCGCTTGCAATTAGCTTCTTGAGCTCTTCAGAGGCGTCTGGAGCAGTTTTGCGGGCACCCTCTGCACTATTGCGTCGGGGCTCCTCAGGATACGTCCTGCCAAAGCCGTTAAATTCAACCTTTGGCTTTGAAGTGCTGGCATCACTACGATATCCAGTACTCTGCGCGGATTGTGTTGAGCCATTTGCTGAAGAGCCACTGCTTGATGCGGGGCGCGCGGGAGATGGCTGCGGTTCCGGGCGTGGTTGATGATCAGGCGTAGGCTTCGCTGCAGATGCAGGTTTATGACGCTGAAATGGGTTAGGCGCGGGCCTGCGGGGCGCCGGGCCGGCCGCCTGTGTAGGCTGAGGCTTAGGCTGTGGAGGGGGCGCGCTAAGTGCTCTGTCAGCATCGTAGAGCGATCTCCGCTCAACATCCCCGAGTATGCGATGAGCTTCGTTTACAGCTTTGATCTTGTGTGCGGCTTCGGGGCTGGGGTTCACATCTGGGTGATACTTACGTGCCAGCTCTCTGTATCTTTTTTTAATCTCCTCTTGAGTTGCGGTTTGTTGCAGCCCAAGGGTGGCGTAGTAATCTGGCTTAGAAGTGGTCATAGAATATCGTATTCAACCTGTGGCAGTTCCAAATTTCAAACCGGCTAGCTGGCCCTTATTCCGGGGCTCCGGCCGCATTAAGTGCCTGTGCGTTGCCCCCATATGCCTGTATGGCAACGAAGCCAACTAATACACCAACAATCAGCAGTACACACACACTGAAGATCATTGCCACGGTATGCGTGGAGGCCTTTGCTTCGGCTTCATGATAGTCTGCCACACGGCTCATCATATCGTCTACCGAGCCAGACATTTCAGCGGTTTGCAGCATATCAATTGTCATGCTATCAAACTGGCCAGTATCTGCAAGTGCTCTGGAAGGGTTGCACCCCTGCTCTGCAAGCCGCATTGCATACTGGGAGGCCCTTGCAATTACCACGTTTCCGCTGGCATCACCGGCAATCTGCAGTGCTGAACTTGATGGGAACCCTGCGGCAGAGAGGGATGCGTAAGTTCGCGCAAACTTGCTTACCGCAAAGTTCCTGATAATTTTACCCACCACAGGCAAGTTTATCTTAACGGTATCGTACATATTCCGGAAGCCCGGGCTGTTGAAAGCAAACAACCGGAAGAGAATGTAGGCAGCCAGCATGGGCACGAGTATGGCAAGCGCAAATCCCAGAGTGTTCGCTACATACTGTCCGGTTGCCCCCCCAAGAAACCAGGCAGCAATGGCCGGCATGCCCCCGAATATCCCAGTGCGGCCCATAAGCATCACCATAACCACCATTACAATCTTGGGGTACAGTGTCTCTCGCTTTATCAGGCGCTTCACCTCTAACTCATGTTCAACGTAGTTGCCCAGGTTGTTAAGTGTATCCTCCATCATGCCACCCACTTCAGCGGCACGCACCATTTCAAGGTGCATCGGCGGAAAAATCCACGGATACGCAGCCATCACATCAGAAACATACCCGCCAGCCCGCACCTGACGTGCGCAATCATTGGTATACGATTTCAGCATCTGGTTTTTAGTGTTATCAGCCAGTGCTGTTAGGCTTTGATGCATGTTTAGCCCTGCATTAACCAGCGTTCCGAACTGCCGGTACCATTGAGCAAGTTCCTTCAGGCGAACTCCGCTGATGATAGGGTAGATCAGCACCTCTTTAGCCCGCTGATGCAGCGGTACCTCTCGGGATGAGTTCGCTCCAAAAGGGATGTTCTCTAACCCGCGCACAGTACTTGCGCGGTACCGGGCAGGCTGAGAACTTGGCGACATGGCAACCGTTGTGTCCAAACCAGCCGGTGCGGCCCCCTCCGCAGGTACAGATCGCTCCCATGGTTCAATAACCCCCATGCGGGCGCGGGTATCCTCGGCTCCAGTGGAAGCAATAGCAGTCGCAGAACTCACACCTGCCGCAAGGCCAACATCTGCCGTAGCAAGCATCGCCGTCAGTTCTATCGTAGGTTCAGGAACGTGCTGCTGCGCAAATAGGTCCACTGCCGCTACAGGCATCTCCGTAACCGGCTGTGTAAGGTCTCTCGGCCTGTTTGCTACTACGGGGGTGGCTGGCTGGCTAGCCTGCGGCACAGCGGCTGGTACCGCGCCCGCCAGCTGAACACCAATTGGCGTAAGGCTAAGTGCCTGCAGCTGCAATATTGCCTGGGCATGGTCAGAAGCCATCAGGCTGCCATCCACAACGTTCCCAAGTCTGTCTGTAGCACGGTACGCAAACTGTGGCATCGGGTTCAATCCTCACACGAAAAAGCGATGGTATTCGTAAGCTATTCTGCGCCGAACTCATCGGCAAAATGAAATACTGCGGCGAAGTAGCTCTTAGTCATCCAGAGCACGGCCGCACCACCAACTATCAGTACGGTTGTTCGTGTTATGCGCCACATCATTGAACGGGCCGCTTTGTGAGCATCTTGCACACGGTCTTGATAGATAGTTGCAGCATGATCGAGAGATTCGTTAATGCTGCCCGAAAGCTCTCCCGTTACAACAATCTGCTCGATATTATCGCCGAACAACCCGGTTGCTGCAAACGCATCGGAAAGCGATCCGCCGCGATTAACACGATCGTATACCGAAGCAAGCTTTTCGCGGATAATCATGTTATCTGCGGTGTTCATGGCCGCTTCCCATGCCTGGATATGCCCCACGCCAGCCTGATGCAGCTTCCGAAGCATGCGAATAAATGCCGAGAGTGCCGCCGTGCGTTGAAGATCACCAAAAGCGGGTAGGCGAAGCGATATCGCATCCCTTGTACGCCGCATCCCGGGGCTCTGAAGCTGCCGATTCAGCAGATAGCCTACGCAAAATACTCCCGCAAATATCGGGAGAATTATCATCTCACGTCTTATGTACAGAGCGATGTTCGCTCGCATATCCATACTGTTCAGAATGCTGGAGAACAGCGGAATCATAAGGGCAAGAGTTAAGAATGCCTGAACGATCCAGGCTTTCATAAGGTTCACACCGCGATACAGTGCCACATTTTGTTCGAAGTTGAGTGAGATCTCAGCCAGCACAATCTCCAGAAATCCCCCAATTTCGCCTGCCCGCACCATCGATACAATATGTTCGGGAAAAACACGTGGGTAGCAGGCCATGGTATCCGAAAATGTGCCTCCCGCTCGAATATGCCGGGATGCTTCGGCTGCTATCTTAGCAAGAGTGGGCTGTTTAAAACGGGTAGAAACATTATCCAGAGCAGCAAAAATCGTCATTCCGCTCTTAACAAGCGGCGCCAGCATCTGAAAGAAATACATCAAATCAGAGTTCTTAACAGCCGCAACACTTTGCCTGTCATCAACCGGAACAGGGGTTCGTTTAACGGCAACCGGAATGGCAAATTCGGGCTCTGCAGTTGTTGTTGAGGTTGGCACGGAGGCGGATCGGTAGTTCTGAAGCCCAATTTCTGGCTGCATTGCGGTAACGTCCCGTTGCACAGGCTGGCGCGAAAGCGCCTGGCCGCCCATGAGCGTAATGCTATCTGCAAGGCCCGCAGAGCTGCTTGCAGGGTTAACAGCAACCGACTTAGGGCGATACCCCATCGCAATAATCCGGCGGTGTGCATCCTGCTCAGATTGGGCATCCACCTTGCCAAGCACGGTTTGCCCGGATCCATCTATCGCTTCATAGAAGTAGTTCGTCGGCATGTGCTGTGCTCTTTATCACTTGGCTCAGAATTTCCGGATCGGCAAGCCGTTCGGAAGCGAGGCGTCCATCCGCAAGGCGGTAATCCGGCAGCAAATCCAGCAGCGGCTGTAGCACAAATCTGCGATCTGCTATGCCCGGATGTGGTACTACCAGGCTGCTGGTATGTAGTTGGCGATCACCGAACAGCAAGATATCGATATCCAGTGTTCGTGGCTGCCACCGCTGCCCTGGCTCACGAATTCGGCCGCAATTGCGTTCGATTTCGTGAATCGCCTCCAGCAATGCTTCCGGAGCCAGTTCCGTTTCTAACCGCACCACCGTATTCAGATGATCTGGATACAAAGTGGTATCGGCGGGGTTCAGGCGCATGTGCGGTGTTTCGTATACCGTGGCTGCCACAAACAAAGTGGGGTCGGCACACAATGCACGCAGCGCAGTGCATGCGTTTCGTAGATGTGCCACCCTGTCTCCAAGGCTGCTGCCAAGCCCGAGATAAACGGTTTCTACCATCTATTCGCCCGCATCTTCTTGCGAAATGAAGCCCGGATAGGTGCATTTACGGAAGGCATCGGCATAAGGTTTCGATGTTCGCATACTTTCGGAGGTTGTGAAGTATTATACGCGGTCCTGCAACGCGGCTGGCCAGGTTTTACGTAATAAACGCCAGTGATGCTTGCAACTGCTTCAACAAATTTACAAGGTATACTTCGGAGCGTGAAGAGCCTGCGCTATATTCGCGTCCTTATTTGCGTGATCTTGCTATCCCTGGTGATCTCACCCGAGGTAGTTCAGGCATGGTATTGTGATGGGCACCAGTGCAGCATTGGTGCACTATGTTGTTGTGAGTCTGCCCCGGCCCATAAAGATGTACGCTGTGCGGCGCCGACAAAAGCAGCTACCAACGGCATTGTATGCGCAGCAAACTGCCGCTGCCAATCCGTTGTGGTATCGGTGGGTACAGATACAAAAGCGCTGCCAGGTGAGGCCGATTTTACGGCATTCCACGCGTCGGTAGCTATCCTGCCCACTGTCTATCAATTTCCCACCCCAATCTCTCTAGCACTACGTAATACAGAATCGCGCGGACCTCCGTGTTCGTCGCATTACACTACTACCCCTTCTCTGCGCGCACCCCCTACCGCCTGACAATTATCCACTAAAAAAATTAGTCGAGCCACGTGTCAGCGCTCGGTAACGCCTGCGTTACTCCCAGCCTGATATCTGGTTCATTGGATACGTCAGGAGACTTTTGTGAGAATCCCACTGCTTGTTTTTCTTTGCCTTTCGGCCAATTTGGCCGGGGCTAATCCTTTGCCGCCGCTCTCTATAGAGGAGGCGACACAGGAGGCAATCCGCCACAATCCACGCACCGCAGCCTACTCCCAGGATATTGCTGCGGCATCCTCCAGTGTGAAAGCTGCAAAGGCGCTTTCCAACCCGGTTATTACTTTTACTCCTGCCATTGGTGGCACGGGCGGTTCGGACACAGAGTTTCTGATGCAGCAGCCGCTGGAGCTTAACGGAACGCGCAAGGCACGCACCGGGGCGGCCGCTGCAGAGCTGCTAGGAGTGAAAGCGAAAGGGGTTGTGGGTTTGTGCGATCTGGTTTTCCAGGTTCACACGGCCTACCTTGAGCTTATTCGGGCAAACGAGAAGAGCCGCATCGCGCAGGAGACTCTCCGCTCAGTGGAAGAGTTCGACCGTATCACCAGGAGGCAGGTTGAGCTTGGTGCCCGCCCCGGAATTGAACAGATACAGAGCGGTATTGAAGTTTCTCGAGCGAAGCAGCAGCTAACCCTTGCGCTAAGTGACATGGATATGGCTCGGGCGGCACTCAACACACACATGGGCAGAGATGCCAGCGAAAGCATCGGCTCTATGTCAGTTCCAGCCCCATCCTCCCACCAGGTGGATTCCAGAACCTTAATTGCACAGGCACTCTCAAACCGTGCAGAAATATCTCTGGAAGAGGCATCTTCCGAGGTCCTTAAACAGCAGGTTAAACAGGTGGCTGCCGAGGCAATACCCGATCTGTTACCACAATTTCGTGCCAGCCGCGTTACACATGGCGTGCAAGATTCAGGAATCGGCATCGCAATTTCCCTGCCTCTGTTGGATCTCGGCAGCAGGCGCAACCACAAGCAGCAACTGCAGCATGCACAGGAGGCACAGCGGGCCAGAATAGAAGCAGCCCAGAGCCTTGTTAAGCAAGAGGTTCTGCAGGCTGTGAACCGAGTGCAAGCCACCACAGAGGTATTGCTGAACTACCAGCAGGGGGTGCTGGAGCAATCCAAACGGCTATTAGATGCCAGCAAAATTGGATTTGCCGAAGGCAAAACCAGCATTCTTAACCTGTTAGAGGCCCAGCGTACCTATCGTGCGGTACAGAGCGAGTACTCCAATGCCGAGATTGATAAAGCGCTGGCAGATGCGAGCCTGGAGCGTGCTTTAGGAGGCATACCCGCCCGCCTGCTGCCCGTTGAGTTCACCTCAAAAGGAGGACGGAATTGAGCACTAACTTTGAAAGTTCTCCTCAGAAGCAAGGTAAGAACTCCGTTAGTCGCCCCATGGCGTTGTTCGGAATTGCATCTGCATTCCTACTTGGCATCGCTGGCACTTCGCTGATGCAAAAGCATGGCAGTGCACCCGCTTCCAACATACCCGCCCACGACAAACCGGAAACCACTTCGCCATTAACAGGCGAAAAGTCTACCCTTATCAAGCTTGATGCCTCTGCCATTCAAACTGCTGGCATACGTTCGGAGGCTGCAAAATCTACGCTGATGGGAGAAACGCTCACGGTATCTGGCACGGTGGAAGTGAGCCCAAATTCCTCCGCAAAAATCACTCCCCCTGTTTCGGGCAAAGTGGTGGCGCTGTTGGTAAAGCCTGGCGATAAAGTTGTTGCGGGGCAGCCGCTGGCACATCTGGATTGTTACGAACTGTCGCAGGCACGGGCGGCAGTTGTGCAGGCACAATCGGGAGTATTGCAGGCTGAGGCAGCGGTGAGAACGGCCCGAGCAGAGACAGCACAATACCAGTCATCCATAAATCAGGCGAAGTCTGAGATAGAGAGGGCTCAAGCGCGGCAGAAGGCGGCAGAAGCTGCACTTAAACGGCAAAGGGAGCTGGCAGAAGCAGGCTCTTATTCACAGGCACCCCTTCAGGCAGCGCAGGCCGAATATGTCACAGCTCAATCGGAGTTGCTCCAGGCAAACATCAGCCGCCAGGCCCATGCCACCGCCCTGCAGCGTGCTGAAAGGCTGTTCAACGAGGAACTGGTTTCCAGAGCGGAATTGGAGCAGGCACAGATTGAACTGCGGCAATCTGAAGCGATTTCAGAGCGCACCAGATCCAGAAGCGAGGCTGCAAAGCAAGCACTAAACCGTGAGCAAAAAGTGTTTTCGGCGGACCTGCTAAATAAACAGGCACTGCAGAGTGTTGAGTCTGAAGTACGCGAGACCGTGGCCGATGTACAACGCGCACGGCAGGCCTTAATGCGCGCAGAACAGGATCTGCACCGAGCTCAAAGTGGAGAACAGGCAGCACTGGCAGCATTGCAGGGAGCCCGAGCCGCTAGCAAATCTACACAGATGAACTTGTTAGCGCTAACGGGGGATAGCGCCGCAGAAGCGGGAGGCATGATTACCCTGCGTGCACCGTTTAGCGGAGTGATTACGGACCGCAAGGCTACCCAGGGCGAAGCCGTTGAGCGCGGTGCCACCCTGTTATTGCTTGAAAATCTGCAAGATGTGCAGGTTGTTGCAAACTTGCCAGAGGGCCAGATGGCGGCTATTCAGGCAGGTGCACGTGTGCGCGTTAAGGCCACCAACTACCCGGGCCGGGTATTTCCAGGCGTGGTAACGGGTATTGGCGAGCATATCGACGAGAAATCTCGCACGCTGCCGGTTCGCTGCCTTGTGGATAACCAGGACGGCAGCCTGCGGCCCGGCATGTTTACAGAAGTTTCTATTGGTATTGGCGCCCATTCGGGTGCTCTTGTCGTGCCCAATTCTGCCATAGAGCAGGATGCAACCAGCACGTGGGTATACGTTGAAGCGCAGGGCGGTTACGAGAGACGAAGTGTGCAAATTGGGAGAGTTACCGTTACATCCACGGAGATAATCAAAGGCCTGAAACCGGGCGAGCGCATTGCGGTAGATGGCTTGTTTGTTCTGAAAAGTGAGGCTAATAAAGACAAGCTAAAAGGAGAGGACTGAAACAATGCTGGAAAAGATACTCTCGTTCAGCCTTAAACAACGTTTCTTTGTAATCCTCGGCATGTTTCTGCTCATCGGCATGGGCGTTGTATCGTGGCATAGCCTTACGCTGGATGCAGTGCCAGACATAACCACAAACCAGGTAGTTGTTAATACCGAAACACCCGGAATGGGCCCTATGGAAGTAGAGAAGCTCGTTACTTTTCCGATAGAAACAGCCATGGGAGGTATCCCCGGCGTTGAAGAGGTGCGCTCGCTCTCCCAATATGGACTATCTCAGGTTACCGTAACTTTTTCGGATCATACCGATACCTACTTTGCCAGGCAGCTTGTGAACGAACGTCTGGGAACCGTTAAGGAGCAGTTGCCTGCCAGCATCCCTGCCCCGCAACTTGGGCCAGTTTCTACGGGCCTTGGCGATATCTACATGTACGCTGTAGAGAGTGATACCAGAAGCCCTATGGAGCTGCGGACCCTGCAGGATTGGACCATAAAGCCACAACTCCGAACGGTTCCCGGGGTGGCAGAGGCCAATACCGCTGGCGGGCAGGAAAAGCAGTTTGAGGTTCAGGTTTCTCCACAAAAGCTGCTATCTCGTGCATTATCAATTCGCCAGATTATCGAAGCGGTAGAGAAAAACAACATCAATGCCGGTGGCGGATTCATTGAACATAACGGAGAGCAAACCATTGTCCGAAGCGTTGGGCAGGCTGCCTCACTGGAGGATCTCAGGAACATAGTAATTCGCTCTGAGAATGGAATCCCGATCTGCCTCAAAGATGTAGCGCAGGTTGAATACGGCACCCCACTGCGCACTGGCGTTGCCTCAAAAGATGGCAAAGAGACCGTTATAGGCATTGTTATGATGCTGAAAGGTGCCAACGGCCGCACGGTAGCCAATGCAGCTGAACAGAGAATGCAGCACATACGGGAGCAACTGCCCGCAGATGTAAAGGTAACGACGGTATACAACCGCGCCGACCTTGTTGGCGAAACCGTACATACGGTAGAGAAGAGCCTGCTTGAGGGTGGAATATTTGTAATAGTGGTACTACTGCTTTTACTCGGGAGTTTTCGTGGAGCCGTAATTGTTGCGCTGGCCATACCGCTTTCGATGCTGTTTGCCATCATCCTGATGAACCGCTTCGGCATCTCAGGCAATCTGATGTCGCTTGGTGCGATAGACTTCGGATTGATTGTGGATGGTTCGGTGGTAATGGTGGAGCATACCATTCGCTGCCTTTCCACCGAGCGTGAGCATCTGGGCAGAACACTTACCCGCCATGAGGTGCGCAACAGCGTGCGTGCATCCGCCCGAGAAGTTGCGAAGCCCGTTGCCTTTGCGGTTTCTATTATCACCGTTGTTTACCTACCGATACTTGCCCTGGAAGGAACAGAGGGCAAAATGTTCAAGCCAATGGCTTTCACCGTGGTTTTTGCGCTCATTGGTGCTCTTGTTCTCACCCTCACGCTCATCCCGACCCTGTGCAGCCTGCTGCTTTCCGGAGATACGAGAGAGAGTGGCAACAGGGCAATGGAGGTATTAAGTTTCCTGTATCGGCGTGCTCTCAGCAGCTTAATGCCTGCACGCTGGCCACTGGCAATTGGGGCATGCTGCATTCTGCTGGCTGCAGGCTTTGCAACCACAAGGCTTGGCTCCGAGTTTATCCCCCAGTTGGATGAAGGATCCATTCTCATACAGCCGGTACGCCTACGAACAGTAGGGGTTGCCGAAACAGTACGCCTTGTTACTGCAATGGAGAAGGTGGCCCGTACTGTGCCAGAAGTCTTAACGGTATTCTCCCGCAGCGGCACTCCAGAGGTTGCAACAGATCCTATGCCTATGAGCCTCACAGATAGTTTTATACTGCTAAAGCCGCATCACATGTGGAGGCCCGGTTTTACGAAAGAGACGATACGAGCCGAGCTTGAAGAGAAGGTTAAGGAGGTGCCCGGGCAAGGCTATAGCTTTACCCAGCCAATTCAGATGCGCTTTTCGGAGCTTGTATCTGGCGTGAAGGCAGATATTGGCGTAAAAGTATTCGGCGAAGACATGGATGTGCTCCGGAAGAAGGCAGATGCGATATCAGCCGTACTTCGCAAAGTACCGGGCGCAGAAGATGTGAGTGTTGAACAGGTTGAAGAGATACCTGTTCTCGAGATACAAATCAACAGGCACGCGATAGCACGGCTGGGAATCAACGTATCAGACATTCAGGATTGGGTTGGCACCGTGCTCGGCGGCCGCCCACTGGGGCAGATAATAGAAGGGGACAAACGCTTCGACCTGACTGTTCGCCTTCCCGAAGGGGTGCGTAACGATTTAGAGCAGTTGAAATCACTCCCAATTGCCACACCTTCGGGTGGATCGGTGCAACTGGCTGATCTCGCAGATATCAAACTGGTGCCCACCCCTGCACAGATAAGCAGGGAGCATGGCAGCAGAAGGGTTGTGGTTCAGTGCAACGTGAGAGGCGCCGATCTGGGTACATTCGTTAGCCAGGCGCAGGCGGCAATTAAGCAGGGCGTTGAGCTGAAGGAAGGGTACTACCTGGAGTGGGGAGGGCAGTTTGAAAACCTGCAGCGTGCAAAATCTCGGCTGGCCGTGATAGTTCCGCTGGCGCTGGGGCTTATATTTCTGCTGCTGTTCTCTACCTTCGGTTCCCTCAAGCAGGCAACGCTCATCTTCACCGGGGTTCCGCTTGCGGTTACGGGTGGCATATTTGCCCTATGGATGCGAGGGCTGCCATTCTCAATATCTGCCGGTGTGGGCTTTATAGCGCTCTCCGGCGTTGCTGTACTTAACGGGGTTGTGATGGTTTCGGCCATCAATAACCTGCGATCACAGGGCACTGCCGTGTTATTGGCAGTAAGGGAGGGTGCCCTTGCGCGCCTTCGCCCGGTGTTGATGACAGCACTTGTAGCAGCGCTTGGCTTTATACCGATGGCGCTCAATACGGGGATTGGTTCCGAAGTACAACGTCCGCTGGCAACGGTGGTAATCGGTGGCATCGTCTCATCCACACTCCTAACCCTGGTCGTGCTTCCCACCCTCTATGGCTGGTTCGAGAAGGACGAACTCACCGGCAACGGTTGACACCGGATAACCTGCAGTCAAATAGCAAAGAACCGTAGCTGCGCACCAGGCGCATCTACGGTTCTCCATTTCGAGGAGGTCGAAAAACTCCTCCTTCTTGAAACACTTACGGCGTTCGACAATCTCCCGTAGCATCACTGCAATGTGCGCGGTTGGCCCGCCGAAAGCAGTAAAGCCTAGCTTTTAGAATAGCTGTGCCAGAGAAGCCAACGCTGCCGCCTAACGGACGTCCAGTTCAGCAGGTGGATGGTTTCATCAGGCAGGTTGGAGGGTGCGGGGATGTTCGTTTCTCCTAACCTACCTCGCAGGCGCGGCATCTTGCTTCAAGGGTACGTCAGGCTTTTCTTCTTGTTTCACTTTCGGCCCGAACGTCCACTGATACGCCAAATATCCCATTCCCCTATTATTCCCATGAACGTCGTCTCCTACGGAACCCATCAGGTGATGCCCTTCATCAAAGTCGTAGGTGAAGCCAACGTTAAATCCCGTGCGGCTTGGTCCACCAACTGTTTGTGAGCTGGTGTAGAAGAGCTCCGTGCCAATTGCCAGCTTCTTGGTTACGTTTTTTTGTAACAACCAGCCTACAAACCCATAATCTCTATTACCGACTCCCGGGTTGTGCCACGGGCCGCCGCCACCGTACGTGGTCCATGATCCCCAGCTTTTCTGAATCCAGAGCGGCAAAAAGATAGCGGTCTGCCCCGATCCGAGCCCGCGGGCTGCGGCTCCCGTCGGCACCTCGATAAGCGGGAAGATCCCGACCATCGGCCGTTTCGCGCTCTCCTGCGCAAATCTCCACTTAACTCCAAACTCCATGTCGCCGTACCCATACTGCGCCGGTCCAAATACCGAGCGGCTATATGTCATCGGGGCTATGATATGTAACTGCACGTTAGGTGCGGCCCCGTAGTTTACCTCTACATGAGGAGAGGTCGTCATGAGGCCGAACTTATCGTTATTGTAAAGGGAGGCGATATAGACCTCCCAATGCTTGTACTCAACCGGGTCTGGATCGTCTGTAATGAAGGGCGGACCTGCGCCAGCACTCTTTGATATGATACACAGAGCACAGATTGCAAGACTGACTGTGCGCGACCTTATTACACCACGAAACATCTTCCCCTCCTGAGTTCTTAGCGATTTCTGAAGCGCGACACCGGGAAATTACTAACGCGTAGCTCGCCAGCTTAGTGTCACCGGGCTACCTTTACAGGAGGCTGCCACGTAGTTACACTCACCTTCACGCCCGGGGGCAAGGGCATCCTGGCCACTGGCGATGACCTCTTTCTGGCCGTTGAACCCCATCTTTATCTCAGTATAGCACCCGTCATCAAAGCCGGTGGCACGAGTGTGTCCGCTGCGCTGGAGACCTAGCGGGGGGCGTTTGGATTGTGGACATCAATAATGCCTTTCCCCGTTGTCTCCGGGATTCCGGAAGCCTTCAGCACCTGAAAGGCGAAATCTGGCGCCCGATTGGAACCGACAGGCCACCACTCGATAGGCGCCATCCGCCGCCTGGCGCATCGGTGTCGAGCACTTGAGTGGTTTGACGGAATAGGGTTCCTCCTGGTGCAACATTCGGTTTGCTGCACCAGCTACAGGACCTTTGTTGGATCGTATACGCCACGTTGTAGCTTCGGGAGGAGTGACACCCGAAGACAATGCTGGGCAAACGTGGTGCAAGCTGATAATGTTCCTGGCAACGCTTCGGGTGTTTGCAACACAGATGGCGGCCCAAAACAGAACCCGACAAAGCTGTTTCGCCACCTATGCAGCCGGTTCCCTCCTCGCGTCGGGCGTTGCACTTTCGCTTGCTTCCTGTGCAAGCGCAGTCTCGTAGAGTAGCCGGGAACCCTGCGCATGGGGTTGGGTGTTAAACCCAACACACGCTATATAAGCCTTACTGCTCCTACCGCCAACACTCTGGCGAGGAGGCAGTTTAGCCGAGAGCCAGATAGCAAAGAACCGTAGTTGCGCACCGGGCGCATCTACGGTTCTCCAGGTTGACTTTGGTTTTTACGCACCTAAGACTTACACCCCACGCATAAAGCGTGCCGCCTCTTTTTCGTAGGTGTGGAATGGGTTCTTCAAATCCAGCTGGCGGTTGCGTTCAATGTAAACCGCATCCCAATCGATCACGTAGCGTGCAGAGGGGCGCGTGAGCAGTTGAGACACTATCTGGCCACGGCCGCATGCGCGGGTGTTTTGAGGCGGCACTGTAATCGCCTGCTCCACCTCGGCATCGGTTACCATTCTGCGCATGGCTCCTGCTGCCTCCAACCCGTAGAACAGCCCATCTCGCGGGCTAATATTGTGGTACTCAAGATCCAGGCTGTGCATGATGTCATCTTGCCAGGTGCCGCCGTTTTCCTCAATAAACTGCCGGAAGAGCACGTACTTGGCCGACCAATCCAACCGATCTGCGGTTGATAGTGGATCCGTTTCCAGATCGTTAAGTATCTGCTCCCACTCTCGTAACACAATGTCGGATTCTACAGATTTGCCGGTATAAGCCTTCTTAGCTGCACGCAGGTAGCGGCGCTGAAGCTCAATGGCTGGCAACATTTTGCCATCCCGCATGATTACCGGCCAGCGGAAGTTCGTATTGCGAGATACCGAACGCAGCGTCTCCAGCGGATCTTCAACTTCAATCCCATCCGGTATCAGCCCGTCCTCTATAAGATCTAACACCAGAGAGGTTGTTCCCACTTTGAGGAACGCCGCATACTCAGACATATTGCTTTCACCATACAGTATATGGAGCCGATGAAGGTTAGAGTAAGAGTAATACGATTCCCATTTTGGGTTAATGATTGCCCGGTTAAAGCGCACGCGACTGGAGATGGTTTTAACAATATGATCGGCGCGTTGAGAAAGCTGAAAGTCTACCGTGGGATCTGGCTCTACCCCGTAGAAGTTGGAAACCCAAACATAATCCACTTCATGCTCGCCCAGGTTTTGCAGGTTCGCCTGATCCGTGGGCCGCGTTAACACATGGCCACCTACCCGCCCGATGCCAGCAAAAATCTGGCGCGTAACCAGGAAGGGAAGCAGATAACTCAGCGCATCGGTAAAAAAACTCTCTTCTATCTGCACCAGGTAGTTTTCGTGGCAGCCAAATGTGTGCCCACCAAAGTGATCGATGCTATTGTTGTGAAAGCTAACCAGATCTTCCAGGTTAAGATCCGTTAATAGCTGGCTAAGCAGCATACGTCCCGCTCGGTCGTGCCGTACAAGATCAAGTAGAGAGGTGCACTCGGGGGTTGCATACTCTTCGTGGCTGCCCACAGCATCCACATATAGCCTGCCGCCGTTCTTCAAAAACCCCCCGGCATGCGCTGGCTCAAAGGCATAATCCCTCGCATGCAGGTCTATAACGCCAAGCTTACGGTCGTAAAAAGCATGATCTTTTATGAGCTCTACAACCTCTTCTGGCGTTCCCGCAGAAGGGTCTCGAACCATACAGCCGAACTCTGTCTCGATGCCGTATATGCGTTGATCCATCGTTTTTTAACCTGTGGAATGCCGCAATGGCGGCCATCGGGAAGTGTTTTGCGATTGAAATAATGGAGAGCAGATTTATAGACCTGCTCTCCACGATTGCAGATAATTGGGGATTTAGAAAGCAGCGAGAACCTGGCCAACCTCATCTGCGGTGAGGAGGCGGAAGCGAACATCTTTCGCGCTCTTGCGCTCCAACAGGGCAGCCTCTACAGACGCATCTTTCAGCTCATCATGAAGAAATGCCTTATCTGCTTCTTCACCTTCCACTGCCTTTAGTGGCGATATATCGTCATCATCTCGCCTGCCGATTACGCTCTGCTGAAGGGCTACACGTGCTCCCGCACACCAGGCACGCAGGGCCAGATCAAGAGCCTGAGGCACGGGAAGTGAGCCAAGCGCTTCAAGATCCCCAAGCCGCTCCAGCATCTTATCTTCGGCAGCAGCCGAGCCAGCAACCACAGCCGCTCGCTCAGATCGGCGGAACTCCCCATCGTAATTCAGCACATAAAAACCATCTGCACCCGTGCCGGTTCCAGCCTCTGCAAACAGAGCCTTGAGGACAAACGGCACCACCATCTGATCTCCAAAGCCCTTCTTAATGGCCGGGCTAAGCGTAAAGCCTACCAGCCTATGCATCGTTACATCGTCCGGGCTGCGTTCAAATCCCTCCTGATGCGCCATGTTAATGGAGGCGAGGCGAATAGCCTCGATATCGGATTGGTTGCCTATAGCGGAGAACATGTGCCGATCGTAAATCTCAAACACTTTGCGCTGAGATCGCCGAATGGTTACAAGCATCAGGCCCGATGCGGTTGCAATCCCCACAACCGGGCTACCCTCTCGCAACCGCTCATCGATATAATCTCGACGGTGCCCAACTGCTTCACTAAAATCGAACGGTGTATACATTATTCGCCTGCATCTCTGGTGTGTTTTTTATCTTTGCCGGTTGTTGTTTGATTTGCCTTAGCGTGAATTCTTGCATCGGGTGCTACCTCGCCCTGTAGCATGTGAACTTGCTCTAAAGCGGGCACTGCATCCCAGGAATTAGCCTGCAACTCCGTGCTTAACCTCACGCTTCCGAGGTTCTCGGAGACAGCGGGTTTCGGGGGCTCTGCAACGGAAATCGGCGTTCCCATGGTGACCTGACTAGAAGTCACTCGCGCAGATGGTTTGAGAAGATTTGCCCCAAAGGCCCCAACGCCCAGCAGTAGGGTTAGAACTGCAGCCGCACGGCTCCTGCGGATCATATTCATTCGCACAGCAGCCGTGCCTACAGGGCAGTCTTTTGTCAGGATCGTTCCGTCAGAGCGTTGATAGTACCGCACACACAGCCGGCCCTCATGGCTCCTCAGCAATCCTTCGGCCTCTGGCTGAGACATATCAGACAGGTTGTAAACGTTCATGCGGCACTCGCTGCAAAATCTAACCCGCTCAGGATCTGTATCCACAGGAGTCATATTTTGCCAGGAAGCCGGGCAGGGCGCGGCAACCTTTACGTACTGTAGAAGAGGCAACTCAGATTTCACTTCGCCCCGCTTTCTGCTTGCACTACCGCATGCCGTTACTTACAACCCGTGCTCAGGCCCTCTGTAGGGCTATCTTGCCGCCGGAAGCGTTATCTATCTCCGCCACGATCTCTCGCAGCTCTTGCTCGCTCACATCCTCAATGCCCGCAGCACTGATGGTTGTGGCCAACGGCAGAATTTTGGACCATCCGCCCGTGGCGGCATCCAGATCGGCGGCAATATCCAGCAAGTAGAGCGCCTCTTTCAGAGCCTCGCGCTTTGTCATCAGATGAAACGGCTTTTTGGTTTTGACTATGTAGTCGAAAACGCCGCGTATCTGCATAGAACCACTGCCTGCAGCCCCGAACTCTGCGCTCTCAAACCGTGCCCCCATGCCATCGTAGAAGAATATGCGCCCTTCTCCGGCGGCTGTATCATACGTGGTTAAAATGGGAATGAAGCCACCGATGCCCTGCAACGCATCCGGGATACCGGCTCGTACCACTTTCGCCAGCTCTGCCAGCTTACCATCCAGGCTCATTGCCTGCAAATAGGTGCGCTCGTACAGTTTGAATGACGTTCGGAGATACCTCACAACCTCCATGGCTCGGGCAAACGAGCCGGAGATGGCAAGCAGGGTAAATTCATCAATTGGCAGCACCTTCTCTGCGCGATCGTACATAATCGCGAAGTTCGCCGTGGCGCGCCTGTCTCCAACACTGATAACACCGCCATCATACTTAACCGCGATAACTGTGGTGCCATGGGTATCAAAACCGCTGCCAGCAGCCACTGCACCCGGAGGCAGGGGGCGTGTAATGGGGTGGCCGCTTTGTTCAAGCAGTTCCCACAAATCCCCTGCTGGCTGCTTTCGTCCGTCACTGGTTCCGTGCATATTCACAGACTGCCTACTCTCCGCTTCGTTGCCTGTACTTCTTTGCTGTATCCGGATCAACCCGCTTCATTCGCTTTAACAGGTCGCTGGTATCCGGCCTTTGTACGCCGGGTTTTGCCGGTCCATCGCCATCGCTCTCTTTGCGCAAAGGATTGATGGGCGCTGTCGGGGCCAATCTTCGATCTTCACCACGTATTTCCATTGCCTGTCCTCCACTACGCGCTAAGCGTTCTCTCATTTGGCGTTCAAACCTGCCGATGTAAGCGGTTTACCATGAACCACCTCTACAAAGGCATCCAGGGTTTCAGTACTCCGCACATCGTTATTCAGCTCCTGCAGATTGTCCTCTACAAGGCTGTTCATATCAAACAGCAGATCCTGCCCACGGTGCTTGAAGGCAATTCCATTCCAGCCTATGCTGCGAACAGAGTCTGCAAACCGGGAAGCAAAATGCCCACGAATGGCGGCCCGCGTGTCCTGAGGGGGTGCCAGCACTGCCGCCAGCACATCCTTTTCATCCACCAGAGTAATCATGCTTCCCGCTTCCACCAGCCCATAATACAGGCTGGCAGTTACATCGGTATTGTGGTATTCCAGATCCAGGCTCTGCATGTGCGCGCTGTTCCAGCTCAGTCCTTCGTCCTCTCTGAAACCACGGAACAGTGCATACTTGGCCGCCCAATCCAGCCTGTCTGCAGCTTGTGATGGATCTACCGCAAGAATATCCAGAATAGAGGTCCACTCGGCCAGCACCCAGTCGGTTTCAGAGCTTTCGCCCTGAAGCCTCTTTTGTGCCTCTGCCAGGTAGATGCGCTGGATTTCTATTGCGGTAAGTGGCGGGCCGCCATGGCGCTCAACGGCTGCTTTCAGAGTAACATCACGAGAAATGGCTTTGCCCGCTCGCACAGGGTCCATCAGCCGAACAGGGGCCTCAAGCCCCTCCTCCAGCATGCGCAACACCAAACTGGTGGTGCCCATCTTTAATGCGGTGGCATACTCGCTCATATTGGCATCGCCACAAATCACATGCAAGCGCCGATATTTAGCAGGCGTTGCATGCGGTTCATCTCGCGTGTTCACCACAGGTCTGTTATGCAGTGTATCCACGCTGGCTTCTACTGCGAAGTAATCTGCCCGCTGCGATAGCTGAAACGTATCGGGGTTTACCGATCTGTCGTTCTCAACGCCACACTTCCCTGCCCCGGCAAACACCTGCCGGCTTACGAAAAACGGCAACAGGCTTTGCACCAGCGTTTCGGTAGGGACAGAACGGGCCATCAGGTAGCCCTCGTGCGTTCCGTAGCTGGAGCCGTGATAGTCTGTGTTGTTTTTGTACAGTGTTACTGGCACCCCACGCTGATGCGAGCGTGCTTCCGCCGCGCTCTGCACTACACGCTCGCCAGCCTTATCATAGGTAATAACGCTGAGTATGGAGTTGCACTCAGGGGTGGCGTACTCTGGATGGCCATGATCGTTGTAGAAGCGCGCGCCGTTGGTAAGAATACGATCGCTGCGCTCCTCTTCACGCGTCATGGGCTTCACGCCTGGCGCATCAAACTGGGCATCATCCGGGTTCTGTGCCAGGTTCTGCACGGTAAAACCGCGCATATCCCGCCTGGGATCTTCCCCACGGTAGTTCCAGCCTGCGGCGGCCTTGCCGGGGTACGCCCGAATAAGCGCGATGCTCTCGGCAATCCAATCGTTGGCGCCCAGGCCCTCCACCACAATCCCATATTCAGTTTCTATGCCCAGCAATCGATGCATAATGGCGCTTTCTTATCCTAAATAATGTTGCGCCGATTGGGAGATGCGGGCTTTCGGCTGCGAATTGCTTTGATTGTCGCAACATTCTCAGGATCGTAATCAAGGAGCTTGAGCCAGTCTTCAAGCGAGTCTCCCTTGGGGAATATCTCGTTCTCTTTAAACTCAACCCTAGCGGCCCGCTGCAGATCTTCTATGGTGATGCCTTCTACGGTGCTCTTCTTTTCGATGCTGCGCTTGATGGCGAAGTCTTTTGAGCGCTCAACCACAGACTTGATGAGTGCACCGCTCAGCAGATCCTTCCAGTACAGCGTTTCTGTGCCGGCATTCTTGAGATGCACTTCCAGGAATTCCGATTCTTCATCCCGGCGGAACACAAACTCTGTAATCAGATCCAGCAGCTCATCCACGGCCCCAGTTGTATCGCCCTTGTGCTCACGAACAAGTGCTGGATCCAGCGGAACATCGCGCAGATAGATGCCGAAGATATCCCGGGTGGAACGCCTATCCGGCCGAACCACTTTTACCTTACGGTCTATGCGCTCTGGCCTCAGAATTGCCGGATCTATGTAATCCGGGCGGTTGGAGGTGAGCATTACCACCACATTCTCCAGAGCCACAAGCCCATCCATCTCGGCGCAGAATTGCGGCACGATGGTGTTGGAGATGTTCATCCAGCGGCCAGAAGAGCGTGTACGCAACAGCGACTCGGCTTCATCAATGAAGATGAATACGAGAGAACCTTCCTTTGACTTCGCCCGAGCCTGCGCGAAAATTTCGCGCACCATGCGCTCCGATTCGCCCAGCCACATATTAAGAATTTTGGGGCCATTGATGTACATAAAGTACTCTTTTACATCTTTGCCCGTACGTTCTCTGTACTCCCGAGTAAGGTTATACGCGGTGGCCTTGCCAATAAGGGTTTTGCCGCAGCCGGGAGGGCCGTATAGCAATATGCCTTTAAGCGGGCGTTTGCCAAACCTCTCGAACAGCTCTGGGTGCAACAGCGGAAGCTCAATGGCATCTTTGATAACGCCAATGGCCTCTTCCTGGCCACCAATCTTGCTCCATGGCAGTTCCGGTACCTCTTCAAGGTAGTAGTCGTTGGATTCCGCCTTTTTGAAATGCTCCAGGGCCACCCGGAAGTTGGGCTCCAGGCGCACTTCGTCGCCCTCTGTCAGCTCTTCTTCCAGCAGGTTCGCGCCCCGGAACACAATCCGGGTCTGCGTTCCCTGGCTATCCAGCGCAATCCGCAGGCGGTTTTCGCCAAGCACATCGCTAATACGCACTATCGAGCCGCCCTCGGCATATCCCAGGTCGCCAATTACGGCATACGCCTCGTTAACCTTAACCTGAGTTCCAACCTGCAGGCTGGCGAGCTCAATGGCCGGGTCGATACTGGCGATATACTCCTGGTCGCCCAGTGCGATGCGGGCAATCTGCGAGGCTGCCGGGGTGCTATCTTTGCGGGAGGTAAGGATTGCCGGGCGTTTGCGCTCCGGCTCTGGCTCTACCTTGCCAAGAAACACGCCTATGCGGTTTGCTGGCGCCGTTAACTTTGTGTAGGCGTCATCAAACTCTGCTATCACTTTACGCGCTTCGTCCATCATCTGCTCATCGGTTTCAAGCTGCTCGCGTAGAGCAAGCAGGTAACCAAGGCGCACATCGGAGCGCGGGGTCATACGAATTATTTCATCAAGCAACCACAGTGCCTGTATCTGCATCTCTGAACCAAACAGGGGAATGTCATCGTCAAGGTGATTGGCTGCGCCGTCGCCATCATTTACAAGGTCTCGCAGGCGGGCGGCATCATCTGGCTCCGGGAGGTCATCCTGTCCATCGGAGCGGTTTTTTCGGCCACGATCACGTCTCATTTTCAGGGCTCCTCACAGGCGAATTATAGCCCGCCGCTGGCATAGATCATCGGAAGATTAGATCAAACCGACACCTATCCGGCATCGATTCAAGTATATCACAATGTACGTTCTGCGCCGTCAGATGGTTTCCGGCCATACCTGCACAAACGTCTGCTCAGAGGAAAAGCGTACCACTTGCTGGTCGCAGGTAAAATAGATCCACATCGTGAGCGCACCATTGTATCTTCGTAAATAGATATGGCCAAGCAAACTCGAATTACCACTTATATCAATCAGCTTGAAACCGGCGATGTTAAAATGCGACGCCTTGCTGCGCGGCGCCTCGGCAAACCGAAGGCAGGTTCGGCTGTGCCCGCTCTTATAAACGCATTACAAGATACGGATAGATTTGTTCGCGCAGATGCGGCGGGGGCACTGGGTAAAATCGGGCATCCGGATGCGATATCGGCGCTTTCCGAGTGCATCTCCCGCGAAAAAAGCATCAGTGTGGTTCGCAGCGCTGCCGAGTCGATTGGTATCCTTAAGAACCCGATTGCAGTGCCATCGCTGGTATCCGCTCTAAAGCGGCACAAAGAGCATACGGGCGTTCAGCAAGATGTAAAACAGGCCGTATTCACCATTGGGCCAACTGCAGCACCCTACCTTGCACGAATACTTGCGGAGGAACCCGCCGATCCGCAGGCATTTAGCCTGCTACACGAACTTCACTTCCATTACAAGGGGTTCAGTTTGGCCGGCCCTTCCAGCACTCGCCTCGCACCTGTACTTCGTGAAGTGCTGGTGGATGAAGAAACAAATCTGCAGGCAAGAATTCATGTCATCGATAGGCTCCTGCTATACTCCAGCATGCTTGCAGTGGCGGGTATGGCAAAAAAGCAAACCACCGAAACGCTTTGTATTAAGCTTGCGCGCGAATGCCCGGACCCACTTGTGCGCCAGAATGCCGAGCGTATAATGCAGGCGAGATCTTTGTTGAGAGCAAGTGATGGACGAGACCCGAATGCAGGGGCATCTTTGTTGAGAGCAACCTCTGGCAAGCCGCCTCAGGAAGATGGCTCGGAACTAATGCGTGGTGCCATGCCCGCAAACAATGAGAGCCCCATTCCACGAACCTGGTGGAAACGCATTTTTAGGAAGCGTTAACCAACACCGCACCGTTAGTACAGGAGTAAACAAAATCCGAATTACAGGAAACCGGGAATCCGCGCCGGATAATGCCGTGGAGATGCCGTTAAGGGTACGTTATGCCGAAACCGACCAGATGGGAATTGTGCATCATGCTAACTACCTGGTTTGGTTTGAGGCCTCCCGCAGCGAGTACTGCCGTGTACATGGCATAAACTACCGGCAGATGGAGAAAGATGGCATGATGCTGCCACTGGCAGAGGCTCACTGCCAGTACGTTAGCCCGGCATTTTATGAGGACGAAGTTATAATTAAAACCTGGGTAATTAGCCTTAAGCGCAGCATTCTGCGTATTGGCTACGAGGCCTGGCGTGGTACCGACCTGTTGGCACGGGGCGAAACGGTGCAGGTGCTGGTAAACACCGTAACGCGCCGCCCCATGCGATTCCCGGCAGAAATTGAAGAGAAATTTATGCGGATGCAGGCACCGGAGTAAGGGCCTCTTGCCGCTTTTTGCGCTCGATGTAGATCATTAGCACCTGAATATCGCCGGGCCGAATCCCCGGTATTCGCGATGCTTGCCCCAGGGATTCGGGCCGAATTTTACTTAGCTTCTCTTTGCCCTCATGGCTTAAAGAGGTGATCTGATCGAAGCTAATACCGGCGGGTATGGCCACCTTTTCCAGCTTGCTGGCGGCCAGAACCTGTTCTCCCTGCCTGTCGATATAACCCGAGTACTGCACCTGGATTTCGAGCTGCTCGATGGCACATGCCGGTATCTCCGGTGCTGGTGGCAGTTCCGGGTAGAGCGCAGAAGCAATTTCACAAACACGCCGGTAGTTCAGCTCCGGGCGTTTCATAAGGGTTAGCATAGACTGCCGGTTATCGCCAACAGATGCTGTGCCCAGGCGCTTAAGTGCCTCGTTATGGCGCGGAAGGGCATATATTGCGTGCAGCCGCTCGCGCTCTGCCTCAACAGCAAGGCGGCGTGCATTAAACAGCTCCCAGCGCAAATCGTCTATCAGCCCCGCCTCGCGCGCCATGGGTGTAAGCCGCACATCGGCATTGTCGTGCCGCAGCAGCAACCGATACTCGGCACGTGAGGTTAGCATGCGATACGGGTCGGTAACTCCTCGCGTCACCAGGTCGTCTACCAGCACGCCAATGTAGCTGCCCTGGCGGTCCAGCATAAAGTGGCCCTCGCCATCCCTGGCATGCTGTGCAGCATTGATGCCTGCAACCAGCCCCTGGGCGGCGGCCTCTTCATAGCCACTGGTGCCATTAATCTGCCCTGCAAGAAATAAACCTGGCACATTGCGTACTTCCAACCGCCTATTGAGCTGATCTGGAAACACCATATCGTACTCAACTGCGTAACCGGGGCGCATCATCCTCACGTTTTCAAGGCCGGGAAGCGTTCTCAGAAACTGGATCTGAACATCGGCAGGCATGCTTGTAGACATGCCCTGCACGTAGAGTGAGCTTCCATCCCAGGTTTCTTGTTCCAGAAAAACCGGATGAGAATCCTTATCGGCAAACCGCACCACTTTGTCTTCAATACTCGGGCAATAACGCGGGCCAATGCCGGCAATATGCCCACCATACATTGCAGATAGATGCAGGTTGTCTTTAATAATCTGATGCGTTGTTGTGCTGGTATGCGTTTGCCAGCAGGGCAGCAGCGGCCGGCTGTTTACCCGCGAATCTGGCACTCGGATCTGTTCAAACCCTGCATCGTTGAGGTAGCTAAACGGAGGGCATGCTTCTGATGGAACCGCCTCCAGCATATCAAGAGCAATGGTATTGAGATCGATGCGCGGAGTTGTTCCGGTTTTGAACCGGCCAAGCTTGAGGCCAAGATTTGAGAGGGAGGCAGACAGCCCAACGGAGCGGGCCTCGCCAAAGCGGCCACCGTCTGTTTTGGTGGAACCGCAGTGCATGAGGCCATTAAGAAACGTGCCCGTTGTTATCACCACGGCTCGGCTCAGCACCTGGGTGCCATCGCTCATCAACAGGCCTTTAACAGAGCCATCAGCATGGATGAGTACGGAATCTACCGCAGCCTCAAGCAGCGTTAATCCTGGCTGCTGATGCAGCACCTTCTGCATCTCCAGGGGATACAGATCTTTATCCACATGCCCTCGCAGCGTTTGAACGGCAGGCCCTTTGCCTGTACCAACGAAACGAACATGGGTGAGGGTGCGATCGGTAACCAGGGCCATTGCGCCGCCCAGCGCATCCACTTCTCGCGCCAGATGCCCCTTTGCAGGGCCGCCTATGCTGCAGTTACAGGGCAGATGGGCAATTCGCTGCAGATTGAGGGTAATGAGGGCTGTTGAACTGCCAGACCTGGCAGAGGCAAGCGCCGCCTCGCACCCGGCATGGCCGCCACCAACCACCACCACCTCGTAGCTCTTACGGATGGAATTGGCGGAAGAATGGCTAAATTCTGAGCTTATGGGTGTTGTTACGGGTAAATCTGGCATGGCGCTATTATAGCATGAGGAGGCATTTTGCCCTGCTGCCAGCGTACTCACGGCTATCCGCCAGAGGGCGGCACCACGGGCGGAGGCGGGGGCTTGTGGATTGTTTGCGTATCCACGGTAATAGATGAGCTACCGGATAGCAGAGCCGAGCCAGTATCCCAGTACGCAGTGATGACACCCGTACCGGTTGCAGCGCTTGTAAACAGGCCATCCGGCGTGATGGTGCCGAATGTGCCGATAAAGATGAGGCTGGGTGTTACCGGCAGTTTAGCCCCACTGGCACTGAGAAGCGATGCTGTTACCTGCGTGGAATCGCCCGCAGAGATGGTACTTACCTGCGATACAGATACGGCTGCCGGTGTTGTTTGATCGAAGCTGATAGAAGGCAGCGCAACCATAACATGGGCCGTTTGCCCGGGTTGCACCGGGAAAGACAGCTGTTGCGATTGTCTGTCGCTACCAACTTTTGGCGTTACCAACACCGTCATTCGGCTTACGGCATAAGGGTTCGACATCGACGGGAAATCGAACGATCCATTAGCGCCGGTAGTAACGGTTTGCATGCGTGTTGGGCCAGCAAGAAGCGTGTTTGTTACCAGCACAGTGGCATTGGGAACGGGCGCGGAGGAATTTTCGGCATCGTAAACAAGCCCAACGATGCGAGAAACAGCCGCGTTGCCACCTATGGGAACGTGGCCACCATCAAAGAAGTTGCTGCCCGATCCGCATCCGCCTATTACAAAAGATGCCAGGATACTTAGCAACAGCACAAGGAGTAGAAAAGGCGCTGGCGCAGGCAGACAACTATGCCTGCCAGTGGTTACGCCAGTGAGTATCCGATTCGTATAACCTGTTTTACTGTGCTTTATCTGCATTTGTAATGGTGTAGGTGCGCTGCGCGCTTATGTATGGATGCAGGCTCAACTTGAAAGACTATCGAACAGAGCTTCCAGCGGAGGCCAATTTGAGGCATCCAGCGCTTTACGTGCCGTATCAGTATCTCCGGAGTTAATGAGACCCTGTATATACAGACGATATGAATCGAGGCAATATCTGTCTTCCAACAGAGTATCGGTCAATCCCGCCGCCAAGAGCTGTTCTCTCAGAGCATCCAGAACGCGGCAGGCATCGGCTGCAGCACTAACAGAATTGGAGGCCGCTGCCAATGCGCGATTGGCGCGCCATATGCCTTCGGTCAAACCTATTTCTGCCGAAATTGCAAGGGCTTTCTCGGCGGCTTCTGGCGTTACAACGCTCTTCCAGCAGAGGGCCAACGCTTCCAGATGCCGCGCGCCGAGTTTATCTGCAAGTTTCAGGGCTCGGTCGGCATGCTCAACAAGATCGGAAATGCGATCGGTATGGGCGCCGAAGCGCGCCAGGCGCAGCCTGCACTCCGCTTCGGCACGCTCGGATTGCATCGAGACAGCCACCGCAAGGGCAAGGTTGGCATGATACCGGGCTTCATTTTCATGATGGGGAAGGCCAAGGTAGGCATCTGCCATGGCAAGCTGAGCATACATCTCGCCTCTACGATCGCTGCGAGATTGTGCCAGCGTCAGCGCCTCTTTGCCCGCATCAAGCGCAGTTTCACAATCGCCGGAGGCAGCATATACCATTCCCAGCCACGCCTGCGCCAGAGTTTCGCGGCTTCTGTCCCCAACAAATCTGGCAAGCTGCACATTGGCCCGCAGCGCGGATATAGCACTTGCCCAGTTGCCGGTGTGGTAATCACACCATGCAAGATCGAAACGCGCTTCCAAATGTTCGTCGGCAATTCCATACGCTTCGGCAGAGATGAGGCTGCGCTGTATGAGGGGGCGCGCCCCATTAAAATCTCCGCCATTAAGATACACATTGGTGCGGTTGCCATCCACATAGATCAGGCCGATGGCTGCATCGCGTGCAGAGAGTCGGCCATCCTCCTGAGCGGCTTCTATGATGGAGGCTGCCTCATCAAAGCGGGCCATGGCTTCCCGGTACTCGCCAAGCATGGTGTGCACGGAACCCAGAGAGAGCGTGCCCTTCCACTGGCTGGCAACACCCGGGCCACGGGAGGCGGCAAGGAACTGATCACGGGCATCGTCCAGGCTGCCCAGCGATATCAGCACATGCCCATAACTCTGGCGGGCATCCGCTTCCAATGCCGATAGGGAAGGATCACCTGCGGCGCTGCTGATTGCCCTGCGCAAAAAGTCTGCCGCTCGGCTGTAATCGGAAGTGCGGAGGAATGCATTTCCAATACGGAGGCAGGTTTTGGCCAGTAGGGCAGGATCCGAGGCGGTGCCTGGCAGGGCAAGAATCTGCTCGCAAGTGCGTGCAAGCGCGGCGTAATCCGAGGGAGCCTCTTGCGCGGCGGCCAGTTCCAGCAAAGAAACCGTACTGTTACGATTTGCCAGCTCATTTTCCGCAGGGCCAGCAGATGCGGCCTGCGCTTCGGCATCATCGCGCACGTTTTCGTCAAAAAAATGGGTAAGGGGCACCCCACAGGATGCGGCTATGCGCTGCAGACGATCCGGCTGCGCAAGGGTGCTACCTGAGAGATACTGGTAAATGAGGGCACGTGAACAGCCAACGCGCCCTGCAAGCTCTTCTATTGAGAGCCCGGCACGTTCTACTGCCACCTGAATTCGCCGGCCCTGTTCGCGCCGACCTGCACGGGTACTTAGGTCCATATCGATGCGTTCTTCACGCGCCTCTATGGGGGGAAAGGGGTGTTCAAAGGATGCTAAAGTGGCGCTGGGGATGCCACCTGCAAAAGTACTTTAACACAGACAGGCGAACAGTGTCAAGGGATTCGCGAGGGATCAAATGGCGTATAGGATTTTGGAGTTAGGGGATGGGGCAAAATGCTATGCTGCACCCCTGTGACCGGACACGAAGCAGAGAGGGGACGGCACGGTAGTGCCAGAAAACCTACTCCAGGCTCACAGCCGTCCGCCAAGCCTCTGCCAAACAGTACCAGCTTCATAAGTCTCCAATGTCCCATAGGTCTCATTAAGGCTTGCCTTCCGCTCCGGATTGCCTCCCTACGCAGCCACCAAACCTCTCAATAAATCTTTGCGGCTCGGCGGCCTTGCGTGAGAATTCAAAGTACCCGGGGCATTTTCCAACCCCTAACCCCAACCCCGCGCCGAAGGCGCTGCCCTCCTACGGCGCCTTGCCAAGGTATCGCACTTCGTACCCGTAATGCGTCTGCTGGCCGCGGGCAAGGCTGGTGGCTGCGGGGATGAGCTCGAGGTTTACCTGCTGGCGAGACATGCCCCAGAACAGGGTAATTTCTCGGAACTGCTCCGGAGCAAACCGCTGTTCTACGCCATATTTCAGCTTCTGGTTGTACATTGCAAAGTAGCCGTATCGAGATGCCTCGCGGATAAGCGCCTCTTGCACGGGGTTGGAAAGCGCATCTTTCCAGCCTTTGTTTGCCTGCACGATGCTATCGCCCTGCTTAACATAGATGCACACCGTTTTAGGGTCTGGAGCCGTTGTGCCTGCATCGTACTCTGGATGAACCCACAGATCCAGTGAACGATCCACACCTGCCGTTATGGTTGTATCAAAGCGAATGGCATCGGATTTGAGCGCGATGCTCCTCTCAAACCGGGTTCCATCTTCGGCGGTTAGCGCCAGGTTAATGCTATCTGGCGTAATGTTGGTAACATCGTAACTCAGGAACTGGCGACCACTGGGTCCTGCCCCGCTGCGCACCCACTCTTCGTACCGAAACCTGTTGAAGGCCCGGGTGGGCTTTATTATGTTCCGGCCAGTTGGTTTATACGTCATCTCCACAAGCTTGCCGTTGCTGCCAGGCAACAGAACTATGCGCCAGGTGTCGTTCTCTATTTTCACGGCTTTGAGGCCGCCAAAGAAGGAGCGCAAACCGCTGATGTAGCTATCGGTGGTGATGGCCTCGCTCTCCATAGTAACGCCGAACTTCTTGCACATGGCCTGATAGGTATCCAGCAGATTGGGATCTAAACCAGATAGATCTGGCCGGCAAACATCGCCGGTGTACACCAGGTTGATGCTGGATCCACTGAGCGCTGCGCGGTAGGCACACAGAGAGGCCTTTTCTACACGATCCCGCACAACATCGCTTTTTGCCAGCGCCATCGCCTCTTTGAATTGCGCCATCATCTGCCGAGTTGCATCCGGGGTGATGCACAGCGAAGATTCGGTTGGAAAACAGCTGGGATGAGCACCAGCTGCCTGTACTCGGTTGTGCAGATCGGTTAGATACTGAATTATTGGCCCCGCGGATTCGCGGTAGTGAAGCTTGCAGAACTCCATTGCCTCTGCCCAGCTATCTCGCCCCGGCTTCCATAGGCAACGAGACATAACGTAGTTGCGCAGATCGCTCATTTCGGTAGAAAAGCCGTTGCCAGCCGCCTGCATAAACACGCCACGCCCACTGTGTTTTGCAAAGTAGCTCACGCTTTTGCCAATGCTTCTTAAATTAGGAAATGGCAATGTGTAGGCAGAGAAGTTGGTGTTGTAGTGCCAGATAAACAGCTTATCGCAGAGCTTGTTCCACACCTTCATATCGTGGCAAAACTCGCGGTTAAGCGCACAGGTCGGGTCATCGATAGCATGCAGTGTGCAGCACTCTATGCTGCAAAGCTGAACCATAACGTTGTGGCGCGGACGAATGGTTTTTGGTGGTTTGCGGGTGTACCAGTACGCAAATGTGCTCACCAGCACTTTGGGATGCCGCTTTTCAATTATCTCTGCCACCGAGTTTACAAACGCAATCATGGTTCCTGCATGTGAGCCCTCCTGCTCATCCAGGGCTTTGCAATTGGGGCAGGTGCAGTAGTTGCCATTATCCATCTGCGCGATGTTAAAGTTGCGCTGATCCGGATTCTTCTGTATCTCTTCTTCCAGTGCGGCAGCAAGCACATCTCGCACGGCCGGGTTGGTTAGGCAAAGCTGCGGTCCGCCACCATCGGTTGTATCCCAAATGCGCTTGCCATTAATCTCGGCATAGTATTCCGGATGTGTTTTGCCATACACCGCCGGCGGCACCAGGTATGCCACGCAGTGATTTACCAGGTGATAGCCTGTTATGCCTCCCAGTTCCGCCTTGTTAGTAACGGTATTGGTGTGCAGGCGGGCAGCAAATTCCGGGTTCTGGTTGGTTTCGCCGTAGTAAGACCATCGGAAGGCAAACTGAGGGGTGAACTTCCTGGTTCCAAAAGCAATGGGGGTTGTGTGAGCATCTGTCGGATAGTAAGTATCGTCGAAGGTGAGATACCGAACGCCGCAAAGCTCCTCAAAAAACTCATAAACGCCGTAAAGCGTGCCGCGCGGCCGGCCACCATCTATTGCAACGGTGTGGGCGCTAATCTGAATACGCAGCGCCTCTTCACCCGTTCCCTTACCAGGGGCTGGCAGGCCCGCTTTCAAAACGGCATCCGGGCCAATAAGGATGGCGCCTTCCCCACTCTTTACGGTGGGCACAATGGCAAGTTCTGATCCTGTTAAACCCTTAAATAGCTGCTGAAACTGCTGCGCGGCGTATCGGTCTGCAACATCCCCATCGCATACAATCTTCCAGCCAGTCATCTCATCCGGTGTAATGCTGGCAGCGCTGGCGCGTGCAATCGCCATAGATAGCAGGCAGATCGCCAGCGGCACAAATGCAAATCTCATACTCATCTCCCCAGGGGTCCTGTTGTATGCCTGTATGGAATACAGGCTGTGGCCGGACCTGCCAGTAGCTTATTCGACATAAGCTACTGGCAAACCGCAGGTTTGGAAGAATTGAGAAAATAAACGTTGGATAGACGCCCTGTGTTACATAACCGGGCCAAGCAGCCACGGTGCGAATTCGGTTTCGCCAAGGCCCTGGGCTTCGCTCTTAGTTTGCTTACCGCTGGCCACCGCTATTAGTTCTTCAAATATCTGCAGGCCAAGATCGGCAATGGAGACGCCATCCAGGATAACACCGGCATCGATATCCATATCTTCTGGCATCCGGTTATATAGAGCCGAGTTGGTTGCAATTTTTAGAATTGGAGACGGTTTGAATCCGGAGCAGGAGCCACGCCCGGTAGTAAACACAATCAGGTTGCATCCGCCTGCCGCCAGCCCTGTTACAGAAACCGGATCGTGCCCTGGCGTATCCATAAAGGTAAAGCCCTTCTTATCGATCCGCTCGGCAAACTTATAAACCTCAACAAGCGGCATGGATCCGCCCTTAGAGAGGGCACCAAGCGATTTCTCATAAATCGTGGTGAGGCCGCCCTCTTTGTTTCCGGGAGATGGGTTGGCATCGATGCTTGCGCCCCACATGGAGGTGTACCACTCCCACCAGCGCATCAGGTCTACCAGTTTTTTGCCAACCTCTGGTGTAACGGCCCGGCGGGTAAGCAGGTGCTCTGCACCGTATGTTTCGCTGGTTTCGGCAAGCACCCAGCCCGCGCCATGCTTAACAAACTCATCACCAGCAGCACCCAACGCCGGATTGGCGGTGATTCCGGAGTTGCCATCGCTGCCACCACAGTTTGTGCCAATAATGAGGTTAGCAATGGGCTGCGGTGTACGGCGAGCCGCCGAAGCCTGCTTCAGTAGCTTAACCGTTTCTTCCACACCACGGTTTACCGCCTTTCTAAGCCCACCCTCATCCTGAATAACGATAACTGGCGGCATTGCTTGCCTGCCAGCCGCAATTTGCTCTGGCCTTATCAAGTTGCCATGCTGCATAAGTGCCATGGCCTGGTTTACTTCGCAGCCAAGGCCGGCGATAAGGTATCCACCTACATTGGGGTGATCTGCCATGCCAGCAAGCGTACGCTGAAGCTGTACATAATCTGCACCGCCAAGATGCTGGCCACAGCCGCCTTTGTGTGCGTATGGGATAACGCCATCCACCCCTGGGAACTCTTTAAGAATTTCTGGATCCCGAAACTTATCCGCAATCGCCTGAACCGTTGACGCCGAGCAGTTAACAGTGGAAACAAGAGCAATATAGTTGCGAGTGCCTACGCGCCCATCGGCACGCTTGAAGCCATCAAATGTGCGCAGCTTATCGGCACCATAGTACTCCACAGCCGGGATGGCCGTGCTGTACTCATAATCTAACTCCAGCGAGCCCGCACCACCCGTTTTGCCAGCCCCAAAGCCGAGATTGCGCGTGTGCACGTGCTGCCCGGCACCAATATTAACCGTAGCGTAGCCAATTATCTGGCCATATTTCAGAACCGGAGCGCCCTCAGCAACGCCATGCACGGCAAACTTGTGCCCTGCAGGAACATCTGTTTCTACAGGCAGTTCTTTTCCATTGAGCACCAGCACGGTGCCAGCAGGAATGCGCTGCTTGGCAACGGCAACATCGTCTCCGGGCTTAAGCAGAATGGCGTAAGAGTTGAGTTCAGCGGTTTCGTGTGAAGTCATGGGGGAAATCGGCTTTCGATCTGTCGAGGATGGATACTGGAACTATCAGGGCTTTTTGTTGGCGGGCTTTTGATCTGCCCCTACGCCAGCGGCCTTGGGACCAAAGTGGAACGATTTGAAGAATCTCTCTGCCACCGGACCGCGCACGAGCTTGTTATCGCCAATGGCAATCATCTGGTAAACCTGTGTTCCCACAATACATAGCCTGAAATGGCCAGTAGTGTTGGGGGGAAACGTGGTATCCGGCAGATCCATGATGTACTCGCTTGCATCATGGCCATCTATCTGAAGGGTATTTACTACGATGTTTTTGGTGCCAAACATGTTTCCGATAGAATCGCGCAAGTTGTTAAGCACCTCTTTTGGTGTGTGCTTCTTCAACACCGTGCTGAAATCGGCAGTTCCCACTTCGATATCGATGGCAGGAGTGCGGAACCCGGTGTAAAACATGGTGTATTCACCATATCCGGAGTGTTCGGCGCGCGTGGTGTTAACGGCGGCACCGGGGAATTCGGCAGTAAAGAGGTTACCGGGATCGGTGTGTGCCACCCATTTGAGGTCATCTCCAGGTTTGGTATCTTTGGGGGTTGTGTCGTGCGAGCATCCCTGTGCGAATGCCGCAACTGTGAGTGCGGCAGCAAGGGCAAATGTTCGCCGAGCGATATTACATCGAGCTCGCATCGGTATAGGTTCCTTCAGGAATAAAATCTGAAACAGCAGTAGGAATTATACGTCATCCAGCCGGTTGTGGCTTGCCCATTACAGACAAAACTGCTGGCTTCAGACACTCAATACGGAAACTGCGGAATTAATTGTTACACGAAACGCCATTCCATCATAGCCCGCAGCTATGCCGTAGGGCTTAAACCAGGCATCCAGCTCATCATGCATCACCCCGGAGAGGTGACTCATATGTGTGGTAACACACGGTGCATCCGGGCTCATAACACCAACGTCAATCAATTTTTGCCGAAATGCTACCACCTGCCGAATGCCCAGGTGGCCTTCATATCCACCATCTTCAAAGCCTTTAGAGCATTCTATTACTGCTGCATCTACGTGGTAATGGCTGAGCCTTCGCCAGGTATCTTCAGAATACCAGCCTGTGTCTGTGGCATACAATAAAACGGTGCCAGCCCTGTCTTCAATCAGGAAGTTATAGCACTCCCGAGAGTGATCGTGGTTGGCGGCAATGGGTGTCACTTTGTACCCGGCTACAATTGCCTGTTCCCAGACATGGAGTGTATTTAAGGTTACAGGATACAGAGAATGATCGTAAGAGCCATCCGGATCGGTGTGGAAGGCAGTTAATATCTTATCCAACACGTCCTGAGAGCCGTAGAGCGGCAGCTCCTGGGCATGCTGATCTTCAACGAAATACTTGCCACGGTACTGGATTTCGGCACCTGCACAATGATCGTCGTGACCATGCGTAAAAAGAACCGCCTCCAGTGCGCCAAGATCAAGATCGTTCTTAATACACTGAGCATGGATATCCGGGGGGAAATCAATTTTGAGGACACCATCGATAATGGCAGACGATCTTGTACGAATGTTCTTGCCACCAAGTTTTTGAGCAAGAACACAGGCCTGGCATCTGCAGAACAGAGCCGGCCATCCCTCGGCAGATGAGGTGCCAAGCAATGTTACGTTCATCTGGATCCGCCCCCTCAGCGACGCCCGCGGTAGGATTACGTGCAGAACAATTTGATCTGTGCAATCTCGCGGATCCGCCGTGCCGTTACTCCGGCAGCAACGTAGCTCATTATATGCCGCCCATTTTTGAGGGTCAAGCGGATACAGAACAGTTGAAATGTTAAAAAATTCACATGCGGGCAAATAGCGCTATTGTATTGCGTTTACAGATAGTCTGATCCCGGCTCAAACATGCGTCCGCACTTCCAACAGTTGGCATCCTTTGCTGGCGCAATCGAACCACAGGCAGGGCATTTGTGGATCAGAGCAGGAAACTTGCCGCAACGCGGGCACTTGTTACTGTTCTTCAGTACAAAGGCACCGCAGTGTTCACAGCTTGTTTCCTGATTTCCGGCTTGCAAAGGGTTGCCGGTTGCTTTTTCAGGCATCACACGCTCCTGAGTAAAGTTACTTTTTGGCACGCGGTACCGAACCCCTTGCGGGGCTCAAATAGTACGAAAGTGCCGGAAGCATCATTGCTATCGATAGTATGGCCCAGAGAAGAGCCCACATCGTTGGTGGCAATGGATATTGCTGTGACATGAACACAGCATCATTCTCTGTAGATGTTTGTGTTGTTAGGTACAGAAGTATGCGAATATCGGTTAGCGCATTCAAACAGCACTGTACTGCAAGAAATGAAACCACAAAACCTGCCCATTGCGCACTGAGATTGAGGCTTGCCGCAAAAATGATGGCTGCAAGGATAGCGCCAGTACAGAGTGTGAACAGATTATCGAACGGATTGTGAGCCCACAGCAGGGTTACTGTTAGCAGGTACAGGCTGATTAACCTCAGCGTGGTTTTCCAGCCAGCCAGGCGGTTTGCCACAAGCAACAGCGTGCCAAATGCGGCGGTACCCACATACCCGCCAGAGATGTACACCCAGGCTACCAGTGGCGATGTACGGGCCCAGGTTACCCCTTCTCCATTTGTGAACACCTTTAGATACAGCACCTGGCCACCCGTGAGTACAGCCGCAAGCGCATGTCCAGATTCATGGATGAGTGTTACAAACAGCCGCACAGGGTACAAAACAATGGCAGAGTACTGCCCCGGCAAAAAGTTTAGAAGCAGGGTAACAAACGAAGCAAGAAACAGCAAACGCCCTGGCACAGAAGTTGCCTTGCGAGTGCCTGGATTAATATCTGATTGCATGGCGCTGATCCTTTGCTTACTGTTCCGCCCTGCCCTACGCTTAGGGCTAATACACAAGGTCTCCGGTTAAGTCTGCCGCAGCAGAACGCACTGGTATACTTGATACGGTTGCCGTACCAAATGCGTTTTAAATGGTACCCCGGCCGCCAAGGTTACCTTAGAGCGATGAGGCTTTACAGCCCATCACTGTAAGGTCCCCATCTATAAGAAAGCGATGGAGGAACGCTGCAATGCTGCTGGCGCTGGATGTTGGCAACACAAATATTGGCCTTGGAGTTTACCGGGGCACCGGAGCCGAGGCACGCCTTGAAGGCGACTGGCGGGTTAGAACGGATAGAGACAGAACGGCAGATGAATTCGGCCTGCTTTTTATGCATCTGCTGGAGCATAGTGGGATTGCGCTGGACCACATACACCACGTAGCGGTTTCCAGTGTGGTACCCACCATGAACGAAACGCTTGCGGCAGCTTCTAACCGGTATTTCGGCGTTAAGGCATTTATAGTTGGCCCAGATTCCGATACAGGTATCACCATTCGCTACCAGCCATCCTCTGATGTTGGTGCTGATAGAATCTGCAATGCAGTGGGTGCCTATGCGCGTTACGGCGGACCGGCCATTGTGGTGGATTATGGAACCGCAACCACTTTTGATGCCATTGCGGATAACGGAGATTACCTTGGCGGCGCTATTATGCCGGGCATCGGTATTTCTATGGATGCACTGTTTCGGCATGCAGCACGGCTATACCGGGTTGAGCTTGCTGCCCCGCCAAGTGCCATTGGCGATAACACCGTACACGCCATGCAGAGCGGGCTGGTGTATGGGTTTGCAGGCCAAACGGATGCCATGGTAGAGCGCTTTAGAAAAGAGCTTGGAGCCAATGCGCACGTTATTGCAACGGGCGGCCTTGCTGAGCTGATTAAAGAGGCAAGCACAACGGTGCAGGTTGTAGACCAGATGGTTACTCTGGATGGCTTGCGCATCTTAAGCGAACGCAGCCGGGGCATACTCCCCGGTTAAGTTCTGGGAGCGGCAGATGGATGGCTGAACCACCTCTAAACGTGATTATTGGCTGCCGATCTGGCCTGATGCGCGATGGGCTGGCCGCGCTGATCTCTGCTTCAGAAGCCACAGAGCCGGTTCGCACTATTGGCAAAGCTGGCTCTATGAGCGGGCTGCTGCACCTTGCGCGGCAGCGAAAATGGGATATTGCCGTTATCACCGATGATATTGCGCCAGATAACGGGCTTACGGTGCCAGAGTTAGCTTCGGCCCTTGGGGCAGAGTGCGAGTTTGAAAAGTGCCGGATTATTGTGCTGCTTGGCCTCGGCGTTCCTCTCGATGCGGAAACGCACACGCATGCAACGCACAATACGCTATGGCCGGCAAATACCGTGCTGGCTGGTATCGGAATAAGTGGCGATACTTTTTTGAGCATACTGGTTGCGTCTTCCCGTGGATCTTCTACCGCGGAACTTAACGCCGCCACAGCCGCTAGTTCTGTTGTGATTACCGCTAAAGAACGGCAGATTTTACATTTGATTGCCGAAGGTCTGAGCAACAAAGAGATCGCCACACAGACAGGGATAGGCGTGCAAACAGTGAAGAACCATGTGAGCAGGCTTTTGCAAAAGCTGGAAATGCAAGATAGGGTTCAGCTAGCCGTATTTGAAATCGATCAGCTCAGAGGTACATCGGCAAAATCAAATGCATAGGTACAAACGGCCTCAATAAGGGCATCCCAGGTGTAGTAAACATCCGGTAAATCCTGAAGGCTCGCCAGGCGAACCCCTCGAGATTCGCTACCCTGTGGTATTGGCACGGTTGCCGAAACTTGCCCGGCATACACAGGAACGCACCGCACCGAAGCGTTTAAAGAAGAGGGTTCAAGGGACTCGAGGCGGTACCACCCTATGAGTGTGGTGTTTACAAGCTGCGCACCCGTTTCTTCATGAGCCTCGCGTTCGGCAGCAACAAGAGCAGTTTCCCCGGCTTCCAGCCGCCCGCCTGGAATGGTCCAACCACGGCCCGGAATATCCGCAAGTAACAGGCTTCCAGCCGAAAACGGGAACACCAGGCTGGCATAGTGAGGCATATCCGATGGCAATGCTTGTTGATCTCGCTCTGGGGTAAAGCACACATGCAGGCCAGCCCATTGAATTTGTGGAAATGATCTTGTCATGGTGAAGCACAATCTCTGTTTAACGATTTGAAACTATTCTCCCGGTACGTGTAAGGTAACTGGGGTTCGTTGCCCCGGCCAAATCGGCCGGAGGCATGCTACAATGTGAAATATAAGACGGCTGTGAAACGATATCGTATCACCTGCTGTACGGATCCAGCCGCCCCTGCGGATCGCTCTCGGGGGGAGGCATGTGGCGCCTCCTGGAGTTGGCAGGTGTTTGCGTGCTGCCCTGTGCTTGCTGATTGTATGGTGCCCCGGGGGCATTTACTACGGCGCCAAGCACATCTCTAAGCGAAATGGGCCCAAATACGCGGCTATCTTCCGATACCGGAATGTTATCCCCCACAACCACAATGTAATCCTGTGGGACATAATAGTGAGTCTGGGTACCATCGGGCCCGGAAACCTGTTTCTGATCGTAGAAGTCCGTGAGATCACGGTAGAGAGTGGATGCCAGCACATCTGGAAAACTATGATCCACTTCCTCACCTGGCAGGCGGAAGACGCGCTTTATAATCACTTCATGATCGTTGCGCACCAGCACCACATCGCCGCGCTTTAACGGCCGGCCAAGGCGGTTCAATCTGCGAACAAGCACAGACTGCCCATCAACATATGTTGGCTCCATCGATGCGCCGCGTACAACGCCCATCCTGAAGGTGGAAACGAAGTAGAGTACGAGGCAGAGAAAAACGGTGATAAGCACCGCCAACCGGCGATTTTCACCCAGCATGCATGCTCCTGTTTTTGCGAAATAACTTCGGCAGGAACCACAAGGCCACCCTGCTCGGCGTTATAACACTTGTAATACAACGCGGTGTTCGTGTTTAGACTACCGCAAATAGTGAGGTTTTCTGTGCTTCAATCGGTTCGCGCATTGCTAAACCAGGGCGATAACCTGGCAATCGTTGCCCTGGCAGCGGGATTTTTCGTGCTGATACTAACAGCACTCATTGCAACGCAGGCCGTTCGCCTGAAGAAGCTGAGCCATCGACTTGAGTTGATGACCATCGGCGCAGATTCGTCATCGCTTGCCGATACCCTTACCGAAACGCTTCGGAGGCTTGCAGAAACTGAGCACCGTACGGAGCTAGTTGAGCACTCTGTAGGCGTACTGCAGGCAAAGATGCCTGGCTGTGTACAGCGCGTGGGTATGATCAGGTTCGATGCCTTTGAGAATGTTGGCGGCCAGCAGAGCTTTTCGATAGCGATGTTGGATGGCCAGAGCAACGGGATTGTTTTAACCAGCATGTTCAGCAGAACAGATATACGGGTATACGCAAAATCCATTAAGAATGGTTTAGCAAGCCACCCGTTATCTCAGGAAGAAGAACAGGCGCTCAAAGAGGCCAGATAGGCCCGGCTTTATACGTGGCACCGAGTACAACGCGAAGGTGCGTGGAAACAACGAATGATTGACGAATCGGAACGCCTTTTAATTGAGCGCTGCAAACTGGGTGAACGAGCCGCGTTTGACGAGCTCGTGCGAAAGTATGAAAAGCGCGTATACAACCTGGCCTATCGCCTGTCCGGCAGTTACGACGATGCCAACGACATCAGCGTAGATGCGTTTGTGCGCGTATTTCAGGCCATTCGATTGTTTCGTGGCGATGCAAACTTCTCTACATGGCTGTTTCGCATTGTTACCAATGTGTATCTGGATAGGCGCAAGCGCAACCGAAACAAGCAGCACGTATCTCTTGACGACGTAATTGCCGTTGAAGAGAACACAGTAACCCGCCAGATAGAAGATCCCTCACCCACCCCGGGCGTTGTTATTGAGCAGCGCGAGCGTGCTCAACTAATACAGAGCGCAATCGTATCTCTACCTACTGATCAGCGAACCATGATTGTGCTTTACCATACCGAAGGATTCTCTTACGAAGAGATAGCTACTGTGCTGGATTTGCCCATTGGTACCGTGAAATCACGCCTCAACAGAGCCAGATTAAAACTGCGTGAAAAACTTGAACCTATCAGGGAACTATTCGGAAACTGATGTCGTCGTACAACAGAATTGGCATATTCGGCGCACGGAAACCTTCCAGAAATAGCTTCAGGTTATCCATGGACGCCTGCGAGATGCCCTGCAGGGACCGGACCTCTCTGCAGCTGCGGCTTAGGCGGCGCAGCAGAAAGCTTCAGGATTACATATGAAGTGTGAAGAAGCAAACGAACTGTTTTCAGACTATATAGCAAACGAAATGGAGATTGCACTCCGCGTTAGCCTCGAAAATCATCTTGAGGCCTGCGCTGAATGCAAGACTGCCCTTAATCAGCTGCGTTCGCTGTGGAACGACCTCGATAATCTTGAGGACTTTGAGCTCCCGGCAGGTGCCCACGAAACGCTGATTAAGAATGTGTTTAGCCAGCTCGATGCGGAAGAACATCTGGAAGCAACGCGCAAGGCGGAGTGGAACTGGCGCAAAGCATTCCAGCCACGGGTACTGGCGTATGCGGCCTCGGTGGCCGCCATTTTGCTGTTGAGTGCAGGCGGGCTGCACTATAGCAAGGCCAGCCTGGATCCCATACAGGTTATCATCAACATGCTGCACCCGGTTCATGTTTCGCCATCTGGAATGAGCGAGGCGCGGGCAGAGTGGTCGCAGGATGCAGACGGTACCGGCACGTTAATTGTTCATTTACAATCACGCAGCGCAGCAATTGCTCAGCGGTGCACCATTAATTTGCCAGCTGGCCTTGCTAAAGCTGGGGCGGTTACCACGGTAGACATGCCGAACAGCGGGGGCAGCGTGCTATATATCCCGCTTACCGCAGCGCCACCCGCCACGGGTGTAACCATAACATCTACGCCAACTGGCACAGCCAACGGCTCTGCAGTTACTCAGCCAGTAAATGTAATGGTGCCTCTAAACCCGGATAAATAAACCTGGCAGTTAGTAGCCATAGCATCAATTGCTAAATCGACCCCTGTCGGATATTCCGGCAGGGGTCGATTTGTGTTTTCATGCACCGGTGGGCCGAACAACTCGCCCGCCTTTGCGCCCGCCCGAAACGGGCGCGGGTGCCGGTGGAGGCAAAATGGGATGCAGATCTGGCGGTGGGCTATGCAGAACCCGAAAGCTCTTAAGTATCGCCGTGAGGTCTGTTTGAGCTTGCTGGAGCTTTCCGTTCTCGGCCACAACATCCATCACAAGCATTCTGGTACCCGTTGGCCCTGAAGCAGTATCCGGCACCAACAGAACACTAACAATGGCCGATTTTGGTTCGCCACTCAGGAAAACTACGCGGCCTTTAACACCCTTAAACTGCACAAACTGGCCCGGCACATCACGCGATAACAAGAACCCCAGGGCATTGCCAGCAATGCCAGGTGTATGCACCGAATCTGTGATTGATAACATCGCTCCAGATTTCAGCTTCCATTCGCCGCCAAACTGCGTGCGCTTTGCAACTTCTACCGTACCTGCAGGCAAATCCAGCTTCCACCACGGGCCGCGGGCCCAGGTTGCCTGCCGGTAGGCGCACACAACAATTAGCATCGCAGCACAAGCCGTCATAACATTCAAACACACTAGCCGAAAAGGCGATGCCTCGGTAACGGTAAGCACATCCGGCCTGATGAACAGTGCAATAACTGCGCCGCCAATTAGGCCGCCAACATGCGCCGCATTATCCACATATCCGCGGGCAAAAAAGCCGATAACCAGATTAACTGCAGCAACCTGAACAAGTTGCTTAACAATCTGCTTACGTTGTTCAGGGGCCAGCAGGCTACCGAATCGAAGTGGAAATACAATACCGGCACCTACAAGCCCGAACAGCGCGCCGGAGGCCCCGAGCGAAGGGGCCACAGAAAACCGGAAACTGGCCACTGTGCCTGCTATGCCGGCTAGCAGAAACAGCAGCAAAAATTTCCGAGATCCGTAAATCTGTTCCATCTGGCGGCCCAACAGCACCATCGAGTAGCCATTTACCGCCAGATGCATGGCACCGCCATGTAGAAATATTGGCAGTACAAATCTCCACCACTGATCTAAATGCCCTTGCACGAGTATGCGCGAATTTACCTTTGCGCCGAATGCATCGGCAACCTCATTGGTAAAGCTATCGAAGTGCCAGGCACTGGCATATGCCATTGCAAGAAACAGAATTCCCATTATCGTAAGCATAATGTAGCTTACATAGGGCGTTGGTAGCGGCTCGTACTCTTCCTCTGGTACAACCAGTTCTGGCTGCACATTAGGGTTATCAAAATCATATTCAGTGCGCGTTTTATCCATAAATACCAGCAAGCCTTTATGGCCAATGCATCCTCTACGAAAATCGTGCCCGGCGAACCTGCCCGGGGCGGCTGCAGTAATAACCTTGTGCACGATAGCGCAATTTGCACGCCGTGCAAGGGAATAGTGTGCAGCAGTGAGTATTGTACACCTTAAGTACGGTGCAGGCACTGCAGATGATTAGCCGCACTCCGTAACGCATAGCGCCGTTGCTGCGCACAGGGAGATGGCAAGATGAACAGAGCTACTACGAATTCGGAACCTAAAATGGTAACAATGGGCAAGCAGACCATGGAAATGGGTGGCCCGTACCTTGGCTGGATGAAAGACAGCAGCGATTTGATGGGTAACCCCGCCGGCCTGCGAGAGCGCATGGCGGAAGATGGCTACCTTCTGCTGCGTGGTCTGCACAACCCGGATACGGTGTTACGCGTACAAAACCTGATGTGCAGCAACCTCGCCGAAAACGATCAGTTGATACCAGGATCCAACCCGGCAGATTGCCGCGTTCGCGAGGGGGCGCATGGTGCCTTTCTGGGCGGAAGCAAGGCTCTCACGCGCTCTAACGAATTCTTGAGCATGGTGGAATCCCCCGAGCTAATGGCCTTTTTTGCAGACTACTTTGAAAGCAGCGTTATAACTTACGATTACAAATGGCTGCGCGTTGTTGGCCCGGGCGAGTTTACAGGCGCACATTACGATGTGGTTTACATGGGCCGAGGCACACGCAACCTTCTAACATGTTGGTCTCCCATAACCTCTGTTTCGCTGGATCGTGGCCCGCTCGCAGTACTCTCGGGCTCCAACCATCTGCAGCAGTTGCGTGAGAACTACGGCGAGATGGATGTGGATCGGGATCATGTTACAGGCTCCTTTTCCAACGATCCCTTGGAGATGATACGCCTGTTTGGCGGCCGATGGCTTACCTCTGAGTTTGAACCGGGCGACGCCGTTATTTTTGGCATGTATAACATGCACGGCTCCCTGGATAACGCCAGTAGCCAATTTAGAATCTCCTGCGATTGCCGGTATCAGCGTGCCACAGAAACTGTAGATGAGCGGTGGATGGGCGAGAACCCTCCTGCACATTATGCGTGGATGAAGGGCGAAACAGTGACCATGGAGGCCGCCAGAAAGCGCTGGGGAGTTTAGTTTTACGCTTCCTAAATTTAATCCGCCGAACAGAGGATGATCGGAGAACGCACCTCAGTTATAATCGCATCAATCCTGTACAGAAACACAAACGTTTTACACGTGCCAAAACTGTGCAGTGGGAAGGAACTGCGATTATGAATATGCCTCCTGCCCTGTATACCACGCAGGATTTTGCCCATAGCCCATTCGTAGCGTTTTATGAAGTTACCCGCGCCTGCGATCTGGCCTGCAAGCATTGCAGGGCCTGCGCTCAGCCATTGCCGCACCCTAATCAGCTTTCAAATGCTCAGTCTAAGAGCCTGATCGAGCAGTTTGGCTCGTTTCCGCACAAACCAGTTCTGGTATTTACCGGTGGCGATCCTCTGAAGCGCCCGGATATCAACGACCTGGTAAAGCATGCCGTTGCCCAGGGTTTGCCCACGGCAATGACACCCTCTGCTACACCACTGGTAACCGATGAAGCCTTGCAGGGGCTAAAAGATGCTGGCCTCAGCCGGTTTGCATTGAGTATCGACTCCTGCGATCCAGACATTCACGATGCATTTCGTGGAGTGCCCGGCAGCTTTTTCAGAACCATCGACATTTTGAAAACGGCCAAACAGATTGGCCTGCCACTGCAGGTGAATACCACCATCACCAGCAGAAACGTGCACCAGGTGGATCAGATGGCGGATATGATGGCCAGCCTTGGCATCACACTCTGGTCTGTATTCTTCCTAATACCCGTAGGCCGCGGCCGATCCGAAGAGCGCATCCTTCCCGAGCAGTACGAAGAGGTATTCGGCAAGCTCTGGGAGCACGCGTGCCATCAGCCCTATTCCATTAAAACTACCGAAGCGCCGTTTTACCGCAGGTTTGTTATGAACCTTGAGGGAGACCCAATGCGCAAGCCCGTTAACGGACCAGAATCCGGCCGAGTTCAACGCGCACCGCTCGGCGTTAACGATGGCAAGGGCGTTATGTTTGTAAGCCATACAGGAACCGTTTATCCAAGTGGGTTCCTGCCAGTCGCCTGCGGGAAATTCCCGGAGCAGTCGATTGTGGAAGTCTATCAAAACCATCCTACATTCCTGGCCTTACGAGACCCGGAACAGCTTCAGGGCAAGTGCGGCGATTGCGAATTTAACCCGGTGTGCGGCGGAAGTCGCGCCAGGTCTTACGCAGTTACTGGCAACATCCTTGCACAAGAGCCAGATTGTGGATACGTACCCAGAAAGTGGAGGGAATTGGCATGCTCAGCGTAAGCAACCTGCTTTGCAACCATAGCGCCGGCAATGAACGGCTTCGATATAGCCATCTTGATAAGGCGGATCCCAACGATCCATTCCATGGCGCTCCTCGGCCCGTGGTTGTGTGGGCAGTAACCAAAGCCTGCAACCTGCGCTGCGTACACTGTTATGCATCAGCAACGCCCGGCCCCGCCCCGGATGAACTCAGCCATGAACAGGGGCTGAGAGTGCTGGATGACCTTAAGGCGTTCGGCATCCCCGCCGTTCTATTTAGCGGCGGTGAGCCGCTGGTTCGGCCAGACACCCTGGATCTAATCCGATACGCAACTAGCATTGGCCTCAACAGTACGCTATCTACAAATGGACTGCTGATTGATGACAAAATGGCCGATAGCCTCGCCGAGATCGGCCTGCGATATGCCGGTATCAGCGTGGATGGTATCCCCAGCCGACACGATAAGTTGCGCGGCCTGCAGGGTGCCCATGCCAATACTCTTCAGGCAATCGACCGATGCCGAGCACGCGGCATCCGCGTTGGTGTACGCTTCACTGTTACCGGCCTTAACATGGATGATCTGGATCAGATCTTCGATATGTGCCTGGAGCATGATGTTCAGCGCCTGTGCGTGTACCATCTGGCATATGCCGGCCGCGGCGGCTCCATGGCTAAGGTAGACCTTACCTCTGAGCAAACGCGAGAAGTGGTGGATCGCATTTTCGAGCGCACCGCAAAGTGCCACGAAGAGAACCGCCCGCTGGAAGTTCTTACCGTAGACAACCATGCCGATGCAGCCTATGTGCTGATGCACCTTCAGGAGACAGACCCGGAGCGTGCAAAAGAGGTCGAAGCCCGATTGCGCGGTACTGGTGGAAACCGATCTGGCTGCAACATCGCTGCAATCGACCCGAGCGGGTTTGTACACTACGATCAGTTCAGCTGGCACTACAACTGCGGCAACGTAAAAGAGCAGCCGTTCAGCAAAATCTGGTCGGAAGCAACCGATCCTCGCCTCGCCATCCTGCGCGATCGCAAAGATCAGCTTCCCGGCAAATGCCAGGCCTGCCGCTTTGTAGGCGTGTGCAATGGCAACCTGCGCACACGTGCAGAAGCTGCAACGGGAGACTGGCTGGGTATGGACCCAAGCTGCTACCTTACAGATGCAGAAACGTACGGCCAGCCGGTAGATACCCTCGAACCAGTTCTCGCCTGACGCCAACACCGCCCGCTTTAGCGCCTCAGAGCCCTTGCTGCTCTGAGGCGCTTTTGTGTATTGGGTACCGAAAACTTCTGGATATCGTATGCAGGCGCGACACAGGATAGCGAACGCCAGCAAGCACAGCGCGGCAGAAATCGCCTTTCATAACCTTCCGCATCTGCTCATCCCAACATCCGACAGGTGCGCATCTTATGCCCTCCACCGGCGGGCGGGTTGGGAGGGGGATGGTAGTTAGCAGTATAACCCGGCAAAACTACCAACAAGCAAGCCTCTCATCTAACTCTTTGCGGCTCCGAGTCTTTGCGTGTGGCTCAAAAAACCTATTGACCCACACCCAGTTCCCATAAGAATGCGACATTTCAGCGCTGAAAGCGCGATATATGATAGCGAAGCCCGCCAGGGCTGGAACCATGTGTTTACCACCAGCCAAATTCCCCTCTTGTTGCCGCGCCTACGGCGCGGCAACAAGAGGGCGTTACGTTTGTGCGTCGTGAAAGCGGCAAGGCAAACTGAAATAGAACCCAGTTCTCCTATTGCTGTACTGGCACTGTTAAACGTCGTTCGCAAGCTCACAATTACAGTGCGGCTGGTGCGTATGGCTTTGCCTGTGTTTTGTCGGCAGTTCGCCGATGGTATCCGTTACAGAATTAAGCGTTTTTGTTAGCCGGTGAAGGCTTGTGCTGTGTCAGCTAAGCCCTGGCTCATCGCTCGCGCGATGCGGCTCAGCAACGTGATTAGGCTGTCTTGCGAGTGTTTTACCGCCGGATCGGCGATGGTGTTAGCTAGCAACATACATACTTTCCATCAGGTGTTACAGCGCAAGATGCTGACCGTGGCTCAACCGCAGAACCAGGAGCTGGCACGATTAAGCTCAACTATGAAACAATACCTCAGCTTTACGATGTGAGGCTGATAGCCAGGGTGTCACCCTAATGGTGATAATGCCCCATGGCTATCAATATTCGTTACGTGCACCTGTTACACGGCGCACTATTCATACCATTTGCCGGATGACTTCAAATGGTACGAATGTTAGTTTGACTTTGTCTTGTCTCCGTTGCACCACTTTACCAGACCGAAGCACACGGCGGAGCCAACGACTGCGCACAGGTCAGATACCACGTCTCCACGGCCAGCCAAGTGAGCAATCAGGACCACAGATACCTCGAATATGCCA
>CAIONQ010000096.1 GCA_903859705.1 uncultured Chthonomonas sp.
CCATCGGAGAGCACGGCTGCCGCCGGGGAATCGCCATCGGTGATATAGTTGCGTGTGCCGCTGGAATCTATCTTCTGCACACGCAGATCATTACCGTTGTACTTGAAGCTGTTAGTCGCGCTGGATGGGTAAGTGATACCCGATACACGGCTCTCATAATCATAACTCAGATTAGTGGTTACGGCGCTCATTCCGCTGCCCACGGTTACGCTGGTACAACTGCCATTGCTATCATACGAGTAGCTTTTGGTCACGCTGCCGGTTATGCCCGTGAGTTTGTTCTGGGCATCGTAAGAGTAGGAATCGGTTACGCTGTTGAGCGTTTTTGTCAGCCGGTTCTAGTTGTGATCATAGGTGTAGCTCACACTGTAACCGGTGCTGTGGGTGTTATCCCGCACCTCGCTGGTCAACTGATCTGCATCATCATAACCGTAGGACGTTGTGGTTCCATCGGTATCTGTTTGATACAGTGTATTCACCGCATCATATGCATACTGATAATCCGAAAGAACGGTTCCACCACTGGTTTTGTGCTGGATCTCTGTTACCCTGTTGGCATTGTCGTACGAATAGTAGGTTACCGAGGAATCGCCAGAGGTGAGGCTGGTTACGCGATTTCCGGCATCATAAACCCGAGTTGCCACCTCAGAGTATGGGCTGGTGGTGGTTAAAATGCGATTTCCCGCATCGTAGCTGTAGCTCCAGGTGCTGGTGCCCTGCGTCATGCTGGTGCGGCGATTCGCATTGTCGTACCCATAGCCCACGGTGCCGTTGGGGGAAGCTATCTGTGTAACCCTATCTCCAGCATCGTAACTGTAGCCTGTGGTACCCGTAGAATCGGTCATGCTGGTCTTACGCCCTGCGGCATCATAACCTATACTGACCGTGGTGATATCCGGATACGCTCTAAGAGCATCGGTATCGCCACATCCACACGTCAGATCGGTGATAAAGTAAGTACCGAGACAAGGTACTTCATAACTAGCATATCTGCCAGTCAACCTCATAGTGCACGCCGGCTAGCGCGAGGTATCCGCCATTAGGGCACAGAAAACAGCCTACATTGGGTACCGGACGTGGCCATGAACGAAGATGCTTGCCGGGTAAGAAAGAACCATGCGCCAGAGAATACTGCCGCGATGCGCCATACTGTGCTCAAGCTGTTAAGGCAGGGCGAGTCCACGAACAATGGCCTGAAAACGAAGCTTCTGCTCGCAACATGGGAAATCAGCTATCTGCAGACACTTATAGGAATTTAGATGCGTTTGCGCGGGTAACACGTTAAATCACAGTGCTCTCACAACCTTCAGATTGCTCTTCTGTGCAGTTTGGCCCCGCATCTGCCTTCCTTGAAATCCGGTTGAACCGGCACCTATTTGAACAAAGTTCTGATTGCCATGTTTCCAAATAGCAGCAGAGCAATGCACATGATAACCATGGCGATTCCAAGTATCCACTCAGATCTGAATGCGACTGTGCCAATCAACAAAAGCGCGAGTGCGCTTACACCACATCCAACCTGTCGCCGTTTTCTAACGGTTGACCTGGCCTCCCACGGGATTAACCACCGAGCAGTGATAAACCAGCTTGTCACAAATACGCAAGCGAGAATCACAGACCACGCAGCCATAATCGATCACCCATTTCCGTTCTAGTAAGCGGTATGCGGTAGCACAACGTACCGCATACCATATGAAGTATCGTTGATGATATGAAATTACTCTGCAGTGCCTGCATTCGTCAGAATAATTTGAAAACGTAACCTCGCGTTACCCCTAAATATAGTCCTCCGCCCACGGTTGGCCCCATTTTCCCCACTCCGCCGCTTGCGGAAGGACCGTCAGTAGAGTACGATAAATTGCCACTTCCTCCCATACCCAGGCCCAAGAAACCTGCGACAGTCACCGCTATTGTCTGCCCCGTTGTGATAGTACCGTTGCTAATGCCCACACCCACACCTGCGGATCCGCCGACCCCAAATCCCCCGCCCATTCCAACATCAGCACCGATTCCAACATGGAAATGCCTTAGATCAATTAGGATGTTCAAATCCGTCCATGCAGCAATTGGAAAGAATCCTCCAATCGCACCTGTGCTCACCGTCAATATTGGATCATGCCCACTTGGATCCACCGCATTCACCGGATCATGCTCACAGTAGAGATACGGCTTCTGATCCAGGTAGGTGTCACGCGTGGTGAATGCACCGACCTGAGGATCGTAGTACCGGCATCCAACTTTGAGAAGCCCGGCATCGCCATCGTTGC
>CAIONQ010000097.1 GCA_903859705.1 uncultured Chthonomonas sp.
GCTACGCTCGCTTGCGCGACACATGCATTTCAAAATGTAGCTCTGCTTGAGCCACAGGCAGCTTGACCGATACCACCTCCTTCTCCACTGCATCTCCTTCGCGTGCTTTGCATATCCTTAGCGCGACACATGCATTTCAAAATGTAGCTCTGCTTGAGCCACAGGCAGCTTGAGCCGAACCACCGTCCTCGTCACTGCATCTCTTCGCGTGCTTTGCATTTCCTTAGCGCGACACATGCATCTCTGCACACGGGCTCTTGCTGGATGGATGCGTGTGCTAACCGGGAGCTTTTCATTTAGCGCGCAAAGACCGCGAAGCTCTCATCTGGTTCTGTCGAACGAAAGGCTGTGCCAATTAGCCGGCCGATATTTGCACATCCAGAACAGTGCTCACGCAGCAGTCCAAAAACCTGCGTCCGAGTCCATATGCTTCGTCCGGATTTGCTGACCGGTAGCTTCATGGCAACGATTTTGATACTTGAATATCATTGAGGTTCTGAACTCCCAGAGTTGAGGAGAGGAGTTTGGGTTATTTCGTGCAGCGATCCGGCAAGAAAGTAATACGGAGCGAACGCGTAAAAGTCGATGTGGCTTACTTCTTGATTGGGAACCACACTGTTGTATCGTTCGGTCGCACGGCAATGTACGGACCCAGAGGTAAATCGCAGGGTTTTTTATCATTTGGCCCAAACCTCCCCAACGTTACCTTTAGCTTATTTAAGATCCACGTACCATCCATCTTTTTCATATCGAAGCAGATTTCGCTCTGGGCAAGTGCACGAGTTGACGGATTGTGAACCACTACATAGAACCGTCGATTTGGAGCTTCACCGCTGTACTCAGGCTCACCTTCCGGGTGGATTGTCAACTTATCATATGCTTTGGCGTCGTAGGCTTCAGCACTGCTATAGAGTGTCACATTGTCAGAGTATGATTTGACTTGTGCCTCAGGATCCGATGGATCCAACTCGTTCCTTTTACTTAGTTGTTTCTCAGTGTTTGTTTGAGTAGGAGATTTTCGCTTATCTACAGGTGTATCGTGTAGTCGCTGCCCCCAGTGAAGGGAGCTCTTAACCTTGAGCCCTGCGGTCACACAAATTGCGGCCACAATCAGCACACCGACCACATTGAGCCGGACGCGAGATGTCGTCGATGTCTCCGTGTTGTTTACTGCAGACACCATTCTTTCAATTGGTACTGTTTCGTACTTTCCAGCAGAAGTAACTTGCACCGCTCCGCGTTGCTCGTCAGATTTCAAGTTCAAAACCACACTTGATTGGTTCCCAGGTACTGGTTCGTCAACGTTCGCTACGTTCGTTTCTGGCCTATGCGCACTATGGCTGAGCATCGACTTGCGGCGAAGTATGTAGGCATGCAGACCAGTAAGACCTGGTCCATCACTCGATTCTGCAAATTCTATGAGTTCACGTACACGCCTTGCCTTGGGTGCTGATGGGTCAGAAACATAGTGCTGAGCCCCTGGTACATCACCAACTACATAGTTCACTCTTTCGGAAACAAGTTCCAAAAGCTCAGCCTCAACTTCCAATCGAGACACTGGTTCCGTTTGCACAAAGTGACCTACGGTATTTTCAGTACCTGGAATCAGTCCTGGAACTCTGCATGCAGCGGCCTCAACATTAACAATTGCAGCGGCAGTCGGGCTGCCGCCAAGGTACGCTGCTAAGTAATGAACAGCTCGCCGAGTTTCGTCGGTGACTTCTTGCAGCCCCTGTAGCTTCACAAGGATATCGCCAAGATCCGTAGAGTGCCCTTCCAGCGCCTTGTGCACCTTTGCCTTATCTGCGGCTCTGGATACATCGTCAAGAGCTCCAAATGTCATCCCTTCAATCATCTTCCCAACAAGCGGTATCTCTTTTACCAACTCGCGCGATAATCGATCGATAATAATGTCAGTCGGTTTATCAGCCAAAATTGGGCGACCTCCGTTAAAAATGATGATGTCAGCACGAGCCTGTCCATTTCAAGGAAACGTGTATTTCTATGATTGAAGTATCTAAACCTCTTTCAACCGAAATTTGATCGGGTATGCCGTTCGCACTTTCCTCGCCCGAAGGGTGTCTCCAGCTCCGAACCTGGCTTTGCACCGATTCAATCACCCGGACTCCGGTGAGTTCTTTAACAGTTGCTATTTCAAGATCTTCCGTCTCGTCTAACTCCTCCGCCAGAGAGCACGTGGCTCGGCTCTTACTTGTCTTGCTTTCGCAGGGGGAGTTAATTACGAAGAAGTGTTAACGTCGTATTGCTACCAACCGATCGATTACTCACTCCCTTATCAGCGGCTATGTCACCGGGCTTAATCGCTGGGATTTCGCCCGGCCTTCGGCTTGATCCTTACTCCGGCCGAACTTGCACCGGTCAGCCAGGTCCAGACGTGCTGGACATACGTCCGTTGTTCCCTTATTGCCAGCGCTGCCATACACGGTTCGTGCCCCACAGTTACATCGCAGGCTGCCCTCTGCATGCTTCGCCAGCATTTTAGCGGCAGGTTGCCGCTTCCCATGTGTAACGGATCGAAGAATTGCCGTTACCCAACAGTTGTGATGACACGAGAAAGGGGAAGACGATGAAATTCCTGATAGTTCCTACAAAGGCAAGCCCACAAAAGAAAGCCGCCGCCAATCCGGCCCATATCATGCTTCTGGCAGTACTGTTGGCCGCGGCGCTATCTGGCGCGCAGGGTTGTGCTGGTAGTGGCGGCGGTGGCGGAAGTTACTACGACAGTGCCCAGTATCACAACGATCGCAACAACCAGAAGATAGATCAGAAGAATTGGGACCGCTACCAGCAGCAGGTTCATCCAAATCAGTAACAGACAGTGGGATTTAGATTATGTCCCCCGCTATCACTATCGAGCTTTGGAGCCTATCCATATTTCGGTTCTTGATAGAGTTGCACACCCAGCATTTTAAAACGCTCCAGCAGGGCACTCAGCTCTAAGAGCGCCAGTTTATCCCATATATTGGAGATCACAAATGAATAATCAACGAGCCGCAAACATTGCTTCTGTAGGTCGAAAGATGTGCGTTGCAATCGCTTCTCTGTTCCTGATCGCATTGCCTCAGCGAAATGCAAAGGCACAGATGACGCTTACCCCCGGCGCGCAAGCGGCCGGTTGGACGATAAGCGATTTCGCAACAAACTTCCCGGCGGATAACTATAACGTCGGCCCCCTCGGAGTCGCCTTTAATGATGCGGGCCAGGCGCTTGTAACAGATTCGTTTGGAGATGTACGTGTTTTTCAGGCCAACGCAGACAATCAGATCGCACATGGGGCAATGGCCTCCTTCGGTTGGATACAGGCGATCAACATCACTCGGGTCGGCTCCCACATCTACATGCTGCAGCGCGGCAATAGCCGCCTGGTGGAGCTAAATGCGGATGGTTCTATTAACCACGTTGTTGTCACTGGAATCCCCAATGCAGCCGGTATGGCAGTAAATCCAAACACGGGCCATATATACATTGGCTCCTGGACGGGTGCCCGCATTACGGAGGTGGATCCGCTGAAAGGCACCAGGGCAGTGATCCTGGTTCAGCTTGCAGACGGGCTGGCAACGGATGGCATTACGCTATGGGCTGCTTCCGATGAGCATATAAAAGCCTTCCGATTGAGCGATATGACTCAGGTTTACGATAGCGGCTATATCCTGGGTGCAGATGGAATAAGCCTTGGTGCCGCTGGCCTCTCGGGGTCCCTCATCATCAACACCAACTGTGGTCAGGTGTTTCAGATGGACACTCAAACCAAAGCCCTCACACTTATCGGCACGGGCGGGAGCCGGGGCGACTTTACTGCGGTGGCGCCCAACGGAACGGTACTCCTAACTCAAAGCCATAAGATCGTTCGGCTATCTCCGCCCACAGGTTCCAGCTTCATCGGTCTTGGCATTTCGCTGTCGCCATCTTCCGTTAAAGGAGGCGCTAACGCAATCGGTACAGTAACCGTAAGCACAGCGGCCCCGCGTAACCTTGTAATTCAACTGACTACCAACAACCCGGCCGTAACCGTGCCGACAAGCGTAACAATTGTTGCGGGGTCCAATACCGCCAGCTTCACTATCAAAACGAAGTCTGTCAGTCAGAACACCGCTGGCTTCATCAATGCAACGCTGAATGGCATGAGTTCAGCGCAGATCACTGTGCTGAAGTAGGACGCAGATAGCTCTATTCGGGAAGCCCGCCGAAGTTATCCAGAATAGAGCTTTCCTGATTCTAATCTCGTGCGCCAGACAACGAGAATACACCCTTGATTACTTGTAACAAAAACCTGCCTCTGGCAGACCCTTGTGGGTCACAAATCGGTCACATTTTCCGCTTGAGCATCGGTGGCCCGCACACCACGGTCACAAGGTCGTCCGGGTGCCTGTGTTATCGTAAAACCGTCCGACCGCCAATTGTTGCTCCACCATCTGGGCAATTAACTACAATCTCTCCCTTGAAAGTCATCCTGTGGAGGTAGATTGCCTGGTTTCATATGGCGTTTGGTCTTCAGTACTGCCAGTTAAATTCTGGCCGGTATTTTCACGATGAGTTGCCAGGACGCATCCCCGGAGGTACATCCGGCCAGCATGCACATGGGGCGTGTGTGGAGATTGAACATTCGGCATTCTCGTTTACTGGCGCCATCTAACACCACATTTGTGATGATAAGTGCAAGGAGTAATCTGTGATACAAGCTACATTTCGTTTAGTATCGTTTGCCCTATTAACGCTGATTGCGCTGCCCGAGGTCGCAACCGCTCAAGATCTCTATGTTTCAAGTGTTCTTTCCGGAACCATCACAAAAATCTCTCCCGCGGGTTCACAGGTTGTCTTTGCTTCGGGGCTCGATCATCCCAGGGGCATTGTTGTGGATGCGTCCGGCAATGTTTATGTTGCCGAACAGGGAGCATCTCGCATAGACAAATTCACATCGGCAGGAGCAATGAGCGTATTCGCAACAACCGGTGCCAGCTATGAATACGGGCTGGCTCTGGACAAGAGTGGAAACCTGTATGTAGCCGATAATTTTAGCAGAGTCGAGAAGATAACACCGAGCGGAGTTGCAAGTGTGTTTGCCTCAGGATTTGTTGGGCCAGTTGGGCTCACTTTCGACTCCGTTGGAAATCTGTATGTCGCAAACGATAGCGGCACCACCATTTCTAAAGTAACTCCGGCAGGATCTGTGAGTACCTATGCATCCGGGTTAAATCAGCCAGGCGATCTTGCCTTTGATGCTGCAGGGAACCTGTACACAACCAACCAGGGCTCTTTGCAGATCATCAAGATAGCTCCCAACGGCAGCCAAACGGTGTTTGGAAGCGGCGCAACTTACCCGCTTGGGCTTGCCTTTGACGGCAGCGGCAACCTGTTTGAAGCCGATTATGGCAGCAACCAGATACTCGAGATTTCACCATCCGGCACACAAACTTCTTTTGCAAGCGTCGCCGGCGGTCCTAACTTTCTGGCATTCAGCCAGCCAGCTGCCACACCCGAGCCTGGCACACGCGCACTCGCCGCCGGTGCGGGCGTAAGCGCATTTGCTGTAATGCGCCGCAGACGGCGGGCATAGGCAACAGAAACAAAATTCATCAAATTTTAGATGAAAGGGATATTACTCAATGTACCGTTTTAGCAAGTGTGCAAAGAAGTGTTTTCAACTCGGCCTTGCAGCCATCACTGTCATGACAGCCGGTTCTGTTGCCAGAGCCCAGACGATTTATGCGATCAAATATGGCTACTACACCCATACCTACAGTTTCGGCACATTTGACGTCGCTTCTGGTGTGTTTAACCAGATGTCTGTGATGCCAGAAACAATTAATGCACTTGCATTTGGGGGGAATGGAACCCTGTACGCGGCAGGGGCTCATGATTTATATACAATCAACGGTACGGACGGTTCGTTTCACCAGTTGCCGGCGTACCTCACGACAACAACAGTTGGACTTGCTGCAGGGAGCAGCGCAAACCAGCTTTTAGGAGTTGACGTGTATGGCCAGTTGATGACGATTGATGTTACAACGGGCGGGCAGTCTCTTTATGGCGACCGAAATTCACAATTTCCATACGGTGCACGCCCAGGTTCGTTGGCATATGGCCCAGGAGGTACTTTGTACTACATTGACCAGTACGGACTCTATTCCCGAGACCCATTTACAGGCTCATCAACAGCCATAACCGGTGAAATTGGCAGCCCATATGCTGAGTTAGATAGCCTTGTCTATGCGGGCGGACACCTCGATATCTTTCAGAACCGAGGCGGTGGACAGACAGTGAATGACTATGCCAACGGAGGAGTTATTGATGGGTATTACAGCAATGGTGCGGCAGAGATTTGGGCTGCTGCATCCTATGGCGGTTACGGGTCTGGACCGTCGCCAGTTACCCCCGAACCCGGCTCCATAGCCTTGCTTACAGCCATCGGGTTAAGTGGGGTTGGCATTGCGCGCCGCAGGCGTCATATCTCCCGCGCAACCCGAAGCAATTGAACGGTGAAAGGCAACAGCTAACGGGCACCTTTCACGGTGCCCGTTAGCTGTGATGCATCGAGAATCTGGGGTGGGTGCGGCTCTCAGGCTCAATTGGCGTAAAGCATATTACCGGCAGGCGGCCTTGAGCCTCAACCCCCATACCCGAGTGCTGCCCTCACTACCTATCCTTCGGAATCAATCCATGATGAACGCCTATCCAGTAGGCAATCAGCCAGGCGGTTCCATCCTCTTCGCGTGCGCCATCCGTGCCACCATCTGCGGCCCACGGGCTGTCGTTCCACCTGGTAAGGTTTCGTTCAGAAACTGGCACCACGCGATCGATCTCGCCTTTGTTAGAGCCATCGTTGCCCTGGTGGGTTCGTAGGGTAACATCGTGTCGCTGGCTATTATGCACGGTCCAGGTAATGAGCTCCCACGGCCAATCCTGCAGATTGGCAACTGCACTCTCCACATCGCAAGGGTGCCCTGTAAGGGCGCCATATGCCAGGTTGTAGAAGGAGCTATGCTCATCTTTAAGCGTTGGTTCGCCAAGAAGCGAAGGCTCCCACGTTCTTGCAATGCTCTCGGTTAAAATGCTTTTCCGGGCCGGGTCTTTCTCCAGCATTAGCAACGGATAGTAGGCCACACACGCCATCTGGTCATCGGAGTGATTTATCGACCACCATGTGGCACCCGGCAAACGCCGCCACTCAAGGGTGTTCAGCAGGTAGTGGTGGTTGTCTATAAGATCATCATACGCAGCCTTGTACTTGGCATCGCCCGTTATGTGATAAGCAACCTTAAGGTGCGAAAGTATGAGCAGAGAGTTTTCACCGCGCTGATCGGCCGTTCTAGGATTGTTATTCAGGTTTTCCGGATCCCAGAATCCCCACTGAGTGCGTGAACCAGAGTGATCAAATAACTGGTAACCATGAGAGATAATGTGATCGGTAACCCGGCGCACTAACGCCGTTATCTCAGCCTTTTCCTTAGCATCCGCAACGTACTCGTAGTAGGTATACCAGGCCAGGTAGTGGCCATCTATCTCATCCGAGGAGGTGGTGCCTTTGCAGTAAAGGTTCGGCTCTATGGGGGATTTAAACCACAGCGGAAAGGCCGGGCTAAAGTCATCTTTTTCTTGCAGGTTAGCGCCACCAACGCCGGCATTGAGTTCGGCGGTCGTGATAGTAGATCGTGCCGGGTACCCCGAAATTCCGGTAACCCTTTCCAGATCGATCATTGCACGCATCGATTTCTGTACTTCGCTACGAACCAATGGGTCGTGCGTAGAGGCATAGTTTAAAGACATTGCCGCCACATAGTAAGCTGTCCACAGGCCATCGTTATCATCCGCGTGCAGGATAACCCCTTTTTCCGGATGGCCGGCAACCTTAAAATCGCTGGTGCTTATAAAGCCTCTGCGGTTGTGCCTCTCCTGGGTTATGGCGTCGTAGTGTGCCGCCTTCTCCTTCAGGGTCATGGCCTTCTCTTCAATACAGGCAACCCCGCCATCGGTTTGAATCCAGGCGCGGTTTTGCGCATCGGTCCATATGGCAGACACTTTGTTTCCGGGCAGCCAGCGCTTGCCCCAGAAGTATCGGTACTTTCCGTTGCGCCATCGCCAAGCGCCCTCTTTTGTGCCTGCCCAAACATCGCCGTTTTGTGCCTGATGTATGCAGTTCAGGTTATCGTAGGGCATGCCATCGCCCCTATCCACCAGGCGCCAGTACTCCGTGCCATTGCTCAACACCATGCCAAAATTGGTTGCGGCAATAATTGTATCGCCCCCATTACCGGCAACATAGGCAATCCGCAGATCGGTGTTTATCATCTGCTGAAGTGGCTTGTAATTTCTCGGCAGCTCCAGTGGAACGTATCTATCGCCCGCCGATCGAAAATTCCCCTTATCGGATACCACCCACACTCTGCCCGCGCGTGTGCGCGCTGCCGATAGGATTTTTGCACCCTTGGGGAGCTTAGATACAGCCACAAAACTAACATCTGCAGCTGGCGCATGTACGCCCGCAGGCAGTGCATCGCCGGTTGTATAACGTGTGGATAAAAGCTGAGGATAACCCGTTGAATCGGCACAAACATGAGGCATAGCAAAGGCAACCGCAAGGCATATTGCGATTCCGCTGAGGTATTTCATTTTACATACTCCATCAAACCGTAGCCTAATATCGCAGACCAGGGCGTGGAGCGTCATGGAAACCTGCAGTGACTATGGCGAACTGATACAGTGTATCTTACCCGGCATGTCAGATGCAAGCTTGGAGGAGGGAAGAGAAAAGGGAACCCGGAAATTGCTCCCGAGTTCCCAGCGCGTTGCGTTAGCAACTACGGCGCAGGGGTTCCCTTTCTCCCTAAGTTCCCTTTTCTCTCACTTACTACTTGCTCTTATTTATCCGTTTCAGCTCGCTCAGCAGAAAGTCGATATTGGTAAACGGATCGCCACCTGTACGCTTCCACCTTACACGGCCAGCTTTATCAATGATGATGGTGGAGTGGAGCTCTATCTCCTCGAAGTCATCATAAGAAGAGAACCTGCGGGCATTTTCATGGGCGTTATCTGATAGGAACTTGATGTTTGCCTGATCGAGTGCCTTAGCCTCTTTCAGCTTGGCCGGTGTTTCGCTGCAAACGGCAAGCAGCACCGTGTTCTGCGCATCGAAATCTGAGCTTTTATCGTTAATAGACTTAAGCTGACCCACGCAGTGCACGCAGGCTTCCCCAAGGAAGAACACCAGCACAACGTTTTTGCCCCTGTAGTTCTGCAGGTCAACTTTCTTACCGTTCCTATCCAGCACCTGCAGGTTGGGTGCCTGAAACGGCTGCCAGTTCATCGGCCCAATGGGGTCGAGGTCGCGCAATCGGTAGGCACGCTCTGGCCGAATGGTTTCAGCAATGGGTTTTGCTTCAAGCCCAAGCTTAGTAACCTCATCCATCCATCGCAATTTGGGGTCTGCCGCAGCCCACACATACTGTAGCCTGCCCGCAAAGTGTGCTGCCTGCTCTCGGTTGCCGTTTGCAAAGTGTGCAAGTGCAAGGCCAGAAAGTGAAAACGCATCGTTTGGCTCGTTCTTCAGTGCCTGCTCATAGCACTGGATTGCGTCTTTGTTATCTCCCTGTTTTCGATAATGATCACCCAGAATGCGCATTACTGGCCATGGCATCGAAGGCGGGTCATCCTCATAACCACCGCCATCCCGCAGCTTCTGCTCAAAATCCGCAGCGTTCAGCAAGTGGCGCTGGCCTTCCAGCAAATGTCCCTCACCCAGGCACACAACACCATCGGCAATCTCGCTCATCAGGTCCAGCGGGTATCCTTCGGCTTCCTTATCCTTATCTTTTGGCTTGAGTTTGGCCACAATGGTTTTCACCGTGTTAACGCGTTCTCTCGCCTCAAAAAGCTTGCCGGTAGCATTCAGTGCAATTGCTTCACAAAATGCACGGGCCATCTTCCCGGGGTCTTCCTTATCGTTCCATTCAATGCTGTTTGGCGCCAGTATCTTGTCCCAGTGCTCAAATTTTATGAGGGCGCGCACTCTGGCAGCAAGCCCTTCCAGCGCAATTCTGCCAGCCTGTTCGGAGTTGTAATCTGGATCTCGAGGGGCAGCCAGCATGTCTGCCGAACCCTGCAGAGATACCTCCGCCATCCCCAGCTGCTCCTGAATATAACACAGGTAGTTGCGGTTATGCGGGTAGTTCCAGGTTTCAAAAGGCAGTGCAAGGCGGTCGTTCATGTACCTCAGCTCGGTACGCGTAGCCGAGTCCATCGCAATGGCGGCCTCGTTCCACATGCCAATCTTGCTGTAAATGTGGCCCGGCATATGCATGGCGTGGCCAATGCCAGGTGCCGATTTGCCATATAGCTCACAGCTGCGAATGGCCTGTTCAGAAGATATGCCATCCCAGTTATGAATGCTTGCATGGTGTGCGCCCGGATGCATGGGGTTTTTGGCAAGTACCTGCTGAATCAGCAGCTCGTTTGCAAACGCACTGCCCTGCCCTATGTTAAACAGGGAAAGCAGGCACTTCGCCTCTATATCGTTGGGGTACTTAATTACAAGTTGCTGAAGGGCCGTGCACATTGTTTTGCCACGGGTCTTCTCCAGCGGTGCATAGGCCTTCTCCCAGGCCTCTATGTACATGCGCTCGCGCTCCGTAACCTTGCTCTTGCGGCGCACAGCCTCGCTCAAGAATGTCTTATATCTATCAAAGTTCTTATCGTCATAATCTTTGGCGCCAACAGTAAACCAGTTAAAGCCGCACCGCGCAAGGCTCCAGTAAACCATTGCGTTTTCAGGATCGAGCTTTAAACACCAGCGGAAAGAGCGCTCTGCTTCTTCAAACCAGAACGAGTGGAGAAGCGCATTGCCCTGATCAAACCACATCTGCACTTCAGCATTCTTTGCGGTTATAGGAAATGGAGCATCGCCAACACCTTTTATGACCCACGGTTTGGTTCGCATGCCAGAATCAAAGGCGGCACCATGGCTCGAGTGGCCCGGAGCATCATCGGCAAGCACAGCCGATGTTAAGATTAGCAGTAAAAGCAAGAGTAGGCTTCTCATACCGCCTGGCAGAAATCGCATTGTATACTCGTTCCTTCATCGCAATGGCTACATTGCTTCACGCTTATCGCTTTTTGCTTACGCAGAATGGGCCGCAAATTTGTAATTTGAGCCAGCATAAACTATTGTTATAAGGCATTATACAGGAATAGCGTCGGTATAACCGTCGGCGAAATTAAAGGAATAGCATCGTCTCCTGGGGAACATGGTCACATATAAACACCGAGAGGACCTTTTTATGGACAGCGCGCTCGATGTTCCTCCCACCCCGTTTGCCATTCGCCTTCTTGGCCCCTTCCAGATTATTGTGGATGGCAACATCCTGCCTGCGGGCCGAAGCCGCAAGGAGCAGTGGCTGCTTGCCCTTATGGTTCTGAGGCAAAATCGGGCTGTAGAGCGCACATGGCTGGCATCAACCCTTTGGCCAGATAGTCAGCGCGCCCGCGTGCAGCTGCGCGATACTCTATACGATCTAAGAAAATCCCTCGGGTCGCAGGCCGAACGCCTCTACTCCCCAACCGCTCAAACCCTTCAACTGAATATCTCGAATGCGGATGTAGACCTCATCAATTTTGATGCCGCCATTGCCAGTGGTGAAATGGCCTCTCTCCAACAGGCAACACGCCTCTATCGCGGCGCTCTGTTGGAAGGGTGCAATGAGGAGTGGGTGTATCCAGAACGCGTAGCGCGGGAACATGCCTTTCTTAACGCGCTGGAGAATGCCGCAGATTATTCACTGGCTGCCGGTGAAATAGGCCCCGCCATTGGGCATCTGCAGCAGCTGATAGCGGCAGATCCCCTGCGGGAAACTGCCTATTGCCGCTTGATGGAAGCCTTAGCTGCCTCGGGTAACTATGCCGAAAGTAGCCAGCTATACAGGGAGTTTCGCCTCCGCCTGCGGCAAGAGTTTCAGATAGAACCCTCGGCCGAAACCACCCAACTCTACCTTCGGCTTCGGGTTCAGGCGCGCCGGTCCAGGCTTAGTGTGCCAGCTCAAAGTCCGGGCCTCACTATTTCGCCCGGCACACAGGCTGGCACCCAACCGCTTGCCAGCAACAGCGCAAACCCCGCTGTTGCCCGTCGCTCACCAGCGCTCAACTCCGTGCCAATCCCGCTGTCGCGCCTTATTGGGCGCGGTATTGAACGCACAGAAATCCACACAAAGCTGGGCAGCACACGCCTTTTAAGCCTCATCGGCAGCGGCGGCATTGGCAAAACGCGCCTGGCATTAGCTATTTGTGAAGAACGCGCACAGCATTATCCCGATGGAATTTGGTTTGTAGAGTTGGCAGGCCTTTCCGATGCTTCTCTGGTAACTCAGGCGGTGGCATCGGCCCTGGGTGGCCTGGATTCTTCAGCAGTACCGCCCTTAAACGCAATTACCACCTTCCTCACCAGCAGGCACGCTCTGCTGGTGTTGGATAATTGCGAACATCTGCTGCAGGCATGTGCCACGCTCGCTTCCCACCTGCTTAAACACTGCCCATCCCTGCAGATTATGGCCACAAGCCGCCAGGCACTGGGGCTAACCGGGGAGGCTGCCTGGCGTGTTATGCCGTTGCCGCTGCCAGCCGCACCTGAGTTGGCCAGCAACACTAACGATAGACTTGCCCGCATACTGGCATATGAAGCGGTGCAGCTATTTGTGGAACGGGCCACCGAAGCAGACTCCGGCTTTATCGTAACGCCGCATAACCTGGATACCATTGTTAAGGTTTGCAGAAGCCTGGATGGCGTTCCGCTTGCAATCGAGCTGGCAGCCGCACGCGTAAACGCGATGCCAGTAGAGCAAATTGAAACACGGCTTAGCCAGCGTTTTCGCCTGCTGGTTGGTGGCAGCCGAACCTCACAGCCGCGCCAGCAAACTCTGTATGCGCTTATTGAATGGAGTTATGAGCTTCTCGACGATCTGCAAAAACGCCTTTTTGAGAGATTATCGGTTTTTGCTGGCGGATGGACCCTGGAGATGGCAGAGCGCATTTGCTCTGGCGATGGGATTGATGCCTGGCGTGTACTGGACCTGCTTACGTCGTTAGTAGATAAAAGCCTGGTGGTATCCGAGCAGATGCAGGGGCATGCGCGTTACCGATTTCTCGAAACAATGAGGGAGTATTCCTACCAACAGCTGCAAGCAAACAACGCACATAACCTGTATTGGCAGCGCCATCTATCCTCATTTTTGGAGCTTGCCGAAGAGGCAGGGCCACACCTTAAAAGTGCGCAACAGGCCGAGTGGCATGCGCTAATGGAGGCCGAGCACGACAACCTGCGAGCAGCACTCCGCTACAGCCTGCAGGGCGGCGGAACAGGGTGCGAATCCCTGCGCCTGTGCACAGCGCTGTGGCGGTTCTGGATTACGCGTGGGCACCTTTCAGAGGGCCAGGATTGGTGCAAGCGCGCACTCAACCATTCAGAGCCAGAAACAAATGAGACTGCCCGTGAACGAGGGAATGTAGCGAGTGCCGCCGGCAACCTCGCCCTCAAGCAGGGAGAGTTTGCCGCTGCCAAAACCTATTTTACCGAAAGCCTGCGCATCCGAAAAATGCTGGGAGATAGGCTGGGCATCGCCACCACCTACAACAATCTGGGGATGATTGCAGACACCCTTGGAGAAAGCGCCACCGCAATTGAGTTGATAGAAGAGAGCCTGGCAATCCACAAGCAAATAGGCAACCAGAGCGGCATCGCCTGGACACTCCGCACGCTTGGCGGAATGTCTCAAAATCAGGGCAACAATGCCATTGCATCCGCCTACCTTAACGAGTGCCTCTTAATTTTCCAGGATATAGGGGAGCGTAACGGGATAGCGGCCGCCCTGAGTAGCCTTGGGACAATTGCTTTAACAAGTGCCGACTACGATACCGCACACGCACACTATCTAGAGTGCCTGGCCATCTACCGTGATCTGGGGGAACTGAGCGGAATAGTGCACTGCGATCTCCATCTGGCAACAATTACAGCAATACAGGGAGACTTCGCTGCGGCAGATACCTACAGTAAGGAATGCCTTACACTACTAATTGAGAGTAACAACCCGCGCTTAATGGTTTACATGCTCAAGTTCTGCGCCTCAAACGCGTATCGGCTGCAACAGCTGGAAACGGCCGCCATACTCTGGGGCGCCGAACAGGCCCTGTGGAAGGCCATTACCCTGGGCGAGGCATCCCACTTGCCACAGGCACATATAAGGGCACTTGCCTCCTGTCGAACCGCCCTGGGAGATGCTGCCTTCGAAACCGCATACAGCAAAGGCACCACAATACCCCTCAAAGAAGCAGTACAACTCGGAGTACGCATCCCGGCACAAGCCAGCGCAGCGCGATAGAAATTGCTTTTCATCAAAGAGGCGAGGGAGCAAGCGCAGCGCGAGAGGAATTGCCTTCTCCGTAACCTTCCTAACCTCCCTAACCTTCCTAACTTTCCTAACCTCCCTAACTATCCCCCGTTATCCCAACCTGTGCTATTCTTTATTATGGTGGTTGCACATAGTCCTGATGGATCCGATTTTTTGCCTGCATTAGAAAGTAACACAACCATGCCTGCAGATGAAGTAATTGAACCCATTTTTTCTCCAACCGATGCGGAAGCGGCGGCAGTGCATGAGGCAGTGCTGGCCTCCAAGGAGCGGAGAAAGCTGCGGCTTAAGAAGCAAGCAAATAAAGTAAAACCCAAGCCACCACTGGAAATTGCTACCATACTCAAGTGGATAGAGGCGTACCGTTATCGTACAGGCAGATGGCCAACAAACAGATCTGGCCCGATAACGGAGGCAGAGTTTCCAAATGAAGACTGGCGCGCCATCAATTACGCTCTCTCCGTCGGAAGCCGTGGTTGCCCTGGTGGCTCATCGTTGTCTATGCTCATTGCAGAGCACTGGCTTGGCCGCACAGGCCCGCGTGTGCGTGAAAACTGGACAGAAGAGAGAATACTGCAACTGGCAGATGCCTATTTTAAAGAACATGGCAGCTGGCCTAACCGTAAGAGTGGGAATATAGCGGGCAGCCCCCAGTCTGCCGATACGTGGCTGGGCATTAATGAGGCGCTAATCCAGGGAAATCGGGGACTTGCGGGCGGATCTTCTCTCGCGCGGTTGCTTTTTAAGCATCGAGGAGTTCCCAACAAGGCTAACCTTGCCTCACTAATGCAGGAAACCATTCTCGAGTGGGCAGATGCGCATCATGCAAGAACAGGCAAATGGCCAAACCACCTATCGGGCGAGATTTCAGAATCTCCAGGGGAAACCTGGGCAAAGCTGGATGGCAGTTTACGGAAGGGGCAGAGAGGGGTTGGCCGTAAGTTCTCGCTGGCACAGCTTCTACACAAAGAACGTGGAGTGCGCATAAAGGGCCAGGCGCCAGCATTAACGGTAGAACAGATACAGGAGTGGGCATGCCAGCATTACGAGATTATGGGCAACTGGCCTACCATCACAAGCGGTAAGGTGCTGGCAAACCTTTCCGAATCCTGGGATCAGATCAACTCTGCTCTCACTCTGGGATTGCGCGGGCTGCCCGGCGGAAGCAGCATTGCAAAACAGGTTGCCTTGCTCGGGGGTAAACGCAAAACCGATACCGGGTCTGTACCCGCGGACATGCAGTATGTGTGCATGAAAATAGACGATTACCGCGAGGAACACGGCGCCTGGCCCACGCGGGAATCCCTGGTGACGGTGGATGCCGCCGACACACGGCTGCGCTGCGGCAAAGCGGTGGGGACCATGAGCTTTGCTACCCTGATTGCCGATGAACTTGGGCCAAGAACCCGCATGAGCCAGCCGAGCCTGACCACTGAAATGATATTGCAGTGGGCCGATGCACACAAAAAGGTAACCGGAGAGTGGCCAACCGCTGGCAGTGGTATGATTTTGCATAGCCCCAACGAAGACTGGGGCTTGCTATCCAGAAGTATGAGAAGAGGCATGCGAGGGTTAAATGAAGCCATCTCGCTATCAAAGCTGTTGGAGCGCGAGCGTGCCGTGCCCCACCGCTTTCGGTGCGAGCTAACCGAAGAACTGGTGTTAACCTGGGCTGATGCTTATAAAGAAGAAAAAGGGGTATACCCGGGCGGCAAAAGCCTGGAGCCTATTCCGCAATCACCAGGGGATAAATGGCGGCATATAGATCACGCGTTGAGGGAGGGGCACCGCGGGCTGCCTGGTGGCAGTTCCCTTGCGATGCTCTTCGCTGAACATCGCGGAAAACGAAAACGCATGAACGCTCCACCCCTCACTGTGGAACAGATAGAACAATGGGTTCGGTTGCATTTTGAGCGCACGCGCACCTATCCCACCTACAGATTGGGCGGAATAGTGGAGGATGCTCCAGAGGAGACATGGCGTGAAATCAACGGGGCCCTTGCTAACGGGCAGCGCGGCCTTGAGGGCTGCGGTTACCGCTCGCTATGCGAACTCATTAAGCGGCGTATCACTGAGTCAGACATAAGCTAAGTCATATCAGGCAAATAGAGACCAGTGGACCGTTGCATTTCCAGTCCAGCAAGCGAAGCGCGGTAGAAATTGCTTTTCATGAACATCCGCTTCTGCGCAGCGCGGTAGAAATTGCTCTTCATAACCACCAAGCCCCCATCCGAACGCGCGCATCTTAGCCCCAACGGGGCGGCATAGGATAGCGAAGCCCGATAGGGCTGGAAAACAACCATTTCAAAGTAATTCCAGAGGCCCGTAGGGCCGACACAGGTTGTCTTATTGGATGCCGGGCGCGGTTGGCACGGCCTTCCATCCGCCATTAGCCTCGATTCAATAATGCAAGTGTCCCGCAAAGTCAATCCAACCCCCTCGCTTTCCAGAACTCCTACCCCTCCGCGCTAAGCAAAGCGCTCCGCCAGTTCTCTATGCTATAATTGCATTCGTTTATCTACTGCCATTAATCGCGGCTGCAGATTTCTTTACAGCCGATTGCATCCTTTACCCTCCTGTCCGCACCGAGAAAGGACCTCTCTATTGAAAAACTATCTGCCTGGCATCGCTGCCGTGTGCCTGCTCGCTGCACCATGTTTTAGCCCGGTGCAATCTTCTGCACAAACGGAAAAGACGACCCCAAAGGAGGCCACGTCCGCGCAGCAGTGTTTTGCAAAACTCAAAAAGCTAGCCGGAGATTGGACCCACAAAGAGGGCAAGAACGAAAAGGTAATGATACGGTACCGGGTAATCTCCGGTGGCAGCGCTGTGGAAGAAGAACTGATGCCTGGCTCACCAGATGCCATGACCTCTATCTATCACCTCGATAACGGCAGCCTGGTTATGACCCACTACTGCAGCCTCGGAAATCAACCGCACCTCAAAGCCACAAAGGCCAGCACCCCTTCCAAAATAGAATTTGAATGCATCGGCGGAGGCGGCAACATGAAATCCGAAAACGACATGCACATCCACCATCTTGTCATCTCGTTCTTATCAGATGATCACTTTATAGAGGAGTGGGCAGCAAACGCCGGCGGGAAGCAAGCCGGCGCAGCAGACAAGTTTGAGTCGTATCGCAGGAAGCCGTAGCAGATATCGGCTTCAAACTATGCCTCTGGCAATAATGTGCAGAGCTTTCAGGCTATTGCCAGAGGCGACCAACCTCAGAGCCGACTTTCCGTTTACTTACATCCCCTCACCGTCTTGATTGAAGTTTACGAGAAGCTAAACCAGATTTACCTCACGCAAAGCCGCCATGCCACAAAGGTTTATTGAGATGTAATCGCAATTTAACGAGGTGTGCAGATATGTTAGGATGAGTTATGGAGCCATACTAGAGGCCGCCAGGCACAGGCACACCAGCGTTGCCAAATACTGGTCCTACGGGTCGTACCTGTCGTACAAAAGGCTCACTAACTGCGCGCCGAAGGCGCCCCTCTGTTCCCGCTCTGCCCTAATCTGCGCTCTTTAAAAACAACAACGCAGAACCCGGTGCCGATGGGATCTCTATGTTGAGTCCACTCTCCATTAGCACTTTTCCGCTTACCGTTCCTGCTATATGTGTGTCTGCATTCTCGATGCTGTAGGTTTTGCGTGGGTTTAGCCCATGCAGTATTACCGTTATACTGGCCTCGGTGCACTCCTTCCGCCGAAAGGCCTGTACAGCTACCTGCCCTTTTTCGGGTTGGTTCCACTGCCAGGCTATCCACTGGTTCAAGCTGCGGCTGTAACCTGTTAACGGGTAGTAATCGGCAAGCATCAACGGCGCCAGGCGTGTGCATTCGTCATACGCCTGTTTCTGCAGTGGGGTTGTGCCAACCGTGCCAAATGCGGCCAGGTAAAAGCTTCGCAATGAGTACAAATCCGGGAAGTAACAGCCCGTGCCCTGATACGGCAGCCACTCAGAAAGGCTCCAGGTTTGTGCCTGGTTGCCCTCTATAACTTCCGGCATATCCGGAAATTGAAAATCGCTCCTCAGCAGTGGAACAGCTCTTCGCATGGTCTCCAGATCATTGCGACGTCCGCCAGATGCACAGCTATCTATATGTAAGCCAGGGTGCCTCTGGCGCAGCGCATCCCAAAAGGCCAGGTGCCCCTGTATGTAATGGTTCTCTACCGCTCCTTGCCTGTCCGGCGCCTCTGCCTTTCGCCACGCAGGCGCAGGGCCAACCCCATTCATATCCTCCCGGTACCAGTCCAACCCCTGCTCGGTTATCATCTTATCCACATGGTCGGTTAGCCACTTCAACGCAACCGGATTACCAAGATCCAGAATTCCACCATGAGAGGATCCCGGCAGAAGCCACTCCGGATGGTTCTTGCCGAGGTAAGAGTTGGGATCCCCTACCCGCTCCGGCTCAAACCACAACAAAAACTGCATGCCCTTGCTGCGCACGTAGTTGCTAAACGGCCGAAATCCCTGCGGCAGGCGCACCGGGTCCACATCCCAGGTGCCCGTATTTAGCCACACATCGTTGCCTTTGTAAGGGCCTGCAGCCGAGGGATACCATGTGGCGCCCCCTCCAGCATCCCGCCAACATACATCCGGATGTATGCCTGCCTTCAGCACCGCATCCACATCCGCAATTCCCGGCACCGATCCATCCACCTGTATCTGCGATATCGGCTGCTGTTTTTTGCCCTGTATCTCCGGCAAAACGTGCGCCATGTAATACCGGCGCCACAGGTTTTGAGAGCGGACCGTATCGGCACCCTTCCAAAAAAGCAGCGCAATGCGCGGAGATCGGATCTCTTCTCCCGGATGCAGCACCATATGCGTCTTCTGCTGCCCGGCTGCCACATGCACGGCATCCCCCGTGATTTCCCAAACCGCTCCCCACTGGCCGGGCCAGCCGATTGCTGCCTGCACGCCACCGCCGGGAAGTTGCAGATTAAAGTAGGGCCATCCTGCAGCACCATCACAAGATTTGCCGGAGCCAGGCGGACCAAATTGCTTCTTGAAACCTGCGGTTAACGCAACATCAAATGGCTCATAACTCTCCATGGTACAGTTATCTCCCCGCATACCATGCAGTGTTGCCGTTCCACCCTTTAATGGCAGCCGAATATCCAGCCCCTCCAGGTCCTGCAAAATGCCGGTATCTTCACTGCCGGTGTTCTTGCATGTTACGGTCCACTCAACAGTGGGGCTGCCCGGCCAGGTTTGAAAAGTACATTTCACCTGAAGACCGGATACTGGCTCTACCCAAATGCGGCTTTGTTCCGTTCCACCGTCTTGGGCAACTGCGGGCAGAAGTTGTGATGGCCAGGATCTTAGCAATTCAAAAGACGACCTGCCCGCAAATTGAAACGAAAATGCGAGATCGGCAGGCCGCCCCAGGAGGTGGCGCGCTTTAAACGCAGTAGCAGCACTAACTTCAGCGCGCGTGGGTGTACTCAAATTGGCGGGCTGTGCAGTTGCGGTAGTTGCGATGCCCGCGAGCATCGCAAAACCAACTGCAATGCCGTAAAAACTCAAAGCAGATTTCATGAAAAGCCCCTGTAATAACTCGTTGTTACCCTGCAGTTACGCTGGCTATGTACTGTTATCCTTGTGCAATAACACAAATGGTATCGAACGGCCCTCGAAGTGGCCTATTTGCTGAAACCGCCCTGGGTACCCGTCAGTAGAAGCAGTAACAGGGTTGCTTTAGAGGGTTTCGAACGCAGATAACGGAGGCATCGGTATGAAGGCTCGGTATATTGGGCTGGTGGTCCTTGTGCTACTGTTTGCCATAGCGCGCAATCATCGCCGCCACACTGCGGATGCAGCTGTGCTTGTTGCTTGTTCAGGATCGGGCACCTGCAATAGCCACTACTCTCAATCTGTCGAGGGCGATAATGTGCACGTTTACCAGTGGGATCTGGATGCCACAATGCCGGAAGATGGTAGTACAGGGTCGGTGCTTAAGGTGAATAATGGCGAAGGCGGTCCATACGTTCTGCAAGTGAGAACACCCCGTGGCTCGGAGATGCATTGCAGCATCACGCTGCGCGCCACGGATAACTCGGATGGAACCGCAACGTTTGCAGAGAGCGTAGATTTTAGGGGCCAAAACGGAGTGCAGGCCACAACCCAGAGCTGGAGCCGTAATGGCAAATCCAGCCATCTTGTGCAGGTTTGCACGTCTGGCGATAGCACCATTCAAATTCCAAAGCAAGTAGTGCTGGCGATTGTGGATGGCACACCGGTAACAATAAAGCTTGGGAAGTAAGTTTCAGCCGGATCAGGCCAGGATATCCCTTATCACTTCGCCATGCACATCGGTAAGCCGCCTATCCAACCCGTTCTGCCGATAGGTTAGCCGTTTGTGATCTATACCCAGCAAGTGCAGAACCGTTGCATGGAAATCATAGCAATAGGTTCTGCCCTCAACACCCTGGTATCCCAGTTCATCACTGGCACCATGTGATACACCGGGTTTTATCCCAGCTCCCCAAACCCAGCTCACAAAAGTACCGCCGTTATGGTCTCTGCCAAGCGATCCCTGAGCAAACGGCGTGCGCCCGAACTCAGTACTCCATATCACCAGAGTATCCTTATCGAGCCCGCGTGCCTTCAAATCCATTAACAGGGCTGCTATTGGCTTATCCACACTCAGCGCCATCGGCGGCAGCTCGGTTTGAATATTACCATGGTTGTCCCAGTTGCCTGTAGCTCCCTGGGGTCCGCTCCACACCTGCACAAACCGTACTCCCCGCTCGGCAAGCCTTGCGGCAAGCAGGCAGCGCTTTCCAAAATCATCTGTTGGGGCGCTGCCAATGCCATAGCTCTCTCTCAACTTCTGTGGTTCCCGCGAGATATCGAAGGCCTCCGGCGCGCTCATCTGCATTTTAGCGGCAAGTTCGTAGCTCTCGATGCGCGCATCCAGTCGAGTATCCCCGGGGTGTGCCACCGCATGTGCGCGGTTCAGCTTCCCCAGTACCTCCAGGCCAGCCCTGTCTGCCTCTGGCGTCGCAAAGCCATAGGCAGCATCCGGAGTGAGATCCGGAACCGGGTGTGGACTTGCTGCCTGAATAACCGTGCCCTGATGCACCGCAGGCAAAAACCCGGAGCTAAAACAGCCACGCTGATTGTAGGGCAACCCCTTAGGATCGGGCAGAACCACAAAGGTAGGGAGATTATCTTTAAGATGCCCCAGCGCATAGGATATCCAGGCACCCATACATGGGAATCCCGGCAGAGTAAAGCCGGAATTCATCATATAGGTGCCAGGGCCATGCACATTTGTTTTGCTGGCCATCGCCATTAAAAAGGCCATTTCATCCACATGTTTGGCCTGCTCAGGAAAAACGCTGCTTACCCATCGGCCGCTGCTGCCATGCTGCTTAAACTCGAAGGGGCTCTTCATAATGGCCCCGGCCGGTGCAGTAAACCCTTCTGGCTTCTCTTTCGGGCCGAGCATCTGCCCGTGGTACTTCACCAGGGCAGGCTTATAATCGTAGATATCCATGGGGCTGGCCCCGCCCGTCATAAAGAGCTGTATGATGCGCTTTACCTTCGGCGGAAAATGGGTACCCACTTTCGCATCGGCAAACGCTTCATCGGCAAACATGCCGGCAAGCGCCAACGAGGCGAAGCCGCCTCCAGCATTCGTTAGCAACTCTCTTCGGTTGGGTGAATTCCCTATCATACAATAGCCCCTGTGGTGCAAATCATAGTTTGATGGTTCCAATCTGGCTAACTGGCCCATCCTCACTGGTTAGTTCGTAGCGATCTTTCTGCACAGAATAACTGATCTTTCTTTCTGTAATGGCATCCGTCAGCAATTCTGGCACCTTCAGTACCTCCAACGAACCCGGCAGAGCGCCATGCTCCCACTTATACCTGTGAATAAGGCCATGAATCGCCAGCAGCCGATAGCGCGTCCGCACTGTTACGTACTTATCCAGCACCTTTTGCGGATCGGCACTTACCGCCCGAAATATAACCGCTCCCGGGTCGTTCGATTCGTCTTTCAGCAGCGGCTTCTGTTTCTTGGCTGGCAAAGTGAGGTTTTCAATTGCCTGATCATACAGTACATTTATGCGCTTCTCGGCGCCATCCAGCGCGCCATTAAATGCCTGAGGGTCCGCAGTTATCTGACCTTTAATTGCACCCAGGCCATTATCATCCCCCGCCTCAAACGATCCTTCCAGCATGTCGATGAGGTTTTTAGCACCATCCTTCAGGCCCCTTCGCGCCTCCAGGATCTTTAGCACATTGGTCTTCTCCATCAGCATCACATGGGCGCCAGGGTTATCTGCAGACATAAACTGCGTCATCAGCGTGGTAAGGCGCTGGCTCTGCCCTACCGAAAGCTGGTCCAGATGCTCGGAAAACTGCTTCACTATCAGGGTATCAATCGCAATACCTACCAGCCCGGCTATCAGGCTATCGGTTTGAATTCGGTACGCAAACAGCAGCCCAAGGTGCAGCGTATCCATCGCTGAATCGATGCGGCCGTCCGCAAACATCACATACTCTCTGGCGGCAATCAAGCGCCCAAGCTTGCGGAATGCACCGAATTCTGGAAGCAGAGTATTCTCGTTTATCTCCTCCCGCGGCGATAGCACCGGCTTCTCTAGCCCCTGCTTCATCAGCTCCAGTGCCCGTATAGCCTGCGATGTGCCAAGCACCCGCCGTTTGGCCTCAAGCGTAGATACGGGCTCCAGCGCTGCATCCACGCCCGGTATCTGTGTAACCAGGTCTGCCGCACGCACCAGCTCCTCGTATCCGTTTTGATCGGTCGCTTTCTGAAACAGTTTCCCAAACAACGTTGGTGCGGGCTGTGCAGGCTGTGCGGCAACACCCGGTGCCAGACACATCACCAGCAGTAGGATTGCCGCTAACTGCTTCTGTATCTTCAAAATGTGGTCCCCGAAATCTGTCACTGGGTTACGCTCCCCGCTCCCTCCAGCGGTTAATCCACAAACAGAAACTCGTTGGAGTTCAGCAGAACCCGGCATGTGGCTTCCAGCCCGTATTTCGCGCTGTAGCCACGCAGCGTAGTTAGCTCTGAGGGAGATGGCTGCCGCAACCACGCCCTTTCTACGGCCATACGCAGGGCGCGCTCTTCCGGGTTCACAGATTTCGTACCGGCAGCAATTTCTTTACTGATGGATGCGGCAAATTCGCGAGCGGTATGGAGCATGAACGGATTATTGTACAGCTCCAGAGCCTGAAGAGCAGAAACCGAAAAGGTGCGTGCAGGGGCAAGCAGGCCCAGATCTGGAAAGTCCAGCGCCTCCATAAATGGGTCTGCAATGCCACGCCAAACCGTTCTGTATATGCTGCGCCGAGAAGAGCCCGGAGAGCTCCAATCGTACTTGGCGTAATCCAGCGTGGGCGTTAGCTGCGGACCGGGGCTCTTGGTAAACTGGTTCACGCCCGGGCCACCCATGGTGTAATCCAGTGTGCCGGCGGTCTCCAGCGCAATATCTCGTATCGAATCGGCATCCAGTCGTAGCCTGTTAAAGCGCCAGAGAAGCCTGTTGTCACCATCTTTACGTGAGGCGTCTGCCCTGTAGGTTGAGCTCTGTCGATAAGCCTGGCTGGTAACCATCAGCCGATGAAGCTTCTTCAAAGAACCCCCGGCATCATCTCGAAACCATACGGCAAGCCAGTCTACCAACTCTGGATGGCTGGGCACTCCGCCCATATGCCCCAGATCGCCGGGTGTATCGCAGATACCGCGGCCAAAGTGGTAGTGCCACACGCGGTTTACCACAGATCGCCAGGTAAGAACGTTGCCCTTATCCGCTATCCAATTCGCCAGCCCGGCTCGCCGAGAGGCATCCGTATCTGTATCACCAGCTTTTAATGCAAATCGGGGTTGAAGTGCGGTAATGGCACTCAGTGCCCCGGGCGGAACAACCTCTCGCGGTTTTTCCACATCCCCTCGCTCCAGCAAATGGATCTCCGCCGGCTTCATTACCTGTTGCCTGCCCACCGTTGGTACTGATACATCGGCCCCGGCCGCATACACCGTTTTCTGAAGCGGCAATGCCGAAATCGCCTTATCGGCAATAATCTTCAGTGCCATGGCGGCAACATCCAACTGTTGCTCCGAAGAAAGCTGCTCCAGTGGCTTTTGCAGCAGAGGCTCTATATCGGCAGTGAGCGGTGCCAGTGTTGCAGGCTCTGCGCCGCTCACGCTCAGCCTAAACCTGCCGATAAGATGCCCACCACCATGCAACTGCTTCAGGCGGATCGTAAGTGTAGATCCGGCCTCCACATCCACCGGGCCAGCAAACTTAAACACGGCGGCATGCGGCCTGCCAACGGCCGGATAGATGCCCCACGCTGTTTTCTCGTCGCCATCCAGCGCACGCTCCACGCCCCAGCCGTCCTGGTTGAAATCTGCTAACGCGCCCGCAAGCTTGATGGGCATGCGCACTCCGGATGGCGATTGCGTGCTCACTTCCACCTCGGATAGGTGCAGGTTCCCGTTATCCATTCGGCCCGGGCCACCGTGCGGCAGCGCCTGAGAGGTAAACAAATCCAGCTTTACCCCCGTTATGCGGCCAGCCTGTGGCTTCAGCACAACGGTGTATGTATCGCGCGCTGGGCGGGTGCCGCCCGCTACCACAACACCACCGGCTTCTATACTCAGGTCAGAACCCTGCTCTGAGCTCACAGTGGAAATTGTGGGAACCGCCCATTCTCCCACCCGCTTCGCCGTTTCTGTTCTCCAGGCATTTACCAGGCTGCGAGCTTCGGGGGTACCCAGTGCGGCTGCGTCTTTGCGCTCTGCTCCAGCGCGCAGCGCCATCCAGCGGGCGCGGGCCGCAGATACGCCCGGTGCTGCATCATAGGTGCGGTCGCCTTTTGTTAGCCCGGAGAACACGGCCTGCACCGCATAGTAATCCGTTTGCGGAATCGGGTCAAACTTATGATTGTGGCACCGCGCACAGTTTGCGGTGGTGCTCACAAAGGCGCTCATGGTTTGGTTTACCAGATCATCCCTATCAATAAGCGCGAAGTTCTTCGGTGCCGTGGTGTACGCGCTCAGGTCAAAGGTCCCCGCTCCAAGATATCCCAGCGCAGGCGTGAGCTCGGTATGCTCGGGATAAAAGTAATCGGCAGCCAACTGCTCTTTGATAAACCGTGTGTAAGCGATGTCGGAATTGAGAGCCGATATAACATAATCTCGATAGGGCCAGCCGTTGTCCCGGCCTATATCGTGCTCAAAACCATGGCTATCTGCATAGTGCACCGTATCCAGCCAGTGCCTTGCCCAACGTTCGCCATAACGCGGCGAGCCGAGAAGCCTGTCTACCACTCGCTCATATGCATCCGGCCGGGTATCGGCAACAAAGGCACGCATCTCGGCCACCGTTGGGCCGAGGCCAGTAAGATCAACTGTAACGCGGCGGAGCAGCGTGCGCTTATCCGCAGGGGCAGAGGGTGCAATGCCAGCCTTACGCAGGCGTGCCAGCACAAAGCGATCGATGGGAGAACGCGACCACGGGCCGCCATCGCCCGCAGGCACCGCAGGCTTTATAAGGGGTTTTAGCGACCAGTGCTGCTGAACAGGAGCTGTTTGCACCTTCGCACCCGAGAAGGAAGGGCCATGCTCTATCCAATCTTTGAGCAAGTTCACTTCTGCAGGGCTAAGCGCGGCAAGCCCACTGTTTGTGGGAGGCATTTTTAAGGAAGCATCCGAGGCACTGATGCGCGTTATAATGCCGCTCCCGGCAGGGTTATGCGGCGAAATTGCCCGAGAGCCAGATCCACCGCGTGCCGCAAGCATAGCAGCAGGGTTGTCCAGCCGAATCCCGGCCGCAGGCGTGGCACCGCTGTGGCAGCGCACACAACTGCGCTGCAATATGGGGCGGATATCCTTCTGGTAATCCACATCTGCGGTGGCCTGCACACCAGCGCAACCCAGAGCCAGAGTTAAAAGGTAAGGTTTGCGGAAAATCATTGTTTGGATATTCGTGGTGCACAGGCATTCAGCAGCGCCTGCAGGGATTCGGCATCGGCGAGGCGGTGGTCGCTGCCAACGGTAATAAGGGCAGAAGCGGGCAGCCCGCTATTCGCCACTAACTCCAGCGAGTGGGCGTACGGCACCACTTCATCCTGCTGGCTATGCAGAATAACCGTACCGGCCTTAACGGTTTGTGGCCCGGGGTAAAACTTCCATGCCGGGCACACCAGCACAAGCCGAGCATTGGGCGCAACCAGATGCACGGCCACCGCCCCACCCCTGCTGGATCCCACTATAATCTCTGGATCTTCCACATCTACAAGCTGCTGCGATATCCGCACAGACTCCTCAAAGCTCTCATCCGGCAACTGCGGGTTTAACACCTCATGCCCATTCTCCAGCAGCCAGGATGGTTTTTGCCCACCTGGCCGCGAGCCAGAACCGTGCAGAAATAGTATCTTACTCATGCTTGTGCCACCACGCGTACTCACTCTCTTATCAATCAATAGATAATCCCACGATTTATGCGCACATGCCTGTATCTCCTGCACATCCATACACGTAACGAGAGATGGAAGCCGTATATTCGAAATCTATGGATCACGTTAAGGTAATATCAACGTTATACATAGTAAGCCACCGAACCAATTATGGCGATGGGGCGTTCGGCCGGAGGTCGGTGTGGACCGACAGCTTGAATGGAGGAGTTAAATTGAGAACTGGAATAGCAGTGCTTGCCCTGGGCCTTGTGTTTACGCAAATGGTTGGTGTCGTAAATGCCCAGGATAAGCCCAAGAACGAAATTACGAAAATTGAGAAGGCACGCAAAGAGGATCATACCACCAAGCAGGTAACAGTAGACCCAAAGAAGAGCCCGGGCAAACACGCCGATAACCTATCCAAGAATGTTAACCGCGATGCAAACCGTAACTCTAAAAACGTTAACAACGGAATTAAGAAGGGCGCTAACGATCTGCACAAGGCTCGTAAGGACGACCATACCACAAAGCAGGTAACGGTAGACCCAAAAAAGAGCCCCGGCAAACACGCAGATAACCTCTCCAAGAATGTTAACCGCGATGCAAACCGCAACTCTAAAAACGTTAACAACGGAATTAAGAAGGGCACCAACGATCTGCACCAGGCTCGTAAAGACGACCATACCACCAAACAGGTAACGGTAGACCCAAAGAAGAGCCCGGGCAAACACGCCGATAACCTTTCCAAAAATGTGAACCACGAAGCCAACCGAATTTCGAAGGATGTGAACCACATTTTTAGCGGCCATAAGAAGAAAGATACCGAGAAGAAGCCAGAAGAGAAGAAGAACTGACGCTCCTTTTATAATGGCGCGCCCGTTTGTGGCCGGCTGAAATGCCGGCCACAGCTGTTTATGGGAGGATTTGATGCTGGGATTTGATGTTTCTAATGAGCTACTGCACTCACCAGAGCAACTGAGGGCGCGCGCCGCACAGGATGGTTATCTGTTTTTCAAGGGGCTGGTGGATGCTGCACAGCTGATGCAGCTGCGAAGTGAAGTTACTGGCCTCATGGCCGATGCGGGCTGGTTGGCCGCAGCCACGCAGCCAATAGATGCCATTGCGGCGCCAGATACAGCCCAGATAGAGGGCCAGGCCGAGTATATGCGGGTATACAACCAGTTGCAGCGCCTGGAGAACTTCCACACGTTTGCCCACCAGCCAGCTATTCTCAGCATGCTGGAAGCGCTTTTTGGCGAAACTCCGCTGGTTCACGCCCGTAACATTGCCAGAATGGTGTACCCACAGGCAGTGGAGCACACAACGCCAGCACACCAGGATTACCTCTACATTGAGGGCACCGAAAACACCTGGACCGCATGGATTCCCCTGGGAGATTGCCCCATAGAGCAGGGCAACCTCGCAATCCTGCCCGGCACACACAAACAGGGCATGTACCCTGTGCACAAATCGCTTGGAGCGGGCGGCCACAGAATAGATACCGAGGCCCTTGAAAATCAGTTTGAATGGCGCGCCTCGGATTTCGAAGCCGGAGATGTAGTGCTGTTCCACAGCCTCACCATCCACCGCGCCCTGCCAAACCTTACTCAGGATCGCATCCGCTTATCGTTGGATTATCGCTACCAACCACTATCAGAGCCTGTTGTAGAAGGATCCCTTTTGCCACACTATGGCCAGCAAACCTGGGAGCAGATATATGCCAACTGGAAGAGCGAAGAGTTTCAGTACTACTGGCAGAAACATGCGCTGAACATTGTTAACAATAGGGCAGAACTGCGCGAAAAGCTGGTGGTTAAGTAAGCAACTTAAGGGGGCCGCAACAGGAATCGTCACAATTGTGAGCGCATACTCTCTTTGAAGGTGCCATCGCTGGTACCCAACTATTTGTTAGAGATACCACTCGCAAAGGAGCGTTCAGCCATGGCCCTGTTCTCTATCCTCTGTGCCGCCGCGGCAATTGCGGCAGCGCCCCCACCCCCACTGGCGGCGGCGCCACCCGCCAGTAATGAAACCGTTAATGTACTGAAGTTTGGTGCCAGGCCAGATGGCAAAACCGATGCAACCCCTGCATTTACCGCGGCTATGGCCGCGTTAAAGGGCCGGGGCGGCACGGTAGTTGTGCCACGGGGCGCGTTTTTGTTTAAAGGGCACCTCAATGTGCCAAATGGCGTTACCATTGCAGGCAGCTATGCCTCGGTGCCCGCTCACAATGGCGTAAGAGACAAAGGCATGCCGCTGCCGGGAGATGATGGCACCGCCCTGCTGGCTACCGAAAGTGCTGGCAATGAGGATGGCGCCCCGTTTATTACCCTCAATACGAACAGCACCATCAAAGGACTGGTGATCTACTACCCCAACCAGCAGCCAGATGATATCCCGCAGGCATACCCCTGGAGCATTGCCATGCGAGGTAAAAACCCTGCTGTGCTGGATGTGGAGCTGTTGAACGCATACAACGGCATTGATGCATCCCAGAATGAACGCCACTTAATCCGAAATGTATCTGGCCAGCCAATTCGCCGTGGCGTGTGGATAGACTCCATTTATGACATTGGCAGGCTGGAGAATGTGCATTTTAACCCGTGGTGGTCTATGCAGCCCAGGCTCTATAACTGGCAGATGGCCAACGGCGAAGCCTTTATCTTTGGTAGAACCGACTGGCAGTATGTTTTCAACACCTTTTGCTTCGGTTACAAAGTGGGATACCGGTTTATGGAAACAAAAACCGGGGCAACAAACGGCAATTTCCTGGGCATTGGCGCCGACGATTGCTGGAATGCAGTGCTGGTTGAGCAGAGCGCCCCAATGGGAATTCTTATCACTAACGGCGAGTTTACTTCCTTCCATGGCCCGGACCCAATTGAAGTAAAAGTAGAAAGCAAACACAGCGGCTCTGTCCGGTTTGTCAACTGTGCCTTCTGGGGGCCCTGCAATCAAATTGCGAAAATAGAAGGGCGCGGCACCGTTGGTTTTAGCGATTGCACCTTTGTACAATGGGATTTGCAGGTAAAGGATGGCCGCCCGGCCATCACGGCGCTGGGTGGCACGGTGATCATCCGTGGATGCGAATTTCAGGACAACAAGGCGCAAATTACTCTTGGAGAAGGCGTAAAGCGTGCGGTTATTACCAGTAACACCTTTAAGGGCGTGCAGCGCATAACAAATGGCAGCACAGGCACGGTAATTATCTCTGAAAATGCTGGCGACCCGCCACACTAAAACAACATTGAAAAAGGCATCGGAAGAGATCAGCAGGTCCGGTTAAATTGCCGGATTTGCCTCCATCTTCCGATGCCATTTTCTAATACACCCTTACCTACCGGCCAGTTGCTTGAGTGCCCTGGATACATTCAGCAGGGCACGCCCCTGATGATACGCTTCTGTCCACCGGTCACTCTTTACCCGGCCAGCAAGCGGCGCGCCATCCACGGCTACGGCTGCATACCAGCCACCAGAGCGCGCATCTACCTGGAAATGCTGTATAAAATCCCATTCCTTATTGAATGCATTCCAGTAAATCGATGTCTCGCTCCCAAAGTGGCTATGCATTAGCAGCAGTGCATTCAGGCCCTCTGCCTGGGTCCACCAAATCTTATCGGTTGCAGTAACTGCTCCCGAGGGCTCACCGGCATCGTAAAACCCGCCGTGCGCCTCATCCCACCCATATTTAAGCGCATGGTCTACAATTGCTCTCGCCACCTCCCAGGTCTTTGCGTCATCCTTCATTCCCAGAACCTCCGCCGCATCGGCAAGCAGATACGCTGTTTCGATATCATGCCCGTACGAATCATGATCTGGCACAGCCTGCCAATCTGGTTTGAAGTATAACTGCAGATACCCCGGCGCGGTGTAAACCCTGTTTCGCACAATCTCAAACAGCTCCCGAAGCCGAGCCTTTAACTCTTTCGCAGGGTGTACTTTATACAGTTCGCTAAACGCCTCCAGAAGGTGGATATGGGTGTTCATCGACTTCAGGCCATATTTTGTTCCGATAAAATCAGAGGCAGCACCATCAGATTGTGGAGCCATTATCGGTGTGCCATCCCGCGTTAATGCTTCAAAGTACCCACCGTTCTTGCCATCATGCGCGTGGTCATCCAGCCACCTGTAAGCGCGCAGGGCAAGATCCAGAGCAGCTCTATCATGCGTAACCGCATAGCAGTTTGCACAGGCATAAATCCCAAAAGAGATGCCGTAGGCATGCTTTTCGCCCCGGCGATCGGGCTGGCCATCATCGCCTATCGCCCAGAAGAAGCCTCCAGATTGGCGGTCCCACATCTTTTCCGCAAGGAACCGCTCACCATGCCGGCAGTAAGTAATCAGCTGCTTTGAGGGGAGCAACCGGCTGCGCGCGGCCTCAGCTGCAATCCAGGTGAGGCGCGATTGATACACAATGGCCCTGTCTTCTGAGGGCAGCTTGTCCCAATTCTCCGCATAGTTTTGATGAAAGCCACCATGCGCAACATCCACTGCCGCTGGAAACCACTTCGCGATCACCTGTTTCTCAAGGTTTGAATCTACCTCCCGTGCAATGCGGGTGTATTCCACCTTTGTAGGCAATGGCGCCGGGCTGCCCTGTGCAACAGCCGAGGCAGCCGGAGCCAGTAGCAGGCTAAAACAGGCAAAGAGTGTGGATATTCGCATAAACTTGAAAGCGGCTCCTATAGTAAAGTACTGGCTTAGCGGCTTAACCTCTGAGTTTGTGATAGCTGGCAAGGCAGCGCTCTGCCGTTTCAAACTGTGAATATCGGCTGCCTTCCTGTTCTATCAAGAAGCACTCGGCGCCCCCGATGGTTGCTGCCGCCTGCAGTAGCTCCTTCCAGGGAGTATCGCCCTCTCCAAACAGAACGCTGAAACCTCTGTCCGGGCCCTTGCCCCAGTCCTTCAAATGCAGAGATCGTATTCTGCCAGGGTTCTGCTTTACCCATGCAATAGGATCGTTACCCATCTCCATACAGGTGCCCACATCAAACTGAAGCGTTACATTGCGCGGGGTATTGGCGGCCAAAAATGGCATAGGCAAGAAACCATCTTTGTTCGTAAATTCCAGCTGATGGTTGTGGTACCCCGTGCGCATTTTCAGTGGCTGCAAAATCTGCGCGGTGGAGGTCAGCAGATCGGCAACGCCTTTCCAGTCGTCCTTCGTTTCGGTGCGTCCCGCACTGGACATCACCATGGTCTTAGAGCCAACGATCTGGTTCAGCTCAATAACATGCTTCAGGCGGTCTCCTTCAAAATCTTGCCGCCCCGTATGCAGCGAGAGGCACTTGATGCCGAGGTCATCCATCAATTTACGAACCTGCCTGGCATAGTCGGGGGTCCATGCAGAGTAGGGCGAAAAGAACTCCACCACCTCATAGCCCATTTTCGCAACCCGCGTAACAGTGCCAAATAGATCCTTTGATAACTCATCACGCACAGAATAGAGCTCGATGCCAATGGGCACCTTCCTGGGCTTTGCCTCGGCCGTCGTAGCCAAAACGGCCCCACAGGCAGCTCCCAGAAGAGTTCGGCGAGTAAAATGGTTGGATTTCATGGGTGTATCCTGAACACAAACAGAGTGTTTATGAATTGTAAGAGAGCCTACCTGTTAAAGGCGGCATAGATAACCGGAGTACAGGGCATGGGCGGTGATCAGGCTGGAACATCTGCCGGGTAGTTAAGCGCAATCGCCTCAGATACCTGCCTTTGATCCGGGTACTCTGCGCGGATGCGTTCGATATCTTCGGCCTCCATCTGCCACGTAGTTGCGCCGAGGTTCTCTTGCAGATGCGCAAGCGAACTGGTTTTTGCGATGGTAACCACATTAGGCTGGGATATGAGCCAGTTAAGCATAATTTGAACGGATGATTTGCCGTACTTAGCCGCCAGTTCCGATATTATGGGCGCATCTGCGAGGGCACCCTTTTGCAGCGGCCGCCAGGCCACCAGCAATACGTCCTGCTGTTGGCACTGGGCAAGTACACCGCTTGTTTCCACCTCGCGAACCTGCGCATTGTAATGCAACTGATTGCACACCAGAGGATGCTGTGAGAGATTTTGCAGATAACTAAACCGGGCAGCGCTGCAGTTGCTAACCCCGATGTGGCGCACCCGCCCATCTTCCACAAATCGGTTAAGCTGCTCCATGGCGGCGGGCAGCGGAGTGCCAGCATCTGGAAAGCGGTGCAGAATGTACAGATCCACATAATCCATCTGCAGGCGTTTCAGGCTCGCATCGAGGGCGGTCTCCATGGCCTCAGGGTGATGGTTCCATGGCGACACCTTGGTAGCAATGGTGAATCGCGCCCTGTCTGCACCCTTTAGGGCCTGGCCAAGCAACTCCTCCGAGTGCCCCGCAGCATACTGCTCAGCAGTATCAAAATGGGCAATGCCCAGCTCGGCAGCGCCAACCAGAGCGCCAATCTCCCTGGCATCGTTGGTGGTATCCGCCTCAGCGCGCCCACCCATCTGCCACAGCCCCAGCCCATAAACAGGAAGCGAAAAGCCATTATTCAGAGTTTTAATAGGGATAATCATCCACGTAATCCTTAGAACCAGCGATGCTATACATAGTTTCTATGCAACCGGGATCGTGCCCTGCTGTTAGAATGCAAATGGGAATCGGGAGTCGTTAACACAGGGAGGCCCCGGGTGCCGTATAGGCTCCCGGGTCGCCCGGATGATAAACCATACTTCCGGAGGCGCGTATCCATCTCCTCTCCAGGTTCCGTGTACTCTCCGCGTTGCAGGGTTCCCTTGGCCGCCCGCGCTTGTGCGGGGTTCAAGGCCGTACGGTAGGAGGCAAGCGGTAAAAGGGGCATCATATAAACCAAACTCCACCAACAAAACAAAAGTACAGACCACTCAACACAAAAAACAAAAAATCTAATAATAAAAATAACTTGACATCTTTTATAGCCTGTGGTAGCATTCGCCATCTTTTGCACTAACAGCGCAAAAGAAATGCGCTAACGGCGCGCTCTGGATAGCAGTGCCATGTTGTAAGCACTTATTCTGGATGGCGCTGCTGGTTCTCCTGCCCATGTCGGCACAAAGAACCGTAACCGGAAATCGAACAGGCCTGCTGTAAAGTAAGTCACAACAGGGAGTAATTCTGTTCATTGCCGTGGGATAAAAACGCATCACATCGATGCACTGGCTTCCGTTCCCGACGACGGCAGCTTGCGAGGGATTAAGCAGTACCCTTTTGTTTAGTGTCGGTATTACCCGGAGCCCCGATGGCTCAAATGCTCGCCATCGGCACAGTAAGGAAAGGTTGCCACTGTGAAAGACTGCCTCAAGTACTTCGTGATTGGAATGTGCCTTGCAATGCCGATCATCGGAATCGCGCAAACTCCCGTTGCTCCGTTAGTTGCCGCCCCCGCCTGCTGCATGCAGTGTGGAAACAGCGCAAGCGTATCGCAGTGCACCCGGTTCTGCAGCACAGAAGCAGAATCATGTTGCAGTATCTCCACAACCAACTGCAATAACTGCCAGAACTACTGCCAGACAAAACCCAACCCCTGATACAACAGCCCCGGCGACAGCACAGATCGCAAGGGGTTTTTTGCTGGCAACAAGGCTTTCATTCATAAATGTCAGCTGAATGGCCACAAATCTCTGCGCCTTCTGGGCTGTTGCCGGCGCCCTGGCTCTGTTTGCCCGTAAAATATGGATCAGGAGTTATTGGCATGCCTGAAAACAATAAAAGAATAGCGGTGTCTCTGGTGGCTGGGCTCTCACTTACGTTAACCGGCTACTTCACCTGGAGACACTACTTCAAGATTGATGAAAACACGGTGCGGGTTTCAAAGGTTCTAAAAGTAGAACCACGAGAACTGAAAACCGTCTTCGACATCCAGGATAAAATCATCCGTGGAGAAGCATTTACAGATGCCGACTGGCAGCGCTTGCTCCCGCTGATTAAAGGCAGCAATGCCGAGATGTCCGGCAATGCACTGGTAGTTTTGGGAAGCCTGGAAAACACAAAATTCAGACAACAGTCGGTGGATGTTGCACGAGGCTACCTCGCAGGCCCTAACGACCTGCAACGCAGCACCTCTCTCTCCATTCTATGGCGCATGGGCGCGCCAGATTGGAAGCAGGCGGCTACACAGTTAAAATCAGACCCAAGCGTAGAAGTACGAAAACACGCCGAGAATTTGCTCGCCATGGGCGAACATGTTAGAAAGCAGAACCCAACCAATGGCAAAAACCTGTAGAAGCGGCTTCACACTGGTCGAGATGCTGGTGGTGCTGGCCGTTCTCGGGATACTTTGCGCAGTGCTTATCCCTGTATTTGCTCAGGCACGTGCCAAATCCCGACAGAGTGTTTGCATCTCGAACCTTAAACAACTGGGCGCAGCGGTAACAATGTACGCAGCAGATTATGACGATAGGCTACCGTATGCTGAAGACATGAGCGATAAACTTGCCGTGGCGAAGGGCGCCCAGGCTGCACCGCCTTCCTGGCCCAACCTTGCAGATATCCGCACAGTGCTCTTGCCTTACAAGGCGGCGCCGGAGTTGTATCGCTGTCCGCAGGATCATGTAACTTCACAGGTGTCGGCGGTTTTGGGCGGCAAGGCATCCTGGTACGAGTACTGCGGCAGCAGTTACTACTACGAACAGGATATTGCGCTGGAAGGGCAAACCCTCTCCGGCTTCGCTCGGCCATCCGAATCCATGTTGTTCTTCGATTATCAGGCATTCCACTCCGGCATGGTAAGCGCAAGCTTTGCAGATGGCCACGCAAAGGCCCATACCTATGCAGATTGGAACCACCTGGTTTGCATAACCGATCCCGATGCAGGAGGATGCGAAAATGCGCAGAATTAACGCCATTATCGCAGCCCTGGTGCTGCTCGAAACAGCGGCTTACGGCGGGTATCGAGTGTATGCATCCCACAATGGGCCAGAGGTGCCAGAGGTGCATGTGCCAACAACCATGGCAATTGGCGAGGCACCGGTGTTTCTTGGCAAAGCAGAAGCAAGATACACCCTCGTAGAGTTTGGGGATTACCAGTGCCCGCCGTGCGCGGCGGCGGCACCGGCAGTCGAAAAACTGATAGACCAGAGCCAGGGAAAACTCAAATTTGTGTTTCGGCAATACCCACTGCCATTTCATGAAAAAGCACACGAAGCGGCGGTGGCGGCCCTCAGTGCAAAAGAGGCAGGCAAATACTACCCGGTACACAGGGCACTATATGCACTGAACACAAAAGTTGATACCGGCAAGATAGCGCAGATCCTGAAAGAAGCAGGGGTAACGTCAGTTACGGCAAAAGCCACAGCCACAGCAGAAGAACAGCTGCTTGCCACGAAAAGAGATGGCGACGCCATGAGTTTAGTCGGCACCCCATCCTTCTTCCTGTGCACACCCGCTGGCATCATCTACCGGCTCACCGGCCCCGAGCAAGCAACGGCATTGATGCGATAACACGCGATGCATTGGAGGAAGTTGGGGTTGGCTTGTCCAGCCCCCCACACCAGACCTCTACCCAACGGTACCGTGAGCACCACAACTTCCTCTCTCAGGTTCCCTGCGCGTTGCGATAGCAACTACATCGTAGGGGCGGGAGGATTGCACCGCATCAAGTCCTCCCCTGGCGGGAGGATTTAGGAGGGGGATGGTTGCGATACATTCAAAGCTCTACAATGCGCGGTTGGTTTGGTTGTGGCCCAGTATCCATCCGAAGGCGCGCATCTGGCTCCCGCCCCTGGCGGGCGGGTTGGGAGGGGGATGGTAGTTAGCAGTATAACCCGGCAAAACTACCAACAAGCAAGCCTCTCATCTAACTCTTTGCGGCTCCGAGTCTTTGCGTGTGGCTCAAAAA
>CAIONQ010000098.1 GCA_903859705.1 uncultured Chthonomonas sp.
GGAAGCAGCGGCACCGGCCGGCGGCAAAACGATCTACCTGAGCTCTGATCGCCCCGACCTGGTTGGCCTTCCTGCCAGCATCAAGATCGCAGCTGGTAAAACAAAGGGCACCGTTACCTTCCCAACCGCAAAGGTAGCTGGCAAAACGGTGGTTACAATCCACCTGCTCTGCGGAGATCGCATCAGCCGCGGCCTGCTAACCCTTACAAAGTAAAAAACAATCACCCAACCCGGGCAGAGAGCAAAGTTGCTCTCTACCCGCAATCAGCCAGGCTGTGGCACCACCCACAGCCTGGCTTTATTTTGCTTAATGGAGGATTAACGCCTGCGGTAGACAATAGCCACATAACAACCAATTGCACAGCGAGAGAGAACACCGCTCATGTCGAAGAATCCTACAGCCAGAACCGCCAGAAACGCAGCCGCAAGCTACCTACGCTTCTTTGTTTCTATGATGGTGATGTTTCTGCTTACGCCGTACATAATCCGGCATGTAGGGCAGCAAGAGTTCGGGCTGTGGTCGTTAACCTTCTCGGTGCTCGGCTTCTTCGGCCTGTTAGATATGGGGTTAAGCTCCAGTGTGGTGCGGTATGTGGCGGAGTGCCGCGGTGCTGGCGATATAGACCGTCGTAACCGCATGGTGAGCACGCTTTCCATTGTTTATCTGGTAATTACCACCGTAGCTGCCATTGCAGTTCTTGCACTTTCGCACAACTACACCCGGCTCTTCTCCATTCCACTTGAGCAGCAGAGCCGCGCCGTTGCATTACTGTGGATCCTTGCCGCACGCACCAGCCTGTTTGCGCTTCCGCTCAGCCTGTTCCAGGGGATCTTGTTTGGAGAGCAGCGCATCGCGCTGCTCAATGGTATTCAAATCAGCACAACCTTGCTGTATGGCTCGCTTTCCTGGGTGGCGTTGGCGCATGGCTCCGGCCTGGTAACACTGGCCTGGATAAACCTTGGCGCAATGATACTGGAGTACACGCTGTATGCGGTGTTCGCGTTTCGTACAGTTGGCGATCTGCGGATATCGTGGAAGCTGGCAGATAGATCACTACTGCGCACTGTGGCTGGATTTAGTTTTGCTCAAAGCATTGTGAGCGTGGCTGCCCTGGTACGCTTGCGCACCGATCCTCTAATCGTTCAGTACTTTCTGCCGATTTCACAGGTGGCAATTTATGCGGTGGCCCTGCGCATTGCAGAAAGTGCACTGCTGTTAATCAAACAGGGAATAAATGTGCTTTCGCCGCTTATGGCGCAGTTGCATGGATCGGGCGATCATGATAAGATTCGCACCACAATGCTTGGGGCAGGCAAACTCAGCTTTTTCGGGTCTACCCTGTTAACGGTTCCTATCTGTGTTTTCGCCACTCAGATTGTTTCAAGATGGGTTGGAACAGGGTTTGCATCTGCCGGGCCAACGTTGATTGTCCTGATGCTTTCCATGTGGCTTGTTACACCGCAGCTTGTTGCTGCGAGCGTGCTGGCCATGACAGGGCATCACAAAATAACTGCACGCGCAGAAGTTGGCGGCATGCTTCTGAACCTGTGCGTGAGTATAGCGTTGGCGCGCCCATTGGGGCTGGCCGGGGTAGCGCTGGGCACGCTGGTATCAACGATTATTGTAGATCTGCTATATATCGTATCTTACGCGTGCAGGGTTAATGGCATAACCTATGGAACGTTTACAAAGAAGGTATTGCTTGCGGGTTTTGTGCCCGGAGCGGTTCAGACAGCTATTACGCTTGCAATCAAGCTCACGCTGCCTGCTCTGAGTATTCCAGTCATGCTGCTGGGTTCTGTTGCGGGCGGGGCCGCAGCACTTGCAGTTTTCTACACACTTTATCTGGAGCCCGATGAGAAACGTGCGGTTCTCAAACGGCTTCGGCGTGGCAAAGAGACAGATGTAACCGCTGTGGCGGTATCCGGATAATTGTTAACTATGGAAACTGATCAGATTCAGGAACCCGAAGAACCTAAACAAAAATCGCTGCCCATCGATTTCCGCGCCATTGCTATCGGAATTTTTAAGAAGCTTCCGATACTACTGGTATGCGTTGCTGCAGCCGCTTACGTTGGAAACAAAGAGGCTAAAAAATACGGCAAGAAAACGTATAAGTCCGAAACGCTGGTGCGCTTTGAGCGCCATGGTGAAGTAAAGCCTGAAACCGATGAAAAAACCACTATCCTTACTTTGAAGGATACGGTTAAGACGGAGCGAAACCTCACCATAGTTAAGGAGATACTTGGCCTTAAAGAGCCATTGCCGGTAATTGGTAAAGCTCTGGATGTTCAGGTACAAAAAAACACAACATTGATGGACATATCCGCTACCTGGAAAACTCCGGATACGGCTGCGGATATGGCAAATACGCTTCGAGATGTGTTTTTGAAACAGTACCGAAGTGGTACCAAATCTGTGTTTGCAAACCAGGTTAAGGATCTGGCATCCCGCCTGCAGGAAGTAACGAAACAGATACAAGCGGCGGATTCCAACCTGCAGAAGTTCACTACCGCAAACCATCTGATAGATATCGATAAACAATCTCGCGCATTGCTGGAAGAATCGAACTCAATGAGTGTTCTTCTGGAACAGGCGCAGGCCGATCGGCAGACAGTAGAAGAGCAGTCGGCAAAGCTCGATAGAGTGGTTACGGATCTTAAAGATAAGGTTGCTAAAGAGCAGAACACCAATGCAAGCCTTGAGAGCCTTAGTGATCTTAACATACGCATCGGCAAGCTAAAAGAGTCTATTCGAGAAGACAAAGAGTATCGTGCCAATGTGATAGAAATGTCTGAGAAACAGGATGAGATGGAGCGCGCTAAGAAGCTTATGCAGATGGGCGCAATCTCTCAGCTTGAATATCAACGCGCGGTTGCAGCATTTGATAAGGCGAAGGTAGCAGCTCAGGATACGGATCAAATCAAAGGCTGGCGGCAAGAGCTTGATAAGCTGCAGAAGGTGGTTATCCCAAAAGATGGCGTGCTTGCGCCTTCCGGGCCAATACTGCAGGAGATGCTGATCAAGACTTTCGATATTCAGCTGCAGCGGGTAGCCGTACAGGAGCGAGTGGCCTCACTTAGCCGCGCTTATAAGCGTGTAAAAGATCAGCTCGAACGTATTCCAGATTTGCAGCGCCAGTACGACATTTTAAATCGCAACGTACTCTCTCTAACGGAAGAACGTAAATCGGTTGAAGAGCGCCTGGCAGTAATGAAGCGTGCCTCGGAAGCGGAAACCCCGGATTTTAGCCCGGTAACCGAGGCATCTGCCGAACGAAGCCCTGTAAGCTCCAGCTCTAAAATGATCAAACTTGGAATTATCGGGGGCGGAGCCTTTGCCGGTCTGTTAATAGTGCTGATCCTCGAGTTTATGGATACCACCATACGCACCGGCCGAGAAGTTGAAATCCGTATGAAGACCGTGCTAATTGGTGAGATGCAGAACCGCCGTAGAGGCGCTCTGTTCACCAGCATAACGGATAGAAAACAGGCAGAAACCGATACATTGATGGCTCAGAAGGTGCGCCAGTTGCTGCCACGTGGAGAGCCCACACACCTGCTACTTGTTTCGGCTACTGGTGCCGAGGGTATCGGCGAAATTGGCGCAAACCTTGCTGCCTGTTTTGGCCGCCAGGGGGAACGCTGCCTGTTTGTAGATATGCTATCTGCAGGGGCAGAGCAGGCCGCACTTAAGCCTCTTACAGAGGGCACCGGCGTGGATGGCAGGTTACTTCAGGCGTTTTTGGCCGGCGATAAGGTGGATGTAGATGCTATTGCAAAACCATCTACTCAGCAGGGGGTATCTGTTATTTCCCGCTGTGGCGAACCGATAAGCCCGGATCACCTGAGCTCCAACCGAATGGGTGAGCTTATCGAAGGCCTTAAAACAACCTATCCAATCATCATAACGGTTGCTTCTCCAATAGAAGATTCTATGGAGCCTCAGTTGCTTTCACGCTTTGCCGACAAGGTAGTGTTTGTAACGCGCAGCCGCAAGAATCGGGGTTCCAAGCTGCGATCTGCTATCGGCCGCATGGAGGCAGCGGGTGCAGCAGTATCGGGAGCAATTCTCATAGGGATGCAGCGCATCTATATGAGCAAGGAGTAAAGGGCACAACGCCCACTGCTGGTTGAACCTGGCAGAAAGCCTGCTATGAAAATTCTGGTGCTAACAAATCTGTACCCGCCTCATGTGTTGGGTGGGTACGAAATTCTGTGCGAGCAGGTGTGCCGCCTGCTGCAAGAATCAGGGCATACGCTGCATGTACTGACGTCGGATCATGGGCTTGCACCCACCGAGCCGAAACAAGAAGTTGCAAATGGTATTTCGATTGATCGTGCACTCACGTTATATGTACCATTTGATAAGCCGGCCGAACGGTGCAGGCAAGAGCGCTCTGTGCTGGGTAAACAAAATACAAAGGCCACTCAGGATGCCATACGCGGGTTCCAGCCGGATGTAATCTTTGTTTGGAGCATGCTGCGGGTAACTATTGCGCCTGCTAAGGCTGCGGAAGCAAGCGGTATCCCCACGGTTTACACGTTTAATGATGAGAACATCTGCTCTTATCAGGCGGCGAAGTTTGAACTCTCGCCTCGGAAAGCGGCAGCCTGGTTATTAGATGCCACCATGCGGCAGATTACCCTGGATGGCCTTAGGTTTCCGATTTCTACGTGTATTAGCCAACGTCTTAAAGACAATCTGCTTGAGCGCGGCCTGCCAATTCAGAACTCACGTGTTATTTATCAGGGCATTCCCATAGAACGGTTTCCGCTTAAAGCAGAACCAGGGGTAATACCGCCGGGCCAACCGGCCCGGCTTCTGTATGCCGGGCAACTGCACCATTACAAGGGGGTGCACACCATACTTGAAGCCGCCAAAACCCTGTGTGAGCGCGGTGTAGAGTTTAGCATTGATCTTGCAGGCGATGGCCCGGCGCCTTACAAAGCCGAGCTGAAACGCGAGGCCGATGCCAGCGGTGCAACCGTGAGGTTCCTGGGTAAACAGGGGCATGAGGCTATGCCTGCACTCTATCGCGAACACGATATCTTTCTGTTTCCATCTATCTGGCCAGAACCCTTTGGGTTAACGCATCTGGAAGCAATGGCCTCTGGCCTGCCCGTTGTTAGCACTGCTGGCGGCGGCCAGGGCGAGTTTTTGCGAGATGGTGAAAATGCCCTTGTATTCAAAGAGGCCGATTCGGATGGACTTGCTGCTGCAATTCTGAGACTGATTGAGAACCCGGATCTGCGGCTAAAAATAGCGCTTGAGGGCCGCAGAACGGTAGAACAACAGTTCACACTAAGTGATTATGTGGCCAGGTTGGATGGATTTCTTAAAGAGGCCACAGGAGGCAGGCAGTGAAAACTGTTCAGGTACCAAGACGCTTTGTTACACACTCCTGGGGCGGTACCGAAACAGTGGTGCTTCAAACCAGCAAACGGCTGATTGAACGGGGACATCCCACCGAAATACTGTGCCCGGATGCACTTGCCAATAATAGGTCGGAAGTTATTGATGGCGTATCTGTTCGGCGTTTTTCGTACTTTTATCCGTATTTTGGGCTGAGTGCAGAGGCAAAAAAGCGTCTGGACGAAAAGGGAGGAAACATGTTTTCGTTTCCCCTGATGCGTGCACTTAAAAAAGAACCCGGGTTGGATCTGATTCATCTTCATACAGGCAACAGAATTGGCGGCATCGGGCGATTTGTGGCAGAAAAGCGTGGAATACCCTATGTAATTTCGCTGCATGGTGGGCTTAATGATGTGCCTACAGAGGAGGCTGCCGCATGGACAGAGCCTACCAGGGGAGCATTTGAGTGGGGCAAACTGCTTGGTATGTGGGTTGGCTCCCGGCGAATAATGCAGGAAGCTGCTGCCATATTGTGTGTTGGCAAGGCAGAGCAGGAGATTACCAGTAAGAAGTACCCCAACACAAATGTACTTTACCTACCGAACGGAGTGAGCTCTGCCCGGTTTGCTGAGGGTGATGGGGCGGCATTTCGAAGCAAGTATGGCCTGCCACAGAATGCCCGCATTGTAGGCTCCATTGGCCGAATAGATCCTCAGAAGAATCAGCTATTTCTCATAAACGCCCTGCCACAGCTTCTGCAGCAAGAATCCAAAACTCACCTGCTTTTTGTGGGCCATGTAACCAATCCGCCTTACCATGAAAAGCTTAAAGCGGAGATTACACGGCTGGGGCTGGATAAGCACGTAACCATTATTCCTGGCCTGGATGCAGGGGGCGCATCTCTATCTGATGCGTATCATACCATTGATGTTTTTGTATTGCCCTCTATACATGAACCCTTCGGCATTGTGATATTAGAAGCCTGGGCAGCTGGCAAACCAGTTATTGCGGCGCGCGTAGGTGGCATTCCGTCTTTTGTACAGGATGGCATTAACGGCCTGCTGTATGAGCCGGGCAACCAGGAAGCCTTTTTGCAGGCAATGAGCAGGCTTGTGGGCTCGGCAGAACTGCGGCAGCATCTGGCTGTTGCAGGGAAAGATACCGCTGTAACTCAGTATGACTGGGACGTTATAACCGACCAGTTGCTAAAAATTTATACAGAAGCTATTGAAAAGCACCGCAAATAACAAATTTATGTGCCTGGCCTACTGCGCTTCCGTCAATTAACGGAGCTTTAATGGCGAAACAGCATAATGATCCTGACGATGAATTCGACAGATCCCTGTTCGCTGTGACGTTCCAGAGTCAGGAGGCTCGGTAAGATATGCACATCCTGTGGATTAACGAAGTGGCCACTATGACCGGTGGCTGTGAGCGGTACATTGTAGAATCTGTGAACCATCTGCGGACGGTTGGTTTTCGTTCTTCCCTACTATATGCTGTGGATGGCGGGTGCGATCCCGAATTCACCGGTGTTTTTGATGCCGCATTTCCGATGGTCGATGTTGCGGCCCAGATTGAAGCGCTTGCGCCAGATGTAATCTATGTACACCGTCTCAGCAACCTGGAGGCACTACAGGCTGTTGCTGGCAGCGGCGTTCCGGTGGCACGTTTCTTCCATGATCACAAACTGTTTTGCCTGCGAGAACACAAGTACACGGCAGTAGGTCAGCACACCTGCACCCAGCGCATTGGCCTGGGCTGCTACGCATGCCTTGGCTTTGTTTCCAAAACTGCAGGTTTCCCGGGCATCGGGGTGCGGACCTTAACCCGCCTTGAAAGAGAACAGCGGATCAACCGCACCTTCGATGCGTTTGTTGTTGCTTCTGAGTACATGCGAGGCGAAATTGTGCAGCATGGCTTTGAGGCCTCGCGGGTTCATGTGAACCAGTTGTACGCAGAGCCAATGGAGGCTGATGCGTCTATCGAGCGTGATCCCAATCTCCTTGCCTTTGCAGGGCAGCTAACTACGGGCAAGGGGGTAGACACGCTATTAACCGCTCTTAAAATGAGCAAATCCAACGCTAAGTTGATAATCGGCGGCACTGGCAAGTTTGCAGAAGCATACATGCAGATGGCCGAGAGACTGGGTATTTCAGACAGAGTAACTTTTGCAGGGCGGCTCTCGAGCGAACAGCTCGCTACCCTGTATCAGCGCGCGGCTTGTGTAGTTGTTCCAAGCCGTGCGCCCGAAACGTTCGGCCTAATCGGACCTGAGGCCATGCGTTTCGGCACACCGGTCATCGCAACGAAAGTTGGCGGGATGAATGAGTGGCTGATCGAAGAGCAAACCGGACTTGCTGTTCCGGTCAATAGCCCTCAACATCTTTCGGATGCGATCGACCGGATGCTTTTAGAGCCCGGCCTGCGGCAGAAACTTGGCGCGGGAGCTGTGGCGAAGTACCAGGCAGAGTTCCGCCCAGAGCGCCATCGCCGGCGCCTGGTGAACCTGCTATGTGAGCTTGCTTCCAAAGGAATCAACAAATGACAACCCCTAACTACGGCAAGTTCACGGTATACGGATCGCAGGATGTTGAGCGCGCAATTACGGAGATGGTTGCAGAGGCGAGCGCTGCCATTGCCAGGGAGCTTGCGGCCGATAAGTACAAAGCACTTGTGCTAATTGGCGGTTATGGCCGTGGTGAGGGCGGGGTTGAGATGGCTGGCGGGATTCAAAAGCCGCACAATAACCTGGATTTTCTCCTGATTTTAAACGACTCCGCTGCTGCCGAATCTAGTGAGATAAAGCAGAAGCTGGATGCGATTCTGTACGATCTTTCAAAGCAGTGTGGCCTTGGAATGGATCTGGGCATTATTACCACGGGCAAACTGCGGAATTCGCCCTGCCTTGTAATGTGGCATGATATGCGGTTTGGCCACAAAACCTTACTGGGAGATTCCGAATATGTTCCTTCCCTAACCCGTTTCTCTCCTGAACGCATCGATCCATCTGATATCCGAAACCTGCTGGTTAACCGGGGCACCTTGCTGGTGATTAATCAGATGCTGCTGGAGAAACCGGAACTCACTGAGGAGGCGAGCAGAACCGTTGTGAAGCATGCCATGAAGGCCATTATTGGCTATGGCGATGCCCTTCTGTTTTCTGTAGGTAAATACCACTGGAGTTATGTAGAGAAGCAGAAGCGCATGGCTAGCAGCACTGAGGTTGCCGCAGATTTTCGACGGCTTTACGATGCAGCATGCGAATTCAGATTCAGGCCAGATTACTCTGGCTGGCTTAGCCGAGATCTGCGTGCATGGATGCAGGAGCTTATTAGCGCCCTTGAGCCCGTTCATCTGGCATTTGAGGCTGTGCGCTTAAATCACCCCGGGTTAACCTGGGAGCAGTATGCGGATACTGCCTTTCGCCACAACCTGTCCGAAGATATCACATCTCCTCGCAGCATAGCGCGCAAAACCATGCGATTGCTGCAGCCGCTACCCACCTTACCCGGAGCTGATTTACTCACGCAACTGGGATACAAGTGCGGTGGTTGGCGTGGTTCTCTGCCAATTCTATTTCCTGTAATTGCCTACCCGTTGGATGCGCCACGATATAGAAAACGTGCACAACAGCTGCTTGAGGCTGCCGATGAATCTCCCCAGGCCCTGCGCAGGGCATACTTGCGGTGCTGGTCTACTTACGGAGATACGAACTTCGGTACAGTACTTAAGAAGCTGGGCCTCAGTCTGGATATGCCTTCTGAGTCGGCTATATAAGTTCTCTTTTAACCACCCCCCAAAAAAACTATAATGCGCAGGCAGCCCATTGGCCGCCTGCGCATTATGCTTAGTTCCTGTGTTCCCAGTTCCATCGGTAACCTGAAACACATCTGTTCTACCTACCAGTGCCAATCAAGTTGCAGAAACAACGCTACTGGAGTTGCGGCGAACTACCGAAAGTGCTTTAGCAATGCAAACTGGAATACCCCCCTGCATACGGTTTGTAGCTTGCATCTCTCGGTTATCTCCAAACTTACGCTAAATTAACGCAAAACTACGTGTTGGCTAACGCTTAGCTTACGCACTTTAACTTATGCTGTTTCCACCGTTGCGATTAGCCGGAACTAAAGCCAGCGGTTGTATAGCGATGTACCGGTTTCGTTACCGTACACAGTTACCATACAAAGGATGAACCTATGAAGTCTCTCGCAATTGTTGCTGTTCTTGCTATGGCAGGCATTCTGTCTGGGCAGCCCGGCCATGCACAGGTGGTGAATGGTAACTTTGATGAATTTGTGCCAACCAACGCCACCGGTGGTGGTTGGACAACAACCGATGGTGATAGTAATGGTGGATGGCGCAGCGATGCAGGGTTGCCAGACAACGGGTTTGTTTTAAACGCATCTGGGGCCTTTGCAACAGATCCAACAATATCACAATCTGTTAGCGGCCTTATACCGGGTGCCACTTATAATGTAACCGGCAACTTTCGCTCCTACTATTCCTTTGCAAGTAGTGGGGGAACGAAGGTGTTTGGAGTAGCCGTAAACCACGTGTTTATTTTCGAGAGCGCCGGGATTCCAGAGAAAACCTGGCACAGTTTTAGCGGCAGTTTTGTTGCCAGCGACACCTCGGCACTCTTGCAGCTTTCTGGTGAGCGAAATGGCTGGGATCTTGATTTTGCAATCGATAATATTGCTATGACCTTAGCATCTGCGCCAACAGATACGCCTGAGCCAGGTGCACTGGCTTTTGTTTTTGCCGGTTCGCTTGCAGGAGCAGCGGTTATTCGCCGCCGATACCGCACCCGTTTGTAAAATAGCTGTTGCTTTTGGTTTTGCTAAATATCCAGCCCCGCTTTACATGTTAAAAGCGGGGTTGTTGCTTTGTGCAATTAATAATCCGGGTTTCTGAGAATGTATTAACTGGGGTACATTGGTTTTCATATAAATGCTGAAGGCAACGATCCCGATGACCTGTATCGCACTTTATCAGAGCACGGAATCAATATCAAGGTTGCCCTGCGCCAATCCTCATTTCATGATATGGATAGGCGGGGGCTGGAGAAGCTTTGTCAGGCATCCGTTCCCTATTTTAATACTGAACAGGAGCTGGCCAGGCTATGTGAAGTTGTGGCATCTGAGCAGTAGAGTGTTTACTTTGCGCCTGCATGCTTTTTAACCTCATCTGCGGATAGCGGCCTGTTGTAGAGTTTAACATCGTCCAGCAGGCCATGAAAATAGGCGGAGTGCCCTTCGGTGTAGTTTCCGATGCACAGGTTAAACTCGTTGGTGTGCACGGGGCCCGGGCGCTCCATCTCGCCCTTCAGCTCGCCATCCACATACAACCGCATGGTTTGATTATCGAAAGTGCCGCAGATATGAACCCACTTACCAGCAGTAAGAGGCGTGTTGGAAGTAAGATGGTGGCTAAAATCGGTAAGGGGAATTTCGAAGCAGGGGCAATCATTGAGTACGCCCAGCCTGAAACCTGTAGAGGTACCGCCAGAGAGCACCCTGTTTACCATCCAGTTATTTCCCTGGCCGCTTTTATTCGCCTTTACCCAGCACTCCAGGCTCAGGCCATTCTCCGGATTCAGTAATGGCGAGGGCGCAACCAGTACGCATCCGCCATCGCAAAGCAGTGCCCCTCCAGATTTCCCCTGTGGGCTGCGTGCAATGCGGCGAAGTACTCCTCCCAATCGGTGTCCTGATCCATCGATGGCCACCTGAGATCCAGCCGGTTCATCAAAGCCCCACCAGCCTATCAGCCCGGGTTCGTTGCCACCGGGGTTTACAACCCTGCGGGAGCCGGCATGTTTCAGGGCCTCTGTTTTGGCAAGCTCTGCGCGGTAGGGTGCATCAACGGGCGGCCTGTGAGTTACTACATCTTCTGGCAGCAGATCTGTGTGTGCTCCGGCTGTGGGTGCAAATACATTCCGTACTGCATCCAGATATCCAAAACCATACTCACGATAGGGTGCTATGTAGTGCCCTTCTCCCCATTCATTCCAGTTATCCAGAAGCAGCATACGAGAAGCAAGGCTATTGGCTGGCTGTGCTTTCACGAGGTCTTTCGCCTTGCGAAGCAGTGTTTCAAACCCGGTTGGCGGCAGCTTCCATAAGGGCCCTTCATCCTGCCAGCCGCTCCACGCCTGGGACACCGTAGTGATCTTAGGCAGGATGCCTAACACCGATGCCTGAAAGTCATACTTAAACTGCGCATCAATGATCTGATCCGGTGTGGCTTTGTCCGGTGCGGAGAGGCAGTATGGAAACGAGGCATCCATGCCCAGCCTGGTAAACTGCGCAAACACTAACGGATCCAGCCCGCGGTATTCTCCTAAGATGTACAGCCCTTTCAAGCCCGCATCAGCGCACTTCTGGCGCATGGTATCCATGGCACGCCGAACATTCGCCTCACTGCCAAGATCCTGTACCAGAAACTCCGGCCGGTATATGTATAACACCGGCTTGCCATCTATCCGCTGATACAGTGGATCCTTGAAGTAGTTTTCCAGCCAGTATGGAAACAGGTTTTCAAACAGATCTTTTTCGTCTGAAACACCCGCCTGTCCACGTGATTGGTTTTCCCACATAATTGCGTAGTGCATTTTGCTGCGGTATTTGCTGTGGTAAAGCCCTCTATGAATGGCGCTGCCAAAGTTTTGCTTTACCGGGCCGCCCTGGCCATTACGGTACCAGCAGTATACGAAGAAGCTTATGCCGTGCTCGGTTGCCCAGCGCGTTTCCCAATCGGCAACTTCCGGGTTTTCCTGGGCATAAAACCCCAGTGCTGGCGTGCGCTCCGGATGTTTAAGAATGTTTGCCCACATCTCCGGGTGGTCTGCTTCCCACAGCGGGCAGGTCATGGCACCAACCTGGATCTCTGTTTGTACGGGCTTCGGAGGTTTTACGCTGCTTTCTGGTATCACGGGCGCAGCTGGAAGAAAAGATACCCTCAGGCTCTGATTTGCACTAAATGCGCCTGCTTTCGCACGTAGCGCAAGCGTGTATTCGCCTGGGGAATCTGCCTTTAGCTGCCATACCAGCTGCTTTTCATCGCGGTCTTCTATCCGAATACGCTGCGTACCCGCCGTTATAAGGTGCAGGCCTTTTGGCAGCGAGAGGGATGCGGCTATAGTTGCAGGGTTGTCCTGTCGGTTTTCTATGATCGCCTTAATCTGAACCAGGCGACCGGCCCGGCACAGTGGCTGAATAGTTTCAAAACCTCTGATTTTGAGCGCGCCTGGCTCCGATGCCTGGCCAGCCGCACCAATTGCTGCAAGGGCGGCAAGCAAAGTGAGAGTAATGGAAGCGGTTTTCATAATCAATTTCTCTGTTTTTCTGGGGCTCGCTGCAGCGTGAGACCCAGCGGCGATTTTGGATCGGCGGGAGTTAAGATGCGGGATACAGGGCGATGCTTCAGGTAGTAAGAGAGCACATCTGGAAAGTAGACGATGCCTTCTGGTGAACTCCCGCCAAAATCGGGCCGACCATCTGTATAGTCCCGATCCCTGTTTCGGTCTGCGGGATGGTGGTAGATTGCCTGTAGTTCTGCCGCAGTTTTTGGATTGGAACCAAGGTGTTCCCAACCTGTTAGTCCACCATACATCATGCCAGTTTTTTGCCAACCCAATATGCGTTGGCGCAGCACCGCCTCAATGGCATTGAGATGAGCAGGTTTTGAGCCCGTTATGGTGTCTGCCCGGGAAATCTGCCATGCATGCTCTATGGCCTGGCTCATGATTACGTTGCTGGAAAGAGGATGAGGGTATCTCCAGCCGCCAACAGGATCCTGGCTGGCAGCCATGAAATCGGCGACTGCAGATACTACGTCCTTAAGTTTGTCCTCTCTGGGTTCGAGCCTGGATAGTTCGGGAAGGCCCTCTAGCGCGTAGCCAGCAATGTATGGTTTTGCAAAGGGATGTGTATAGCCCATAGAGTCTTCATCGATAAACGGCGGATCAGAATCTATGGTTTTGCCACTTTCAGTAAACAGGTTTCCGGTTGAAAGCTGGCTTCGTAAATCATGGAATAGCCGAACGGCCTCAGTGCGATAGCGTTGCTCCCCTGTAAATCGGTACAGGTTCAGAAAATCCTTAACGCAGCCTATATTGCGTGTGTAATCTCGGCCAGCATTCAGATACTGGGTGGCGTAACTGTTTTGGGCATCCACCGCTTCCTTCATGCGTGGGTCGCCGGTTTGCTCCCACGCAATCCAGAATGAATCCCAGCCCTTAGTACAGAAACTCACTGCTGAGTTGGACCGCCACATGTAGGTGGTGTCGCTTTCCGGCGCTTTACGGCCGGCTGCCACCACATTGTTGTAGCGTGTGCCCCCGGTTTGATTCGGGCCCCACCATATGGATTGATCATAGAAGTTATCACACCATAGGAGGCCGGTTTCTAAAAGGCGACTATCCCCAGATCGAAACGCATCTGAAAAAATGGCTGTACAGTGGTTGAGGCGGTTCATGCCAAAGGCACCACCCAGTTTGGCACCATGATTGAAGCCAGTGACATTACCCCAGTCATCGCCATGAGCCATGGCGTACACAATGGCATCGCGGTGGTACTTGAGGATCGCATCTATTTCCGGATGGCCAGCAACATGAATAGGTGCTTCGATGGCGTACAGCCTGTGGTACAACTGCCAGGGTGCTCTCACGATGTGCGGGGATTGCAGTGCAGGCGTAGGTGCAGGAATAGACGATGGGGTAACGCAAAACTCCACTCGCCGCCAGGTTGCCTGCTGCATTGGCGCGCGGTCTCCCTCTGATGCGGCGATACATTTGAGCGTAACCGTGCTGCCGCTTCTGCTGGCTTCAAATCTACCCCGGCGCTTAAACGGCGCAGCAGGCTGGGAGATTACCATCTGCTCAGAATCCAACAACAGCGACGCTGGCTTCTCGGCAGCATAGCCGTGAGTTAGTAACTCTGTACCAACTTCCGTACTCTTTGTGCCTTCCACAAGATGTGCAGAACCCTGAATTCCAGATGCGGTTATTCGCCAGCCAAAATCCGGAACTCGCCCATCATCGGGCAACATTCTCTGGAGGTGAGCAACAGCGGTAACTTCGCCAAGGGAGCTGATGCGAACCTCAATAATGCGCGGGTATGTGGCATCGGCTACTTTCCAGCGCTCCCATCGGTAGTAGGCGTTTTCTTCCACCGTTTCTATTACTGCGGCACTGGCATGGGTTTTTGGAGCCAGCAGGGCTGCATGGATATGTGCTTTGCCGGGCACATTTATATCCAGCCCGTCGCCACCTACTGAAACAGTAGCAGCAAACTTCTGTGGGGTGGCTGCCTGAAGGCAGGGCCGTATTTGAAAATGGGTGGGAGATGTACTGCCAAATTTCCATGGGAAGGTAATAATGGCGCTTCTAACGGAGGCAGCACTTTGCGGCCTGTGAGGATACTCTGTAATGGGCCGCACTGCTGCTACTATGGCACTGCCCTGGCCGCGCGCTTCAGCTTCAATGCGCAGGCTTTCTCCCGGGTGCAGCCAGCCTTCTGGCATAGGCACTGCCGCGCGCACCATCTGTAGCCCTGCCGCGCCAGGAACTACATCAATGGGAATTGCGGCTCTTTCCTCATCCTGAGCACTTAACCCAACAGCTGGCGCCGATAGAAGAAGAAGTGCTATGCCCAGGCAGTTAGAACTTAGAGCCATTTCTTTAGCCAGTCCCAGGCTTCTGCCTGCATTTCTGTATTGAACTCGTGCGGGGTATCAAACAGCAGTGTGCGCACTTTATCCGGGTGCCCCGCTTTCTTATATCCCGCGTGCAGGCGTTTAAAGGCGGCGTTCACACCATCCCTATCGAAGAGGCCATCTTTGCTGCCATTGATCACCAGCATTGCGGATGGCGCGGCAATGCACGCCACATCACAGTAATCCAGGCTGTTGTAGAGGCCAGGAACCAGCATGGAGTGGCCAATAGTGTTGTAGACGTTCTTTTTTAGTTGGTGTGGGAACGAGGTCATCCAGCCCACCACAACAGAGGCTTTAATTCGGGGATCCAGTGCAGCCAGGTGGCAGGAGCGGAACCCACCAACGGATAGCCCCACACATGCAATGCGTTTCGGATCTACATCCGGGCGGGAGCACAGATAATCTACCGTTCGGATATCGTCCCAGAACATTACTCCGGGCCAGGTAAAGCCGGCGGCGTAGATAGTTCTGCCTGTGAGGTTTTCTAACTCGCTGCTTCTCCTGTTGAAGGCTGTAATGCGCTCTGGAGAGATGCCATCCGGGCGGGTTCGCCAGTCGTCCGGGTCTTTATCCAGCAACAGGCGGCGTTCGCCCCAGTAAAACATATCAATAACAATCACAACATATCCGCGTTTAACCATCTCTACGGCTATGCTGTGCCCGCCATAATACTGCTTTCTAAAGGCGGTAAGGCTCAAGTTGTCCCCAGCATCTTCCAACAGCTTTTCGCGGCCATAAAAATAGAACGCGCCATGATCGTGCAGGGCAACAACGGCGGGGCCAGGCTTTGTTCTTCCTTTTGGAATCAATACTGCAGCAGGAACGCGGATATCCGGGGTGGTGCTGAATTCAATGTTTTCCTGAGTGTAGCCATCCCGCTCTTCTCTTGAAAGCAGTTTAGGAGCTATCGCGCATTTCGGCGGCGCATAGTGCAGGCTTTCAAATACAGTGCTTCGAGCCAGCTTTCGCCAGGCTTCAAAGTTTGAGAATGCCGGCTGCAGGCAGCTTTGTACAGGCAGGCCACTCCTCTGGCAGCGTGCTGATTGAGCGGCAATAAAAGGGTACAGGCTTCCTATATCGGAGCCCGATGTAACAGGTGGGTCTGCAGAGGCTGTATCAATACAGGCAGGATCAACAGCTGCAGAAGCAGCAAGAAGCGTTAGAAAGTCTCGGCGGGTAGGCATATAGTGCTCTGGGCATTCAGAATGTATGATTGGCAGGAAGCATCCTTGAACTTCTATTGCCGTCTGTTTACAGCTTTTCCTGCCGCATGGGGCAGGAAACAGACTCCGTGCGGAACAAACTGTTTGCTGATAGAATTCCTACTTGTTCGCTGAGGGTTTGCACGCTCATGTTCTCCAGATCTGGTTCCCTGCGCTCCGTTCTCTGCCCGTTATCTATTGCTCTAGCTATAGCATCGCTGCAGATCACTGCCCTATGCGGCGCCGATACGGTTTTTCACGTAGCGGCAACCGGAAGTGACTTTGCCTCTGGTACCCGCAGCAAGCCATTTGCCACACCTTCGCGCGCTGCAGAGGCGGTGCGGCAGGCGGCTGCAAATGCTGCGCCTGGCGGGCGTATACGGGTGGTGGTACACGCGGGGAACTATGTGCTGGAGCATAGCCTGGACCCGGGTGTGCAGGCAAAACGAGGCATATCCATCGACTGGCATGCCGCCGCAGGGGAAGAGGTACATTTGCTTGGTGGTAAACAGATTCCGGCATCCGCATTTAAGGCGGTAACCAATCCGGAAGTATCCTCTCGGCTGGATGCTGTAGCCCGTGGGCATGTGCTAGCGGCAGACCTGGGAGCACTGGGAATACAGGCTATTTCCCCATTTCCAGAAAACTACCATGGTGCCCCTCCCGGCCCAGAACTTTATTTTAATAGCGCACGCATGGAGCTTGCGCACTGGCCCAACAAAGGCTGGGCCACAATAGAAAAGATTTTGGATGCGGGTTCATTGCCCAGAGAAGGCGATACCAGCAACCGGCCAGGAAGGTTTCGGCCCGTAGGCAACCGCTCAAGCAGATGGAATGAAGCGGATGGCGTATGGCTTCAGGGTTACTGGTGCTTCGATTGGTATGATGAGGTTATACGTGTAGGCAGTATTAACCATGCCGAAAACAGTATTACGCTGGCTCGGCCACATGTATACTCACTTCGGCAGGGCAACCCATCCCCACGCAGGTACAGGGCGCTAAATGTGCTGGAAGAGCTGGATTCTCCGGGAGAATTCTATATAGATCGCAACAGCCGCACGCTCTACTTCTGGCCACCTTCAGATATCAAATCTGCAGCTGTAACACTTGCAACTCTGGAAACTCCTCTGGTTAACATGCATGGGGAAAGCAATGTTCGGTTCTCCGGGTTTGTGTTGGAGGCTGGGATTGCAGGGGGAATGGAGCTTACAGACTGTTCACAATGTGTGGTACAGGGCTGCGAAGTTAAAGGCATGCGGCTCACCGGCATTACCATAACCGGTGGAGTTCGGGATAAAGTTGTGGATTGCGTAATTCACGATACAGGTACCGGTGGCTTAACCCTTGAAGGCGGAAACAGAGTTACCTTAACACCGGGCCTTCATGAAGCCATTAACTGCCACATCTACAACTTTTCTATACACCAGCAAACCGCGGCCTACGGCCTCACATTTGGTGGTGTAGGCTGCAAGGCATCGCATTGCGAAATACATGATGCTCCGCACCAGGCTATATTTGTGGGTGGTAATGACCATGTATTTGAATACTGCGAGATATACCGCGTGTGTACGGAAACGGATGATTGTGGGGCGCTGTATAAGGGCCGAAACCCATCCTGCCGGGGTAACCACATTCAGTTTAACTACTGGCACGATATTGGAAGCCCAATGGGCCATGGCAATGCCGCTATCTATTTTGATGATGGCGACGGGGGAGATACCGTTGACGGCAATATCTTTACCCGATGTGGCGATCCCGGGCGCGGCCCATTCGGCACCGTATTTTCACACGGCGGGCACGGGATTATCGCCCGCAATAACCTGTTTATAGATTGCAAACGTGCGTTCGGTTCAGCTCCCTGGGATGACAAGCGATGGCTCAACGCTCTTAATGGCGGCGAAGACTGCTTCTTCCCCAAGAAACTTCTTCAAGATGTGAATATCACGCAGCCACCTTACACCACCCATTACCCGGAACTTAAAGGATTTATGAATCCTTCGCCTGGAGCAAACCGCAACAGTTTTGCCACAGAAAACATACTGATAAACTGTGGCGATGCGCATGGTGGCAACTGGTTGTTCGATAAAGATAAGAACCTTATGTTAAGCGCAACAGAAGGGTTCTCTGGCATTCAGAAAGCGGAGCTGCCCGAGAAGATAGAGCAGATTCAATCAGAACTGCCTGGCTTTAAACCACTGCACATTGAGCAGATGGGGCTGCTAAGGCGTAAGTTGCCGCAGGCAAACCAGCACAAGTTTTCATCTCTTTTTTATACATCATCAATTATTCATAAAATTTTCATCTCCACTTATTAAACTCCTCATACCGCGCTGATGAATAGCTGGCTCGCTTGTTACCTTCTCAGGGCGGTACGGTCAGCATAGACGCTGCACGCTTACAAACGTGTCTGGAGGACGCACATGAAGAGAGCAAAACACATCATGATGGTCATGACTGCCGCCCCGGTTCTCACCGGCGCCGCAGCAATGATGGCTCCGAAGCCTACCATTGGCCAGGCCCACAAGGTTCCTAACTTTGTGGAATCTCCCAACGGTCAGGGTATTTCGCGCACACTTACCACAGCCGCATCATTTGATCTGTCCAATCCATTCTTCAAGCCGCTTGGCACCAATGGCAGAACGTGCGCCACATGCCATCCGGTAAATCAGGGGCTCACCTTCACTCCAGATTATGCGCAGCAGGTGTTCACTTCTACACAGGGGTTGGATCCGCTGTTTGCCGCAGTGGATGGCGCAAACAATCCGCTGGCAGATATGTCTACTGTAGCAGCACGGGCCACAAACTGCAGCATGCTGCTTACCAAGGGTTTGATTCGGGTTGGGTTGCCAGTTCCTGCCAATGCCGAGTTCAGCCTGGAAGCAGTAGATGACCCATATGGTTATGCCAGTGCAAAGGATGTCTCTTGCTTTCGCAGGCCTTTACCCTCCACTAACCTGCGGTTCCTTTCTGCAGTAATGTGGGATGGCCGGGAGCTGTTGAACAATGGCTCGGTTCAGGCAGCATTGCGGTCTCAAGCTCGAGATGCCGTGCTCGGGCACGAGCAGGCAGCTACTGCACCAACAGAGGCCCAGATAACTGCAATAGTGAACTTCGAGACGCATCTGTATACCACTCAGGTATATGATGTGGATGCCGGTGATCTGGATACAAGAGGCATTGCTGCTGGGCCAGAAACACTGCTAAATGCTGTTTTTGCCCCGGGATTCAACGATGCATTTGGGCTGGCACGGCCGCTCCAGCGCTTCGATCAAAACGTGTTCAACATCTTTGTACCGTGGATGGGCGCGCGTGCACCAATGGGACGCACAGCTCCAAAATTCAACGATCTGCAGGCCGCACAGGCATCGGTAGCACGCGGAGAACGGCTGTTTAATACCCGCCAGTTCACCATTTCTAATGTGGCTGGCCTTAATGACCTGCTGGGCAAACCAAGAATTGTTGGCACCTGCTCCAGCTGCCATAGCCTGCCGAACGTTGGCAGCAATGCCCTGCCGCTGTTTATGAATACTGGTGTTTCAGATGCCAGCCATAGAACGGCAGATATGCCTCTATACACGCTGAAAAACCAGAAGACAGGCGAGGAAGTTCAAACCACCGATCCTGGAACAGCACTTACTACCGGTAAGTGGGCAGATATCGGCAAGTTCAAAGTTCCGAGCCTCCGGGCCCTGGAAACACAATCGCCATATATGCACAATGGTTTCTCTGGCGAGTTGCTTGATATTGTAGATTTCTACAACAAACGGTTCAACATTGGTTTGAGTGCACAGGAAGAGGCAGACCTGAAGGCCTTCCTCAAGACACTGTAAGCCAATACTTCCACCAGGCTCGGGCCGTGCAGATTCTTACCTGTACGGCCCGAGCCCATGTTATGCTCCTTCAGATTCGGCGGAGTTGCACATAAGCTCCCATAGATAATCTGCATAGTCGGTATCTACAGTTTCCCCACCAAGTCTATCTACCAGTTGTGCCACCTGGCCGCGATGGTAACCAGCATGGAATGCCAGTTGAACTAACTGAACCTCTATCGGGATTTGAAACTCTTCCCCGTTTTGTTCTATCAGCGAAAATAACCGCGGAAGGTCTGCGTCTGTCAGCGATGCCAGGTAGCTTTGCCAGGCGGTATGGAGGGCATCAAAACGTGGCCTGAGCGTATCCAGGCTCTCAACATCGCTCCACCAGGGAACCTCAGTTCTGCCTTTACCCTGCATAAACCAGAGCCACTTTTCGCGCCCTCGTGCCAGGTGGTCGGCAAGCTTTATGGCTCGCAAATAATCCGGTTCAGTCCTGCGTTCCAATGATACAGAATCGATCATTGCAAGCATCTTGTTGTCACAGGTTGTTTCGTATCTATACCAGCTCTGAAATCGCTCAATAATAGCCACAGCTGCGCCTCCTTAATGGTGTGGTGAACTGTTAAGAACCGCATCACGCGAGATTTGTACGAGTAATGGAGAGATTGCAATGCACATGAAGTATACTGGAACTCATGAAAACACGAACATGCCTTGTTAGCTTAGCTGTTGCGCTTTCCTGCGCATACACAGCGCCCGCATTTGCGCAGGCACCCGATCCTGAGGTTCAGGCGATCATCTCGAAAGTGGCGGGAGCCTATCGGGACCTCAACTCATTCTCAGCAACTCTGGAACTGAACCAGGGTTCTGGCCAGGCGGCCCAGAAAGTCACATCAAAGATTGTGCTGCAGAAGCCCAATCATGTGGCGGCGACCATCACAGTTTCTGGCAGCACGAAGCATTTTGTTGCCGATGGCACAAACTTTTACCTGGATACTGCGGGAGACACAAAAACTTACACCAAGGGCAAGACTGCAGACTTCACAGCTTCAGTGGATGCGCTTGCTTCCAACCGTGGTTGTGGTGTTGGCCTGCTGCCAATTCTGCTTACCAGCAAGCAGTCGGAACAGCAAATAATCCCGGGCAAGCCTACTTCGTTGAAGAAGCTGGCAGATGCAACCGTGGATGGCAGTGCCTGCGATGTGGTTCAGGCAGTGCTTGGCGCCGCCGATAGGCAGATGGATTACACCTTCTCCTTCGGTAAGGCCGATCACTTGCTTCGCAAGCTTTCTATTGGCCCACACAAAGATGGCGCAGAGCCGGTTGTTGTAGAAACATACTCCGATGTAACCACGTCGCCCACCGTAACCCCGGCAACCTTTAAGTACGTTCCCGCTCCGGGAGCCGTGGCTGCTGAGCCGCCAAAAGAACCAGCCTACTATGATGAGCGGCTGAAAGCCGGGTTCACCCCGTTCCCACTTAAGGGTAAAGACCTTGCCGGAAACGTTGCTTCCTACGATAAGTACAAAGGCAAAGTACTGCTTGTTGACTTCTGGGCAACCTGGTGCGGACCGTGTGTTGCTGAACTGCCGAACGTTATAGCAGCTTATGGCAAGTACCATGCTCAGGGATTTGAAGTTCTGGGTATCTCTTTGGATCAGAAGGATGCTCGCCCGAAACTCGAGGCGTTCATCAAAGAGCACAAAATGCCGTGGCCACAGGTATACGATGGTGGCTATTGGCAGTCTGCTAACGCAGTAGCTTACGGCGTACGCGCCATTCCGTTCACCTTGCTCATCGGTAAGGACGGCAAGATTGCGGCCGTAGGTGCACGTGGCCCGGCCCTGGCACCCGCTATTGAAGCAGCCCTCAAGAAGTAAGTAATTGTGCGCTCCGTTAATCGGAGAACAGCTCAACAAAAGGCGAAGCCGAATCATCGGCTTCGCCTTTTGTGCTTTATGGCATTGCTACCAAAGCATCCATGAGGGGTAACCTCCAACCAACAGTTGCGTCTAATACCCACCACCATACACCTGCGTGCGCACATTGTTTTTGAAAATATCAACCCACCCTTGACATTAGAGGCAATGGGTGTTAATGTATTAACATACTGTTAAAGGATTAGCACATGATGGGTTATTCGGAAAAACTTGGCCGTAGAGAACGGCAGATACTTGAGGCGGTTTATCGGTTGGAAGCTGCCTCTGTAAGCGATGTGCTTGCCGAGTTACCAGACCCGCCTGGTTACACTGCGGTTCGCACGTTCTTGCGAATTCTTGAAGAAAAAGGGCATCTCACCCACACACAGGATGGTGCCCGTTACATCTATCACCCCACAAAACCCCGCCCGCCCGTTGCCCGGGAGGCACTGTTCAAACTGATGGAAACCTTTTTTGGTGGCCAGCCAGAACAGATTGTTAACACTCTCCTCAACGATGAGGAGCGCAAGCTTAGCCGCGAAGACCTTGATCGCCTTTCAGAAATGATTTCAGAGGCGCGTGAGAGAGGAAGTGAGTGATGCTGATGTTCACAGGTGAACTGATTGCTCGTGGTGCACTTCTGTGTGTAATCACTGCCTTCACACTATTGATGCTTCGCCGCGTTGCGGCGGCATACAGGCACCTGATATGCGTTGTGGGCCTGGCGGCAATCCTATTGTTGCCTGTAGCTCAGCGTGCAATCCCTCCTCTCGCTTTGCTATCAGCTAATTCGACAGGTGCGGTAACCTCAACTGCACCGGCAGAAGCGGTTCCGTCAGTTCGTATAGCGGCATCCAAATCTGCAGATCCTTCGGTATCTTCAACAAGGGATCATGGAATAAAAGATGTACTGTTTCCCGCACGTGAGCCCGGTAAACTAAGTGCTATCAAAATTCAACCGCCTACCAGAGCAAATTCTCACCTCCCGGCAATATTGATTCTCTGGGCCGTTGGATCGGTGGTGCTCTGCATCAGGCTGTTAGTAGCCATTATTCGCCTACAGCGCATTGGTAGGGGATCACGCCTTGCGAACGTTGGCGGGATACCTGTATTTGCTTCTGATACGGCTGAAACCCCACTAACATGGGGCTTGCGCAAGCCCATCATCGTGTTGCCTGCTGCCCTGCTCTCTGGCAACAACGTTGTGGCGGAGTGCGCTGTATTGCATGAACAGGCACACATACTCCGTAGAGACTGGGCCTGGAACCTGTTTGCCGAATTGGTATGTGCGCTTTGCTGGTTTCAGCCCGGTGTATGGTGGCTCCGCAGTAAGATGCGGATGGAAGCAGAGCTAGCATGCGATGATGCAGTATTGCTTACCGGCATATCCGGCCCAGATTATGCCGATCACCTGGTGCAAATACTGCGTGCGGTAAACAAATGCGATCCAGCACCGGCAATGGCTCTGCACGGCACTCTTTCAAACCGAATGAACCACATTCTGAGCAATGCTCCGCGTCGCAAAACCCATGCAGGGGGGATGCTTGCATTTGCAATTTGCACAACCTGCTTGCTTTTATCCACGGCTCTTCGGCTTTCTGCAAGGCCAGTAAATCCGGGCAAATCCGCGATCTCAGATCCTGCCGTGCCCGATTTTATGCCCGCAGCGGAATCTCCCGGCATCAACCATAGAGAAGTACACGCTATATCAGGCCTCCGGGCTGGCGGAGCATCACCATTTCAAGATGACCCTTTATCGGAGCGTGCTCTGCCTGGCAAGGTAGATTGGTGCGAACCAATGGACGGTTTGCAGGCAGGAATCATGTTTGCCCAATCTGCTGCATCAGGCCCCAGAACGCTGCCAGTGAACAGTGCCATTGAGTTTTCGGTATTAATTCGCAACACTTCAACCCGAGTTCAGATGTTTGAAGCCCAATGCTGGAACGCCGATGGGTTGGATATTCCCTATCTTATTCCTGGTTCGCAATTGAATAACGCTTTTACCGCACCGGATGGTTTGAAGCCGTACCGTGCTGACTCCTGGCCATATTCGGCGCTTGGCCTGATCCCATCCTACAGCCTGAAGCTAAACCCAGGCGAAACAGTTGTTATACCTGGTTCATTTGGCCTATATGTAGGAGCCGCTAAGCAGAACAAATATCCTCAGATTTCAAAGGCGTCCGCAGGCGTTTACTGGGTTGTACAGCCGGTACGAATTCAGAAAATGAGCCGGGAAGATTATGTCAAATTAGCTTCCAGCAGCCCCATCGCTGTTACTATTTTTAACAGTAACGGCAAGTCTACTCCCGGGGTTGCCAGGTGTTTACCGGCAACTTCGGCGGGCAAACCGGTATATGTTAAGTCCAGCGTGACAGTGCTGAGCGAAGCTGGCTCCCCCTCGTCGCCTGCCGGTGAGGTGCTATGGGGCAAACCAGATAAAGGTCTGCAATGCGGCATGCGTGTGCTAACCAACGGCACCAATTTCAAAACCGGGGATACTGTGAAAGCCGAAGTGCTATGGAGAAATGTAACCACACATGCTATTCATACGCCACGGCCAACAAAATTGGACCTCCAGTCATTTATCATGGATAGAGATGGCAACTATCTGCCTGTTGACCAAGGACCGCGCGTGCTGATCCTACCATCCTGGGTGAATGTTAAATCGGGTGAAATTGTTACCCTTGGCACCTTCGAGGTTGTTCTTGCCCCGCGCACCTCTGGTGGAGCAGATAAAAGTTACAACACCGGTTATATCATGCTTCAACCCGGAAGATACCGCCTGTTAGCTTCTGGAGGAGTGAGTGCGATAGGAGGCGGAAGCCCATTAAGCGGTGGATTTGGGTTTACTTTTTACTCAGAAACAGACTATGGGAAACCGGGAGATCGCCCAATTGCCTGGGGCCAACAGAAGAACGGAATCCGGCTGGGGCTTCGTACGCCTGCCGATGGCAACGTTTTTGCTTCCTTCACGCAAATTCGTTTCGATGTATTCGTTAACAATCAAACCACACATGCGCAGCAAATTCACTGGCTCCAACCGAGCCGCATGGAGTACTTAAGCCCCGATCTGTTTACGGCCAAAGGAGATCCAATCCGCTTCGAGCACTTGATAGCGGGGCCCTATATCGAACAAACGATTAATCTGGAGGCCGGGCAAACTGCCTTGCTCGGCGCAATTCGCTTGCCCGATAGGGTTGCAGAAACGTTCGATGCACTACCACGCGGGCCGTATAGTACGGGGAGTGCACCTCCAACGGTAAACTATCGTGCGGTGTTCAATATGGAGTTTAGGGTTGGCCCCAGCCAGGCATCAACACTAAAAAGTGAGCTGAAGTTTGGGTTTCTAAGGAAGTAGCAACTGGCCTCATCTGGGATCGAATGCCGGGAATCCTTCCCAGATGATGTTGTCTGCATACAACGCTACTGCTTCTGCAGCATCTTGTGAGGTAATTGTCCATGCGAGCACGGGAGTGCCAGCATCTCGCTTTGCACTAACTTCCACATTCGGCAGCGCGTTGAATTGATATCCAATAAAATCTGGAAGTGCCTCTTCAAAACCTGGAAGGCCGTGTTCCCCGCCCGAGAGTTGCCCCCGGCATATTGTGGGTTGATTTTGTCGGAACCAGGCGATCGTTGGTTGGTTGAATGATTGGATGGCAAACTCGCCGCTGTAGCCTGCCAACTCTACACACACTGCCTGCTCTAATGGCCCCGGCGCAGAACTGGTTTTCAGCTCAATCAGCAGCGGCACTTTGCCACAAACAAGTTCCAGAGTTTGCCGAAGCGTGGGTATGCAAAAGGCTGTACCCAGCACGCGCAAGTTCGCCAGGCCCTTCAAATTGAGGTCTACTAGCTTACCAGGAGTGCCAGTCATGCGGTCCAATGTGGAATCGTGAAATACGGCGACTGTGCCATCACAAAGCAACTGCACATCCAGTTCTATCGGGAACCCAAGGTTAACTGCCCTTTCAAATGCGGGCAGCGAGTTCTCAGGCGCATCGGGGCCGCAGTGCAGTCCGCGATGTGCAATCGGTACAGAAAGCAGCCCTGAAGGAATCCGTCCAGAATATCCAGTTAGCTCACCCCATTCGCCAGCTTGCATGTGATCTCCAGATTACTGTACAACAAAGCTATCTTGCGTGCTTTATTCATATTATCGGGGTATACAGTTACTTCCTTTTCCAGAAGCAATGGATAAGGTGAGTAATAAGAATATGTGCAGCCTGTAGCTCCCTCTCCTCTCAGCCAATGAATACAAAACATAACGTGCCCTGCGGCCAATGGCCGATCATTCTTATGTGCTTCCTGCTTACTATGGTTTCACCCACTGCGCTTGGGCAGGCAAAGCCCACTTCGAGCCACCCGGGCAAGCGGCTTTCCAGCGCTGAGATTGATGCCCTCTGGGATTTTGATGATCCCGCCAAGAGCAACGCAAGGTTTGTTGAGGCACTGATCTCTAATTCGGCCAATGCAGATGAGATCCATACCCAAATTGCACGAGCGCTCGGCTTGCAGGATAGGTTTGCGGAGGCACATGCTGAGATTGCAAAGGTTTCGCGGCATCCGGGTGATCTTGTATTGGTTCGAGTAGAACTCGAGGCTGGGCGTATTGAGAACAGCTCGGGAAACAAGGCAGCGGCAGAGCCGCACTTTTTGAAAGCCTTCGGCCTGGCCACAAAGCGAAAACTCGATTTTTATGCCATCGATGCCGCCCATATGATGGGAATTGTAACCTCTGGCCAGATTTCTCTGGAATGGAACGAGAGAGCAATAGGAATGGCAGAGAAGACGCGAGACAAGCGGGCACAGGGTTGGAAGGGCAGCCTGTTAAACAACACGGGTTGGACCTACCATGATATGGGGCGTTTTGAAAAGGCTCTTGATCTATTCAATCGTGCTCTCACCTATTTCGAAACGCAAGGAAAAGAGCCGGGCATAAGAATTGCTAAATGGACCGTTGGCCGGTGCCTCAGGTCGTTAAAACGTTACGATGAAGCGCTGGCCATCATGCGCAAGTTGGAGGGTGGAGCAGAGGATGGGTCGATATCAGAGGAGCTCGGCGAGCTGACGCTTGCAACTGGCCATCCGGCAGAATCTAAGCCCTATTTCAGGCGCGCGTATGAGAAATTAAGCGCAGACCCATGGGAGAAGGCGAATGAAGCACCGCGGCTGGAGCACCTGAAGAAATTGGGAGATTAGTAGGCCCGGTGGTGCGGGCCCACTAATCTTGTTTTCGCAACTACCCTGATCATGGTTTCTTGTTGGCACCCTGGGCACGCTGAAGGAACGGGTTGGGCTTCATTTCGATCTTCTTAACGGTTTGAAGATAATCCAGAACTGGCTCTGAAAGCTTGCCACCAACCTGGGCGTGGAAGTGCAATGAGAAGCCGTGTGGGCCTCTGGTATCAATTAGTTTTGGCTGCAGAGTTAGGAATGCCTTTACTGCATCCAATTGGCCCTTCATGGCTGCGCAGAAGATATCGATTCTAGCGCCGCGCTCCAGCAGAAAGTCCACTATATCGTGCCGTCCCATGTGCGATGCGCCACCAAGGGCAGTTTCCCAATCGCCATGGCCCCAATCGATCATGCCATTCAGAAGAAATGGCTCCTTATCCAGGAGTTTCTTCGTCATATCCAGATCAGAGTGTGCGTAAATCACAAAGTCCTGAACCATTTGGCGGTTTATCTGTTGCTTTTTCCAGGATGGTTTGAAATCTGGCGCCGCGTAATCCCTTTCAAATGTTGCCTCAACTGGGCCAGTAGCTGCAGGCACAGGTACGGCAGGTGGCTGAGAATCTTCTGCTTTGGCAGCGCCTGTAAAAGTTGCCACCACCAGGCCAGTGGTAAGGGTAGTAAATGATCTGCGAGAGATGGGGTTGTTCACGGAAGCCTCCTGAAGCAGCCTTGCAAAAAAGAGTGCAGCGGCATTCGCCACTGATAGGGAGTTACAGCACGGCTTCGCATCTAACAATCGCTCAGCGCGCCCATTGGTTTCAGTATACCTGCATGGTTTGCGCAACGACAAAGTGATGAAGCCATCGCGCTTAAGTAGTGTGGGCTTTGGCCAATGCAGTGTTGCAAATTGGGTAGGGCTGATGAGTTTAGCTTAAGACTAATCTGTGCGTTTGATCACTCGGCGGTATCTCCTCCTGAAGGCATGAGACCAACATTTCCACTCTGGCGAACAAGAAGCCAGATAGGTCAGTCTTGAAGGTATGCTGCGCTGTACCGCTGAGAGCGATTACGCGTTTTCTTCGGGAGGTTTTGTGCCATGAAGAAATCTGTTTTGTTGTTGCTACTAATTGCTGTAATGCTTTCAATATTGCGGGGGCCAGCGCTGGCACAGGGCTGGGTAAAAACAGCACCGCCTGGCATGGTTACGCTGGATTGTGGCAAGAATAACTCTGTTTTCATTGTTGGGGAGCCAATCGTTTTTAAAGTCAATGGCAACCGTGTAGCAAAGTGGGAAGTGCGGGGCTTTGACGGCAATATTGTGGATGGTGAAGTGGCTGTGAATGATGCGGAAATTCGCATCAAACCGCAACCACCTGCCTGGTATAAGCTATACATCTACGGTTCATTGGCCCATCCTCCCTTCGGCATGGAGATTGGTGGCACCACATTTTCGGTGTTTCGAAAGAAAGATGGTTTTCCAGACATTCCTGCGAAGGGTACGCCCACCGGGTCCAGTGCATCAATGGATGAGCCCATGCGCGGCGTAACAGGTATGGGGCCACAGCGGCATGTGGCCGATGCATCCAAACCTGAGGAATCTATACGCAAACTGGAAGCAGATATAGCGTTAGATAAGTCTTACTACCTTCCATATGATCCTCTGCGCAAACGTGCACTATTGGTGGCGTTTCCCAGGGGAACACGAGATCTGGAGGGTGTTCGGAAGATAGTGCAGCGCTTCAAGAACGAAGTAGAGTACTGGGAACCACGAAATGAGCCCAACGGAGGAAGTTCTGGATCAGATTTTGTTATTAAGGAGTTAAAGCCGTTTTATGAAACAGTAAAGAGCGTGGATAAAAGGCTGAAAGTTCTTGGCCCGGGCACGGTTTCCATTGGGCCATTTGGCTCCGGGTTAACCTGGATTGAAGACTTTATGAGAGCCGGGGGTGGCAAGTACATCGATGCGTTCTCATTCCATGCTTACAATACTGTTAATGGCGACCTGTGGCTTGCGCGCAAAGCACTGGATAGTCTCCATGCTTTGCTCGCAAAGCATGGTTTAGGGAGTATTGAAAAGTGGCAAACTGAGCAGGGATACTTTGCAGCCATGTATGGTTCATATCAGCCAGGGCACCAGGCAAGGTGGACCATGCTGCAGATGATGGTGTACGAGCAATATGGCATACCCAAAGAACACAACCACCTTTGGTACGATCGAAGCCACGGGTTCTGGGATTTTCCTACATGGTGGGAAAATCAGGATGGCAGCCTGAATCCGGCCGCAGCCTTAATGCGAGTATGGTCGGAAGAGCTCTATGGAACTAGATTCGCCCATGCGTATGATCTTGGTGTAAACGGCAATACCATGTTTGTGGGCAGCATGTTTACTGGGCCCGGTAAATCGCTGGCTGTATTTCAGAGCGCGGGAAGTACGGATGGGAAGATACACCTAAAAGTATCCGGAGGATCAATCTTACATACGGTGTCGGCTTTTGGCGTAGAGAATGACCTGACGGTTCTGTCTGGATTGGTGATGCTACCAGTAAACCAATTGCCAGTGTATATAGAGCTCAAGCAGGGGCAAACCATAGTTCCCGTACCGCAAGATTTCGGGCAAAATCTTGCCCTTCAACCTGGAGTTACTGCCTTTGCCTCGGGAACTGGGCAACACCCAATCGATAAGCGTATTGACAACAATATCAATAAGATCATAAACGGTGTGTACGACAACTGGTATTGGAGCCAGCAGAGAGACACACAGCCCTGGATGGACGATACTGTAGGATTTCCTGCGTGGGTTGAAATTCGGCTTCCTACAACGCAAAAGGTATCGAGGGTAATCGTATTTGCGGGTAATCCATGGCAGTGGATGGGCACGCTATTAGACTATGAACTGCAGGCAGAAGTGAGTGGAAAGTGGATTACATTGGAACACATTGTAGAGCCACCACGAACAATAAAGGTGTATACACCGGTTACACGCACCACTGTCGATAGCTTTGCATCCGACAGATGGATATTTCAGCACTCATTTAAGCCAGTACTCACTTCAAAAATCAGGCTGCTTGTTCACAACACCACATTTGGAGGAGGCGCCACACAAGATGTGGTTGATGCCGGGGGGCAAACTGGTAAACACCAGATAACGCTGCGCGAAATCGAGATTTATGCGAAATAGCCAGGTAGGCTGGCTACAGCCCGAGTTCTGCGAGGCTCGTTGCTGTAATTAGCTTGACGGCAACGTCTCTGGCAGCATTAACCGACAGACCTTGAACCTTAACTTCGAGCTCCTCAGGAACTTCGCCAAAACGTGCGGCTATTTGCGCCAGAAGCAACAACTGCATGCCTTCTTGTCGGCCTTCCTGACGGCCCTCTTTCCTGCCCTGCTTAATTGGTAACTTTTGCATTGGTGCCAGTGTTTTCACAGTTTGCTGCTCCTCGAAATCATTAACCCGGGCCATGTAAGTAGTCTCATACTGTTCGGTTTGTGGCATAAGCAGATCGATAAATAGTATCAACTGCTCTATTTTCTCTTTAGAATGGGCACCTGTTTGCGCATACAGCGATTCTGCTATCCGCAGCTTCCACTCAAACCGCGACTCTGGTTGTCCATACGTTTCAAGCGACTTTAGATGCGCCATCACCACTACGGCAAATGGGTTGGTGCTTGCCTCCAGCATATTCCACTGGCTGCTGTTTTACAATAAAACACCAACAGCCTGCCTGTAGCCACCAATTCGGAAGGTGGCTATAGGCATCAATTATTTATTGGTTGGCAGTTTCAGTGCGCAAGCGCATCGTGCACAGTGGATGCATTATAAGCAACATAGAAGGCGCGTGCCTTTTGTAGAATCTCATCTTCAGTCAGTGCCTCAATATCCAGGGTTACTGTGCCAACAACTCTGCTGGCAATCTCAGGATAGTGGGAGGTTAAGAAATCAACAAAGTGTGTTGCGGAACAACTGGAACCTGTGCCATTGCCTACAAGAAGCACCTCGCCGGCACTGGCAAGTGTGGCTGCAATTGCCTGATAATAGGCAAGATTCTCTGGTGCGCGGGATGCTTTGTCAACACCATCTGTATGAATGAGGCGGTTGAGGGATCCTTCTGGATCATATGGCTCAAAATGCTCGGGAACACTCCCTTTATCTTCTGAACGATAAACAAGGCCCTGCTTTCTGTTAATTACAACTACCAGCCGTAAGTCGGGACCATTTGCAGCCGCTTTCTCCTCATGGCCGGCGCTCTGCAGGAAGTGCCTCAGATCGAGTATTTCCTGAACGTTAGAAATCTCTTTGCCCTGAGATCGGTGCAAAACCTGGGATATGCCGTTAACGGTTAGCAACAGGTGCCCGTTGTTCTCTTCTTCCACAGTTCCCAGGTGTTTCATTAGCGAAACCACATCATGAAACATAACATTCTGGGAAGTTGGGTGCTGAAATAGCTGCTGTAGCGTTTTCTTATCGCCGCTGTTGAGGTGATCTGTATGCATGATAGGTTGGGCTTTCTGCCTGGATATCTTTTAGCAAGAGTACATTAGCACCGGAAATTTGAACGCGATGCGAGCCAATATATGTGTCGAGTTCTAAATTGAAGCGAAGGGGTTAATAGTAAGCAGAAATGCGGTTCACACCCAGTATAGAGGGCGTCCCCTTGCTTCCATGATCCGGAATTGTATATGAGAATGCCCCTCTCTGCGCAGAACAAGGAGCGCAGAGAGGGGTGAGTTGTTACTATAGGGCTACAGCAAGGTCATCGTTTACCGATAGCACGCCGGGTGCCGACCACGCAGCATCAATTGCCTCGTCATGCTCTTTCCATGAAGAAACGCTGCCGCTCAGCATCACATTGCCTTTGCTGGTTTCCACCGTAATTCGCCGGGCATCCATATCTGCATTTCTGCGGAATGCCGCTTCAATGCTGGTGGTAACATCCGTCCAATTAGCAGAGGGCTTAATCGTTACATTATTGGCAACCGCTTTTACACCTACCAGGTACTTAATGCAACGCTCTGCAGCATTCTTCTGATAGTGCCAATCCACATTGCCGTCAATGGTAACATAGCCATCAGAAACCACGACCTTTATACTATCCGTCGGAACCTGAAAATCCCAGCGCAGTGAGTTTAGTGCCGCTTCTGCAATGTCCTGATCGGTGGGCTGGCCAAGGCCCTTCGGTTTTACAACTATATCGTTAGCAATAGCCTTCACGCCGTAAACACGCTTTGCTGCATCCTGCGCTGCCATCTTTTCAATGTAGTGGCCAACCTGCCCCGTAAGGGTAATGGTGTTGTTATCGGCGGTTACACCAATATGTGCTGCATCCAGGCTGGGCTGCCACTTCAGCTCTGCCAGTACATCGTTTCGCAATTGAGTGTCGCATTTCATGATAAATCTCCTAAGATGGTTCCGAAGCGTGCGTAGGCGTTTGAGCGCTTCTACCCCGAATGTGTGATAAACAACACTTCCGGCAACAGAACCACAGATGAGATCCAATGCAGGCATTAAAGGTTCCTTAAAGTGATGAAGGCAATCGATAGACACCAAAGATTGGTAATGTGTGAGTGTCAAACTGTCCCAATATTAAAATGAGTAAGTCTGGAGATCAAACTCAACACATCTCATTCAGGAGTTGTGTTCATGGCTCAATCAGAAGTTCCTCTTGCTCTGTGGCGGATCGCCTCGCCGCTATCGATTTGCTTGATGGAAGCTCAGGCAAGTCGTCCATCCAAAAACTCAACCCGAGCCAATATTATCGACGGCGTTGGGCAGCCTCAGCCAGCTCAATGAAAAGCTTTACACGGCCGAAGGCTGTGTGAGCATAAAATGGGATTGAGCATCACAGTGCGATGGTGCGTGGCAGACACAAAAACCTATGGCAATTCCCTAACTATTAAATTAATATTGCGTTGTAAATATCTGTGTGGCTTTGGTTAGCAAGTGCACAGAATATTCCGCTTACGGTCAGGCTTAACTATTGATTTGATACCTGGTGGAGATTTCTGGTGCGTTTTTCACGCTCTCAGCGATTAACAATTTCCAGCTTTTGGTTTAATTCGTTCTACACGCTATTTTTTCGATCCCATAAGGATGGTTCGTGCAACCTTTTCAATTTCTGCTTCTGTTACAGGGTACATGTGTACTAATTGGTCTTCGCCCGCTGTTACGACGTACTTACCATTTGGAGTGAAACGCGCTATGTTCATCTTTAGGCCATTTCCACGCACAACCAGTTCAGGATGCTTCAGGTTGAAGGGGGCAGTGACAAAGGAGGCTGGTAGCCGCCATATTCTGGTGCTTCCATCGGCCCCAGTTGTTACAAGACGGCGGCCATCAGGTGAAAACATGGCGGAGAAAAGTGGAATATCACTGGCATGTATTACGCCAACCAGATTGCCGTGGAGAGTACCAAAGAGGTACGCTTTGCCATCGCCATCCGCCGTTAGTACAAACCTTTCATCTGGTGAATACACTGCGCTCCACGGAAGATACTCTGTTGGATATCCACGGTGGCCGGGGAGTTGGTAGACTGCATCCACTGAACCCAAACTCGTGTTGTACCGATAAGCACTTCCGTCATTGGCAGCTGCCAGAATATGAGTTCCGTCTTGTTCGAAAACTGCACTTACGAATGCAGATCCACTCGGCAGAGACCACTGTGCAATTTGATGTCCTGTTACTGAATCCCATACCCTTACTGTCTTGTCCTGAGAAGCGGTTACCAACTTTTTATTGTCATGAGAGAAAAATACTGTCCACACCCTGCCTGTGTGCCCACTTAGCTGAACTGCTGTACGTCCACCTATCTCAAGTTGATCTCTGTTGATAACATGGACACTTCCATCTGCTGCAGCTATTGCAATTTTTGAACCGTCTGGTGAGTAGACTGAATGGTCTAAGGGAGATTTGTTAAACTGGATACTGCGAATTGGGTCATAACGAAATCCGCGACTTTCTACAGAATTCTCAATATTCTGATTCAGATGCCAGATATGCACCGCACCATCGATAGAAGCCGCGGTGAGTTCACTGCCATCTGGTGAGCAGTCTGCATAGTATATTGTTCCCCTGGCACCGTTGTAGGTCAGCTGATTCAGAAGCCAGATATCAGCGTATCCGAACTGAGTTGTGGTGACCAAAGTACGGCCAGACTTACTGAATTGCACAGACCTAGCATCTAGTGTGCGTGTAGCCAGGGTTTGCATTGGCTGCATCATCTCCGGAATGTACCAAACTTGTACATTACCACGGGCATTTGCAGCAGCGAGCCAAAAGCTATCACCAGAATCGTGTAGATCCTGAACGGTGCCATAGGCACCGTGGTATCTACGTGCTTCCTTGCCCCATTGGCTTGGGGCGGCGGCTGGTCCATAGTATGATATTAAACCACCTTCCTGAGAGCCAACGAAGATGAGCTCTGAGAAGTGTGAAAAGGCAACAGAAATTGGGTGGAAATTCTCTCCCTGTATGTTAGGCCGAATTGTCATCAAACATGCACCGGTTCGTGCATCCCAGACTCTTATGGACTTATCATGGTCCACCTGGAGACTATCTCCGATTGATACAATGTAACGGTCAGAACCAGCGACATCTGAAGAAAAAGATATGTTAGTAACCGCGCCTGAATGGCCACGCAATATAATACGTGATCCGTTGCTAACGTCCCAAACAATCGCAGTTGAACTATCACCGTTCGTCACCAAATATTTGCCATCTGCGGAGAGATCGGCTTGAGCAAGGGCTTCTGTTTTGCACTCAAATTCACGGATGAGTTTACATCTAAACTCCGGTTCCTCAAGGAAGTCCCACACTTGAAAAGCTGCTATGCCCCTTTCACTCCGGCAAGCAGTGACGAGGCGATGGGCTTTAAATGCAAAACGAGCAACCGCTATCTGTGAGACGGCAAATGACGATGGAACAACCGGGATCGACGCAACCAGCTTCCATGTATTTGTGTTGTAGATTTGTGCAGATCTTCCCTGCCCTGCAAGCACCAGGAATCGGTCATCAGAAGAGAGGCTGCCGGTGTTGAGCTTGCCGTCATGTTTGATTCTATGAATGCGATGTGCATCTGCAGTTACTGCGTCAAAGAGCGCGCGGTACATCGAACTAGGTGGCCCATGGCCAGATTGACGAAATCGATCGATAGCGGATATTCCAAGTTCAACTGCCTCACTCTCGTTGCCAGCTTGCTGAGCAAGCAACCTCACTCGTTCGCTCTCTTGTTCGTTATTTGCGCGTGCTGCGTCTAACTTCTGCGGTCGTTACCGCACGATTAAGCTCCTGAAGTTTGGCTTCTGTACTTGCGATGCTCTTTAATAGAGCGACCTTCTCTCTGGCGAGGCGTGCTCGATCGGAGCGTGTTCGAACCGTAACACTCTCCGATTGTTGATATTGTGTTTTCAAATCTGTGAGCTTCTCTGTGAAAGACAAGATCTGGTGATGTAAGCCATCAACCGTGCGCTTCTGCTGTGAGATTTCCACGCGGTAACTGTGTGCCTGCCGCTCACGCAGCTCTCGTTGGCTCCAGGCAATTGCCAGGGATGCCAGGAGCGTGATCCAGATAGCACTGGCCCTTATGAATCCGGCGCGCAATGCGGCTTTTTGGCGTTTCTGTTCAGCATCAGGCATCGCACCTTTTATCCATGCTGAATCGAATACCGCTGAATAAATCCGATTCCTGACTACAACAGTTGCACCTTCGGCTGAGCTGAAAATTCGCACAACTCCAGAAAGCATGAGTGCCTGCACGAACCTGTCTGCAGGATCATATTTAAATCCCTGTTTGTTTGATATGATTTTGGAGTACTGAAACAAGACTTCGGGTGTATCTTGAGCGTACGCTAGAAGGCGCCGCTGGACTAATGCAAGGTTGTCTTCCTGAAATCGCTCACCCCGGCGCAAAAAGTTTTCTGTACAGCAATGATCTACATCGTGAATTGTACTAGCGGCGGTGGATACCAGTGCAGCGCAGAGCTTCTGACTGAGATATGGGTGCCCACTTGTCCAATAGTACACTCGGTCTAATAAATGGGAGCACTTGTCTGGCAGACCGTTCTGAAGTATCCTCATTTCATTAAATGTAAAATCTGAGAGCTCTATCCTCGTACCGATATTAAATGGTGTAACCCGTGCATCGGAAATCAATTCCGAAGGTGCTGCCACGCCAATCAAGCAGAATTGAATATCCTTTGGTGTGTCGCTATTTTTGCGCAGGTTGTAACACGCTCGGATCGCAGCGAATAGCTCGTCAGCACTGAAATCCAGGCTTGCCACAGCATCTATCTCATCAATGAAAATAACGAGCTTGTGGCCGTACCTCTCAAGCGCTTCGTGTCTAATGCACTCAAACAGTCGGTTTACACAACCAAGCCTATGCCGTGTGTTCCAGTGGGCTTCTAGCTCGTCTTCAATTCCCAGCTGTTCTCCGATGCTTACTAGCAATCCGAAGTACCATTGTTCTACGGATAGGTTCTTTCCACTGACGCTAAGATCAAGTACGGCTACGCCATAGCCACGTTGCCTCAGCGATTCCGCACACCTGACCATCAGGGAGGACTTCCCAACCTGTCTGCAATCCAGCACATAGCACAGTTTGCCAGCACAGATCCCTTCCAGTAAATCTGTGTCAGCTCTACGCACGATGTACGACGGAGCATCAATCGTTAGAGAGCCACCTGTAACATAGAACATTTGCGATTGAGGCATCATGACAGACACCTGCGTAGGTAGGTGAGATAAAGTGGGCAACGAACTGTTGTATGAGTCGGTGCCTCTCCGGCAAGAACTCCAGCACTTTTCAGTCGTGCAAACACATCAACGGGGCAAGGTTTTCCCGAGATCACCATGCTAACTGCAGCCTCTAGCTCCGGTACTGCCTGCACGAACAACCGAACTCTAAGCAAGTGATCAGCAAGTACCCCTGTTTCTTGATCAGCTGTTGCTAGCAACTCTTCGTATGTTAATGAACCATTTGCCAGTAAAGACAGGCATCTTTGTGCGAGGAATGGGTGCCCTCCAAGGAGTCCATGTAGAGTGCGAATATCTGCCTCTTGCAGCACACCATCATAGCGTGCATTTAGGGTTTGTAAATCTGCTAGTGTAAAATCAGCTGTCAAAACACGAACACCAACGTTAAACGGTGATTTGTTTATGTCGCGGATATAATGGTGTGCCTCTGTGGCACACGCAAGTATGAGGCTCAAGCGATTCCATGGCTTTTGTGGTTCGAACGCACGCTTTTCGTGCCACGATCGAATCATGGCAAATAACTCTGTCTGCCAGTCACTGCCAAAAATACGATCGATACCATCAAGTCCCCATAGTAATGGAGCTTTGCTTCTAGTGAGCACGTGTCTATGCAAATACCGTTCCAGATTAGTATGTGGACCAAGTGATGAATTCCACACGTTGTCGGGCATTGTGACAAGTTCTAGTTCTTCTGCTATCGAACGTGCCATCCGTAAGCACACGGATTCCATCGAGTGCAGATCGGCCTCAGAAAACTGGTCAAAATTGGTGACTAATGCATCAAAGCCGCATGTTCTGCTGTGCTGAATTCCTCGTGCCATCAAGGAGGACTTACCCGTTTGCCTTGGGCCTTTAATCAATACGAGGCTCTCATGCCGATCAATTGCTGCGAACACAAGGCCATCAGCATCACGCTGTATGTAATGGTTTGAAAGGACTGGCACAGCTCCACCTATTGGTGGGGTAGCTGGTTGAACTTCACATGCATGAATACTCTTATCCGTTTCTCTTATGCCTTTTCCCAATTCAACCATTAGCTGAGGTGGAGCGAGCTTATATTGTTGGTGAAATATCGTTGCGCATTGCGCGAATGTCCGCAACGCCGCCACGCGCTCTCCACAATCGACCTGTGACTGCATAAGAGCAATCCATGCCCACTCCTCAGCTGGCCGCCACTTAATATATCGATCAAGAGTCGTCAATGCTGTCTTATGATCACTTGCTGAAAGTGCACTTTCACAATAGCCTTACTTGCTTTTGTACAGAGATCTCGTGTTCCATAGGTCGCAGGAATGTCCATATCGCCATAGGGAGACGCTGACTTGAAAACTACTGACTTTGATGCAACATGCGCTTTGTTGGCATTGTCCGCATGTCTATATGCTATTGCCCCGACTGATGCGAGTACCACAATCAGGACGAGCACAATGATAGCGCGAAAGGATCCACCCTGAGAAGTAGGATGTTTGCCTGTTGTCGCACCACGCTGGTCTCTCGACCTTGAAATAACTGTTGGCATTTCGAACGCTGTCCTCTCTCACAAAAAGTGTTAGTTTACGGTCGAGTTCGACGGGGTTTGACCACGGTATTGTTGTGAATAAGTCCTGCAGCGCCGTCGATAGCTGCAGGCTACTTGTAGAGTAACACAATGCTCAAAACCGGTGTGTGACGTAAATGTTACCAAACTGAACTTGGGAGAGGGCATTTGTATGTCAAGACTAATGCACGTGACAATCATGTGTGCTTTTTGATAGCGGTGCACGGGTTATAGTTACTCTGTCAGGCATTCTTCAGTCTGCTTTTGCCCGTGTGTGGTTTACTGCCTGTATCAGCAACTGACTTCTTGCTAAGCTTACGCATGGTGACACTGCAACGGCATTTCGTGACGCATCCTTCTGATGCATTCCGTGCTTCAGCTCGCGACTAGACTAAATTGCATAGAGCTTGGTGGATCGGGGAGGCGGGGATCTATTCGCCGTATTGTCGATCTTCTTCTGCGGCCATCTTTGCTTCGCGCCGTCTCTCAGTTACCCATTTTCGGTCTGTGCGGCTCAGTGGTAGGTGTTGCATATCTGAGATCATGCGGCCAGCTATGGCATCTGCGAACCACAGGTTTACATCTGGCCCTGCAATGCCACTAACATACCTGCCGCTGGGGCTCCAGGAGTCTGCAAAGCCATCGCCCGCTGCAGTACCGTTTAGCATTTGCCCATTGGGCAGTATCAGATAAAAGGGAACACATGCCTCCAGGCCATCCACAAACATTACGGCCTTCGGCATATGCATATCAATCTTGCGGCCGCCGAATTGAAGCTCTAATTCAGAGATGCAAAGATCGCCGGCGGGGCCATTTGCTATGTGGGTGAACTCTATGGAGATGCTTTTTGCTTTTGCTGCCGGGAAGCTAACAGCGTGCCAGCCCAGAGCATCTGGCAGTTTAAAGTTTCGTACCAGGGTGCTGCGCTTTAGCTCCAGCGTAACCCTTATCTCCAATGCACGGTTGTTTTTCAGAAATCGCTTTAGAGATTCGTTGTGCCCGTTCATAATGCGCAGCCCATCTAACAAAATGGGCGCGTCTGGCTCCAGTTTAATCCCGTACCTGCTGCCAGATACCTGTTTATCCCACTCTGCAGATGTTGCGCTGTATACCCAGGCAGTATTGGGGTTTCCATCAAACAGCCTCGAAAGGGGGTATGCGGGCGCACCTACCTCATCATGGTAGGAGTACCTGGTGCCATCATAAAGCTCCTCGCTGGATGATATGCGCCATCCAGGCCACCAGATACTTGCTCCGCTTGCTCCAGCATAAGAGCACAAACAACAGCATGTGCCACAGATGAGTATGGCCATTACATGCCGCACAAATTGTTTGTAAATACTCTTCATTAAGCTTCCACTTATATACAGGCGGTCGCAGTTTACATCTTCATCTGACTATATTATACAGATTTTGGAGCTCTGAATAGCAAAAAACCCTTTAAGAATAATCAAGCCAAACAGTTGAAGGCAATCTGATAATATCTGGGAATTGCATTCAGCAAGGTGCACATTGTTGATTTGGTGGGAGGTACAGAACAGCCATCTACTGAGGTTACAGGTACTCAGCAGATGGCGTTCTATTTTTGTTCAGCAAGTATGCAGCCTTTGGGCGCCTAACGTAGTTTAGAACGGCGATTGCGGCGGATGTGTGCGCCAGCCCCAATCAGCGCAAGAGCAAATGCGGGTACAGCTGGCTCTGGAGTAGACCCCGATACAATACCGTTCACTCTGAGTGAAGGTGCTGTTGCGCTGAAGCCAAGCCATCCATCCGTAGGAAGTTGGGATACTGCATAGCCAAATGCGGTTGTGTTTGCAGCCATGTACCAGCTTACCGTTGTGTAGGAGTGAACTGGCGTTAGCACCAGCCAGTAGTGCAGGCCCGGGCTCAGCACTGCGCCTGCGGCAAAATCAATGTTAACCATGTGAGCCGGGCTGCCGTATGCGGCTAAACTGGAGGTTGCCAGCACCTGAGTATCATCCGGCGTAGCAAACGAGCCAACATTTATTGTCGCCACAAGAAAAGGGTCCGAATCCTGGCTCAGAGCAACATCCACGCTGGTAAGCAGGGAATCAACGGATACAGTAAATGGTGAAGCCACGCGTTTGGTAGGGCCAAAACCGCTGCCTCCGATGGATTCGTGCGTCGAAAAGTCGATGGAATTTCCATCTGCTGGTGAGAAGTTACTGAACAACGTGTCTGCATTTGCAGCCACTCCAAATAAGGAAACAACCGGAAGAGTTAAACCGATGCGTAGCATCACGTTTGCTAGCTTGTATCGCATTATCTACTCCAGAGCAAAGGTAAATGGAAAGCGGATTCAGAACCGGGCAATTGGCCAGGCCATATTGCAAACCTGGTTCTTATTTTCCAGCCATCGAAGCATCGAATAAGAACTGATGGTGGCTGGGTGAGCCTAAACGGGCTTGTTTAAAAACCACATTTTTCGGCACCTGAAACGCAACTCGGAAGTTTCTCTCCTCCAGCGCTTCCAGGTTACCTTCCGCATCATCATCTCGTTTCGGCTTAACAAACCGCGCTGCCGGGTATTTCTCCCCATCGGCATCAATCAACACCATTTGAGAAACAGAGTCTCCCAGATAAAAGCTAAAGATGGCCTGGGGGGCTTGTTTGGCATTCTTAACGGATACCTCTGCAAACACCCATTGCTTGCCTTCCTCAGCCGCAGCATCTCCAAGTTTCGCAGCTGTGGAGTAACCATTGAGTTTGAAGTAAAAAGAGTTGCTTGGAACCAGCTGGCCCATAGGAATGATAGCGCCCTTCTCAGCCCATTTTGGCAAGGGGGCAATCACATTCTTAGGGTCTGGTTTGCCGCCAGCTTCTGCCTCCGTTGCATCGGCAAGAAAGAACCGGATAACCTCTTCACTGGTGCCTTCCCTTCCCTGTTTTAATATCAATTTAACCAAACGCGCTGTTTGCGGCATTTTAACTGCCACCATTACTTGCTCAGTGGCTGATTGGCCAAGACCCTGGCCCGGCTTCAAGGTTGGGCTAAATGGTTCGCCCGGTTTGCTCGCCTGTATGTGTGTTGAACCTTCAAAATTCTGATTCATGCTGTCAACAGCCTGTATTACATGGCCATCGCTATTAAACCAGTTGTCGATTTTCCGATTGTTTTTAATCGCGATGTTTAGCACCACAAACTTCTCATCGCCGTTTGTTGCGTCAATGAAATCTGCAAACGGATCAATGGTATAGCGTGCCGATAGAACCTGGTAGGTAAAGCCACTCTTCAATCCAAATATCTCACCAAATCGGATTGCTGCTCCGGCCATCTGCCCTGCGCCTTTAATTCCAACTGTTGGGGGCCTGGTGCCTGTTTTTTGTGCTGATTTCTGCTGTGCATCGGCTGGAACCGTAAGAGCGCACGGCAATACCAGAGCAACAATGCCAGTAATGGAGGCGATGGATTTGGAAAGCGGGAGCATGTAACAACCTTTCGTATGGCTGCGTTAATGGGTTAAGAAAATTCAGGTGGGCTGTAAGGTCGAGCTTAATCTGAATTATATTGTGGCAATCCGAAATATCTCCGAACAAGGCTACTGAGGGAGGCAGACGTAGGGGTATTATGCAAACTCGGGTCTATTAAAGTTGCGTAAAGCAGGTGAGGTGAACGTTTGGGTGCCAAATTTCGGCTTGAAATAATTGCCGGTATTAAGTTGTTTGTATATAACTGCAACGTGCCCGTGTATGAGCGCGTGGATATGAGAGGGCGCAAGGCGCTTCTGCTCTTAATTTACTTATATCTGCACGGACGAGAAGCGGTACCAAGAGATCGTCTGCTGGAGCTGTTTTGGCCGGAACATGATGAGGGCTCAGCACGTGATAACCTATCCACAACTCTGGGAGTTGTAAAACGGACACTTGGCAAATTTGCCCCGGATGGCGAGCAAGTGATCAGTGCCGATCGTGATACTGTTACGTTAAATCATAATAAATTTTCTTCTGATTATGAGGACTTTGAGCTGCTCGTTTCCAGGGCTAATGAGTCTGCAAACCAGCCTGAACGCATCGCATTTCTTACAGAAGCTCTTGCAGATGGAATTAATAAACCTCTTGAAGGTGTTTACACAGAGTGGGCGGTGGAGTTTCAGGATTCCTTTATGGAGAAGTGTTCAGGTGTTGCCGCCGCACTTTTACATCTCAATGCAAACACTGGAGATTTTGCCGCCGTTTGTGAAGTGGCGGATACTGGTATTCGGCTACAGCCATTTGATGAGCAGTTTTGGCGGGCCAAGATGCGTGCATTGGCAACTCTCGGCAGGCATACCGAGGCGATAGAAACCTACCAGAAACTCACATCGTTGCTTCGTAGTGAGTTGGATACACAACCCTGCAAAGCATCCATGGAATTGGCACAACGTATTCGTACAGCGCCCGGCCAGTTCTCTGAGCGAGCGCAAGAAATTACGGCTGGTTCCGATGCTCCACCACAGCCACAAAAGCAAGAAACCGTACAACGTATTGAAGGAAGTGTGCCAGCTCGCCTAACCTCTTTTATTGGTAGAGATAGCGAACGTGGTACGCTGCAATTGCTGCTAGAAAGTCCTGATAACCGCGCTCGGCTTATTACTCTAACTGGCCCGGGCGGTACAGGCAAAACCAGGCTTGCTATCGAGGCCGCACACATCGTTGGGTCGAAGTTCTCGGATGGCGTTCTCTATATTTCATTGGCAGATGTTTATAGTGCTGAAGCTATTCCACCGCTAATACTGCACAGTATCGGCGCTTCCGGTACCCAATCAGAACACCTGTATGAAGCCATTAACAATATACTGGGAGCACGCGAACTGCTGCTTGTGCTTGATAATTTTGAGCAGTTGGTGGAGGAAGCCTCCGGGTTCATTCGATCCCTGCTTGATCGGGTTCCCGGGATAACGATTCTCATTACATCTCGCATCCGGCTGGAGTTGGAAGGCGAGGTAGAGGTTCATGTATATCCATTGCCAATTCCACATAGCCAATATTCATTGGAGGCACTCTCCCAGTGCTCCAGTGTAAAGTTGTTTACTGAGCGCGCCAGTGTATCGGCAACTCGCTTCGAGCTCACCGACGAGAATTGCGTGATTGTTGGCCACCTATGCGACCGCCTTGAGGGAATACCGCTTGCCATCGAGCTCGCTGCGGCGTGGTGCTCTGTGCTGACAATTGATCAGATACTCACCGGTATGGCGCAGCGCTTTGAGCTAATGAAAAGTAGGCGGCGCGATGTTTCAAACCGCCACAGAACTCTTTACGATACCATCGGTTGGAGCTACAGGCTTTTGCCGGCGAGCGCCCAGGAGGCCTTTCGGGCACTATCGGTATTTCATGGTGGCTTTAGTGTAGAACGGCTGCATGATCTATTGAATCGGATGCCTGTGGTGGCTGCCGCGGCAGATGCCAGTGCCGCAAATACAATTTCAACCCAATCCATTGGTATAGTAGCCGGTCTGGTTTTTGAAATACACGCACATTCGCTGATACGAGCCGAGGAAGCAGCTATTGGCGAATCAAAACAGATGCGCTACAGCATGCTGGAATCGCTGCGGGAGTTTGCATGGGAACAGTGTGATGACGGCCAGCGTGCATTGCTGCATCAGCACCATGCTGCCTGCTTTCAGGCCTGGATCTATTCAATGCGCAGGGAGATGGATAGCGCCTCCGATACGCGTAAGCGAGAGATATTGGATGCCCTTGAACTTGAGATGGATAACCTGCGTGCGGCCTTACAAACGTTGCTAGATGGCAGTAATGATCCCTCCATAACAGCTCAGATGGCCCTCGATCTCGACTGGCTGTGGATGGTACGCAACTATGCGGCAGACCGCCGGATGTGGTCGTTCACTGTGCTGGAACGTTTGAAAAACAGCTCAATAAGTGAAGAACAGCTCGATTACTTAACAATAAATGCGGGCCATTTTCTGGAACGAAACATAATTGTTGAACTGGCCGGTGCCAGAATCCACTCTGCCAGAGCGCAAAATTCTCACCGCAGGCTTGCACATCTGTTAATGCAATACACGGGTTTTACGGATGATACCGAGGAAAAGATTGCAGCTGCCACCGAGAGCTTAGAGCTCTACACGGAATTGCGTGATGACTCCAGGGCGAGCCTCGCCCGGGCATACCTTGCCGGGGTTCACACGCATATAGGTAATTACAGCCAATCCTTGCCACTTCTTGCAAAGTGTCTCCAGTATAGCCGCGATACTGGTGATGAGTGGAGCACTGCTGTGGTGCTGGCCGCGCATGGGGAAATAGCGGTTGTTCAGGGCAGAATGGCTGAGGCAATAGGGCTATTTACGCAGGCGTTGGCGTTCTTCGAGCGCATTCAATATCGGCAGCGGATAGGTGGCTTGAACTGCTGGCTGGCGGCCGCCAATGCAGCGCAGGGCAACCTTACAGATGCCGCCGCCAATTTGGAAATATATATAGAAGAGTTTGTGCGAGATGGCACGTTAACCCGGGTTTGGGAAACGGTGGAAATAGCAGTTCCTGCACTGTTGTGCCTTGGGCATGATGCCGTTGCTGAACGTATGATGGAGTATGAAAAGGTGCTTACTGCGGCCTATCCGCATGGTCTCCAACACTATTTACGGGAGCTTACACGGCTGGATTTGCATCAAAATAACCTGGATCGCGCTGTAGTGCGGCATAAGGAGTGGGAGGCATCGCTGGCTGCCAGTGACAACCCTATAGTGCAAGCAGAATGGCGGGTGCTTGGCACCGTGATTGCCTACAGGCTGGGCGACTTAGAAAGTGCACACCGGGCACTTAGAATGGCAATGCCTCGAATAGCTCGGGAGCACCTCTACATGCTGCTTTTGGCATGCCTCCCGGCCGTAGGTGCAATTGCAAACAGCATTGGTAGGCATGAAGATGCGGTTTTGTTGTTGGGAGCGTTTACAGGGCTGCATACCGCCCGTGGCCTTGTGCAAACAACCATTGATCAAACAAACTTTAAGCTTGCATGCGAAAAAGTACAGCGTGAACTCCCATCAGAATCCTATCACAGGTGCTTGCATGCTGGATCACGCCTGGGATTTGAAGAGGCGTGCCAGTTGGTTAACCGAACGCTGGCAAATTATGTGCAAAACCAGGATGTGTAATTACCAGCAGATTCGGTAAATACCGGCCCACATAATTGTGGCAGCCCCATCGGGATGTGTTCGGAGGTTGTTCGGAGTGGTTCTTTATACTGAGTAATGCGCCGATAATATGGCGAGACTACATCAGGAGAAGTTATGAGTATCCGTAATCTCTGCACCGCATTGGCCGTGGTGCTGCTGAGCATTACAATTACCCGTGCAAATGCACAGTTTGCTCTGGTTTGGGATAATGGGGGGCATTTCGCATTTCCGGCATCTACCCATACACCGGCGAATCCTCCAGATGGGTTGATGGCCTCGGGAGAACGGCACGATATTACCGGCACACTTACGAATACCAGCGGGCAAACGCTCTACGTAAGTTCCGCATCCTGGTATGGCCTTCAAACCGCAGATGGCATTTATCTGGATTACGAGAATAACACATACAGTGCTGGTACATACCCTGGCGATGAGCTCTCTTTCCTGCTCAACGCCGAAGGTATTGCGCCGGGCGCCTCGTTTCGTGGCGCGCTTTCTGCAATTTATATCGATAGCTCTACGGCAATGGGACTATATGATAGAAGTGGGGATGACCAAACCCAGTTTGCGAATGCCGGCATTCTCACAATACAGGCATATACGGATCCCGCAAAGACAGTTGCTGTTGATAACTTCCGAAGTTCTAACATCAGCATTCGAATCGGCAGCGGTCGCAATTCAACGCCAGAGCCCGGTGCATGGCTGTTGTTCTCAACTCTGGTTTGTACCGGCGCAATATGCCTAAAGCGCAGAACAGCGCTCAGAGTTTGAAAAAAACTGCAGACAGTATGCTGGATGAATAGATTGCAGTATAGCCCTAACCCAACCCAACTTCTGTGGCAGGTGTTTTCAGGCTGTTGTAGTAAACAGCCATAATCCAGCAGCTGCAACTGGCGTAGGTTAGCTTTTGCATAGTTGGCAGCATCCAGTACAGCACGTTCCCATAGTAGATAACTGCGCTAAGCAGCAGCACTACATTGCATGCCACACCTATCATTAGCAGCCGGGTTGTGCGCTGAATGTAAAGGCCATACATTATTGTGAGCACCGCTGTAAGATAAAATAGCAGGGCGATATTAACCATAAGGTTGTGCAACGGCGTTACCACAAGAAATCCATAAACCATCGATCCGATACCGCCGGTTTCAATAAACTTTCTGTGGCGGGCAGAGGCGGCTGCCCGTGAAATTCGCCAGAACGCATAGCCAAGGCTCAAACACAAGGCAAGCATCGCCAACACTGCGGGAATTCTCGCAGAGTTAGCGGCACCATTCAGTGCCAGCGGCTGAAAGAGGGCGCTAATAAAGTTGCGAGTCCAGGCGAAGCCCACGGAGTGTTTGTCAAAAGTGGATCCGCCGGGATATCGGGCAGCCGCAACTTCCAGCAATCCACCCGAGGCAATTAAGCCGATAAGCGGTATGTGGGTTTTAAGCGTGGATGGTTGAATTTGGTTTGCCATAACTGTGCCAGCACTTTAGCTGTGTAGCTGAGTGTGAATAGGGTGGTGAGCAAACGGGTAGCTATCTTTGCTGGCCCCAACACGCGCCGCTCCAGAGTATTCGTTGCACAGCGCCCTGTTGGTTTTCCCTCATTACGCTGGCGTGTATCGCGTGGTTTCGCAAGGTAATATCCCTCCCAATCTGCCCATAATTGATTCCTGGCTTCCCTCGTGATAATTGTCCTGAAGTCAAAAGGAAAGCCGCGTATCGCTGAGGAATCAGGTTGGTGTGAACCTGCAATAGTTTCGCATCACGGAGCACGGCCCAATTTCATCCCAGATAGTCAAGAAGCAGATCTAAGGAGAAAAAATGGACACTCGCATCAGCCACCATAAGATGTCGCAGCAGAGTAAGTCAGACTTTATTGAAGCCGTGCTGCTGTTGAAGAACAGTGTAGATAGCAAGCTGAACCCTGGCAGACAAAGCCGTTACGATGATTACGTGCTGATACATAAGAATGCGATGATGGGGCCGGATATGTTTATGCCGATGCCGCATCGCGGGCCTCTGTTCTTCCCCTGGCACCGCGTACTGTTGCGCCAATTTGAGCTGGATTTGCAGGCCGCAGCCGGCAAAACAAGCATTACATTGCCTTATTGGGATTGGAGCCTTGCTGGCTCCGACAATCCCTTTACTGATGACTTTCTGGGAAGCGATGGCGATCGTTCTCAGAGCAATCATGTAACTTCCGGCCCTTTCGCCCATTCAGCAGGGAAATTCGAGATAAAGGTTTGGGACGCTGCCACAGGCGATCCTGCCTTAAGGCGGGATTTTGGCGACGACCACACAGCCTATCTTCCCACCTCCAGTCAGGTTGCAACGTCACTTGCAAAGGTACCTTACTCGCCCGGGCCAGGCTCGTGGGAGGTAACATGCGAGGGCTCTTTGCATAACCCGGTGCACCGGTGGATAGGGGGCAATATGGCGGATGCAACCTCTCCGAACGATCCGGTGTTCTTCCTGCACCACTGCTACATTGATTATCTCTGGGAAAAGTGGAAAACCCAGCATCCAACCACGGCACCTTACCTGCCAGCAACGGGCGGACATGGGCTGGATCTTGCCTCAACACTCGTGTATCACAAGTCTTCCCGCACGGCACCCTGGAGCCCAACGTATACAGTTAAGCAAACCCTTGATACCACCAGCCTTGGGTACACATACGGGTAACTCTGTGTGCATACATTGGGGCTATCGTATTGTGATAGATCATATCACTTAAGTTGAGTTACTCGTGTTATTAATAACCGAACAGATGTCGGCTGTGCAACAGTTTTGATTGTGTATGTGGCACACCTGCTGCAAGGAGCCTGGATATGGTTGACTCAGAGGTTCTGTTTATCCCGAGGCGCCGTAAACCTCGCAAACCTCCCCTGGACGAAGATATGATATTAGAGTGGGCAGATAAACACTACAATAGAACTGGTACTTGGCCGAATGGCGGTGGTGGCGTAATTGAAGATGCTCCGTTTCCGATAAAGTGGATTACCGTTGAAAACGCGTTGAGAGTTGGAATAAGGGGTCTGCTACCGGGTTCATCACTGGCTGTATTACTCAATGAGCGTAGAGGTGTTCGCAATAAACAGGCACTGCCAAAATATACGATAGAAAGCATTCTTTCCTGGGCGGACGCACATTACACGAAGCGCGGCACGTGGCCACAGGTTCAATCAGGTGCCGTGGACAGAGCACCCGGCGAAACCTGGCTTGCAGTAAACCAGGCACTGACTAATGGAGGCCGGGGTATGCCCGGAAAGTCATCTCTTGCGCAATTGCTTTTGGAACATCAGCGTGCACGCAAGTGCAGGCCTTTGCCGGGCCTCACTACAGAACAAATATTAATCTGGGCGGAAAAGTACCATCAGAGAACCGGCAACTGGCCAACTCGCAAATCAGGGGATATTCCTGAATGTATGGGCGAAACATGGGGCTCCATTAATATAGCACTAACATCCAGCAGCCGTGGGATTGGGAAAAAAACCTCTCTTGCACGGTTGTTGAATGCGCACGTTGGTGCCCGAAACCGGAGCGCCCTTCCTGAGTTAACGATTGATCAAATTCTACTCTGGGCAGATGAGTTTATGGCAGCAAATGGCAGCTATCCAACTTGCAATCGTGGTGACATAGCTGGGAGTAAGGGAGAAACCTGGAGTAGTGTAAACTCCGCATTGAAGGTTGGCCGCAGAAACCTTCCGGGTGGTTCGTCTTTAGCGCAGATCTTATTCGTTAATAGAGGCGTAAAGCGTGGGAAGGGGCCAAAACTACCGTAAAAATCCCAGATGGTTAGCAGTATTTTCGCAACGTTGCGATCTCTGCCAAACAGGGGATCACAGCTATGCAGGTTTGCCTCCACAATAGCAGTGAAGGGGGGCAAAGTAATGCAAACAATGCGAGCTAATGTATTTCACGGTGTTAACAATATAGCCGTTGAAGAGGTGCCTCGGCCCCGCGCAGGTGTTGGCGAGGCAGTTATTCGCATAACACTAACTACAATCTGCGGCACGGATCTCCACATCCTGCGCGGAGAGTACCCCGTTAAACCGGGCTTGATTATTGGGCATGAGCCTGTAGGAGTGATTGAAGAGCTTGGGCCGGGAGTAACTGGCTACGAAATTGGTGATCGTGTACTGGTTGGGGCCATAACGCCCTGCGGCCAGTGCCGGGGTTGCCTCTCCGGGCAGTCTTCGCAATGTGGCCGAGATAGTGGCTACGAGGCAATTGGCGGCTGGAGATTTGGCAACACTATCAATGGTGCCCAGGCAGAGTATCTGCTAGTGCCCAATGCCCAGGCAAACCTGGCCAAAATCCCGGATGATGTATCGGATGAGCAGGTTATTCTGCTCGCAGATATCGCATCAACCGGTTTCAGTGGTGCCGAATCTGGGCAAGTAAGAATTGGCGATACCGTTGTTGTGTTTGCACAGGGCCCCATAGGCCTGTGTGCCACAGCCGGTGCCCGGTTAATGGGCGCTTCGTTTGTAATTGGGGTAGATAGCGATCCCAATCGAATGAAGATGTCCAGGCACATGGGTGCAGACGTTGTATTGAACTTCGCAGAACAAGATGTGGCTGCTGAAGTTAAACGCCTTACAGGCGGTGGCGCGGATGTGGCCATCGAGGCGCTTGGCACCCAATCTACATTTGAAACCGCACTGCGCTCGCTTCGGCCGGGCGGCACGCTTTCAAGCCTGGGCGTGTACTCCGGAAAGCTGGCAGTGCCCTACGATGCCTTTGCGGCGGGCATCGGAGATTACAAAATAATAACCACTCTATGCCCTGGCGGCAAAGAGCGCATGCGCCGCCTTATCGAAACCGTAAGAAATGGCAGAGTAGACCTAACCCCGCTGCTAACCCACACGTTTTCTCTGGATAACATAGCCGCAGCCTACGATCTGTTTGGCTCACGCTCAGATAACGTGCTGAAAGTGGCCATAAAGCCGTAACAAACCACCTGGCCTTTACCGGGCCACTGATCGTGCATGGTCTCTGGCCCGGATTATTCACTTTCGTCCGTTGATCCTGGCAGCATGAGTTGTAGCGAAACAGGGTTGGTTGGCTCTGGATCTTGAAGCACTACCGGGTGCATCAAAAGGCAGTGCTGAACGAGTTCTACAGATAATTTAAACATCCGGCCATCCACTACATTGCGCGCCAGTACGGGATACCTGTGGTTAGCGGTTTTTAGGCCAGCAATCACAAACCGATACCCGTTGTGTATGAATGCTTTATCTATGTCGGTTGGTTGAAAACCATAATCCTCAGCATAACGGATAAAGTCTGCACGTTCCCGGCTAATTGGCTGGCCGGTAGCATCCTTAATACGCATTTCCAGCTCAAGTGAGGCATTCGTTTCGTCAAATTTGCATCGTTTTAACATGATGGAGATCCCATACTTCCCCGCGATGTGGCCAAGTACGTGGTTAATATCTCCAACTATATCCGCTAAATTTTTGCTGTCAAAGCCCTCTATCATGCTCTGCCCTCCCCGTGAATTGCAGATAGTATCATGGCTTAAGGCCTCAACATCCTGTATCGTAAGCAACTATTTTTCATAATCCGCACAGCCAGAACAAGCCTGGCCCAGAGCTGCTTGTTCTACGAGGCGTGCACTTATAGGCAGGATGCCCTTGCCTTGCATCGTGTTCCCTCTGTTCCCTTGTTTCCCCGTTCCCCAAACTCTGTGGTACAAATCAATATATGGAAAACTCAGTTACCCCTCGAAACCACGAACTTGAACCCGCTGTCTCATTTGTCATCCGGCCTATCGATTGGAATGCCGACCTGCCTGCCCTCGATCCACTTCTGGATGATCGAGATAGGCAGCGAATGCCTGCATTAAAGCAGTGCACACAGGAAGGCGATGCAGAGGTGCTGGTTGCCGAAGCCATAGGCTATGGGATTGTTGGCCGAATTACCTCCCACTATCGCTTTAGAATTGAGATGGGGTGGCTGCCCGATGCAGATACCGAGCATTTTCAATCCCCGGGCAATGCCTACATAGAAACACTGATGGTGGAGGCTTCACTCAGAGGCAAAGGCATCGGCAAACTGCTGCTGGATGCCGCCATAAGCAACGGAATTAAGCGTGGGATTAAGCTCTTTGGCCTGCATACCGATGAAGGCAACCATGGCGCACGCCGATTTTATGAGCGCGATGGATGGAAGCTCCAATCCATTGTGCGCCCGGCCTGGAGCAACGGCTCTCTCATGTGCGTATACGCGCTGCAATATAATACCGATGATGCCGAATAGCATACAACCCGCGTGCACCGGCGAAATAGATCCCACCATTAAACGCATCAATTCCATTTCCCGCAATCAAATGGGCTTCTACCAAAACAGTGGTTTGCCGCTTCAGCGCAATCTTTCATGGTTGAAAGCCCATACATAGGGTGGAATTGCCTTACAATACACCCAATTCAAACTTGTAAAACCTACATCTCCCCGCTCAACACATACGTGGTTACCGATTGCGGGGGAACGGTATCACGGAATTGCGTGCCGGTTATCCTGATAGCCGGTAAAGCCCTGCAGTTGTTCAACTCTCCGGGCTTATCATTCGCGGTTCGCCATACTTTCACCGCCCCGACCCAGCTGCCAAACTGTGTTAAATCAAAATCGTAACGATGTTCGTCTGTGCGGTCGTTTTGTACCACTATGGTCAGGCGCTTATCCCTGGCCGAGTATGCCGCCAATGTAGAATCATCCCCGGTTGCAAGCAGCCTGTCTCCCGGCCGAATAAAGGCAGAAAACTGCCTCACCGCATAATAGGATTTTGCAAACAGACCTTCGCCCGGTTGATAGGTTTTGCCATTAAAATTTACAGCCGTGTCCAGGCTTGTGGGTATCAGGCCATAGGTGTAGTTGTATTTTAGATCTTGCTGAAGAGGTTCTATCGGCTGCCAGTAAATCCAGGCACTGCAGTGCAGATTACGAATGTCATTCACAATAGATCGTGTAATCGGCATGGCGCATCGCATGTCGTTAGGAATAAACCCCTCTGGCTTTGCTTCCCGAAACGTCACTTCAGACATCCAAACCACCGGAATCTGCTGCTCGGCCGCCAGTTTACGCAGCCGCACTTGCCAGTTAGCGCCACCATTGTAGGCATGCACGTTCAACTTATGCAGCAATGCACCGGTAATGCCGCCCCCATTGGGCGCTGGTGTAGTAAGCCACTTCAGGGTATTAAACCCCTCCTCAGCTCCATTTTCATCCGATGCAGATATGCCTACGTTCAGCTTCCTATCCGATAAGGCCTTACCAAGCTCCCGCATCACATTTGCCTGCGTTGGCCAGTCTACTTTTGAGCCTTCCTGATTACTGGAATCTGGCTTCCACCACCAGGCAGAGGGCTCATTAAAGGGCGCCACAAAGTTGAAAGAGATATGCTCTCGGGTTTGGAACGCAGCCACCAGGTCGGCCAGCCATTTTGCATACGCGTTCTGGCAGTCTGGCTTCAGGTTTTCTTTGCCGCCATCGCCGCCCAGGGTGTTTCCGTTCTTTAACATCCAGTAAGGTGGCGAGTTTGCAAACAGTTCCAGGCGGTTGGCACCAAAGTGCATGGCATCTTTAAGGCAGGCAATCTGCGCCATGTCTCGCTCCGGGTGCCACGCCCCGTCGCTATCCAGCACGGCTCTAACATCCGCGCCAGGCCGATATCGGGCCGCATCTGCTTCCGGCGAGGTGCCGCCAGCATTGTATCGGCAGATATTCCAACCAAGGGCATCCGGGTCTGTGGAAAACAACAGCCTGCAAAGCTCCCAGCGGCGCTCCGGTTTCCAGTTCTTAGAGGGGTCCGATCACGAAACGGAAAATATCGTACGTTAAGGACTGGCGGACGGACGTAGCAGCCTGAATGTTTGATTAGTGTGTAGGGGCTCTGATAGTCATTGCGAGCAGGGGAGCGGCGGAATGATTATCAGAGCCCCTAAAATGAAGGAATCGTTGTCGGATACCAGTTACGCTCACTTGACCAGTTTAGCCAACATGGTTACTAACTCCTCACCATGAATGTCGACGGCAGCGATTCTGCCATCCTTGCCAACGAGGAAGGTGGCGGGAATGGCGGTGATGCCATAGGTGACCGCAGACGGCGTATTCCATCCTTTGCCATCAAATGACTGGGGCCAGGACAGGCTATGGTCTTTGAGAAACTTAACCACCATGTCCTTACGTTCCGCGCCATCCAGCGAGATGCCAATGACCTCGAAGCCCTTGGCGTGATACTTATCATACGCCGATTTTATCCCTGGTAGGGAAGCGACGCAGGGGCCGCACCAAGTCGCCCAATAGTCTACCAGCACCACTTTGCCTTTCATAGCGGCGAGATCCACCCTGGTACCGTCGAGCGCAGTGAACGCTATCTTGAGAGCGCCTCCGACTACTGGCCTGCCGCACATGCCTTCACATGCGGCAAACAGATGCGACGTTCCCTCTTTGTCGGTGCTGCCAGCAAATTCCTTTTTTCCGCGCGAGATCAGCTCTCTTGCCTTGGCCAGACTTGCTGGCTTATTCGATGCTGTCAGGCGATACACCCACTCATTGAGATTTGTCCCGAGAGCTCCAAAGTCCCTGGGGGTTTCCTTGACCAAAAAGGCGTGCTCCCTTTCCAGAGCGACCAGCGCCCGGTCCTCGGCCTCGATTCCGACGTAACACTCGAACTGAAACCGAAGTCCTTCCTTGAGTTCTTTGGCGTTGGCTCTGGCGACAAGATACTGATATTCCCTTTCCAGAGTGGCCAGCGCCCTCTTCTTATCCTTGGCCTCGTCACGGTAGTACATGAAGAGCTGCTGCAGTCCGTCTCTAAAATTACGGGCATTGGGATTGGCTGCGAGATACTCCTCTAGCGCCCTCGCCTGCGCCATGGTAGAAACTTTGTTATTCAGGGGCATTTCATCGGAGGCGATACAGATCGTCCCGTCATTTCCCATCGAGGTAACCGCCCACCATTTACCATGAAATTGGAACGGCTGACTCCCGTTCACCACTTCACCTGCGTTGCGCTTCCCATCACCGTTGAAATCGAACCA
>CAIONQ010000099.1 GCA_903859705.1 uncultured Chthonomonas sp.
CAGAGAACTCGAAGAACAGGCGCTGGCGCAGGGCTTTACAAAAAGCGTATTCACCCGAGCCAAAGCAGCCATCACCCACTCCACACGTACCGGCGGAATAGGCCCCAACGGCACCTGGCAAACATCACTAAAATAACCCGCTATCACTGCAGGCATTCCTATCACGTTAGCGAAGAAGTCCGGAATCTGCCTCGCAGCACAAAATTGCCACAAGAAGCGCGCAAACCACCCCGGTTGTCGCAGGGACGGCGGCTCGTCCCTGTCTGTGTGATCAACACAGCAACACCATCCACCGAAGGTGCGCATTTCCCCGCCCCCCCCCAATCGCCTAAACGCAGTCCCGCGCTGCTGGGTGCTCTCGTCGCATTTTCTTCGCGCCCTGGCGGCTTCGCGAGGGCAAATGAAACCATCCTACCAGACACCAGTTTTCATCCGGCAGGCGACCCCTCGCTCCCTAACTTTCCTGTCCTCCTGGCTGAGCGAAGCGTCCTCCCTTCGCCATGCAATCTTAGGCACGAAAGATGCAATCTTAGCAACCAAATCAGGCATTTTAGAAACAATAAATATCATTAATTATCAATATAAAACAAAATAAGGGGGATCATGCACAGACATGCAATCTTAGCATCTTAGCACACGGCTGGTCTCCACCAGCAACAACTCGAGCATCAGATTTCCGGGTTTACCGGCTGCAATCTATCCATAAGCCGGGCTGCTCACAAGCTGGTTTACCGCTATCATGTAGGGCTCGCAAACCCAGGCCGGCAACCCCTCAGTGCTTCATCCTACCCTCGGCCCTCGCTTCCCTTCTCTATTCACACGCACTGAACTCAGCAATGCCCCTGAGATTACTGACAAATGACAGTAATAATCAATAAATACAACCCCAAAAGCCCAATCCCTCTCGACGCGCCCTGCAATTGTCGTACGCTTACATGTCTGCATTGCCATCCGGCAGGTGCGACCCCCCAAAAAATCCAACACCCAACCCCGCCGCGAAGCGCCACTCCCCGCATTTTCCGTCCATTTCCGGGTATAAAGTTAGCCTGTTGCCTGTTACCTGCAAGCAATAACAGTGTCTGAATAAGCACGGGTGTCTCGTTGCGGCAATTCTCTCCTCGCCTGCATGTTTTCCATATAGCGTTTCCTGGGCCGTTCTATGCCCTGTGGAACGGGAGCAAGTTTATTTGAAGGTACTCACGCACATCAGAATGCGCAATGCACAGTTTGCCCTCGGCGCACTGGCTTTTTCAGGCGTTCTTGCCTGGGCTGGCATGCAGCCCTCGGGCGCAGCACCCGATAAAACCCGCGCCGACCTGGAAGCCCGCTTCACCACCGTGGTTCGCCCGTTTATGCAGGGTTATTGTGTTTCCTGCCATGGCAAAGTGAAGCCGCAGGCGCAGTTGGACCTCACCGCATACCCGACCATGGATGCCGTGGCGAAGGATTTTAACCACTGGACCCTATTAATGGAGCGCCTTACTGAGCGCACCATGCCCCCGGCTGGTGTTAAAATGCCGCCGCAGGCGCAGGTAGCAAAGGTTATCAGCTGGATTAAGGATGCACGTGCCTACGAAATTAGCCGCAATGCCGGCGACCCGGGCCCTGTTACCTCCCGACGCCTCAGCAATATGGAGTACGATTACACCGTTCGAGACCTTACCGGCGTGGATCTGCACCCCTCTAAAGAGTTCCCAGTAGACCCGGCCAACCAGGAGGGCTTCGATAACTCCAGCGAGTCGCTCACACTCTCGCCAGCCCTTATTAAGAAGTATATGGCGGCAGCGCGCGATATCGCCGATCGCGCCGCCCTTACCTCCACAGGCATCGAGTTCGCCTCGCACCCTGTGCTTGCCGAAACAGATCGTGATAAGTTCTGCATTCTGCGCATTGTTGATTTCTACAAAAAGCAGCCAACCGATCTGGCCGATTATTTCCGCGCCGCTAACCACTACAAACACCGCGCAGAGCTGGGCTCGCCCAACGCCACTCTGAAGGATTTTGCCGTACGGGCAAAGGTTAGCCCGGGATACCTGGATCTTATCTGGAAAACTCTGAACACTCCCGGCAAACCCGTTGGCCCCGTTGGCACCATGCAAAAACTCTTTGCGGAGCTTCCCGCTCCCGATAAGAGCGTGGACGGCCCGGAACATTCGGGCTGTGTTGACCTGCGAGATTGGGCGCTTGCTCTGCGTAAAAAGCTTGCATGGAAGTTCCCCAACCTGCGCGTTCCCAACGGGTTCTCGGATGGTGGGCAGTGCTTTGTTCTGTGGAAAGACCGCGAATATGCCACCCATCGCCGCTCTGTAAACCCGGCCGGCCTGCAGATTGGTGGCGCAACGGCATCGCACACAATCCCGAAGCGCGGCAATCAGCCCGCCCGGGTGGTGAAAGACACACCGGATCCCGATCTGTTTATCCCCGAGGATGAGGCGCAGCGCAAACCGTTTACAGATAGCTTTGACCTGTTTTGCAGCGTGGTGCCAGATGCGTTCTACATCTCGGAGCGCGGACGCATGTTTGTGGATGATCCCGGAGATAAGGGACGCTTGCTAACTGCCGGCCTGCACAACTCTATGGGCTACTTCCGAGACGATCAGCCCCTGATGGAGCTTATTCTGGATGAGGCTGGCCGCGCCAAGCTGGACCACATGTGGATGGACTTTAACCAGGTGGCGTTTGTGCCAGAGCGCATGCACACCGAGTTCTTCCACTACGAGCGCGCCGAATCCGCAACCATCACCTCAGAAGAGTTCAACTTTGTTCGCTCTGAAGACCCGGATGCCTGCTCTGATGCCAAGATTTTTCGGCTGGCCGATGCCTACAAGGCAAAGGCAGTGCGCAATGGCGGCGGCGAGCCCGATTCTCTGAAAGCGATTGATGAGCACTTTAAGTGGGTATCGCACACCATCCGATCTACAGAGAAGGGGCGCATTGCCGCACAACCCATTCATCTCAAGACACTGGTTGAGTTTGCACAGCGCGCCTTCCGCCGCCCACTCTCTGCCGATGAGCGCGCCGGTATCCTTAACTTCTACCAGACTCTGCGTAAGAAAGAGGGCCTGAGCCACGAAGAGGCCATTCGAGACTCTCTGGCAAGCATCCTAATCTCTCCGAAGTTCCTGTTCCACGTAACTGCCGATGGCGATACCGCCAGCAACAGCACAGGCAGTGGCTTCCGAACAGCAAGCTATGCGCCGCCCCTTCGTACTCAAAACCTATCTGAGTATGCGCTGGCAAATAGGCTGAGCTACTTCCTTTGGTCGAGCATGCCAGATGCCGAGTTGATGGCACATGCTGCGGCGGGAGACTTGCATAAGCCCGAGGTGCTGGTTGCACAGGCACACCGCATGCTGAAGGATGCCCGTGTACGGGCTCTTGCCCTGGAGTTCGGTGGCAACTGGCTGGATTTTCGGCGATTTGAACAGCACAACGCTGTGGATAGAAACCGCTTCCCGGTGTTTACAGACGATCTGCGCCAGGCGATGTTCGAGGAGCCAGTGCACTACCTGGTGGATACCTTCCAGAACAACCGATCGGTGCTGGATATCCTCTACGGGCGGCACACTTTTGTAAACTCTCTGCTGGCCCGCCACTATGGAATGCCGATGAGCCCTGAAGAAGGTAAGTGGGTGCGGGTAGATAATGCCGACCAGTATGGCCGTGGCGGCCTGTTGCCGATGGCGCTATTTCTAACAGAAAACAGCCCGGGCCTGCGCACCAGCCCCGTTAAACGCGGTTACTGGGTGGTGCGGCGCGTGCTTGGGGAGGTGATACCTGCTCCCCCGCCGAATGTGCCCGTGCTTCCCACCGATGAGAGCAAACTGGGCAAACTAACCCTGCGCCAGGCACTTGTAGAGCACCGAAACAACCCGGCCTGCGCCGGGTGCCATGCTCGCTTTGATTCCTATGGGCTGGTGTTTGAGGGATATGGGCCCGTTGGCGAAATCCGAACCCGTGACCTTGGCGGCAAGCCGGTGGATGCAAGCGCACCCTTCCCGGGCTCTCCCGATAGAACGGGCGTGGCTGGCCTGCGAGACTACCTGAAAGAGAAGCGGCAGAAAGATTTTGTGAACACCTGCTGCCGCAAACTACTATCTTATGGGCTTGGGCGCACCCTGCTTGCCTCGGACGACCCAACCTTAGAACAGATGCAACAGAAGCTTGCATCTGGCGGTTACCGCTTTGAACCAATGGTTGATGCCATTGTGCTTAGCAAACAGTTCCGAACCAAACGAGCGCCAGCCAACCTGGCAGTACGATAGCCAACCGATCTGATTTAGAGAAGGATCTGAACATGCCTGACGAGATAGAAACAGATGCCCGTTCATCCATGTCCCGCCGCAACTTCCTGCGCGGCGCCGGCGTCGTTATGGGCCTGCCATGGCTGGAGTCGCTGCCCGTGTGGGGCTCGGCATCCGAGGTAACGCATGCGGCAAGCACGCCGCCAAAGCGCTTTATTGTGCAGTTTATGGGCACCGGTATTAGCCCCAACAACTGGGGCGCAACCGGCAGCGGCGCCACCATGGAGCTGGGCAAAAGCCTGAAGCCGCTGGATCCATACCGATCCAAGCTCAACGTTATCGATGGCCTGTTTAACCGCCCCAGCACCGGCGTGGGCATCCACCCGGGTATGACCGGCAACATCCTCTCTGGTATGCCGCTTACCCGTGGCGCGGTGCTGCATGGCGGCACCTCGGTAGACCAGGTGCTTGCATCCAAAATTGGGCAAGAGACCATTCAGCCAAGCCTTGTTCTTTCCTGCGAGCAGCCCCTTACCGGCTACCACGAATCCAACTTCTCGATGGCCTACAGCTCTCACATCTCCTGGCAGAGCCCGGATTCCCCGGTGCCAGCCGAGGTGTACCCGTCGCTGGCGTTTGATAGCCTGTTTGAAAACAGCGGCAGCCGGCGCATGGAGTCTATTCTTGACAGGGTAAGTGGGGAAGCCGCAGACCTGAAGAAGAAGATTAGCCGCGAAGACAGAACCCGCCTGGAAGAGTATCTCACCAGTGTTCGTGAAGTTGAACAACGTGCGCAGCGCATGCGGGGTGAGCTGGGCAAAGCAGCAAACAGGGCTAAAGATGGCGGCAAGCAGCTGATTGCCATGAAGCGCCCGGAAAACGGCCTGCCAGAAGACATTCGGGAGCATATGCGCCTGATGTGCGATATCGTTGCCCTGGCGGTTCAAACCGACCGCACACGCATCGCCACCATGCTTATGTGCCGAGACCTTTCGGGCCTCTTTTATCCCTTCTTAAACGTTCGCGATGCACACCACCTGGCATCGCACCGGGATAACTCGGACGATTACGAGCGGATTACCCGCCACTACATTACACAGTTGGCCTACCTTGCGGGCCGCCTGGAAAGCATGAAGGAAGGCGAAACCAGCGTGCTGGATAACACCTGCCTGCTCTGGCTTTCCAACATGTATAGCGGCTCCAACCACGATAACTCCAAGCTGCCCGTGCTTACGCTCGGCGGCCTTGGCGGCACCCTGGAAACTGGCCGCGTGCTTAACTACCACGATAAGGGCGACGAAAACCGCAAAATCTGCAGCCTGTATCTATCCATTATGGATAAGATGGGCGTGCATCTGGAGCATTTCGGAGATTCCGATCTGCGCCTCGCGAAGATATAGCGATACGCCATTGCACAAAAAGCCGCCCCCCGGGGCGGCTTTTTGTTTGGGTTGTTTGCCGGTATTTCCAGGGCTTGCGCCATTCGCTATCCTATGCCGCACTTTTGGCGCTCTGATACGTTATACTGCCCTTTCAGGGCTGGGTTACCTGCCGGAACGCAATTCCCCGCTGAACCCATCCAGAGGAAGGCGTTCGCCGTTTGGGCCGATGATCCACCCCACGCCACCTACCCAGATTGCCCCTTGCCCAAGCTGGAGTAATGGCGCTCTGCCTGGCTCGTTAGGTGCGGCGAAGATATGGTATTTATCGCTGGGCAGGGTTAGTCGGAAGCTTTTTACACCGGTACTACGGTACGTTACCAGATATCTGCCGGCCTCCAGAAGCACCGATCCGCCTGGCCGAACCACTCTCAAACTTCCATCTCTTTCATAAAGTAGCCCACCCAGTGGAAATCGGCGTGCCGCGTTAAATCCCTCTGGCACCTGCGGGAATGTAGCAGGCGGTGCGGCGATGTTCCAGGCACGGCTTGCACCGGGCGGAAACGCAAACTCTACGAGTTGCGGGGATCCGGAGCGCCGGACAAATAACCGAATTGTACGGTCATCACCATCCCGGGTTACGGCAACCGATTCATCTGGCCGGGCAGGCGGCAAACCTTCTGTTTCATGAATCTGGTCTCCATCCTTCATCCCAAGCCGATCTGCCGGAGAGCCGCTGCCAATAAGCGTTCGCCGCGCTCCTCCGCTTTCTGCCAGAAATATCCCCAGATCTGCCAGCATCCTTTTGGGCGCATCTCGGCCCGCCAGCGGACGTGCAAGATACATCCTGTGCGCCGGAAAATCCAAAACCATACGGCAGCCAGCAAACAGATCCATGCCGCCGGTTGGCCTGCGCATCAATCCGGAGCGGCCTTCACTTTCACTTTGCATGGCCGCAGGGTACGCAATAGCAAAACGCCCAACCGTTAGGTCGCGATATATGGAAAGCTCCGCACGCTGATTGCTATCTATCGAGCGTATGGTTGTGTGGCCCGCATGGGCTACCGGGTGCAGAACTTCCGAAAAGCCAGAGGGAAGCACGAAGTGCGTGGTGCCCGTATCGATATCGAAAGGCAATCGGCTGCCATCAAGGGTGCCCTCAACGGTCCACGGGCGCCCCTCATGTTCTCGGATTGCAACCGAAGTGATAGCGGGCGGAACGGCCAGCGGGTTGTGGAGCATGTTCCCGCCGAGATCCATGCTGGCAGCAGGCGGGAGCCACACGGCGATGCTGCCATCTTCCTGGGTACGAATTGCGGTTGCAGGCGGTATTTTTGTTGATTCTGGCAGGGCTGTTCCGGCAGGAGCCCAGGCACAGAACATTTTGAACCACAGGCTATAATCTTCTATCCCTACTCGGCCACCCGGCCAGAGAGTGAGTGTGTGTGCATCTGCAGCCAGATCGAAGCCGATAGCAACTCTGGAAAGCAGATCCAACCCGAGGCTGCCATCTACTGGCAACACTGCAGAACCGAGCGAGCTCCACACATCTGCAGCCGGGGCAGCAACAGCATATGCTGCACTTGCCCAGTGCATTGGCCCGGCATCCAGGCTGTTTAAGGTGCCCTGCCCTGTAAACAATCGATTTTCATGGGGGAGGGCATCGGCATGCAGCCCGAGGCGTGCCGCTGCTATCGAGCTGAATGTGGTGGTTTGTGCCCCGGTATCCACCAGCAAGTGGGCGGACGCGCCATTAACACGCACCGCCAGAACACACATGCCACGCACGGTATCGCAGGGCACAGTTATCTGTGCATCCGCTTTCCCCACACCCAGGAACCCGAATAGAGTTGCCAGCAGAAGGCTGCTCATAAATTCCCTATGGCAGCTATGTTTGTTGTGGTGAATTGGTTTCATTTACGGCTTTGCCTGTGGAGGAACATACCCCCTGATACGCAGGGGAGCGGACAAATTTCACCCTGCCAGCCAGAGAGTGGCTGGCAGATAACAATGCGGGCAGGTTACGAGGGGCCAATTCAAGATGAAGTGATATTGAGTTCACTTCAGTGAGTGGTGTAATGTTCTGGAAAGCCTTTGAGCTCCAGGCCGTAAAGCGCCCAGTGCTGAACGCTGTAGAACCCGGAAGAGGCCGCCTGAAAGTACAAAATCCAACGATTGCCAATGTGATAAATGGCCGGTGTTGCCACGTGGTACATCAAGGCATCGGAGTAGTTATCCCACTTTGTTTGATCGATGAGTTTTACCGGGCGCTTTTGCCAGCCAGAGGTTAGGCTATTGCTAACCGCAATATCGGCTCCCCAGCGTGTTCCGCCATTATATCCTTCATAAAACATTACATACTGTTTGCCGATTTTATATATCTGATGCCACTCCAGATAGCGTGATTCTGGCCCGGCCGCCAGCAGATCTGGCCCGGGCTGCTTCAGCCAGTGGATGCCATCGGTAGATTCTGCGAGCCGTATTCCGGGCAGTACCTGGTTAGCCGTGCGATAGGAGTAGAGCGAGTACCAGTGGCCCTTCTCCCGAACTACGGCACCTTGAGACACGTAGGCCTCATCTGCACGGCCCTGGCCGCCCGGAGAGAGAATGGGGTTTTCTGCGGCGCGCTTCACATTGGCGGGCGTAACGGAGCTGTATCCATCCTTACCGGCAGATACCATTGCCATGCCGATGGCATCGCTCTGTGTTTTGCTGCTGTTGCCGGTGTAGTAGATCCAGTACTCGGTGGTTTCTTTGTGATAGATAACGGCATCCAGCCGAATGCCGGATATCTCAAATGGAACATTGGGGTCCGGGGCAATCAGCGGGTTCTCTTTGTCTTCATGCCACGTAAAGGGATCTGCAACGGTGGCCCAGGCCTTGCCAATAGCGCCTTTGGCGCCCCCGAGAGCCATGCCGGAATAGAACATGATAAGGCGAGACCTGTTTTTGGGGTTGGGCAGGATAATCGGTTCATTTACCTGCCCATCCTTCCAGCCACCACCGCCAAAATCGATGATTTTGCGCGGCGAATCGCCAGATTGGCCGGGTACGGCTTTCGCCGCACTGGCAATCCAGAATATTATCAGCACGATGGCTGATGTAACGAAGAAGGCAGATCTTCGTAGGGTTTTCATGCTATTTCTTCGGGGCCGTTCGCACAAACTTCTCGGGCATCTGAGCAGCATTTAGCCCGAGAACTGCCAGCACGCAGGCCCCCTGCTTCAGATCGTCCGGGCGTACCTTATCAAAGGTATCCGATTGAGAGTGGTGGGTAAGCCCGTACTCCGCACCATCCTGATTAAAGGCGAAGGCGGGCACGCCGGCATCATCAAACGAGGCATGATCGGTGCCATTCATTTTGCCGGGAATGATGTTGGGCTCATCGGTAAGCAAGCCCAGGTTTTTTAGCAAAGCAAACTGCGTATCTATCTGCGGCTTTGCTTCGGTGCGATCCTGCAGCCAGAGTCCCTTCACGCGGCCTGTACCCGTATCATGCACGTACACTACATCAAAGTTCTGCATTTCATTCTTGTGGGAATCCACATAGGCTTTGGACCCGAACAGCCCCTCTTCTTCGCCGCTAAACAGCACAAAGCGGATGGTGCGATCCGGGGTAACTCCGGTGGATTTGATGAGTTTGGCCGCTTCCAGCACCGCCATAGAGCCGGTGCCATTATCGGTGGTGCCCGTGCCCAGATCCCATGAATCCAGATGGGCGCCAAGCAGCACAACCTCATCTGGCTTAGTGGCACCTTTAATCTCGCCAACGGTGTTGTACACAGTTACTGGCCCGCTGCTGCTTTTGGATTTTACGTTCAGTTCTACTGTTACTGGCTGGCCGCGTTTAAGCAGGCGCTGCAATAGCGCGATGTGCTCGTGAGTTACGAACAGCGTTGGAATTGGAGATGCGTATGCGGGGCTGCCGGTCATATTCTGTAGCTGGTGCGGTTTGCCAGAATCACGCAATACAGCAGCGGCTCCCTCTTTCACCAGAAACGCCGTTACCTTTTTGCGGAAGGCAATCATCTGTTCAAACGTTCTGGCAGGTGCGGGCTGCGCTGGCTTAGTGGTATCTACCGGGGCTTTTGCGCCCGCAAATGCAGGGATGGGCGACAGGGTGGCACCGCCTGGCCACGCCAGCATGCCGGTGGGAGATGCGCCAGGGCCAGTTGGCGCAGAAGGAACGATGATGGCATTTTTGAGCTTGCCTTCAAACGCTGCGAAATCTTCCTCAGTTTGTGGCTCAAACACCACTACTTTGCCAGTTACCTTGCCGTGTGTGCCACCGGTCCATGCCATTTGCTCCGCAAAAATGGGCAGGCTGGTGGGAGAGACAACCCGTGCTTCCACACTGCCTCGCTCCCACCCCTGAGCGATGGCGTACTTCTCCAGGTGCACATTCTGCAGGCCATACGCGCGCATCTTTTCGGCGGTCCAATCGTTTGCGCGCTTCATACGCGCAGAGCCCGTGAGCCGTGGGCCGATCATATCGCTCAAGTATTCCAGGTTGGTAACCGCGTCGGAGGCATCCCGCTCGGTAAGTATCATCTTCTCCAGTACTCCTCTATCGGCCTGGGCGCTGGCATGTGTTTGCGCGAGGCACAGGGGGAGAAGCATGGCAGGGAGGATAGCGGCGGCTCTTAATTTATGGGAAACACGGTTCACGGGTACTCTCCTGAAACTGTTAGCGGATGCGGATAATTGTGAAGTCCTAAAGTTCGGCCCCAGCAAACAGCACTCCTGCCTGAACCGAATACTCGTACCATCAATAAAGAATCATTTCAATATTTCATGAAATATTGTTGTATTTCTCGCGTATGCGAGGTACTATCATTTCAATAATTAACGAAATGAGAAACCTGATGCAGATAGAGCTAACCCAAAGGATAGATGCTGCCGTAATGTTCAAGGCACTTGGCGACCCCACGCGGCTGCACATCTACAATTTTTTGCGGAGCTGCTGCTGCCCGGTTGCACTGGATGAGAGTGGCGATGTGCGCCCGGTAGATGGCCCAACAGTGGGAGAAGTTTGCTGCCACGTAACTGGTGCTCAGCAGATAAACTCGCTGATATCGCATCACTTGAAAGAGCTACGCGTGGCGGGCCTTATCACGGTAGAGCGCCGTGGCAAAAACATGATTTGCGGTGTGAACCGCAAGGCTGCGCATGCACTGGCAGCATACCTTACGGATGGATCTGAAAACAGAAATGGCAGCTGTTGTTGAGGGCCGCTGGCCCGGGGGTTAAAGACATGCAAAACAACGATAACTTGATGGATAGAGAAGATGTGCGTGAGCTGGTGCGGAGCAAATATGGCGCCGCAGCGCTTACCGTGTTGAATGGCCAGGGTGCGGCATGCTGTGGTGGCAGTGCAGGCGGCGGCAAGAAGAACGAAGGAGATACGGATTGCTGCGGCGGATCCGACGCGATTACGGGCAAACTTTACACGGATACTGAGGCTGCCTCTATCCCGGAGGCAGCTCTGCTGGCCTCGCTGGGATGCGGCAACCCCACCGCGCTTGCACAGCTAAATGCGGGAGAAGTGGTGCTGGACCTTGGCAGCGGCGGTGGCATTGATGTGCTGCTTTCTGCAAGCCGCGTTGGCCCAACCGGGTATGTTTACGGCCTGGATATGACCGACGAGATGCTGGCACTTGCCGAGAGCAACCGGGCGCAGGCGGGCGCTGAAAACGTGAAGTTTATGAAGGGGCACATCGAAGAGATTCCCCTGCCAGATAATAGCGTGGATGTGATTATCTCCAACTGTGTTATCAACCTTTCGGCAGATAAAGATGCGGTGCTGAAAGAGGCCTTCCGCGTGCTGAAACCCGGAGGAAGATTTGCGGTATCTGATGTGGTGGTAGATGGCCACCTTCCAGAACAGATACGGGCGGATATGGAGGCTTATGTTGGTTGCGTTGCAGGAGCACTGGAGCGAGATGAGTACCTTGCGAAATTGAAATCTGCGGGTTTTGCAGATGCCAGCATCGAACCCACCAGGCGCTATACCTTTGCGGATTTAGAGGAAAGTGCGTGCAGCATGGCCGCGATATCAACCCTTTCTGCTTCAGAAATTGCCGATCTGGATGGGAGGGTAATGGGAGGGTTTATACGGGCAACAAAGCCGCTGGCAACAGAGGAAGCGTGCTGTGGCACCGATTGCTGCAGCGTAGAGCCGAACGCTGTTACGGAGAGTGGCTGCTGTGGAGACGATTGCTGCGGTGAGGTACCAGGGGCAGAGCAACCGGCCAAACTGGTACAGGTTTTTGACCCGGCGCTGTGCTGTTCAACAGGCGTTTGCGGCGCTTCGGTAGACCCGGCATTGGTGGCCGCAGCCAGAAACCTGGCATGGCTGAAGCAACGCGGAGTTGCTGTAGAGCGGTTTAACCTTGGCCAGCAGGCGGCGGAGTTTGTGAACCGACCAGAGATACTGGCCGAGATACAAAAGGATGCAACTGCGCTGCCGATAGTTATGGTAGACGGCAAAATAGTGAGCCAGGGCGGTTATCCCACACTGGAAACTCTGCTGGAGGTGCTCGGAATCAGTACAGAAGAACTGCCCGAACCTACCGGGATACAGATACCACTTACCCTTAAATAAGTAGATTTGGAATTGCGGCCGCAGCGTTATTTGAATGTGCCATTGCTGCGGCCGGAGCAAGACCATGTGGGCCACAAAACTTACACAACGATTCATTTTTTTCACCGGCAAAGGCGGCACGGGGAAAACCTCTTTATCCTGCGCGGCAGCCTTATACCTCTCTTCAATGGGCAAAAAGGTACTGCTGGTAAGCACCGACCCGGCATCCAACCTGGATGAAACGCTGGGAATTTCGCTTGGTGCAACCCCGGTGCCCGTACCCGGTGCAGAGAACTTGTTTGCGGCAAACCTGGACACTGAAGAGGCGGCAAGCCGTTATCGGGAGCGGGCCGTTGGTCCGTACCGAGGATTGCTTCCAGAGGCATCCATAAGAAATATGGAAGAGCAGCTCTCTGGAGCGTGCACAACCGAAATCGCTGCATTTGATGAGTTTACTGCCCTGCTGGGCGCAGACCCAGAGCATCTACAGTACGACCATATTGTGTTTGATACCGCCCCCACCGGCCACACATTGCGACTGCTTAGCCTGCCTGCAGCGTGGAGTGGGTTTATAGATACCAGCACATCGGGTGTATCGTGCCTTGGTCCATTATCGGCCCTTAAGCAGCAGGATGCCATGTACAGAGCCGCCATTGCCGCGCTGAAAGATACGGAACAAACGGTAATTGTGCTTGTGGCACGGCCAGACAGGGCTGCCATCAAAGAGGCGGCACGAGCATCTCATGAGCTAAAAACACTGCAGATCAACGGCCAGCGACTGATTATAAATGGCCTGTTTAAAGCAACCGATTGCAGCGATTCCATTGCCGTAGCCCTGGAGGCACGCGGCAAAACGGCACTCAGCCAGATGCCTGCTGAGCTGGCCGAAATGCCCTGCGATACCATTGTATTGCTGCCACAGGCTGTACTTGGTTTACGGGGTATTCAGAGATTGCTTGATCCGCCCAATGCACTGGGGGCCATTGCTGCCTGTGATACAACCGATGCTCCTGTGGCAACCGATACGCTGGATTCGTTGATAGACGCGATTGTGGCGCATGGCCGTGGCCTGGTAATGACAATGGGCAAAGGCGGAGTGGGCAAAACCACCACGGCAGCAGAGATTGCTATCCAGCTTGCAGTGCGCGGCAACAGGGTTTTGCTAACCACAACAGACCCGGCAGCGCATGTGCAGGATGCGGTGGGCGGAGCAATCGCCGGGCTAAGTATAGAGCGTATAGACCCGGCTGCAGAGGTGGAAACCTACCGGCAAGAGGTGCTGAGCACGGCGGGTAAAGGGATGGATGCAGGCGGGCTTGCAGTGTTAGAAGAAGACCTGCGCTCGCCATGTACTGAGGAGATAGCCGTGTTCAGGGCATTTGCCCGCGCTGTGGAGCGTGCGGCAGATAGTTTTGTTGTGATAGACACGGCACCCACTGGCCACACCATACTTCTGCTGGATGCCGCCGAAGCCTACCATCGCGAGGTGCTACGAACATTGCCCGGTGCGGAGATGCCAGAGATGGTGCGGCAGTTGCTGCCGCGCCTTCGCGATCCCAACTGGACCCATATTTTGATAGTAACCCTGCCAGAACCCACACCTGTGCACGAGGCATCATGCCTGCAGCAAGATCTGCGCCGGGCAGGCATAGAGCCCTACGCCTGGATAGTTAACCAGAGCCTGCTTGCCGCAGGCACAACGGACCCCCTGCTAAGTGCACGCGCCCACCAGGAGGCCGCGATGATTCAGGAAGTTGCCCACCTCGCCGGCAGGTTTGCTGTGCTGCCGTGGCGGGTTGGGTGAGCGGAGTACATCAATTTTCATGATCCCACCCCCCCTGCATCGCGCAGGATTACACTGGCTCCGGGGTTAATGATTCTGCGTTGTGCAGCGGGTGTTGCCTGTATTCACCCATGCATGGAATTCTTAACCTGCCGGATTTGGAGGGTGCTGTGGCTGGCATGCCTGCAGGTTTCAGGAGTCTGGTGATATGTTGGTACGGATTGCTCCCTGCGTTTCGGCGCTGCTGCTGGCGGTTACAGGATTTATGGTGAACTCTATTTCTGCAAACGCAGCCCCGCCGCGCCCTGGCTCCCTTACCCTGTGGTACACAAAGCCCGCGGCCCCTGGCATGAATGAGGCGCTGCCTATTGGCAATGGGAGGCTTGGTGGCCTGATTTATGGCGCACCGGATAGTGAACGGGTTGTGTTTAATGAGGACAGCCTGTGGACCGGTGATGCCAACCCCAGTGGCGTATATGAGAGCATGGGCGCCTACCAGAAGTTTGCCGAAGTGCATGTGGAGCTTGCCGGCAAAGGGACGACTTCTGCGTACCGGCGAGATCTGGATATTGAGAAGGCCCTGGCGCATGTGCAGTACGCTCAGGGTGGGGTGCGTTTTACCCGCGAGTACCTCGCCAGCCACCCTGCCCAGGCGCTGCTTATGCACTTTGGTGCCGATAAGCCGGGCAGCTACACCGGCAAAGTGCTACTGCAAGATACGCACGCTGGCACTGTTAGTGCTGATGGACACGCGGCTGTTATCACACTGAGGGGCTTGCTTACCAACGGAATTATCTACGAGGCGCAACTGCATCTGGCCACAAAGGGCGGCACCGTTGCCGCCGATGGCAATGCACTTACCTTTACTAACTGCTCCGAACTTACCATCGCTGTTACCGGTGCAACCAGCTATTCTATGGATGCCGCTGGCAGGAAGTACCTTGGCACAGATCCGCATGAGCGTATTTCCAGGCAGGGTGCCGCTGCTGTTTTGCGCCCCTATACAGCCCTGAAATCGGAGCATATCGCCGATTATCAAAAGCTGTTTTCTCGCGTGAAGTTGAACCTCGGCAACACACCTGCCGAGCGCGCGGCCCTGCCCACGGATGAGCGCAAACTGCTTGCTGCAAAGGGTGGCGACCCAGAGCTGGAGGCCCTGCTTTACCAGTTTGGGCGCTACCTGCTTATTGGCTGCTCGCGCCCGGGCTCTTTACCCGCAAACCTGCAGGGGCTGTGGAACGATAGCAACACCCCACCCTGGAGCAGCGATTATCACGCCAACATCAATGTGCAGATGAACTATTGGCCTGCCGAGGTTGCTGGCCTGCCGGAGTGCCACACGCCCCTGTTCGATCTGGTTAAAAGTCAGCTTGCCGATTGGCGCATCGCAACTGCCGCCGCTCCTGAGTATAAGCTGGCATCCGGGGCAGCAGTGCGCGGCTGGGCGCTCCGAACATCTCACAACATCACCGGTGGAATGGGCTGGAACTGGGATAAGACGGCCAACGCATGGTACTGCCTGCACTTCTGGGAGCATTATGCATTTACAGGCGACAAAGCCTACCTTAAGAACACCGCCTACCCGGTAATGAAAGAGATTACGGAGTTCTGGGAAGATCACCTCAAGGCACTGCCGGATGGCAGGCTGGTTGTTCCGGATGGCTGGTCGCCAGAACATGGCCCCGTGGAAGATGGCTGCAGCTACAATCAGGAGATTGTGTGGGATCTGTTTACGAACTATGTTCAGGCTGCCACAGAGCTGGGCGTGGATGCCGATTACCGCAAGAAGATAGAGGGGATGCGCAATAGGCTGGTTACGCCAGCCATTGGCCGCTGGGGACAGCTGCAGGAGTGGATGACCGACCGCGACGATGAGAAAGATCATCACCGGCACACATCGCATCTGTTTGGCGTGTACCCCGGCAGGCAATTCAGCGTAAGCCATACCCCGGAACTGGCAGCTGCCGCAAAGAAGAGCCTGATTGCCCGCAGCGACTCGGATGATGTTCGAGAATGGTCGTTTGCATGGCGAACCGCGCTCTATGCCCGCCTGCAGGATGGCGATGCAGCCTATGGACAGGTTCTGCATCTGTTTTCTGCGCGCGATAGCTGCCCCAACCTGTTTGGGCTGCACCCACCGATGCAGATAGACGGAAACTTTGGAATAACGGCCGGCATCGCCGAGATGCTGCTGCAGAGCCATGCTGCTGAAATAGAGCTGCTGCCAGCGCTGCCAAAAGTGTGGAAGAGCGGAAGCGCAACAGGGCTGCGGGCGCGCGGCGGCTTTGTGGTGGATCAAACGTGGCAAGAGGGGCAGTTAAAGCACGCTGTTATCCACAGCCTGCATGGCGGCGTTTGTACCGTACGCCTGGGAGATAAAGAGCGTAAGCTTAACCTGGGTGCTGGAGCGCAGATTGTTCTGAACAGTGAGCTGGAAACGCGCTGAGTCTGCAGCCTGCCGGGAGGGATCCGCACCTTGCCTGTACGTTCAATTGCGCCAGTAATCGCCACTCTTGGGCTGGCTATAGCCGGGTTTTCGGCGCTTCCCGCAAGCGGCGATAAGGCTCAAAACACCGAAAAACGGCCGAACATACTGGTTATATTAACGGATGATCAGGGGCGAGGAGACTATTCTGCCTTCGGCACGCCAGATGTTAGCACACCCAACATCGATAGAATTTTTCACGAAGGCGTAACGTTTGATAACTTCTACGCCAATAGCAGCGTGTGCTCGCCATCCAGGGCGGCGCTGCTTACCGGCTGTTACCCGGACAGGGTTGGAGTGCCAGGCGTTATTCGGGAAGAGACCCCCAACGACTCCTGGGGATACCTTAAACAGGGTGTAAAGCTACTGCCGCAGATGCTAAAGCCCGCAGGTTATCACACGGCGCTGGTGGGCAAATGGCACCTGGGAATAGGGGCTCCTAACACGCCGAACGGCCGGGGATTTGATCTGTTTCACGGCTTTTTGGGCGATATGATGGACGATTACTACACCCATCTGCGCCATGGCCTGAACCTTATGCGGCACAATGGCCAAGCCGTAAATCCGCAGGGGCATGCCACGGATGTGTTCACCCAGTGGGCTTGCGACTATCTACATGAGCGCGCATCCGCAAACAACCCTTTCTTTTTGTATCTTGCCTATAACGCCCCGCACGATCCGGTTCAACCGCCCGCCGAATGGCTGCAAAAGGTGAAAAAACGGCATCCCGAACTATCTGCTAAGCGCGCACGCCTTGTAGCTTTGATTGAGCACCTGGACTCTGGAATTGGCAAAGTGCTGGATACGCTGGATGCCGAAGGGTTGGCGCAAAACACGCTGGTTATTTTTACATCGGATAACGGTGGGTTGCTGGAAAATGGCGCGAATAACGGGCCGTGGCGGAGTGGCAAGGGCCATATGTATGAAGGTGGCTTGCGTGTGCCGGCAGCAATGCGTTGGCCCGGCCGGGTGGCTGCAGGCAGTAGTACACAGCACATGGCACTTACCATGGATATATTTTCAACCGCCTGCGAGGCAGCCGGAGTAAAACCACCTGGGGGCATAGACGGTCGCAGTTTTCTGGCCGAAGTTACGGGCACAGGCACCCCGCAACAGTCCAGAGATACCTACTTTGTAAGGCGCGAAGGCGGCATAGCCTACGGCGGCAAAACGATTGATGCGTACAGGCGCGGAGATTGGAAGCTACTGCAGGATAGCCCTTTCGCACCCCTTGAACTTTATAACCTTAAGACCGATCCCGGCGAAACCACCAATATGGCGGCCACTGCACCGGATCGCTTCCGAGAACTTGCAGAAGCGCTACGCAGGCAGATACAGATTGGCGGAGAAACTCCATGGCAAAAACGGCCCTCCGGGCGATAACCGGTGCGCTTTGCATTGCGCTAACTATGGCCGCTGGTGGTACAAGCCACCTGGCAGCCGCCCCACCAGAGCCAGGCTTTGTGCCCCTATTTGATGGCAAAACACTTAACGGCTGGGAAACGCCGGATATGAGCTGCTGGAGTGTGCAGGATGGCGCTATTACGGGCAGGATAACGCCAGAACATCCTATCAAATCCAATCAGTATCTGGTGTGGCATGAGCCCATGGGCGATTTTGAGCTGAAGCTGCAGTTCCGCATGTTTGGCTCCCATGGTATCAACAGTGGCTTTCAGTTTCGCAGCCGCATCATCCCCGGGCATGATTTGGCCGGGTACCAGATGGATAACAACCTGGATACTCCCTGGCTATGCCGCCTGTACGAAGAGCATGGCAGGGAAACCCTTGCTTTTAGGGGCAAACGGGCAGATATTGACCCAACGGGAAGCAGCCGCCTATCCGATATTTCAGATGCAGGGGGCACTCCCTGGTTTCGGCTGGAAGATTGGCATGAGTATCACCTGATTGCGCAGGGCACACACCTTAGTCTGTTTGTAAACGGCAAACCCGCTGCAGAGGTGCTGGATGGGGACGCGCAGCGAGCGGCTATTTCTGGAGTGCTGGGCCTCCAATTACATACCGGCCCACCCACCACGGTTCAGTTCCGAAACATTAGGCTCCGCACCCTTAAGCCAGGTGCAAAGCCCACTGCAGTAATAAGGCCAGTAGCAGAACGTGCAACCTCAACGGCTGCCATTGCGGATAAAACGCTGGTGGCATGGGTGGTGCCAGCAAACTTAACCCAGCACGGTGGCAGTGTGCTTACACTCGACGACCGCCGTGGACATTTTGATGGAATTGTTTTCGGGGAAACAGCGCCCGCAAGGTGGGTAACTGGCAGCGAGTTCTACCACCGTACCGATAGAGGCGTGGCTGCAGCCGCACCAGCCGAAACCGGTGGCGCTGAGCCTATACAGATGGCAGCGGTGTACAGAGGCCGAGAGGTTACCCTGTATCGCAACGGCAAGGTCTACTCACATCACACCGTGGCTGAGCCCCAATCTTTTGTTACGGATAGCACAACAATTATTGGCCTGCGCCACCTGGAGGCCGGAGACAGAGCCTGTTTTGCGGGCTCTGTGCTGGACGCACGTATTTACCGGGCACCGCTAACTGCTGAGGAGCTGGAAGCGCTGCGGCCGGGCACCATGGGGAGTACAAAGCCCTACGCGTGGTGGAACTTTGCCCGGGGCAATGGAAAAGATGTTATGGGAAGATACCCGGCTGCAAAGCTGGTAGGTAATGCGCGGGTGGCTGGGGGCCGCCTGCAGTTGGATGGAGAGGGTAGCTACATGGTATCGCCGCCAGAATCCGGCCAGACTCCCGATGCAGCGCAGTTGCCGGTGTACCACTTTACCAGCCCAACCGGGCAAGATTGCATGCCTTTCGACCCAAATGGTGCGGTGTATTTTCACGGCAGATACCACCTGGGTTACATCTACCAGCAAGAGGGCAGGCACTACTGGGGGCATGTATCCAGCACCGATTTGCTGCACTGGAAGCAGCAGCTTCCAATGCTATCGCCTGGCCCGGAAGCGGGAATATTCAGCGGCAATGCGTTTATCACAAAAGAGGGGCATGTGGCGCTCTCTTACCATGGGCTGGGCACCGATAATCCGCACCATGACGCGGGCAACTGCATCGCAATATCTCGAGACCCGGATCTGAACAGTTTTAAGAAGCTGCCAGAAAACCCGGTTATGAAAAACCCGGGATGGGACCCCCATACGTGGCTGCAGGGCAGTACGTACTATTCGATTTCTGGCGGGAACCCGGGCTCTGGCAGGGGTCCATCCATATACAGAGCGAACGATGATTCGCTGGCTCACTGGACACTTCTTGGCCCACTGCTATCTCACGATATGCCAGATATCTTCCCGGAAGAGGATATCTCCTGCCCGGATCTGTTTACATTGGGCGAGAAGCAGATACTGCTGTGCATAAGCCATAGCCGGGGTGCGCGGTACTACACCGGCCACTTTGAGAATGGAAAATTCACACCGGAAGCGCACCATAGAATGAACTGGCCGGGCGGCACCTGCTTTGCGCCAGAAACACTGTTGGATGCAAAAGGCAGGCGGATAATGTGGGGCTGGGTGCTGGGCTCGCCTTCGACCATGACATTACCGAGAGTGCTTACCCCTGGTGAAGATGGCGCACTGAATATTGCGCCTGTTCAGGAGTTAACCCAGTTGCGACGTGCCCACACAGCGGCGGGTGCAACAAAGGTAGCGGCTGGCGATACCATGCCTATTGCCGCGATAGCAGGCGTGTGCAAAGAGATAGATGCTGAATTCTCGGCGAATTCAGCTGCCGCTGAGTACGGCCTGAAGGTAAGGCGCAGCCCGGATGGTATGGAGGAGACAACGATACGGTACATCCCGGCACGGGGTGTGCTACAGATAGATGTGGAGCGCTCTACCCTTACGCCGGGCATAAAACCAAAGACCTATGCCATGAGCTTTATGCTGGCGCAGGGTGCGCCAAACCCGGATGTAACCGTTCAGGAAGCGCCCTTTGCGTTGAAGCCCGGTGAACCGCTTAAACTGCGTGTGTTTCTGGATCACTCCATTATTGAGGTGTACGCTAATGGCAGGCAGTGCCTTACTCAGCGCATATGGCCCACCCGTGCAGACAGCACAGGCATTGCCTTGTTTGCTAATGGTGGGGAGGCAGAATTGAACGCCATAAATGCATGGGATATGGCACCGATAACAATCGCGCGGTTGAAATCTGGAGCGCACTAAATGTTTGAGGAGCAGGTTATTGCATGGCTGGAAGAGTGCGGAGTGGGGCCACAGGAGCCTGGGTCGGCATATGTGCGTTCTGCCTACTGTATGCAGAGCCCCCCTGTTACTGATGCTGCTGGCCAGCACTACCCGCAGGGCCGAATAATAATTGGGCACACCACAGAAGCCGAAGGAGCCAATCCGGAAGAGCAAGAACCAGAACAGCAATCTGCCACTGTAAAGCTGGACATCTCCTGGCTTGCCGATGCAAACATCCGTGAGGCCCTGGCGTTACTTCCGGCCGATACGCCAACAGGTTTTCGGGTAGCTTTGCCATCCCCAAGGGCTGCAAGGTTGTTGCTGGAGCGTGCCCTGCTGGAAGGCAACCCGGATGCAGTGGTATTTAAAGGCACTGCCAATGCAACTTCCGTTTCTGCATTGTTGGAAGAGGTTGCATTTTCGGAAGAGAGCCTGCGGATTGACTCGATTGTGGAGGCTACGAAAGAGCTGCTGCAACAGGAACTTGGCTTGAAACCAGGCGACTTTATAGAGCTGCCAGCCCTGTTTATAGAGGGAAAACCCGCAATGCCCAACCCCGTTAACTGCCTTGTGTGCAACAGAAGGGTGTTGATGCCTTCACCCAACGGCCCGATTATCGATGGGATAGATATTATTGAGGCGGCCATACGCCACAAGGTAGGCCTGCCAGAAAGCACATTAACTTTCATTGATACTCGGTGTGCCAGCGCAGATGCGCCGCGTATGATGGGACTGTTCGGAGTGACTGTTGTTCAGCACGGAGTGGCCATTGAGGAAAATGCGGAATGAAAGCCTTTGCTGCATGTGTGGTAATTGCTGCAACACTCTCTTTTACTATGCCGGCTTTCGCTCAGTCTGGAACATTCAGTTTTGCGCCCAATCAGCTTGCGGCCAACGCATGGTATAAGCCAGGAACACCACCGAGCCTGATAAATGGGCACCTTGATGAGGCGTTTGGGCAGGCTGACCGCTGGCCAAAGCTACTGAGCGCGCTGAAGAAGAGGCATGGGTCGTTTTCGGTGTTTGCAGCCGAAATTGGGTATCTATCCAGCAGTAAAGGGCTGCTGCCCCTGTTAAAGGCGAATCACGTCCCAATTTCGGTAGAGACTCCCGGGTTTACGCAGGTGCCTAATGGGGAGAAGCTCGCCCACATGGAGATACTGGGGGAGCCTGTGGATGGCACCAACCTCTATGCGCAGGTGTTTCAAATTACAAAACCAGCAGATAGGCCGAACCCCGCGGGCAAAGGCTGGTTTGTTACCGGAGACGGCAAGCCATTTATTCCGGATGAGCTGTTGTTTGATGAGCGGATACCGGGCCTGCTTCCCTATTTTGATGCTGGCATACTGGCAAAAACGGCCGGAACCTGGGAGCAGCGCAAGGCCGCTGCTAGTATTACTATCCCCGGCACTGAGGCAGGCACCTACGCGCAGCGCCGACAGATACTGATGCAGGACTATGTTCGCTACCTAAATATTGCACGCACGCACTGGCGCAATAAGATGCCCGCTGTTAGCCTACATTGGAATGTGAACCCGGGCTGGGCATGGCGCGATGAAGCAGGACTGGATGCAATAAATAGTGCGGATCCCAACTGGTTTAACAGCATAGACAGATTTAACGCGATTGTAAGCCAAAAGCCTCAATACGGCTGTGTTGGCTACCTGAATGAGCTGATAGCTGTGCTTACCACGGCAGGCTATAAACCGCGGACAGTATATATGGATGTTGACTGGACCTACAATGTGCCCTACATCACCGAGGTTTTGAAGCGCCACCAGGCTGCCTTGAAGGAGCGTGGTATTCAGATGGGGATTAATGTGGTGGAAGCGAGCATCGGCGATGACGAGACGTTGCGCTTTGAGCACGGAACCTTGAGCCGAGCGCACATGGCGGGATCCCCTCCAAACGTGTTGTATGAGCAAACTCTGAATGCCATTTTCGATTACCTTAAATCGGTGGGGTTAACTGGCCCATCGGTGCAGATAAGAGTTGGAAGCTGGTCTCACCGCCCATACGAACGTGGCTACCAGATAAGTGAGCGCACTCCGGGTTCTCTTCCACACACCGCGCTCGAGATAGAAAAGAAGCTCTAACCCTGCAGCGTTAAGATTACTGCCTGTAGTTAACATAGCAAATGCCAGAGAGGTAACTGATGCCCGTATCGAATTGGATTACCACGATTGCCGCCGGGGTTGCGATCACCGGCACGATGGTTGGACCCAGGTGTGCCAGCGCCCAAGATCTGGCTTCTGCAGGTGTGTTTACGGCACCGCAGCGAGCCTTATCTACGGCAGGTACTCGTGAGAAAGCGCTCGCCGCAGAAGCCGCTAATAACCCCGCAGAGGCTTTGACAGCGTGGGAACGCCTGCTGGATAGAACGCCCGCGAGCGAAGATGACATTGTGGAGGCTCACAAGCACATCCATCTATTGAGGCCAAAGGTTGCCAGAAACACCAATCCGGCGAAGGCACGTAAGTGGCATGTGCTGGCCGTGGTGTACCGGCATCTGGACTTTCAGTGGACCAATGATGCGGGTACCATCGTGGAAGTACATAAAACCATCAGCGCTGAAGACGAGGCCAAAATTAAGAAGAGCCTTGCGGCCTTTAAGTCTCATGTACTCAAATATACCAGCGGCCAGTTGGATCTGGATCTGGATATTCAAACGGTGGAAGAGCCGCTTACGAAACTGGCAGGTGACGCGGCGGGTAAACCACCATTTTCACCTGCTCCGCATCTTGTGCTTCCTACCATACGCCAGCTTCTACAAAAGCGCTCTTATGATACAGTAATGGCTTATGTTAAGTTCAATGGTGATCAGGGACCATCTGTACCGGCACCATTTACGGCTGCAACCTATGGCCGCCTGCCAGATATGCAGAATGCCGGTTTTATAATGGTGCCGTGGCATACAAACTATCCATACCCCGGTGAAACCGATGGAGAGATGGAGCTGCACGAGTGGCTGCATCAGATGCAAACCCTGTTCGTTGATGTACTGCACTATCCGCAGCCAGTTACGGCCAACCCGGATGGCGGGCGTGCTGAAGGAGACAAGCGGCCGGGTGGAGACATGGATTATGGGCGACCAGCTGGCGAGACCACATGGATCCACTTCTATCAGCATATCCTTGAAGAGCACTACACTCGCCAGATGTGGTGTGAAGTGGCCACTTCTTTGCCTGCAGACACTAAGCCACCTGGTGAAATACTAAAGGGCGCAAAATAGGAACTCGAAACGGTAGATATTCAAGGTAATAACCAGCGGGTTCTGCAGCCTGGCCCGCTGGTTACTGATGAGGGTAGTGTATGAAAGCATGGATTAAGCGGGTTCCAATATGGGTGAAGGTGTTGTGTGTGCTTTTTGCTATGGGGTGTGCGTTAATTGGTGCGTTGTTTATGATGCTTGAATCTGCTTTTGGGATGGTAGACGACAAGGGCATTACAGCCTGGTCTCCCGATCATCGTTATAAGGCCACGCTGCATCGCAAAGACGGAATAACCTGTGACTACCAGCATATTGTGTTGGAGGCCCCGGGCTGGCACCCACTTGGCATCGGAATTGCGGATATTGTGGAAGTGGATTGCAGCGGCTTAAATGGCGTAAGCTGGCGCAACAACCGTACCCTGGTTGTTGATTACGATGCCACTGTGCACAAAGACCCCATGTGGGATACCGACTTTATGCATAAGGACACCCACTGGCGAGACGTGCAGATTGAATATCACAAATCGTTCAGTAAAGATGAATCCGTGGCTCCGGCAACAAAATAGTGTGTTAGGATCAGGGGCGGGTGGAGGCGTTTGCCTGAGCCACTGCAGTTAACAAGGGTTTGTTATCTGGATTGAAGCCAACCGAAGAATATTGAACGATGCCTGCTGGATCGATGACGAATTGTGTTGGAATACCGTTGACCTTGTACAGATCGGTACTAACTCGCGCCTTGGGATCGCTAAAGACGAACATCAGGTCCGAGTATTTGCCAGAATTCTTCTTAATCCATTCGTCAAAAGCCGGTCTGGCTTCGCCATCATCAACAGCAATCAAAACCACATTGGAGTTGTTACGCTTCTTTAGATCCCTCATGATTCGCTGGTTGTGTGGCATCGACTGCATGCAAGGTCCACACCAACTTGCCCAGAAGTCCAGAATAACGGTCTTTCCCCGATAGTCAGAAAGTTTAACGGCCTGCCCCTCAGTGTTGTAGGCAGTAAAATCGGGTGCAGCCAGTTTGTTGGCAAGAACAGGTCTGTCAGCTATTGGTTTCTCAAGCGCTACGCCTGGGCCTGGGGAGTAGTTGTAAACCGCTCGATTAAAGTGGGTACCAAGTTGGATGTTTACCAGAACGGCATCACGGAAATACGACTGTTTTCCATCGTTGAATACCTCTGAGGTACCACGGCGCACCAGATGATCTGGGCCGATATACCGGGTCTCCTTCATTCGTAGGCCGTTAGCGCCATACGCAGAAGTGATATCGAAGTATATCTTGTCGCACACCACACCGTTCACTGTTTCTTTGCCAAGATAAGTAACCTGTAATAGCTCTTTCTTATTCCTGGATTTCACGCATATGTCGAAAGCTGTTTCATTGTCAGAATAGAAACCAGTCCATGGCTCCAGTATCGTGTACATAGTACGGAGATTGATCTTCCCATCGCTTAATGCAGATCGGTACATTTCCCCATACTGCCTAAAATACTGTTTCCCATTGCATGCAAAGATATATTGGGGTGCGCTTTTACCGGGGCTCCAATCCACCGATCCCGTTAGCTCAGGCAGGTTCCAGGATTCATAGCGCATCAGGTTCGGCTTTTCAGCCTTGAGCGTGGCAACACTATAGCTTACAGCAAGCTGGCCCTTAATGGGAGTCTGCCTGGATGTGGTGGTTCTGCACTCGGCACTGTAGGCAGGCAGGGCCAGCATGGTTTCAGCATTGGCTTTCAGAATTGTCCAGGCAGTTGCATCATCATCATCTGCTGACGCTGCATTGGGACAGAGCACGGCAATTTGAGCAAAAAGCAGGCATAACAACAGCGAAAAAACACTGCTCCTAAGCGTCCGGTCCGGTATAGGATTGGTCATCAAAACGCTCCTTCACCCAGCTCCTGGGGGATGGGACTGCACAGATTGCCAGGGAAACGTTCGATTTGCCTCCGGCTGGCAAGTCGGTAGTGGCCGCCTATTGTGAGATTGAACCGCAGATTTGCTCCACGGCTTTCAACAGAGATGAGCTCTTTGGATCAAAACCCACTACAGAGAAGCGGATAACACCCTGTTTATCTATCACAAACTGTGTGGGGATGCCAGGTACCTTATACCGTTCATTACTCACATGATCGGCGGGATCGCTGTGTACAAACAACAGTTCGCCGTACTTCTGAGCATTCCGCTTAATCCAGCGATCAAATGCTTCTCGGTCTTCTCCCGCATCTACCGCCAGCAGCACCACATCCGATTTGTAGCGCTTTCGCAACTCCTCCATTAGCTGCTGATTGTGCGGCATGGATTGCATGCAGGGTCCGCACCAGCTTGCCCAGAAGTCCAGAATAACAGTTTTGCCCCGTAAATCCGCAAGTTTCACAGGTTTGCCACTCACATCTGTAGCGGTGAAATCTGGCGCGGTAACACCGTTTGCAAGCACGGGAAGCAAGGGGGCCGGGTTATCCAGCACGATGCCTGGCCCTGGCGAGTAGTTATAGATTGATTTGTTGTAGTGCTGGCCCGTTTGTATATTGATCACAAGCGAATCCCGCACATATGCGAGTTTACCTTCCGACTCAACTTTTGCCAAACAGCGGCGTGTAAGATGATCGGGCCCGATGAACCATATAGATTTAACTCTGAGGCCATCCTTACCCTGGATATAAACGAGATCGGTATATACCTTATCGCAGATAGTGCCATTAACTACCTCTGTGCCGAGGTAGTTAATCTCCTTAAGGGCATCCTCTTTCTTGTAATGCACGCAAAGGCCGTAGACCGTTTCGTTGGATGCAAAGAAGCCAGACCAGGGTTCATCAATGGTCAGCAGAAACCGCGGGTCGATCTTGCCATCAAGGAGTGCAGAGCGATACTTTGAGCCATACTGTCGGAAATACTGTTTGCCGTTGCTGGCATAATGCTGGCTTGGATGCAGATTGCCAGGGGTCCAAAAAATAGTGGATTGCGGCGTTGGTAGATCGTATCTTTCATAACGCATCAAGTTTGGTTTTTCTGCCTTCAGCATGGAGACAGCATAGTAAACCGGCGCCTGCCCTTCCAAAATCAGTTTCCGAGATGTGGTTGTTCTGCATTCGGCGCTGTATGCAGGCAGGGCCAGCATGGTTTCGGAATTGGCTTTCAGAATTTGCCATGCGCGGGCGTCTTCATCTGCCATTGCGGTAATTGGACAGAGCACGGCAATTTGAGCAAAAAACAGGCATGACAACAGCGACAACACACTACTCCTAAGCGCACGGGCTGGTATCGAAGTGGTCATTAAAACGCTCCTTCAAGCCTATTACGGGGAATAAGCCCGCACAATTCCATCTGCAATTAGCCGGGCAAGCAGGTCGGTGCCTGTAGAGTTTGGGTGAACTCCATCGTAAGTAAGAATGCCGGAAGGTGCAGAGTAGATGGTGCCATCCACGCGCAGCTGGGCGTTGTTGTTTTGCAGGTAAGCAGTGCATGCGCGCCGCAGGTCTACCAGTGTGGCATGTGTCTCGGCGGCCACTTTGCGTGTGATGGTGCAGAACTCCTCAATCCTTGGGTCGTCGGCATTGCGGCCGTCTGGCAGCTCGCCATGGAGCTCCATGGTAGCCATCACGAGTTTAACATGGCTGTTTGCGGCCACTGTGGCGAGATCGCGCAGCCCCTTTTCAAACAGTGCGGGAGTTGTTTTGCGCCACCACACATCATTGATGCCGATGAAGACGAAGGCGGTATTGGCATGATCGGCCTCAAGAAGCTCTGCAAAGGATGCCTGGGGGGAATTGCCTGGATACCCGGCCTCTTTTGCCCCATCTCGGATTTGTTCGACACCTCCTCCATTGATGCCGTGGTTCACCACTTTCCACGCAGACCCCGAGTTTTGAAGGCAGGATTGGATGGCTCTGCAGTAGCCATTGAGCCAGGTGATAGAATCACCAAACAAAGCAACCGTGCCGTTACCCTGGTGCAGCGGGATGCAGCCTGCCAGTTCCTTGAGTCCCTCCACGTTGTATAGTTTTGCGCGGCGGGTTTGCGCCGCCACACTCATATCAAATGGCGGAGCCGATGCTTTCACCTCTGCCGCTGGCAGCAGTTCACCAGCTGAATTTTGCTTTGCAGCATAAAGGCCAGAGTGCTTGCCGAAGGGCGAATCAAATCCGATACGTGCCAGCAATTGTTGTGGCAATGCCGCGCCAGCAAACTTGAAGTGACAATTTGGAGCCCACCCCCGGATAGTGATGGTTTTACTGAGATCCCAGGTGCCGTTGTTGAAGTCAATCTGAACAGTAGAGCCGGTTGAGGTTTTTGAACTAAGATCGATGACGGCATGTGCCTTAACCTGGATGCCGGCAATATGCAGATTGTATCCATTAGTATCCAGCTGGCTAATGCCTGGGCCGGCAAAGGTGATTACCGCTTTATCTGAAATCTGCCCCTCTGCAAACATGCGAAGCACCGTATCGCCGCGCTGCCCAATGGTAATGTTGCCCGGGATGGCGCAAACACCGCTGGCCTTTTGCAAATCCAGGATGCCGTTGGCAAGAACGAACTCTCCCACAAAGGTGTTCGGGCGCGAACCACTGAGAATAGACTGCGCCACCTGCGGTACGCCGCCACCGCGCCACTCTACGCTTCCGGTTCCGGTAATTTGCCCGCTAAACTCTGTACGGTTGCCTCCGCCGGTATCCATCAATAAATGGTGACCATTAAGATCGATATCGCCAGGGATGGCAGATGTTCGCCAGCCGAACTTCGTGTCTGCCATTAAAATATATGCAGTATCCCGGCCATACTTCTCACCGGGATTCTCGATTTCACCGGACACTGCTGCGGGTGGCGCTATTTTGGCTATAGCAACGGTTGGTATCACAATTATCGCCATTGCGCAGGCTGTAAGCCTTATAACTGTTGTGGTAATCATACATTTAGTTTAGCCTGTAATGGCCGCGTGGTTATTTGAAAACCGCCGGAAGAATGCTGGCAGGAACGGCCGGATTGTGAACGTAAAGGGCGTTGCCATCCTTCTGAAAGCCAACATATGTAATCCATCGGGGCTCGCCGCCAGTTTGAAACGTAAGTATATCCCGCCCTCGTGTGGTTTCATACACATGTACTTCGCCACCAGTTACTCCAATCACCACCCGCTTTCCATCTGGGCTAAATGAAGCATCCCTGGGCCCATTGGGTAACCCCACAATATTTGTTATCTTTACCCCAGTATCAGCATTCCAGAGTGAAGGCGTTTCTCCGGTAATCAGCACGCGCTTACCATCTTCCGATGCATAGAGGCTGTACCTGAGATCACTTGCAATATCTGGAATGGTACAAATGAGATCTCCATTTCTACTATCCCGGATCTGGACATCATGATTGGCCGATGTCAATGCTAACCTACTCCCGCCACCAATCCATTTAATAGTATAGGCCCGGTATTTTATATCTCGTTTAACAGTACGCTCACCGGTTTGAATATCCCAAATTTCAACATTACCGGTTGCCGTGGAGCATGCGAGATATCTGGAATCCGCAGAGAATTCAGCCGCAAGCACTTCGCTTCGTTCACCGACCAACCTGCGAACAACGTAACCATTTTCGGTACTGTAAATCTCAGGCCATCCATCCCTTGTGAGAAATGCGGCCAGTTTGCCATCATGCGAAAGTGCGGGTTCTCCTGCGTGTAATTGGCTCAAAGGTACTCCGCCCATTGTCTTTCCGGTTGGCACATTCCAGAACCAGAGCTTGCCGCCTTCATCGCGCGCGGTGACGGTACCGTCGTCTGAGAGCGGTACCGATCGAAAGCCTCTGGGAAACAGCTGAAACGGCAGCTTACTGGCACTGATATTCTGGGAGCGAAGCTCTGCCGGGTTAACCGCAACCAGTTGCGCCGTGGGAGGGGTGATATCCCAGATAAACACCTTGCCATCCCCTTCGGCACTGGCTACAAATTTGCCACCCGGGCTGAGCGCTGCAACTTCCACTGGCTGGTAGTGGCCCCTCAAATCCTTTAGCAATGTTCCTGTATGTGCATCCCACAGCTTGATGCTTCCATCCGTTGCGCACGTTACAAGGCGTTTGCTATCCGGAAGGAAGCTTACGAATATTATGGGGGACTCATGGGCTTTGATTGTGCAGAACTCTGAGCCATCCTCCATGCTCCATACTTTCAGAAACCCATCCCGTGCTGCACTTGCGTATTGGGTTCCATCTGGCGAAAAGGCGGTGCGAATTACGCGCGATTGGTGGCTGCGCAGCCGGAACCTGGCCCCCCCGGTTGCAGTATCGTAAATCCAGCTAATGTTGCCATCATCGCCAGTACCAATGCAACGGCCATCGTTAGAGACAGATGCCGAATAGAAGGATCCAACCGCCCGTTCTGTAGAGTGGCCAATTTGCTGAAGGGTGGATGCATCAAACCGATAGATCCAACCATCCAATCCAACCGAAGCCACCCAATCGCCTTTTGGTGAAAATGCGAGCGACACGGCACCATGATGCACGGATGTTTGCGCCAGCCGAGCACCTGTACTCACATCCCAGAGGCATATTTTGTAATCCTTGACGGTTGCCAGAAGCTTCCTATCTGGTGAGAATATTCCCGAGTTAAAATCTTCGGCAACGGTTATTTTGCTAATCTCATTGCCTGTATCTGGCCGAATAGAACGGATAGTGCCCGTTTTGCCTTCAGCGATGAGCAGGTTGGTACCTTCTTTGCTCCAGGACATCACGGTAGGCGAGCTGTGAACTCCAGGTGGAGGCGCAATAGTGCGGAGCTGCTGTGAACAGCGGGCGTTCCAAAATCCCCATTCAAACCCTTTTTGTGGGAGGTTTCTGGTTTGGTTAAGCAGATCTCTTACCACATTCAGGTTGCCCGCACTATACTCTTTCTCGATAAGCCTTATGGAGGTGAAGTACAGCTGATCCTGCAGATCGGTAATACTCTGCCCGCTTTGCGCTTTTGCCCAATTTGCAGCAGCTATCATAAGAAGAAGAGCTGCACCTATCGTAAGCAACCTGCCTGTGTTGATCAACGCCTACCCCACTCGCATTCTATCACGGTAAAGAAACTTTTGTTACCCATACTACATTTGATGGCGAATTTGCGGATTAAGGGGCGGACTGTTGAAAAGTGTACAGAAGATCATCCAGATAAACGCGCTGACCGTTGCCATCTATCCAGGTGGTTACAAATCCAAATCGGTTGAAGCGTGTTTTGCCAGCCTTCATACCGGGGTCCAGTGGGATGGTTACAGTGTGGGCATCCATCTTGAGGGTGAGGGTGCCATTGCCATCTGCCCCATTGGGATCGTACTTCAGATCAAAACTGTGTGGCACCCCATCTGGATAGATGTGGGGGCATTCTGCCAAGTGGCTATCTGTTGAATCAAGGTTTCTGGTATTGAGCATTGGGCGCAGCAAAAATCCCTCTCGGCTTGGCCCTTCCAGCACTAAGCCGAGGAACGAGGCAGGCAGCAGGGAAGATTGCTCGTTACTTACCTTAAGGCTATCCTTACTATGGTAGAAGCCAATCAGAACGGCACTATCTGTTACTCCCTGGCGTAGCGCAATTTTGCCAGATGCATGCAGAGCTTCCGCAAGGCTCAACGGTTCCAGCTTATCCCCGTATGCAGCCATCGTGTTCTTATCGCGACAATCTCCCCGAAATATAAGCCCACCGATCTCACCAGTTTTGTTGCCACCTGCAAAGTTGGTAGGCGAGAAACCGAAGTTGCCATGCGGGCGCACCTCGCTGGTCGCATAGGCTGTGTGGCTGCCCTGTGAATCCCACAGAGCGGGGTTGCGTAGATCCGGGATTTTGCCGTTTACTTTCAGATTTCCTATCCACACTTCGCCGCCATTAACGGCACTTTTCACCACCGTTTGTAGCCCAAACCGGTCAAATGCCGCACCATCGGTGCGGTGGGCGGGCGCAATGCGGCAGTTTGCGCTTTGCGTACCAAGGTGCACTGTAATGAGGCCAGCACCACCAGAGGCTGCTGGATCATAATCGATGGTCCATGGGAGCGTTTGTTGTAACGGGAAGCCTTTGAGCGGGCGCTTTCTTGAGGACGGATCTTCCGGTTCTTCCGTATCAAAGCCACCTGGCGAATCGCCTCCTGCGCGCCACCGGGATGTGCAGTACTCGGTAAACGCAATAAACTTATCTCCGCGTCCCTGAATTCGGAGAGCGACGGTGTTGGGAGTTCTCCATTCGTTGCGGGTTTTGCTGTTGTAGAAACCAAGCAGCACATGAAATTTGCCGCCCTGGCAGCGCAGAACACCGGAGGCCGTGAGGTGTGTGCTGAGACTTGAAGGTGGCAAGCGCAAACCGTAGCTTGCGGGTACAGCGGCAGGGGTGATGGTGCCACCAATTTCGCCCGGGGTTGCAACACAATGCGTGGTTGGGCTAAAGCCAAAATCCTGAACAACTTTACGCGAGATGTCTGGCACTGGCCGGTTGTTTATGCCTTCCCAGCCTGGATCTGCATCGAAGGTTTGCTGACGTTCACCAGCAGAGTGAGGTGGCGCTATTGGTGAGGCAGACGCCATGAGGCATGTGGTGCCCAGCACAAATAATGCGGTTATGAGCCTCATCGAATTCATTCTCCATTACATGTGGTGTGCAAGGCATTGCGTGCCGCAATCCCTGATTCCTTCTGATCGTTCTTTTGAGAGTGCTGATCGGCGGGTATTCTTACACTATGTTAATGCCAATGGGAAAACAAATGCGCTGCTCTCACCTTCTTTCTCTGCTCAGTTTATTGGTTCTCGGCACGGTTGCGGATGCTGCAGAACAGCTGCCGCTCGTGCCATGGCCCGCCGAGGTTCGGCAATCAGGTAGTGCGCCGGTACGCTTCCGTGCAGAGAAGGGCATTCGATGTACCGATGCCAGCCTTAAGCCTGCAGTTGCCATGCTAACGATGGAGTTTAAGGCCGGGCTGGGAGTTAACTTTGCATCGACTTCGCGCACAGATGCCGCACTAACAGTAAACCTGGACCCAACCCTGCGAGAAGAGGAGTATGTGCTAACAACAGGAACGCGTTGCGCAATACGCGCAGGCAGCAGCATCGCAGCTGCCTGGGCAGAAAGCACACTGTTTCAGCTGCTTAAGCCTGGAGCAGCGGGTATCACCGTTCCTAAGGTTGAGATACACGATCATCCGCGTTACTACTACCGCGGTGCCCTGGTAGATGTGGCGCGCAAGTACCACACTGCCGATGGCTTGAAGCAGGTAATTCAGCTATGCTGGCTGTATAAGGTTCGGTTTCTGCAGTTGCACCTCACAGATGATCAGCTGTTTATGTTTCCCTCGGCCTCGCTTCCGCAGTTGGGCCGCAGCAATCGAGAGTTTGCGCGCTTTGAGCCAGCCTCTGCTCCCCATATCCGCCCTTACACTCTGGATGAACTGCGAGATCTGGATAGTTTTGCCAGTGAGCATGGTGTGGCGCTGGTGCCAGAGGTAGAGATGCCCGGCCACTCTGGCAGGCTGATTGCAGATGCGCCGGAACTGTTTGCGATACCCGGCAATGGATCTACCATCAATATTGCCAGTGCGAAGGCAGTAACAGCCATCAAGACTCTGCTTGGGGAAGTGATTGATGTGTTTAAGAGCTCCCCCATAGTTCACATTGGGGCCGATGAAGTATCTCTGGATGGCCTGGATAGAACGCCTGAGTTTGCCGCGCGAAAGCTGGTAGAGCCGGATATTACACCCCACACACTTTACTGCCAGTTTATTTCGGATGTTCAACGTTATGCGCGTGCTCATGGCAAAACAACGGCCGTTTGGGAAGAGGCCTGGGATACCCATAGCAAGTATCCGTTGGAGCGCGATACTCTCATTATGTGCTGGAGCCTGGGCAGAAACCCGGCAGAGGTTGCAGCCTCGGGATACCGCGTGATTAATGCTGGCTGGACCCCACTTTACATAGTTCGGGATAACCGAAAAACTCCCGAGTTTCTATATAAGTGGCGGGTAGATGAGTTCGGGCGCGAGGGGTCTGAACAGTTTACGGACTTTAATAAGCAAGTAGCAGGCGGCGAAGAGAGGCTGGCGGGCCTACAGCTGTGCTCCTGGGAAAACTCCGAGAGCATAGAGATCCAGAGTCTGCGCCAGCGCCTCGCGATATCTGCAGAGCGCGGTTGGAGCGGAACGTCCCCGGGAGATTATGCTTCGTTCCTTCAACGCTTCGCATCCACCGACGCCTGTTTGGAGGGCTTAACACAGAGCGTGCATATCTCATTAAACGGCGGCGGTAATCTGGGAGAGAACGTGTTTACCGCGCCACTTGCCGTTAACTTGAAATCGCAAGTACTGCCAGCTGGCCAGCGCATCCGTTATGCCCTGGATAATAGCCTGCCCGGCCCAACCTGGAAAGATTACTCCTTACCGTTGAGCCTAGAGAAAACAGCATGGCTGCGGGCGGGAGTGTTTGATGCGGCCGGCAAACAGCATGGCCCACTTACCGGTGCCTGGCTAAAGTGTGAGATTGTGCCTCGACCTAATTTGGCCACCAATAAGGCAGTAACCGTAGGCCCATCTCCGGATAGAAAAGACGGCTGGTTTGCGAGACTGGCTGTAGATGGCAAGCGAGACGACGCCATGGCGCACTGGGCACCTGATGGGCCAGCCCCACAATGGCTAATGGTGGATATGCAGAAAGTACAGCCGATAAACACCATAAACGTAGTGACCTACTGGGATGGCGGCCGGTACTACCAGTGGACTGCAGAGGCATCCGTGGATGGAAAAACCTGGAGAACAGTTGCGGACTTTTCGAAGAACTCGCAAATTGCCACGGAAGCGGGATACCAGGCGAAGTTTTCCACAGTGCCTGCCAGATACGTGCGTATCAATATGTTGAAAAACAGCGCCAATCCGTTTGTGCATATTGTAGAGCTGATCGTTGATTTAAAGAAATAGCACTATGTAGATATGAAACAGTAGTTACTTGTAATTAATCAATATTACCGATGCACAAAATACGCCAATAAAAGGATATGCAACCAATAAATACCTGCTAATATATGATTGTCTGATGTCACGCAGCTTCAGACAACGGTCTTTCGGTAAGTTTGAAAGGCTCTGCGCCGGCAAAGTTTGCCGGCGATACTCACTGCGATAATGGTTCCCCTGAGGGAACCTGAGATCTAAGGAGTGCAGGAACCATGAATCGTCGTTCCCTGAAAAGTGGCTCCCACAAGAGCGCATTCACATTGATCGAACTGCTGGTAGCGCTGGCAATTATTTCTATTCTGGCAGCCGTTCTTTTCCCCGTATTTTCGAGTGCACGCGCCAATCGCAATGCCTCTTGTCTTTCAAATCATCGGCAGCTTGCCGAAGCGGTATCCCTCTATATTCAGGATTACAACGCTTCGTTTATCCCATCCCCAACCGCGTTGGATACTTATCTTCCCGTAAACAACCTGGCGAAGTGCCCCCTGCAATACATGTATGTTGTGGGTGATCAGCATTACTGCGAAGCCAGGGGCCATAGCAATGGCTTAGGAAGTAGTGGTAAAGCCAACGACAGCGGCGGTGACGATGGTGATGACGATGATAACGAGCTAAACCCCGGCAGCGGAGGTGGCGACCAGCACTTTGCTGGCGGAGGAGGATCTTCCTCGCCCAATATGACTTATCACGCCGGCACCATTATGGCCACAGCCACTACCGCCGCAATTTACTGGGGCACAAGCTGGGGCAACTCCACATTTGTTGGTGATAAGATAACGGGCTTGGACTCCTGGTATGTAGGCTTCAACGGTAGCCATTACGCTGTAACCAGCGATGAGTACACCGGCACAAACGGAACGGTAACTGCATCCACCACCCACCTGGGTCACCTGGTGGACGTTACCCCTGCACCAACCGGAGCGCCAACCACCGCTCAGATACTTGCAGAAGTATGTTCCCACATCGCAAACCCGGTATCCAATGGCTACTATGCGGTGTATGTGGATACGCCGCGTGGAACCAACGGCTTCTGTGCATGGCATAGCTGGGGCACGTGCGGCAGCGTGCCTGTTCAGATAGCATTCCACTTCAGCCTGGATGGCGATGCTGGCTGTAATCCCAGTGATGCCTCCGGCCTGCACTCTCAGGGCCTTGCCGCCCTGGCAAATGTAACGGGCCATGAGCTTTCCGAAGCAAGAACCGACCCACGCGGTATTGGCTGGTTCGATTCTGCCGGCGCAGAGAATGGCGACAAGTGCGCATGGACATACGGAGCACCGCTGGTAACGTTCTCCAACGGTACCCAGTGGAAGATCCAGGGTGAATGGTCTAACAAGGCCTACACCAAGGGCACCGGTTACGCCAACCTTTCCGGGCAAAAGGGCTGCATCTCTGGCCTATAATTCCGGAAACCGATAAACAATCAAGGTCCCGCCTGGCAGAGTTGCAGATGCCAGGCGGGACTTTTTTGTTGCCAGTAGCTAAACTCTTTCCCTAACATATGACTGCAATTGTGAATACAAAAAGGGTGTCCGGGGTGTTACTGGATAGACTTGTTAAGCTCGATTACAAACCGCCTCATGGCCTCCGGGGTAATGTGGGACACTGCCGTAAATTGGAACTTATTGGAGGCCCAGGAGAGGGCGTAAACGTGGTGGTCTGTGTTCTGGAAAGCGATAAGGCCTGGCAGCATCAGTTTGCTCCATCCGCCAGAGGGCACGGGCTGAGCACCCGTTTCCTTTTGAACAAAGATAGATACCGTTTCAATTCCATCGGTATAAAGCAGCTGTTGAGCTGGCCGCCCATCCAGGCTGCTAATTGCGGCTGAGATCCTACGGAAGCCCAGGGGTGCCTTAGCAGGCACTTTGGCCGCTTCTAGCTCTGAGTGAGGATCCAATGTGATAGTGGCTGCTTCCCGATGCGTTGTTTTTCCGTTTTGTGGAACGAACAGGTTTGCGGTAATGGTTGCAGGCAGCGACGTAGGCGTGTACATCACCATACGGGCCACAACATTATCGGTGTAGGTGGTTTCTATTCGGATCGTCCTGCTGGTTATACGATCAATCCACCGGCGCTGTCGGCTCTTGCCCGGATGCACCGGCAACAGATCCAGCACCCAGCACTGCCGACCAGCAATTGCCACGGATGGCGACACTATGTTTACTCTGTAATTCGTTTCTATTAGCTGCTGTACACTACGGTCTCTCTGCTCGGATGCGGCACTCAGCCTTGTTTCTTCCAGTGCAGAGGTATGCGGATCGTAGTGCCATGCAGATTGGCCATCCGAGCAGATAACTCGGCCCTGAACCTCAGTCGGCGTCAAGAACTCAACGCGGCTGGCTCCATGGGGGCCAAGCACCACATGTGCTTTAACCGTATGCACAATGCCATGCCTACGGTAAGTCATCAGCATATCGGCACGCATTGGTACTTCCGCCCCGGCCGTAATGGATCTACGCCAGACAGAGGCTGCAGAAGCTGTATCGGATTTACGGCGTGGTCCGGCCGCTGCACCCGGGCAGGATAGATGCATGGCCGTTGCCATGCCTGCAATCATCAGGCATGCTCTCTTCATCGGCTGATCTCGTTATTTATAACGGTGCTTCCCGAGTCGGTATCGCCAAGGGCTAATTGCTGTACGCCGCTATCGCCCGGTGCCACACCGATGCTTCGTGCGGTGTGTAGCGATGCCATTTCATCCAGCGCCTCTCCAGAGGGCAGTGCAGGTGGGCGCGGGGTGGCTCGGGTAACGCGATTTCCGTTTATTTTCAAGCCGTTGCCGGCATGCGTCTCTTGTCTTACCCAGAGGGTAAACAGGGCGGCTGCGGCGGTTACTGTGGCCAACGCGGTCCAACTCAGATTGCGTATTACAGGAGCAGTTATGACGGCAGTTTGCTGGGGCAGCGCTCTAAGCTCACGCAACGCCTTGCCTTTTGCTTCATCCAATAAATGTGCCGGTGGATTGGCTGATCGCAGTTGCAGGATAGTGTGCCGAATTGCTGCCAGCTCCATTGTGCATGCGGCGCACATTTCGAGATGGGCGTTCAGTGAAACGAGCCTCTCAGAATCGAGAGTACCATCAATGAAGTCGCTCATTAGCGTACGCGCAACCTCACAAGACAGTTGATTGTATCGGTTTACTTCCTGCATTGAGTATCGGGTTCCTGATCTGCATGCGAGCGGGAGAGGTCGCCATAGATCGTCTTCATTTCTGGATCGGCCACAAGCATGAGCCGTAACCGGGCTCTGGCTCTGTGTAACCGGGATCTTACCGTTCCTAACGGCAGCTGTAAAATCTGGGCTATCTCTGCGTAGTCCAGGTTCTCCATATCTGCCAACACCACAATCAAACGATGTTCCTCTGAAAGGGCCATAAGGGCCAGGTGCACAGGGCTGGAAAGCTCGTTTCTGGATAAGAGTACAACCGGGTCTGCCGCAGAATCGGCTGGCTCGCTTAGCTCTCCGTTCTCCTCACAAAGTGCGTCCAGGCTCACCGCCTGATGCCTCTGGCTCTTGCGATAGAGATCTATTCTCGTTGTTCTCATGATGCGATACATCCACTTAAGAAAAGTGGTTTCCCCACGAAACCTCGGGAAGCTTCTATATCCTTCAAGAACAGTTTCACTCAGCAGATCTGAGGCATCATCCGGCGTGTTGCTCCAGTGGTACGCACAGCGCCACAGAGGCTCCCAGCATGGTTCCAGCTGAGCCTCAAAGGCGGCTTTGCGTGCTTCTTCTTCGCGGCGTTCCTTGCGTGCAGCAAGGGCGCGCGAGCCAATTCCAAGTTTGAATTGTATCACGAGACTGCGGCCAGACATTCCGTAGTGTTATCCTCGGCGCAGCTTTTCTGAAAAAGTGTTCGCCTCACAGATAGAGGCGCAGACTGCTGGCAGCAAAGTTCCACGCTGTGCATTCGTTCACACCTTTTGCAGCATGGAACTTTACGACTCACAGATATCGACTTTGATTGCGAGCCCGTGATCTTAGAAGCCCCACTTTGCCGCATAGGAAACAACGCATCTCATGAGCATCGTAGCATCCGCTCTCCGCAGGCCGTACACGTATATCGTGGCCACACTTCTTGTGCTAATTCTGGGAATTGCGACCGTTGTTAGCACTCCAACCGATGTCTTCCCCAATATCGATATTCCCGTTGCCAGCGTGATCTGGAGTTATGGTGGTGCTTCGCCAGATGACATGGAAAAGCGGATTGTAACCATAGCGGAACGCTCATATACAACATCGGTCAACGATATTCAACATATCGAAAGCCAGAGTATGCCGGGTGTAAGCGTTATTAAAGTGTTTTTTCAGCCAGGTGCAAAGGTAGAAGGTGCAGTTGCGCAACTAACGGCAACATCGCAAACGCTGTTAAAGAGCTTGCCCCCCGGTATCACACCACCCTTAATCATACAGTTCAATGCCAGCAGTGTACCTATCATCCAACTGGGTGTAAGCAGCAAAACAATGAGCGAGCAGCAGTTGTACGATTATGCTCAGAACTTTGTGCGCGTTCAGCTTGCCACCGTCCAGGGAGCCTCAACCCCATCGCCCTATGGCGGAAAACCTCGCCAGATAATGGTGGATCTAAACCCTGCAGCAATGCAGGCCAGAGGGCTTTCAGCATACGATGTCAGCGCGGCCATCAATGCACAGAACCTTATTTTGCCAGCTGGTACAGCAAAAATGGGCGACCGTGAGTATACCGTAAGCATCAACAGCAGCCCCGGTTTGCTTGATGCACTTAACAACCTGCCGGTAAAGCAGATAAACGGCGCAACCATTTTTGTGCGCGATGTAGCCCAGGTTCATGATGGTTTTGCCGTGCAAACCAATATTGTGAACAGGGATGGCAAACGCGCCTGCCTTCTCACTATCTTGAAAAGTGGATCTGCCAGCACTTTAAGTGTTGTTCAGCGTGTAAAAGATCTGCTACCAACTATTCGAGCTACGCTTCCTCAGGGGGTTGAGTTGGACGTAATGTCTGACCAATCCCTATTCGTACGCGCTTCTGTAAATGGAGTTGTGCGCGAGGCTGTAATTGCCGCACTGCTTACTGCCGTTATGATTCTGCTGTTTCTGGGCAGCTGGCGCAGCACGTTAATTGTTGCTGTATCCATCCCGCTCTCCATCCTTACATCCATTATAGTGCTGGGTGCAACAGGGCAAACATTAAATGTAATGACGCTTGGCGGCCTTGCGCTGGCGGTTGGAATACTGGTGGATAACGCCATTGTGGTTATCGAGAATATCTATAGAAACCTTGGCCACGGAAAGCGCCTACGTACGGCGATACTTGATGGTGCAGAACAGATTGCTTCCCCAAGCCTGGTAGCAACCATGGCCATATGTGTTGTGTTTGTGCCTATATTGTTTCTTACAGGGGCTGCAGGCTCACTATTTAAACCGCTGGCTATGGCGGTTATCTATGCAATGATCGCCTCATACCTGCTCTCCCGTACTGTGGTGCCGGTGGTTGTGAACTTCCTGCTTAAGAGTGAAGTTACGTTGCACCAGCATGGGCACGAAACAAGCGCACATGCCGGGCCACAGGGAGATATTTTCTGGCGGATCCATCAAAAGTTCAACCGGTACTTTGATATTGGCCTGGAGTGGTACCGGCACCGACTGCATGCCGCTATGGAGCGGCGTGGCATGGTGCTGGCATGCTATGGGCTTTTGTGCGTTGCATCCGGTGCATTGTTGCCGTTTATCGGCAGAGACTTCTTTCCGGCTGTGGATTCCGGTTCCTTCAGGCTGCATGTGCGTGCCCCAGCCGGTACAAGAGTAGAAAAAACCGAGCAACTGTTTGCGCAGGTGGAGGCACAGATAAGACAACGGGTACCCTCCAGCCAGCTTGAGTTGATACTGGATAACATTGGGCTACCAGTTGGTGGGGTTAATTTTGCCTACTCCACAACAGGCTCAATTGGTCCATCCGATGGCGAGATACTGGTGGCCCTTAAAGAGGAACATCGGCCTACCGCAGAGCTGATTGATGAGTTGAGAATTGAGTTGCCGAAGCGGTTTCCTCAGCTCACATTCTTCTTTCAGCCAGCGGATATAACCACTCAGATTCTGAACTTCGGGCTTCCCGCCCCCGTGGATGTTCAAGTTGTGGGGCGCTCAGAACGGAATTTTGATACCGCAAGAGAGATTGCAAGAAAGCTGGCACAAATACCCGGCGCAGCCGATGTGCACATACACCAGGTAATGGATGTGCCTGAACTGCACGTGAGTGTAGACAGAGACCGGGCGCTTGAAATGGGCCTTACTCAGCGTGATGTTGCAAACTCCGTACTTGTTAATCTGAGCGGAAGTGGGCAGGCCTTTCCCAACTACTGGCTGGACCCCAAAAATGGTGTTAGTTACCTGGTTGCCGTGCAAACCCCGCAATACAGGCTGAACAGTGTGCCAACTCTGGATGCAATCTCGTTTGCAGGAACCTCTGCTCGGCCGCCACAGCAGCTAGGAAGCCTTGCCACCGTAATGCGCCAAACCAGTGCTGAAGTAATTAACCACTACAACGTTCAGCCCACATTTGATATTTATGCAAATGTTGCCAACAGAGACCTGGGCGGAGTTTCCACGGATATTAACCGGGTGCTTGCCGAAATGCAGCACCGGTTACCACGCGGCACCTCTGTAACCGTGCGCGGCCAGGTGGAAAGCATGAACAGCTCATTTGCTGGATTAGGCGCAGGGCTGGTGTTCTCCATCTTGTTCATCTACTTGCTGATGGTGGTGAACTACCAATCACTTGTGGACCCGCTGATCATCATCACCGCATTGCCAGGCGCACTTTGCGGCATTGTGTGGATGTTGTTTGTTACGCACACCGTGTTCAGCGTGCCAGCACTCATGGGTGCGATTATGTGTGTTGGTGTATCCACCGCAAACTCCATCCTTGTAGTGACATTTGCAAACGACAGACGCCTTGAGGGCGATACCGCTCTCACCGCAGCAATTACAGCTGGCTGCACGCGTTTGAGGCCCGTATTGATGACCGCCGCAGCTATGGTAATTGGCATGTTACCGATGGCACTTGGGATTGGCGAAGGCGGTGAACAGAATGCCCCCCTGGGTAGGGCCGTTGTTGGCGGCTTGATGTTGGCTACCGTTTCTACACTGTTGTTTGTTCCAGTTATCTACTCTCTGCTCAGGAAGCAAGCCCCACACTTTGCAGCGGAAGAGGGAGAAGAGAAGCCGCATTCTACACCCCATACCGAGGCAATTAGATAGTAAATTCTGAGGAAAAAACACATGACAGAACACATACACCCTGAAACTGGTATGGCAGAAGAGCACAGTGAGAGCCATACCACGCCAAAACAGCATCCACATCATGCTGGCAAGGGCAATCACAGTTCACGGGCCGGGCGTGCGCTACGCATTGTAGCACTGCTAACTCTTGGTGGCGCGGTGGGTGCAGCCGGAATATTACCGAGAATTAAGCAGAGCAACAAGCTGAAACTCATTGCTGCCACCAGCAAGAACAGTACGCCACTGGTTAATGCGATTGGGCTAACCCGAATGCAAGAAGGTGATGGCATTGCCCTGCCGGGCAGTGTTCAGGCAGAATCGGAAACGGTAGTGAATGCCAGAACAAGTGGCTACGTGCGCGAACTGCATGCAGACATTGGAGTGCATGTGAAGGCGGGCCAACTCCTTGCTTTGATTGAAAGCCCGGAAGTGGACAATCAGCTGGATCAAGCAGTTGCAGAATCTGCCCGTGCCAGAGCAGGAAGGCAGCAGGCAAGCGCCGATCAATCCAGATTGGAAGCTTCCAGAGCGCAGGCCGGTTCCGAAGCGGTGCGGGCCCAGGCAGGGATAGATACAGCACTCTCGGATCTGGCGCACTCAAAGGCTCGCTTAGCTGCCACACAGGCCTCCGAGGCGGAAGCTACTGCAAGAATACAGCAGGCAGAGAAGCATCTCATAGGAAAGAAAGCAGACCTGAACCGTATTGTTGCCCGCAGAGATCTCGCAAAGAAAACTGTTTCCAGATGGCGTGAACTGGAAAAAGGCGGAGCGGTATCCGGGCAAGAGCTGGATGAGGCGGAATCTGCTTATGACCAGGCGCAGGCCAGTGTAACTGCAGCGGAGGCGGAGGTAGATTCTGCACAGGCGGATCTCAGCGCTGCGAAGGCAATTCTAACAGCCCGCAACAGTGATGCTGAGGCTGCGATGGCAGACATCGCATCGTCTAACCAGCGTGTAAATGCGGCACGGGCCACCCTGGATTCTAATCGGCAGCAAATTAGAGCTGCAGAAGCGGGAGTACGCGCCGGGGTGGCGGGCGTGGAGGCGGCCACAGCACTGGCATCTGCGGCAACCGCCAATACATCCCGATTTAGAGTTTTACGCTCTTTTGAACGTGTAGTGGCCCCGTTTGATGGTGTGATTACAGCTCGTAACGTAGACATTGGCACGCTTGTAACTCCGGGAGTTATGGGATTGCTGCCCGATCCGGCAGCCACCGTAACTCACAACGGCCTCTTCACGATAGCCCATACCAACAGGCTTCGCGTGTTGGTGAACGTGCCACAAACTACGGCACCAGAGATTCATGAAGGATTGGCCGCCGATGTTACCGTTGCAGAGCTGCCGGGAAAAGTATTCCATGGATCGGTTGCGCGGTTATCCGGTGCCCTGGATTCTGCTTCTCGAACCGTTATGGCGGAGGTATGGATCAATGGCAACACGGGCCTAATCCAACCCGGTACCTACACGCAGGTGCATTTCCGAACCGGTGTTGGCCACACAGTATTGCGAATACCGGCAAATACCCTGCTTGTTGATGGCCAGGGTGTGAGAGTAGCATTGGTTACCTCTGCCAGCCTCATTCACTATGTGCCGGTGCAAATCGGAAGGGACCTTGGCAAAGAGGTTGAGATTGCGAGTGGACTAACAGGCACAGAGACACTGGTAGCAGACCCGGGCGACATGCTGATTGAAGGCCAGCGTGTGGAGGCAATAGCTGTAAAGTGATAATCCACCAGAAGCAAGCGGCTATTGGCACCGCGCTGGCGATACTGGCGGGGTTCCCCTGCCAAACACACGCTCAAAAGCCCCAAAAAGAGTTGGTTGCGCGCCTGCATTCCCCCACGCTCGCGGCAATTACGGGCAAGCCCGATAATCTGCCACTTACTATAAACGAGTGTATGCGAATTGGCCTATCGCTGAGCCGGCCCCTGGAACAAGCTGCTGAGGCGGCGGTGCGCGCGTCTGCGCACACGGGCGAAGCGAAGTCGGCACTGAACCCTACCATCGGCACAGCGCCAGGCGATGTGTATTTGCATGATGCGGCAAGGCTTTCACTTGGCATTCAAGGAACGCTCCCTATCGATATTTCTGGAGCCATACGCTCAGCAGTAGACAGGAGCCGATTTGAGGAGATTGCCGCGAGGTTAGCCCTGCAACGCGTTCGTAACCAGGTAATTCTGGATATACAAACAGCGTTTTACGATGCTTTGCGCGCCAGAGCACTTGTAGAGGTGGCAGATAGCAACTTGAAGACGGCAGCCGAACGCCTGCACGATGCACGCGAAAAATATAGAGCGCAGGCGGTTGCTTACTTCGATGTGGTGCGAGCAGAAACAGATTATGCCAACAGCCAGAAACTAAGCATAGATGCACGCAGCAGTTCTGCGCTAGCAACGGCGCGACTCGCGGCTACTCTTGGAATACAGGTACAAACGCCACTAAACCTCAGCGATGAGAATGCTATACAGCTACCGACCGCTGCATTTACAGCGGGCACAAAGGGCGCTGTGCAAGGGGGAGCAGTTCCGGATGATGCCGCATCAATATCAGCCTTCCTGCAGCAGGCAGATACGGCAGTACAACCCGGTGCCGAGTTGAGTGCTGCGCTTATAAAGGCCATGAAGGCACGCCCGGAGCTGATGGAAGCCGATGCCGACATTGCAGCAGCACAAAAGGGGGTTGCTTACGCACGCAGAAGCCAGCTTCCCACACTCTCTGTTTCTGCCGGATATTTCAATATACGCAGCTCCACTGGCACGGCAATTAATGAGCCCGAAGCGCTGCTTAATCTAAACGTACCTATTTCTGATGGCGGCACTGCCCGCGCCAGAGTACAGCAGGCACGGATGGATGTAGAGAGCGCTAAAACAGCACGCAGGCAAACAGAAGATGTGATATCGCTTCAGGTTCAGCAGGCCTGGCTTAACGAAGTGCAGGCGCGCCAGCAGGTATCCGTATCCGAGCAGGCAGCTATTCAGGCACGCACAGCATATGGCATTGCCCGCGTACGTTACAATGCGGGGGTTTCTGCCCGGGCCGGAATTTCACCGGGGTTGGAGATGAGCGATGCTCAATCGGCTCTTACGCTGGCAGAACAAAACAGAGTGAACGCCCTGTACGATTTTAACCGTGCGCTCGCGCTGATGCGGTGGGCCATTGCAGATGAAGTGATGGCAGCAGGCAACAAAAAGTAACCGACTATATTCCCGCCCGGAATCGAATGATGTGGAGGCTCTGGCTGCTTGCGGCACAGAGCCTTTCTCATTTATAGCGAATTCCATATATTTTATAGCTATCCGCCAGATCATGTTGAAAATATATGAAAATAGTGGTATTACTATATTGTTATTCACCATTCAGACAGGTGATGTCAGCTTCATCCATTACAGAGGCCAGTTATGAACAAACTATTCAAAAGAACAGGATCTTCGTTATCTTCAGAGAGTGGCACGCTCGGGATTTGGAAAGTGGCTCCCATTCTTGGAGCCGGGCTGGGCGTGGTTATGGGTGCTTACGCGCTTCATGGTGCGCGGAGTGCTGGCGGCCAGTATGGCGCAGCCCAATCCCAGCCAAGGTCCGAGAGTTCCGCTTCCTCCATAGAAGCAGCTACAGAAACGGTTTCCCTTACAGCAACCCCAATCATTACAGAGGCCACCGGTACTATTCGAGCTGAGTTTGAAGCGCCGCTTGCCGCAAGAGTGATGGCACGTGTTGTGCGCGTTGCCGTGCGCGAAGGCGAGCATGTAAAGAAGGGGCAGACGCTGATCTGGCTGGATGCCCTGGATCTGGATGCATCTGTAAGGCAGGCATCCGCAGGGGTAAATGCAGCCAGCGCCGGGTATGGCGCAGCTCAAACTGCGGCTCATATGGAGAGTGCACTGAGCGCAGCACGTATCGATCAGGCTCATTCCAAAGCAGCCGAAGCCGAGGCTGGCCTGCAGGCAGCAAAGGCAAGATTAGACATGGTACTTGCTGGCCCACGCAAACAGGAGCGAGAACAGGCCACGCTTGCAGTAGCTCAGGCGAAGGCGGCACTGAACCTGGCGGAAGCCAACCAGAAAAGAATGGATGAGCTATTTAAAGAGGGGGCAATCTCCGCGCAGCAACTGGATCAGTACCGAACTGCTGCTGAGGCCACACGAGCACAGTACCAGTCTTCACTCCAGGCCAGAAACATGGTTGATGAGGGCAGCCGTACAGAAGAAGTTCGTGCCGCCCGCCAGGCCCTTCGGCAGGCGCAGGCCGGTGTGCAAGAGGCAGCATCCGGGATACGAACAGCAGAAGCTGCAGCAATGCAAACCGCATTGCGACAGCAGGAGGCACTGGGTGCAAAGGCCCAGATTAGCTTATCAAAAGCCGGGCTGGATACCGCACGCATCGCACGAACCTATGCAACCATCACGGCTCCCTTTGATGGTGTAGTAACTCGCAGAAATGCCGACCCCGGTGCCATGGCATCGCCAGGAATGCCGTTGCTTACAATAGATGGTGGGAAGATGAGGCTTGAGGCCATCGTCCCAGAATCGGTTCTTCCCAGCGCCAGCAAAGGGCAAATAGCTAGCGTTGTACTATCTCAGGCTGGCATTGAAAAGTCCATTCCCACAACTGTTTCCGAGGTTACACCCCAGGGCGATCCAGCAAGCCACACCTTTACGGTAAAGCTCAACCTTCCCGAAGGCCAGCATGCTATATCAGGAATGTTTGGCAAGGCGCTATTTACAACGGCTTTTCGCAACAACTTAACGGTTCCGAATGCTGCCCTGTTGGAGCGCGAAGGGCTGCGTTTTGTGTATACCGTGGACGCTTCCGGGATAGCCCACTTGAGAATGGTAACCGTTGGCAACAGTGCCGCTGGCAGAACAACGGTGCTTTCTGGCCTGAACCCTGGCGAAAAGATTGTTGCTGCCGGAGGCAGCGTCGCCACCGAAGGGGCCGTTATTCGGCCCGTATCTGGCAAATAGATAGAACAGGCAGCTTTCCATGCAAAAGAACACTGTTGAAACAGGTGGGGCGGAACACATAGGTATTGCGGGCCGCATTGCGGCCGCATTCGTAAACTCGAAACTTACGCCTCTTATAATAATTGCGTCACTTCTGTTGGGCTTCATGGCGGTAATGAAAACACCTCGCGAAGAAGAGCCCCAGATTATCGTGCCCATGATGGATGTTATGGTGGGCATGCCCGGTGCCACTTCAAAAGAGGTAGAGCAGCGTGTAACAGTTCCCATGGAGAAATTGCTGTGGGAAATACCTGGCGTTGAGTATGTGTACACAACTTCCAGCCCCGGGCAAGCCATAGCCATTGTGCGCTTCTTTGTTGGGCAGGATCAGGAGGCTGCGCAGGTTCGCCTGCGAGAGAAGCTGCAATCTCACTTTGATATTATTCCGCCGGGTGCAACCCAGCCAATCATCAAACCACGCTCTATCGATGACGTGCCTATCCTTGCCCTTACGCTACACAGCGCACACTATGGTGCTGCAGCATTGAGGCAGATTGCATCTCGCGTGGAGACTGCCGTAAAGCAGATAGATAACGTTTCTGAAACAACGCTTATTGGTGGGCGGCGTAGAGAGATAACTGTTTCTCTGAATAAAGAGAAGATGGCTGGCATGGGAGTTAGCCCGGAAGGTGTGGCGCATGCGGTGCAGGTTTCCAACCAGCGTGGCGGTGCAGGCAGTTTCTCAAATAATAATCAAGATACAGTAATAAAAACCGGCCAGTTTATCGTTACCGCCGAGCAGGCTGCCAACCTGGTAATTGCTGGCCCTGCGGGCCGGCCCGTATACTTGCGGGATGTAGCCGATGTAACCGATGGGGCGGAAGAGCTCTCACAGTACGTGCGTTTTGGCTACGGGCCAGCCGCCGGCAAAGAAGAAGCAGCAAGGGCGGTTGAACCTGCCGTAACAATATCTGTTGCCAAGCGGCCCGGCAAAAATGCGGTAGACATTGCGAAGGCCGTGCTTACAAAGGTAGATGGGCTGAAGAACGCGCTGATACCGGCCGATGTGACGGTAACGGTTACACGCAATTACGGCGAAACCGCGGCAGAAAAGTCTGGCGAGTTGCTGTACCACATGATGATTGCTGTGGTATCCGTAACCTTGCTGATAGCGTTCACTCTTGGGCGCAAAGAGTCTATGGTGGTGGCCATCGCCATCCCGGTAACGCTGGCGCTTACCCTGCTTGTGTTCTACCTGTATGGCTATACGCTCAACCGCATTACGCTTTTCGCGCTGATATTCTCAATTGGCATTCTGGTAGATGATGCGATTGTGGTTGTTGAAAACATTGTACGGCACTACCGAATGCCGGATGGAGAGCGCAAACCGCCGTTGCAGGCCGCAATCCATGCCGTGGATGAGGTAGGCAACCCAACAATTCTGGCAACATTCGCCGTTATAGCCGCAATTCTGCCTATGGCATTTGTTGGCGGGCTCATGGGCCCCTATATGCGCCCCATCCCAGTTGGCGCATCGGCCGCAATGCTCTTCTCACTGCTGATTGCGTTTATCGTTACCCCCTGGGCTGCTTTCCGACTGCTAAAAAGCGAGTACGGCAAGAATCACGGCAAAGGGCATGGTGGTGGGCACGAGGCACAGGATGATGCCATGACCCGGCTATACCGGAAGATCATGACTCCCCTGCTGGAATCTGGCAAGGTGCGGGCGTTCTTCTTTGTTGGTGTTATAGCCCTGCTACTGGGCGCCGTTTCGCTGATTGGCCTGAAAAAGGTAACAGTGAAGATGCTTCCGTTCGACAACAAGAACGAGTTTCAGATAATAGTAGATATGCCCACCGGTTACACGCTGGAGCAAACGGCGGCTGCAACCAGTGCACTCGGCGAGTATGTGGCGCATATACCGGAAGTGGAAAACTACCAGATGGTGGTTGGGGCAGCCAGCCCATACAATTTTAATGGACTGGTGCGCCACTACTATCTGCGCAACCAACCCAATCAGGCAGATATCCAGGTGAATCTGGTTGGTAAGAATGAACGCAAAGCACAGAGCCACGACATCGCAAAGCGAATCCGCCCGGATATCGAGCGCATCGCCAGGCAATGGGGAATTCGCGTAAAGATCTCAGAAGTACCGCCAGGCCCACCGGTGCTGCAAACGCTGGTTGCCGAAATCTACGGCCCAACCGGGGATGAACGAACTCGCATTGCTGGCCAGGTGAAGCAGGTTTTCGAAACCACACAGGGCGTATCGGATGTGGACTGGTATGTGGATGACGATCAGCCAACCACGCAGTTCACTGTGGATACCGAGAAGGCCGCACGCACCGGCGTGGATGTGCAGAGCGTAAACCGAACACTTTCAATCGCGCTATCTGGCCTGCAGGTTGGGTTTGCGCACGATGAAACGGCACGAGAAGATGTGCCTATAAGGGTACGACTTCCACGTTCCGAGAGATCCAGTGACGCTGCGCTAACTTCCCTTTATGTAACAGCCGCCGATGGCAGAACGGTTCCGTTGCGTGAACTGGTGAAGCCAGTACAGATTGCAACAGAAAAATCTATCTACCACAAAAATCTGCTGCCCGTAGTTTATGTAACGGGCGATGTATCTGGCATCCAGGAGAGCCCGGTTTACGCCATCTTCTCAATGAATAGTAAGATAGCAAACCTCAAGCTCCCGGCCGGTTATCAGCTGAAGGTTCTGAACATCGCCATGCCGGAGAATACAGCAAAGCCGGTAATGAAGTGGGACGGCGAGTGGCACATAACGCTGGAGGTTTTCCGTGATCTCGGCATTGCATTTGGTGCCGTACTTATCCTGATTTACATTCTGGTGGTAGCCTGGTTCCAGTCGTTCAAAACTCCGCTAGTTATCATGGCCCCCATCCCACTCACTCTGGTGGGGATTTTGCCAGCCCATGCCATGATGGGAGCATTTTTCACAGCTACTTCCATGATCGGCTTTATAGCCGGTGCCGGAATCATTGTGAGAAACTCCATTATTCTGGTGGACTTCATAGAGCTGAGGCTGCGCGAGGGAATGCCGCTGGAACAGGCTGTTATAGATGCGGGAGCCACCCGTTTCCGCCCGATGCTTCTGACTGCTGCCGCAGTTATTGTTGGATCCTTTGTGATCCTCTTCGATCCCATTTTCCAGGGACTGGCCATTGCGTTGATGGCTGGCGAGATCGCCTCTACCCTGCTTTCCCGCCTGGCGGTACCTGTGCTGTACTTCCTGGTGCGCCGAAGCGAAGGGGCAAAGTAATAGGGAACAGGTAATTAGTAATTGATACTAGAGAGACGAGGAGTGTGTGATATGAACATAGAAAGATGGCTCAGGCTGATAGCCGGAGTAGTGGTTACCGCTAGCGTTGCACTGGGCATGCTGGTAAACCATCGGTGGTTCTACCTTACCGCTTTCGCGGGGCTCAATCTGCTGCAATCCGGCTTTACAAACTGGTGCCCCATGGTGTGGGTACTGCAGAAACTTGGCGCAAAGCCAGCGGGTTACCGGCCATAACAACGGTTTAGCGATGTTGGTGAACGGGAGCATACCATGGATAAGCAAGACGGATGCGCAGAGCCCTTGAGCTGCGTGCTGGCATGTGAGTTTGAAGATGCGGTGCAGCTTGTGAAGGCTGCACTCAAACTGCAAGGATTTGGAATACTCAGCGAGATAGATGTTCAGAAAACTCTGGATGAGAAGATCGGCCACAAAATCCCGCCCTATCTCATCCTCGGTGCGTGTAACCCACACCTTGCCTCCCGGGCAATTGCTGCGGAACCAAAGATAGGGCTGTTTCTGCCCTGCAATGTGCTGATAGCGGCAAGAGACGCGGATGTTGAGATTACTATGCAGGACCCGGGCATGATGGTGCCAATTACCGGCAACGAGAACCTGGAGCCTATTGCTATAGAGGCACGCAGCAAGCTTGCCGCCGCCATTGCGGAGCTTGTGAGTAAAGGGTAACCGCGAGTAACAACTCTATTTCAAACCACAAACGCACCGTAACGGCAGCTGCCATTGCGGTGCGTTTGCATGTGTTCTACCGTTGTAGCGAGACTATGCCACTTCACAATCTGCGCCGAATGTGAGCATGTTCTGATCGAGATCGAAGGCAACAAAATCCCGCATTCCATAGGGATAGTTCTGTGGCTCTTTATCTGTTTTGCCGCCTGCAGCTATAATCTGCGCGTAGGCCTCATCCACCGCTGCCGGCGATTCCAGAATGAAGTAGATGTTTGCCCCGCCAATGGGGCGCCCGAAGGCACCGCAGCCCATGCTGAGATGAAGTTTGCGCTCCCCCAGGGTTACGCCGGCGTAGAAGCCCTCCCACATAAAATCCTGCACAGCACCAAATACCTCGGTATAGTACTTCAGCGATTCCGTAAGGTTTGAAACATGCAGCACCGGGCAAACGCCCACGGGATTGATTGCCATCCTACATCCTCCATAGTTTCGGTTGTTTATTTTGCCGCATGGGCTTCTGCCATGAGGGTATCCAGCTCTTCTTTTGTGGGTGTAGGGGTTTCAATTCCATTCTTTGGAATATCCAATCCAGAAACCCACGCCACTCCGTTGAGAAGCAGCTTTCGGAAGTCGTCGTTTTGTAGATTGTAATAGTTGTGGAAGCCGGTAAACCCGAATCCGCGGCCATTCCTGCGCTGATACGCCCAGGCAAGGTGCTGGGGCTCTTTGGCCTGAACTTCCTTCATTACATCGGCATTGCCGCCACGTTCTGTGGGCATATTATCCACGTACGTAAGCGAGCTAACTGGTGGAACTGCAGAGATGAGCGGGGTAACGCCCATCATGTTCTCCTGAAACCGCATGTGGTAGTACCACTCATCCCTTATCGAGAATGGATGAACCCCATTCAGCACAGGATGGTTGCCAACAAGCAGTGGTTCAGGGGTCCACCAGGGGTTAACCGACCAGAATGTTTCGAAATAACCGCCCATCCAGCTCAGGTAGTTGCTACCCTGATCTCCCTTGTTTACCTCCACACCGAAGTGGATGGCTCCGAAGCCTGCACCTTTTGCAACGGCTGCCTTGATGTTGGCATCCTCTGCGGCAGGCCCACCGTGGTTGAGCAGTACAATTACTGCGCTAACGCCGGTAAGATCTTTAGGCCACTGTTTTTCATCATAAACAACGGCGTAAGCGTTTTTGTAGCGGGCATTGATGGTGCGGGCAAAGTAGAGGCTGCCAGCAAAAAACTCATGATTGCCGCGCGCGCCATGATCGGCACGGGAGGCTATGATTACGATTTTATGCACCTTAGCAGGCGCGGCCTTTTGAGCCTCGTAGTTGTACGGATCCTTTTTACCGCCTGGCTTTTGTGCCCAGGAATGTGAGCCGATGCAGAGGATAGAAGCGGCCAGTGAGAGCGTAATACGCAGTGCGGACAGCTGTGTCATTTTGTCTGCCTTTCAAACCACCTTAACGTGTTGGCAGGCATTTCGGCGGAGCGTGTTGTTACTCCTGCATGGTGGTAAAGTTGCGCGCACCCAGAGCACGGGGCTGGGGTATGGGGTTTAGGGGGCAGAAGCGCTTTGTGCGCGAGTGCCGGGCTGTTGTTGCCCGCCGCCAATTGATTGTAAGTTTATGTTTGGCTGCTATTTCCCATTCCCTTACCTTGAATTTAAACGTGCGTTCGTTGCTTGAGTTTCCGGGCGCGAAACCATGGTTTCGATCATATCTGCGATATCTTTTGCACGCTCAGAGGCCAGAAGATCGGCATGCTCGCCGCGTATAAACCGGCAGTTAACAGTAGTTGCTTCACTCCAACTGAGCCGCCGATGCAGATATCCAACGGTACTGGAACCAGTACTCACTATGTGATGAACTAACCCTGCGTACTCCGGGCAATCGTACTTCAATACCGCCTCATGATTGGCTCGGTGCAGCTTTTGAAGGTGTGGTAACGATGAGACTACATTGTGATTAACTCGAGATTGAACAGCATCGGCTACTATCGTGATCCCATATTTCAACTTTGAGGCTGTGCCCTGCAGCCGTGCAATACGTGACCAGTGGTATTCAGCAACCTTTATCAGCTGGTAGATGCGGGAGCCAGCAATATCATCATCAGGCGACCAGTGCTTACCCGTGCGATACTCCGTATCTATCATGATGAGCGCGGGTTGTGGCCTGCCCATGGCCGTCATCTGCCGGGCCATTTCATAAGCTATTATCCCGCCAAGGGTGCATTGCCCAATCAGCACCACAGGGCCAAATGGAGCCGTGGCGAGCACTTCTGCGAGGTACTCTTTCGCCATTTGCTCCACGGTTTCTACAGGGGCAACATCCGGGTCCATGCCAGCGCTTTGCAGGCCATAGAAGGGCCTATCCTTATTCAGGCAGGCAGCCAGAGCCCGCGCATCCAGCAAGCCACCGCCCATGCCATGCACAAAAAACATGGGTGGGAGTTTGCCTTCCGGTTTGATTGGTACCAGGCATCGCGTCGGAACATCAACGCGAGTTGTTCGCATTACGGCACACATAGATCGAACTGTGGGTGCCTTAAAGAGCACATCCAGTCTTAGACGAATGCCTGTTTCCGTTTCGATTGCTGCAAGCAGCTTAACCGCCATCAGCGAGTGTCCACCCAATTCAAAGAAATCTTCTTCAGGCTTAACCGACTTGCGCAAATAGCGAGCCCAGATTTCACCAACCTGCATTTCAAGCGGATCGGCGGCCTCTGTAAGCGGCTCTTCTTTAACTGCGGTGGCTGCTGCAGCCATTGCGCGCAACGCTTTGCGGTCTGTTTTCGCATTGGGAGTAAGCGGCAATTCAGGCAGTTCTATGAACTCTGCAGGAACCATATATGCGGGTAGCATGGCCATTACATGCTCGCGCAATATGCGGTACATCCCGGCTTTGCCGAAGCCTGCCGCAGGCTCAAGTACCACAAATGCTGCCAGATATGCATCTACGCCTTCGCCTGCCAGTACCACCGCGCTTTGCATGATAAATGGATGGTTTACAAGTGCAGCCTCAACATCTCCCGTTTCAATACGAAAGCCCCGCAGCTTTACCTGGCCATCTGCACGGCCCAGGCACTGTATATATCCATCTCCCACCCATCGGGCGAGATCTCCCGACCGGTACACGCGATGCCCACCAACGGCAGGCGCATTTACAAACCGGTCTGCGGTTTGCTCGGGAAGGTTAACATAACCTATAGCCAGCCCGTTGCCACCGATACACAGCTCACCAATTCGCCCAGGTGGCAGTGGCATGCGTGCCTCATCCAGGATGTACAGCTGTGTGTTATCCATCGGCTTACCAATTAAGATTGGCCCACTCGCGTTTTCTACTTTGTGAATTGTGGAGTAGATGGTGGTTTCGGTTGGGCCGTACATGTTCCAGAGGCCGCCGACACAGGTCAAAAGCTCAGCCACCAGGTCGATCGGCAGCGGCTCGCCGCCAGAAATTGCCTTAATGTTACTGCCGCCCTGCCAACCGGATGCCAGCAAAACCCTCCACCCTGCCGGAGTTGCCTGCACCAGGCATATATTGTGCTTCTGGATTAGAGCGGCGATGGCATCGCCGTGCATTGCGTCCGTTGTGCTGGCAATAACTACGGTTCCACCCGTAATAAGTGGCAGATAAAGCTCCAGGCACGAGATATCAAAACTCAGCGTGGTGGCTGCAAGTATCTTTTCTCCGGCCGATAACCCCGGTGCTTTACTTACCGATTGCAGTAAGTTGTACAGTGCACGGTGCGGTGTTGCCACGCCCTTGGGCTGGCCTGTAGAGCCGGATGTATAAAGCACATAGGCACAGCACTGCTGAGCAACAGGTGGCAAAGTAACTGGCTGGCACTCTTTCAGCTCTTCGATGAATAGGAGCTTACAGTTCGGTGCAATTTCTGCGGCCCTGGCGGCAAGCTCCTTGCTGGTAACTATGCAGGCAATGGTTCCGTTTCCTACAATCTGCTTCAGACGGTCTGCCGGATAACCAGGATCCAGAGGTACATACCCCGCGCCAGCGCGCATTATCCCAAGCGTACTTACAAGCATATCCAGGCTGCGCTCAACAAAAACGCCAACGCACTTCAGCTCAGCCTTTTGCTCTATAAACGGATAGATACCTGATGCAGCGTTGATGCTTAGCGTCTGTAGTTCTGTATAGGTAAGCTGGCTATCTGCAAAGATTGCTGCCGGAAAAGAAGGATACTGGCTGCATATGCCATCGAACGCAGTGATAACGGTGCCACTCTCTGCGAGAGGAACTGCCGTCGCGTTCCAGCGCTCAAACATCAATGCGCGTTGATCCTTAGTAAGCAAGTTGAGATTGCGTAAATTGCTATCAGGATCTTCTGTTGCCGAAATTGCGAGCATGTGAAAGGCGCTATCCAGCGTCTGAATGGTACTTTCGTCATACAGCGCAGTATCGTATTCCCACTCGCATCGAAGAGTGCCGTTGTCCGGGGTAAGGCGCAAATTGATGTCAAACATAGAGGTGCCGTTTGTAAGCACCAACTCCTCTGCCTTCAGTACGGCACTGCACGGGAGTGGGGTTGCCGGGTTATCAAAAACCAACGACAGATCGAACAGGGGAGTTCGGTTTTGTGAGCGCGGTGGATTAAGCGCATGTAATACGCTCTCAAAGGGAACATCCTGGTTCTGCAATGCCTCCAGGGTTAGCTTTCTTGCCTCGCCAACTAAACCTCGGAAGCTGTATGCAGAACCTATTGGCATGCGTAGAACTACGGAGTTAACAAACATTCCCACCATGCATTGATACTCTGCGCGTGTTCTGCCGGAAGTGACCACGCCAAACACGGTTTCGGCAGGATACTGGTTGCTCAACCGTGCTATCAGCAAGGAATACAAACTTGCCGATACAGAGAAAAGAGTTGTATCCTCCTGGCGCGCAAGGGCACACAACGCGTTGTATACGGGTGCTGGAAGTACAGATCGAAACGTTGTGCCAGAAAAAACTCTGTGTTCCGGCCGGGGCCGATCTCCTGTAATCTCAGATGCCGTGCATCCCTGCAGCTTATTTACCCAGTAGGCAAGCTGTTCTTTATACTCTGTAGAACTCTCATTTTTGTGCTCTTGCACCGCATACTCGAAATAACTAATTGGCAGCGGCTCTAAACTTGGAGCGTTTCCGTTAGCTAATTCATAATATGCCGAAAGCAGCTCTCGCAGCATAAGATCCAACGACCAGCCATCGGTAACAGCATGGTGGATTGTGATTGAAAGCAAGCTTTCTGTTTTTGAACGGCGAAGAAGCACGGATCTAACGAGAGGACCTTGTTCCGGACTAAAAGGCTTGCACCCCTCTGCCTGTGCCGCTGCAAGCATCTCTTCTTCAGAGTTTACTGTTCTCACTTCTATGGGCGGCAGTGTATGCAGAGCCTTGAGGATTACTGCTCCATCCTCTTCAGATCGTGCAAAGTAGCAACGCAATGCCTCGTGCCTCTCGGCAATTATCTGATAGGCTTGCTGCAGTTCATCGATTTTTAGGATGCCAGTTAAACGAATATTGAGGAGGGTATTTAGGAATGCCGAACCAGACTGCAGCATATCCATTAGATAAAAGCGCAGTTGCCCGGGTGCAGGGAGGATCTGCTGGTTTGTATCAGGCTGTTGTGATACTTGTAAACTTGCAGGCTCAAGCTTATCCATTAACCGAGCCAACGCAGCCATTGTTGGACACTTGAGGAAATCCCGTAATGATGGAGCAATGCCAAACTCTGCTTTAACGGAAGCGAGCAAAAGTACTGCGGAAAGAGAGGAACCGCCCATGGCAAAAAAGCTATCGTTTTCGGTAGCATCCGTAGCCCAATCACCAAGTACCCTCTGCATTATTTGCAATAGCCTGTGCTTTGTATCACTTATTCCGGATATAGCTGGTGTACTGCTTGTTGAAGGGGCAGCAGTGTTTACCTTGCCAGAGCCTTCAGCAGATACACTGCCGGCTGTTGCAAGCTCACGCAGCATCTTGCGGTCTACTTTGGAATTTGGTGTGAGGGGCAACCGCGGCAGCGAAATGTACCGCGCTGGAATCATATAAACAGGCAGTTGTATCAATAAGTGCTCACTTAGTGAGCGGCGTATACCCTGTGTACCGAAATCCGCGTTATCCTCAAGTACCAGGAATGCTGCCAGATACGCTTCGAGGCCTTCGCCAGCGAGAACCACTGCGGCGTGCTTGATGAATGGGTGGCCCGCAATTGCTGCCTCAACATCCCCCGTTTCAATGCGGTAGCCCCTCAGTTTTACCTGACCATCTGCGCGTCCCAGGCAAAGAACATTGCCATCCCCAACCCAACGCGCGAGGTCTCCAGATCGGTACAGACGCTGCCCACCAACAGATGGCACGTTTACAAACCTATCCGATGTTTGATTGGGCAGATTAACATACCCAATGGCCATGCCATCGCCACCGATCCACAACTCTCCAACGCGGCCAGGCGGCACGGGCATGCGGGCCTCATCCAGAATGTACAGCCGTGTATTATCCATCGGCTTACCAATCAGGATGGGCAGATCGGCGCTCTCCACTCTGAAAATGGTGGTGTAACCCGTTTCGGTTGGTCCATACATATTCCAGATGTCACCAACACAATTTAGAAGCCTGGCTGCAAGATCGGGAGGCAATGGTTCCCCACTTGAAACCGCCTTAATATTGCTGCCACCCTCCCAGCCGGAAGCCAGCAGAATCCGCCAGCCTGCTGGAGTTGCCTGAACCAGCCGTATGTTGTGCTTCTGTATTAAGGCAGCCATAGCTGCGCCATCCATAGCAGCGTCTCTGGTGGCAATAACTACTGTTCCACCTGTAAATAGTGGAAGATACAGCTCCAGGCAGGACATATCGAAGCTGAGAGTGGTGGTTGCAAGGGATTTCTCACCGGCCTTTAAGCCTGGCGCTTTGCTTACCGATTGCAGAAAGTTGAAGAGGGCACGATGCGGTATTGCCACACCCTTTGGCCTGCCAGTGGAGCCGGATGTATAAAGCACATAGGCACAGGCCTCCTGAGCAACCTCCGGCAGTGCAACAGGCAGGCACTGTTTCAGCTCATCGATAAAAAGGAGTTTGCAGTTCGGTGCTATTTCTGCAGCCTTTGCGGCAAGTTCCTTACTGGTAACTATGCAGGTAAAGGCACCATCCCCCACGATCTGCTTCAAACGATCTGCGGGATAGTCTGGATCCAGCGGTACATAGCCAGCTCCGGCGCGCATAACGCTGAGTGTGCTTACCAGCATTTCCAGGCTACGCTCAACATACACACCTACTGCTTTGAGTTCGGCATTGTGATTAATGAATGGGTAGATGCCGGAGGCAGCATTAACACTCAGTGTCTGAAGTTCAGAGTAGTTGAGCTGGCTATCTGCAAAGATTGCGGCGGCATGGGAAGGAAATTGGCTGCATATGCTATCGAACGCAGTAATTACAGAGGCATTATCAGAGATAGGAACGGCTGTATCATTCCATTGCTCGAACATCAAGGAACGTTGTTCCCGGGTAAGCAGATTGAGCGTACGGATATCACTGCACGTGTCTTCTACTGCGGAAGCTGCCAGCATCTTAAACGCGCTATCCAGCATCTGGATTGTGGCCGCACTATACAGCTCTGTATCATATTCCCACTCGCATTGAAGCGTGCCATTATCCGGAGTAAGGCGCAAAGTAATATCAAGCCTGGAGGTGCCCGTGGTTATTGGCAGTTTTTCAGCTGTGAGCGTTGAAGTGCCCGGGATTGACGATGTTGGATTATCAAAAATCAACATTAAGTTGAACAGGGGGTTTCGGTTCAACGAACCGGGTGGGTTGATTGTACTTACCACTCTCTCAAAGGGTACGTCCTGGTTCTGCAGTGCCTCCACAGTTCTTTCACCGGCATGCCGAAGCAAATCGGCAAAAGTCGGGTTATTCCTTAAGTCAAGACGCATAACTACAGAATTATTGAAGATGCCAATCAGCGGATGGAGATCTGTATCAGCTCTTCCAAATGTGGCAGTGCCAAACACCACATCGGCAGGATACTCATCTGCAAAGCGCGCGCATAACACACCGAAAAGCGCAGCCATTACTGAGTATGTGGTGGCTTTGTGAGAGCGCGCCAGCTGGCATAGTTCGAAGTATAGTTCTGACCCAATTACAGACACATGCACATCGCCACAATATTTTCGGGCAGCCGGCCTCGGCCAATCTCCTGCTATTTCTGAGCCCGTTGCGCCCTGCAGGTGCTTATCCCAATACTGCAGCTGGCTTAGATGCTCTCTCTCGGCAGATTGGTTATTTAGCTGCTGAGCGTATTGTGTGTAGGTAATGGGCAGGTTCTCAAAAGCTGGAGACCCGCCCTCCACAATCGCATGATAAGCTGTGAATAGCTCCGTAATGAGCAGATCTAAAGACCATCCATCGACTATTGCATGGCTCATTGTTAGCGATAAAACGTGGTTTGCAGCGGAGGTTGAGATGAGTGCCGCCCGGATTAACGGACCTTCTGCAAGTTGAAACGGAGTACGAGCCAGCTTCTGGGCCTCTTCCAGCATATCCAAATCGGTTTCAACAGTAACCTGAGCAATTGCCGGCAAATCTTCCAGTACCTTAAGCCGTACTGGCCCATGCACATCTGCTGGCACAAATACATATCGCAGGGTTTCATGCCGGTGCGCAACTGCCTTGTACGCCCGCTGTAACGCATCCCTGGTAAGGGCGCCGGTGAGGCGGATATTGGTGCAAACATTGTAAAGAGCGGAACCAGGCATCAACTGCTCCGCTATATAACACCTCATCTGCCCGGGCGTTGGAAGCAAATGCGTACTGTTATCAGCCAGTTGGTCCGTTTCTGAAGTTGTTGGCTGAATTGCATCCAACAATTGTGCCAGCGCGGAAACGGTGGGGCATTTAAGAAACTCGCTTAAGGTAGGCGCGGAGCCAAACTCGGCTTTTACCAGTGCCAGCATGCCTGCAGCAGAGAGTGACGATCCACCAAGCGCAAAAAAACTGGGGTTTGCCGTGGCATCGCATGCCCAATCGCCCAGCAGATGCTGCCAGATGTGCATCAGCTTACTCTCGGTTATCGTTAATGTAAGGTCGTTTATGGTTGGTATTGCTATTTCAGAACGCATTCAATTCCTCATGCTGGTCAGCTCTTGCATCTTCGAGTTGCCATTGGCGGTACACAGAAAAAGGGCACTGTAAAGTATCGAGGGAGAACAGTTGGTATCGGCAACAGTTGTGCCGAATGGATACATGGTAAGAGAACTACCCCAAGAACTGACTGCTACACTTGCTTTGAAGTACCAGGGATTTCGATACGGCTATAGGATAACCACATTAACGTGCTTAGCTTTTTCAGCCCTGATTGTGACATCGTCTGCGGCTGGTTCACAACGATTTAGCAGAAAATTATTGTGCTAACTCCGGTAAGACTTTCAATCGCTGGTTTTCAGAATAAACAACAGCTCTGGCGCTTTTGTATCGGGCATTGTTGGTGCAGGCAAAGTAGAGGCTTTCCGCAAACAAACCTCATGTTTGTTGGGCTCCCACGATCAGCAGGGGAGGCGGTAGTTGCGACTATATGTAAGGTATGGATGCACGCTTTTTTGGCATTACAACTGTACGGAAGCTAAGAGTAGTGCCTTGACTTCAACATCTAAATAAAACCGAGTATGTGCGGCGATTTAACAACACACACTACTTGTGCGGAGGCCGCATGGCTGCTTTGAGCAGCAGTTGGCCCCCGCTTCTGCTTCAAATCATTATGATAGTTGATAGTAGGCCTTTGCATTATCGTGAAATAGCTTGCGTTTGTCCGCATCGGGCATATCGCGCACTATCCATTGCAGGGTATCTACCCAGCCCTTAAAGCTGGAGGTGTTGTTGCATACTGGCCAATCGCCGCCGAACATTACGCGGTTTGTGCCAAAGCTATGGATGCAATGGTGAACGATATGGTCCAGCTCTTTACCTGCGTTCCATTCTGGCTTCACTGTTTTGATAACGCCTGAGATCTTGCAAACCACATTCTTGCGCTTTCCAAGCTCGGTAATATCTGCTTCCCACTGTTTTTGATGCGGGTTTCTGGCAGAGGCGTTGCCACAATGATCGAGGATAAAGCGGGTATCCGGGCAGAGATCCGCGAGTTGCGCAGCATCTGCGAGCTCTTCTGGGCGGATGCAGATATCATAACTGAAGCCAAGTTCGCCGAGCAGCAGCATATTTTCTATATATCGTGGTGTTAGGCATAGGCCACGTGGGGCACCCGGCACCTGCAGAACCTGGCGAAAGCCCTTGATGTATTTGCTGCCCTGAAAGCCACGCACATAGGCTTTGAACCCGGGCTCGCCTGGCCGGCAGGATACCACTCCGGCAGCCATACGGGTGTTGTGCGATTTGCAGGTTTGTTCCACCCATTGTGCCTCTTCCATCTGCTGATGGGGAGCAACATCTACCTCCATGTATACCGTTTTTACAACATTAAGGCCACGTGTGGCTTTGTAATAATCTGCCATGGTGGTGCTGTGGTTGAGCTTCGGTTCGCCAGCAAGCCACGGGGGACGAAACTTACGAAAATCCCACAGGTGCTGGTGGGTATCGATAATCGGGAAAGAGCGGTCGCCTACAGCAGCGGCATGCTGCTGGTTTGCCAGCACGCCCGCCGCGCTGGTAGCAGCCATAGTAAGAACTTGCCTTCGGGAAACAGTATCAGCCATTGAACCTGCTCTCCTGCAGTTAAAGAATGAGTTGCGATGCAAGATTTCGGCAACAGGATAGGTTAGTCCTGCGGAGTTGCCAGTTGTTCCTTTGTTAGTACCCTGGTATTTAAGTTAGGATCTTTACAGATGGTGTTTTGAGGTTGTGCGGGCTTGCGCGGTTCTGTTTTCTGGCTGGTTTCCTGCGTAAGATTTCTCTATCGTGTGGCCAGGTCCCCTCCTCTAAGGGAGCCTCATGTCGACCCTCTTAGGATCTCCCGTGCAAATGAACAAGGGCCTTTACCTCTTCCCACCGTCTCGGCGCATTTTTGCTTATGAATAGTGACTGACCAAATGCGTCGCGAAGAAGTTGGGTTTGTACCTTTCGGCGCTGCTATACACTCCTCGCAGGCTCGGAGTTACAGCGCGGGTGTACTGTGCTGTTTTGCCAGTGTTTTAGCGGCGGATCGGGATACGGAGGTTTGCGTTTGCTGGCGCTGCTATACACTCCTCGCAGGCTCGGAGTTACAGCGCGGGTGTACTGTGCTGTTTTGCCAGTGTTTTAGCGGCGGATCGCCGCTTGTGCCCTCAGTTTGCTCGGGCAGATGAACACGGCTTTTGCCAGGACCCTTGCATGAGGAAAATCTCAATGCAGGGACGAATGGGACCGTGGAGACTTATCTGGCTTTCCTGTTTGGTGAGGGTCGGCAGGAGCTGCAGGCTGGCTGGAAATAGGTACTGGATTGCAGATGAATGAAACGGGGGATTTGGCCGCAGGGCTGCTTTGCTGCATCCATTGGGGGATGCGGAGGTGCTGGGCGCTCTCGAGTTTGCTATTCCACGTTTAAACTAACAGATATGCTTTGGTTGCTCGGGAGTGGGAGGTTATCAGTTTTGAGGTAGTGCGCTGACCCGTTATGGTTATTTCTACGTGAATGATTAGGTTAGCTGTAATTACGTACTGCTGGCTCAAGGATAGTTACTGTCCTTGAAGTTGCGTCCATCCGCACTCGGCAGTTTAGCGGCAGCGTTAGAGGCGATTCGATGTGACCGAATGGAAACCCTGTGATTACAGGTTTGCCTAAACCACCAAGGTGGTCATTAATGATCTGGTCTATGGTTAATTCCTGGTTGGTATCGTCTGGATCATTTGTATCGGCCAGATTGCCTATGAGGAAACCGTTTGCAGATTGCAGGAGCCCTGCATGGCCAAGATGCGTAAGCATTCGGTCTACACGCCAGAGAGGTTCTCCCGTATCCTCCAATGCCATTATCCCAGGCCCTGGACGGGCTGCATAAGAGGTGCCAATACTGCTATCAACCAGGCATAGAGTCCCGCCGGTCAATACCCCATCTACTACGCCCGGAATAATTGTGACCCCGAGTGCGGCGCTATTGAGAGTTTCGTATGGTTCTGGATTTGAGATTAGACGCCAAAGCGCTTGAAAGCATGTGTCACTGCTGCATGTTGCCAGGTCACTCGCCACCATCGGGCCATAAAAGGTGGGCCAGCCTGCCGCATGCTGAATTGCCAGGTGTAACACAGTTACATCACTGTAACCTACAAACACCTTTGGATGGTGAGATATGGCCATGAGATCAAGGTGTTTAAGAATGCGGGCCGATCCTGATCCTCCTCTGGCGCAAAACACAGCCTTTATTTCCGGGTTCAGAAATGCGGCCATAAGGTCGGCGGCTCGATCAGCGTCTGTTCCTGCTAGATGCCCATAAATATCAAGTATATGGGGGCCCAGCCACACGCGAAGCCCCTTATTTTCCAGAGCGGCAATGCCGTAATCTAATGCGTTGCGATCAACTCTCCCTGCGGGCGCTACGACGGCTACTTTATCGCCGGGAGCTATTGCGTGTGGTAGTACCCGGTCGATTTGTGAATACAGATCGCACATCGTTTGTCTCCGTTCGAATATCCGTGTGACGCGTGTCTTTACTTAAATATCGAACTATGCAGGATATATCAGTGCGTTTGCCCGTTGCTCGCTACTAGTGGTCAGCTTTTGGTGCATCTGGTGAGATCACTTTTGCATTCAAGGCGGCAAGTGCCTTGTCCAGTTGGATGCTACGTTGGGCCGACCAATCAGTTTTCAGGCGTAGCACTAATCGCTGCCCGCCATCAATAAGTTCAGCTTGCTTAGCACCGATTGCTTTTGCAAGATCCTGGAGCTGCTCCGGGCTCTTACCGGTAAGCCCCTCAACTGGCAACATTATTGTACGGAGATCTACAATAAGTTTTTTCAACCCACTTTCTGGTTGATCTGCAACATTGAATGTGGCATTAAGCCCAACACCCCGCGGTAGAGCTTTCAGCATTGCCTGCCAGGTGCCTTCTTTTGCCCCTTTACCAGCTATACAAACGGCATTGCTGGCGCAACCGCACTCACTAACTTTTGCAGTAAGGGCAGGTATAAATTCCAGGGGAGCCTGGCAATCCTGACAGATGCCTCCAAGAACTGTTGCTGCAGCGATAGTAGCTGTAACTCGCCCAGTTTTACCTGCAACCTCCAGAGTGACCTTTCCGTCCTCCTTAGGCAGTGCAACATAAGTGCTCAAAACACTATCATTTTTTGAAGGCTGTGTGCCTTCAGCACTCACGCGTCCACCTGTCCAAAGAACGATAACCGATAGGATCGGAACCATCCAGCTAATGATACTAACAGTTTTCATCTGAAACTCCCTGGCCTCGTGGCCTCTCTTAACTTGATACAAGCGGTGTTAGTTTATATACATAAGTGAAGAGATAATGTCTACATAGCGATATATTAATATAATATACGAATTCGGGTGTTTTTTGGTTTCGATTCGTGTGTCAATATTGATTATTTGAGAAATGCTCTGACCTGCTATTACTTAGAAATTGGTGCTATGTAACTGAGTTCTGGAAGGCATGGATTGGCTCCTGCGCCAACTCACATGGAGAACTTACGCAGCAGTTGCTATGCTTAGTGCAGGAACCGCGGGACGTAATTGCCCGCCTTCAGTTGAGTGGTCTTCCAAGTTGCTCACCCGGGCCGGGACAATCCCCAGGTTTCCTCGTGTGCCGCTTGCGGATCAGAGCATGGAGGACGCCCCTACAACAGGTTGGGAAGTTTGTTGGTTGGGCGGATATGGTTTTGACTACCAGCTAGATCCGGCAGTTCAGTTTTCCACCTTGCCAAGAATGTTTGGTTTGATTGATGCGCAAGCTGCCAGCCCCTCCTCGATCCTCCCGCTCCTACCTCGTAGTTGCTATCGCAACAGGCATTAAACCTGGGGAGGAAGTCAGATGCGTTCCTACCGGATGGGTGGTATTCCGGTATTGATTGCCCGGGCGAGGACAGCATGGTTAGCGATGGAGCTGTAATTCGCTCCTCGCCACTACTGCTTGATCCGAGCGCGCTCGGCGCTCTCAGAGAACACCGGAGTTACAGCGCAGGTGATTCTGCTGCCAGGTTAGGGTTGTAGCAGCAGATCGCCGCCTGGTTAACGGGTATTGGTGCTGTGATTCTTTACTGGGAGACTGCGGCTTGCATCACTTCTTCCATTATCCGTGCCGTTTCCTGGCATTTTTCAGGGGCCAGTATATCTTGATGCTCCCCCTGAAACCATCGCAGATCAACGGTTGTTACGGCGCTCCAGCTCATCCGACGGTGCAGGTAACCCACGGTGGTTACACCTGTGCTGGCAATCTGGGTTATGTGCCCATTATATGCTGGACATTCGTACTGGAGCACTGCTTTAAAGTTGGCTTCTTTAAGACACCTGATGTGTGCCGGAGTGATATCTTGCTGGCGCTTTACTTTGCTTAGAATGGGAGATGCAATGGTTGCAGCCAGATACTTTAGCCTGCTCTTTGTGCCCGGCATGCGCAGGATGTGTGAAAGGTGGTGTTCTGCCGCGCGCAATAGGCGGTAACTGCGGGCATGCATCAGATCATCATCTGGCGACCAGTGCCTGCCGCGCCGATACTCTGTATCCAGCATAATTACGGCCGATGCTGATAGCCCGCTTGCAGTTAGCTGGCGGGCCATTTCGTAGGCAATCAACCCGCCTATGGTGCAGTGCCCGCCAAGCAGGTAGGGCCCTGTTGGGCAAACTTGAAGAACCTCTTTTAGGTATGTAGTTGCCATCTCTTCGATGCTATCTGTGGGGTTTACCTCCGGAGAGATGCCTGCGCTCTGAAGTCCGTATAACGGCCGCTCTGGATGCAGGTATTTCACAAGATCCCGCAGTTCCATAACTCCGCCGCCGATGCCATGCACGCAGAAGAAGGGAGGCAATGCACCCTGAGTGCGAACAGGCACCAGGCATTGCCATGCCTGAGGGCCGGTTTGCTGCAGAATGCTATCGCACATTGCGCGAACCGTTGGTGCCTTGAAGAGCACATCCAACCGCAGGCGTACGCCGGTTTCCTGCGCCAGCCGCTCCAACAGCCGTACTGCCAGTAATGAGTGCCCTCCCACATCAAAAAAATTATCCTCCGCCCCAACTTGCCGATTTAGCAGCATCCTCCAGATTGCCAGCACCTGCTGCTCCAGGGCCGATGCAGCGCGCATAGTTACAGGGAGAACTGCCTGGGATGGTTGGACCGCAGGCGGCAGTATTGGCTTAAGTGCTCTGCGATCAATCTTCCCATTTGGCGTGAGAGGAATGGCAGGAAGCACAAAGAACACCGAAGGAACCATGTACGCTGGCAATTTTGATTGCAGGAAAGAACGGAGTGCGTTAGTCAGAACACTGCTATCGCTAAATTCACCCTCTGCAAGCACTATGTATGCGGCAAGTTCGGCCTCAATATCAGTACCGTTAACCGTTACAAGGCACTGCCTTATTGCAGGGTGCGATAGAGTGGCTGTTTCTACCTCGGCAGCTTCGATGCGGTATCCGCGCAGTTTTATCTGAGTGTCTGTACGCCCCAGGCACTCCAGTAAACCCTCTTCTCGCCACTTCGCGAGATCGCCGGTGCGGTACAACCTGGCTTCACCCACAGATGGCATGGCTCTAAACGTATCCGCTGTTTGTTCTGGCAGGTTTAAGTACCCATTGGCGAGGCCATCTCCACCAATCCAGAGCTCACCTACCCTACCGGCAGGCATGGGCTCGCCAGCATCATCCAGAACATACACACTAGTATTGGCAATAGGACGCCCAATGGGAACCGGAAATGAGGAACCCTGCACCCGATATATGCAAGACCATATGGTTGTTTCCGTGGGCCCATACAGGTTCCAAACCGAGGCGCATCTTTGCAGCAATTGCTCTGCGAGATCTGGGGGAAACTGCTCGCCCCCGCAAAGCGCTTTCATTTGTGATGCCCCCGCCCACCCACACTCAAGCAGCATTCGCCAGGTTGATGGCGTGGCCTGAAGCATGGTTATTTTGTACTGGTGAATGAGCCGTGCAAGCTGGTGGCCATCCATTGCTTCTGCACGCGAAGCAAGCACAACGCATGCGCCAGAGATAAGTGGCAAGAACAGCTCCAGTGCTGCGATATCAAAGCTAAGCGTGGTAACTGCAAGCAGGCGATCTGTACTGGTAATGCCGGGCTGTTGCTGCATTGATAGCAGAAGATTGATAAGCGCGGAATGAGGAACCGCTACCCCTTTTGGCCTGCCCGTTGAGCCGGATGTATAAAGTACGTAAGCCAACTTCTGTGTGTGCACTGCGGGCAACAGCACTTCCGGGCAGGCTGACAGGTGCTCAACTTCCAGCAGGCTGCAGGTTGGGGCGACTGCCTGAGCGGCCAGGCGCAAATCAGCGGATACGATAACGGCCCTCATGCCACTATCCTGCACTACAACCTGCAGCCGTTCGGCTGGATAGGCTGGATCCAGCGGAACATAGGCCAGGCCAGAGCGCAAGACGCCCAGCACAGCCGCCACCATTTCGATGCCTCGGTGTAAGTAGATACCTACGGTGCCGGCCCCTGATACGGAAGCATTGAGAAGCCCACTTGCGATGCGCACAGAGATACTGTAAAGGCTTGAATACGTTACGGAGGTGCCTTCAAATATTAGTGCCGTGGCTTCTGGAGTGGAGGCAGCCATGGAATCAAAACAGCCGAGCAGTGTGCTGTACTGTGGCGTGAGGGGACTGCCATGGTTCCAACTCTCAAGCAGATTGCACCGCTCTTCGGCGTTTAATACTGTGAGGTGGGAAATATCCAGATCGGGATTGCTGGCTGCCGCATCCGCCAGAGCCAGAAACGCTCTGTTGAGGCTATGGATAGTTGTGGCTTCATACAGATCTACATCAAACTCCCACTCACAGCGTAATCCATCAGCACATTCGGCAAGCCTCAGCGTAATATCGAATTTGGAAGTTGATGTAGATAGCGGCACTCGTTCGATGGATAAATCGGCCACATGTTGGGCACCTGTGTCTGGAGCGTCCAATATCAACATGATATCAAATAGTGGATTACGGCCCGGGACACGTTGCGGATTTACGGCTTGCACCACATCATCAAACGGAACTTCCTGGTGAGCAAGCGCATCCATAGTAGCTTCACTGGCCCTGGTGATAAGTTCTCGGAAACTCGGCCCATTTGCCATGCTTAGCCGGAGTACCACGGTATTTACAAACAGGCCTATAAGTTGTTGTTGTAATGCATCTGTACGGCCAGATACAGGGGTACCAACAACTATCTCATTCGATTGTTTATCTGTGAACCTCCACAACAGCACACTGAAAATAGCGAACAGAGCGGAGAACGCCGAAGAACCCTGGCTATGCGCTGCCATGTTTAGCGCCCGGTATGTGGCGGTGGGCATTATGGAGCGATATACTGCCCCATTGAATTTCCGCGGCAATTGGCGGGGCCTATCCGGCAATAGTGATGTGCTTGTGGCCCCCAGAAGCTTCTGAGCCCAGTAGTTCTTCTGGGTTTGCAGGAGCACCTGGTATTCGGCGGTCCGCTCTGCAGCGGCAACCTCAAAATAACCCGGTTCCGGAGCAGGCAGTGGCTCACTTCTGCCTTGTTGGCGCGATGTATAGCAGGAAAGTAGCTCAGAAACCAGCAGTTCGTTGGACCAACCATCGGTTACCGCATGATGCATTGCAAGTATGAGAATGGAAGAGTTTATATGAGTGGTATATAACGCTGCACGAATGAGTGGTCCAGAGAGCAAATCGAAGGGGGCAAGAGCAAACGTGTGCACCTCGGCCCACAGAGATTCTTCGGTACAAGTATGCAACTGCAATTCAGGCATATCGGAGCTCAGCAGTTGAACTGCGAGCCCATCTGGATGAGATACAAATATGCATCGCAGCGATTCGTTGCGGAGAAGTACATCCTGGTACGCCTGCTTCAGGCATTCCAGATTGATTTGGCCGGTAAGCTGAAGGCATATGGGAACAATGTATAAAGGCGAACATGCAACCAGTTGATCCAGCACATAACAGCGTTCCTGAGCTCTGGTTGGAGTTAGAGTGCGGGGCACATGTGATGGGGTTGCAGCCACAACCGGACGTGTGGTGAGAGTATCCAGCAAACCTTCGATGGTTGGATTACGAAGAAATGTACGTAGCGGTGGCGAAGTACCGAACACATCTTTAACTGTGGAAAGCATACGGAGGCACTGCAGGGAAGACCCGCCCAGTGCAAAAAAGCTCTGTCGGCGGCCTATAGGCGTATTGTTGCCAAGCAGATTTTGCCATATGCTGTACAGGGCTGCCTCGGCTTCATTTGTTTGAGGCTGGGTGGAAGGTGCGGGTTCGGCTAAGGGCACTGCAGCCAACTCAAGCAGTTTTGCCCGGTTAAGTTTGCCATTAGGCGATAGCGGCAAACTCTGAATCTGGAAGAAGCTTGCCGGCACAGAGGGAGCAGATAGAAACCCGCCGAGCCATGCGCGCAGATCGGCTCCTGTTAAAACAGCACCTGGTACCTGAACAACATAGGCATGTAGAGTAGCGGAAGCCGGAGACACAGGAACCGCAAGAACGGCGCAGGCAGCAATGGCTGGATGCGACTGCAGAACAGCCTGAACTCCCTCTGGCTCAACGCGAACACCATCTATCTTCACCTGAAAATCTGTGCGGCCCCCGATGAGGAGAGCGCCATCTTCGCGGTATTGCCCGGAGTCGCCGGTTGCATAGATCAGATCTTGCGGTGCATTGGTAAACGGGTTGATGGTAAAGCTGGCAGCATCTGCTTGAGTGGGGTTGAGATACCCCAGTGTGCGGTGTGGCGTTCGAATATATATCTCGCCCTTTTCCCCCACTCCGCAGAGCCTCTTGTTTTTGGCAAGCACCAGCGCTTGGGAGCCAGGGATTGGCCAGCCAACGGGCTGAATTCCGGGTGTAGGTGCTTGCGGCACAGAGAACCAGCACTTTGCCATGGTAGTTTCTGTTGGGCCGTACAGGTTTACAATGTCACAGGCTCCGGCATGAAAACGCGCTCGCCACTGGGCCACAAGGGCATACGTGAGCGGCTCGCCAGCGGAGTACAGCCGCGTTATGTGTGACAGGTTTGCATTCACTACCGAAGATATCCACAAAGACATAAGGGAAGGAACGGTATGCAGCAGAGTTATGCGGTGATCTTCTAACCAGGGAAGGGCTGAATCTGGAGCAAGGCTGAATGACTCATCCGGAATGCATAGCACAGCACCGGCAGTTAACGGTAGCAGAATGTCTCTGAGCATTACATCAAAGGAGAGGCCCGTGAACTGGGCACAACGATCGTGGATGCCGATGCCTGATTGTGCGCGCTGCCAGGTGAGAAAGTGTGCCACACCGTTGTGCTTGCCAAGAATGGCCCTGGGCCTGCCAGTTGTGCCAGAGGTAAAGAAAATTACCGCCGGGCTGGACGGCAAGGGCATTGCTGGCAACCAGGATTGTGCAGAGCAATCACGGTTAATGATGCTTCCCGTGTGACGCTTGTATTCTATAATCCGCACAATCGGGGGTATTATCCCCTGTAAATGATTGGCACTATCCTGAGGAAGAAGAACATAGTGGGATGCAGAATCCTGCAAAGCGACCTGAAGCTGAGCAGGGGCGATACTGGCCGCCACCGGCACTGCCACAGCGCCACACCGCCATACCGCGATTAACTGAATGACGAAACCCGGGCTGGAGGGACCGACCACAGCTACTCGATCACCATGCGAAACTCCTAAGCCGATCAGTTGTGATGCAGCCGCCTCTATTTGCTGCCAGAGGTCTTCGTATGCCGTGTATGAATTGCTGTAGGCAATTGCCGTTGCATCAGGGAATTCGGCTGCTACGTTTGCAAGTTGTTCCAGTACTGTTGGAAAGCCCTCCTCGGCAATTGGAAGGCATGGATCTGGCAAACACGATGGATCGGAGGGTATGCCATGCAGCACGTAGTCATCTACAGGGGCTGCGGGATCCGCTACAACCTGCTGTAAAACACGCACAAACTGCTGGAGAATTTGCTCTGCACGCAGGGCTGAAAACCGGGACTTTTGATACAAAAGATGCAGTTGCATCTCTGGCCCATTGTACACATACAGGGTGAGCGGAAAGCGCGCATACTGAGCCTCATCGGGTGGCTGAATATTGCGGATTGTAACCGTGTTGAATTCGGCAACACTTGTGTAAGGATTTGAGTTGGTGTAATTGAAAAGGGCATCCGCCGCCTGCGTATTTGGAGTATCGCCAGCGAAATGTGCGGATTGGGCGGCATCAAATGCTGAGAAGCAGCGATTGCCAACTTCCTGTATCAGCGCATCGAACGTCCGAGGGTCTGAAGCTTCAAACGACAAGGAAAGTGCATGCAGAAACAGGCCAACTGGGAGCGGGATTGCACCCTGTGCGGCTATTGGTACCCCAACATGGCAGCAGCCTTTTGTATCCGTTCTGGCACACAATATGCCGAACGCTGCAAGCATCAGCATAAACTTCGAAGCCCCGAGCGCGGTAGCAGCCTCCCCTATTTGCGTGGTAATGCCAGCCGGCAGGCATTGCGTTGCAGAGGCACACTCGAACTCGGAAGCGAGAAGATTTGGGGACGAATACAGTTGCGGAACCGCGCGGGGGCGTTGCCCCGGGCGAGCAAAGGAGCTACCAAAACCAGGGGCAGCATCTGCCAGCATCTGTGGCCAGGAATCGGACTCAATTGCCGGAATTTGGCGCTCTTTTCCCTGTGCATAAAGCTCAGTAAACTCTTCAAAGAGGCGTTCTTCAGAGGCTCCATCCAACACTGCATGGTGGCAGTTAATGGCTACCACAACACGCCGAGAGCTAAAACGGAATATCCGAACATAGGAGCACAGTTCGGATGGATTGAATGGTTGGCGCACGGCAGCGCACACCGGCCCAAGGCTATCTTCCTGATAGTTTGAACAATCTTCTATTGGGAAATCGCATGCTGTGTGAGCGGGAAAGCACTGATAGGGAGTGCCCTCCATCTCGATGATACGCGTTCTGAGAGCCGGATGCCGCGCGTATAGTGTATTCACAGCAGATTGAATGAGGGTGGTATCGACATCCCCGCGCAATTCAATAATTATGGGAACCGCGTATCTTGGTATCTCGGGCGCAACACAATGTTCAAACCAGATAGCGCTCTGTGCAGGGGAGAGAGGCAGCCACTTTGGTGAAATGCTATCTGAACACTCAACGCGATAAGTGGGTTGCGTCAATTTGTAAATCCTCAGACCACAGGCATCGTAGCCAGGTCATCTCCCTATTTATCCTTGCTATCGGCAGCACAGACACTGAGGCAAGCAGGTGAACGTAATTAGCTCAATTGAGCGCCAATTCCTTCAGGGTTTGGCCACTTGACAAACATAGAACTAAATTCTATACTAGAAAAAGAATAGAATTTGGTTCTATATTAGACAAGGAGTGGAGATGTTTCGAACGGCTATTGATACAGAGATAGTTATTGAGGCACCTGCGGAGCTTATCTGGGAGGTGTTAACAAAGTTTGAGGAGTACCCACAGTGGAACCCTTTTGTGGTTCAGATTTCTGGAGAGCTTGAAGTTGGTAAGAAGTTAAGGGCAACCATGCAGCCCCAGGGCAGCAAGGCTATGACCTTTACTCCCACCGTTTGCACGGCGGAGGCCGGGCGGGGCTTTCGATGGAAAGGCCAGTTGTGGAAGCCTGGAATAATGGATGGTGAGCATAGCTTTGTGCTGGAACCTGCTGGCCCAGGGCTCACTCGGTTTGTTCATTCTGAGCGATTTAATGGTGTGCTTGTTCCGCTCATTCTGGCAATTATTCGGGCCAAAACTACAGCAGGGTTTGTTGCGATGAATGAGGCGCTGAAACTGCGCGCCCAACAGATGGCATCCAAATAGCAGAAACCGGAATCCCCCTATGGCTTACCGACAAACGCCCAAAACTACCGCAAAGAAGGCAGCTATGCGGGCACGCCTGATGGCGGCGGCAACCCGGCTGTTTGCGCAGCAGGGCTATGAATCAACCTCTTTGAAGCAGATTGTTGAATTGGCAGATACCTCTATTGGGAACTGCTACTTTTACTTTCAGAACAAAGAGGCTATTCTACTTGCGATTGCAGAAGAGTTGCGTACAGAAATTGCTGGCGTTGTGGATGCCGCCATTGCTTCGGCACCTCCCGGGCCGGCGCAGCTTTATGCAGCGGTATACGCTGGCACACTGGCCGTGCTGGAGCGCGCGGATGTTGCCCGCTTTGCGCTCTCGGATAGTGCGCATCCTGCCATTCGGCCACTTACAATTAAGATGTTCACTGCGCGTGTTGAGGCCGCACTCCGCGGTTACCCCGAACTACTATCCAATTGGCCGGAAGCCACGCCGCAACTGGTTGCCGCGGCATGGCATGGTGGCGCCAGCCATGTAATTGAGGCAGCCATTGAGGGCCGAATTACGGAACCACATACGCAGATTGCAGACTTTGTTGCGCGCTGGAACATGCGGGCCCTTGGGGCGGAGGGAGGGGGAAAGGGGAGTAGACATTAAAGGGGCATTACCAGCAAATCTGCCAGCAAATCCAACCTCTCAACAGAATCTCTGCGGCTCTGCGGCTTCGCGCGCATAGAAACAACAGCTCCGGGTAAGCACAACCCTCCATCCACCATCAGCTTGAATCAGAAATACAATTCGCGCGCGAAGGAGATCCAAAGGACGCGAAGGAAATGCAGTGAAGAGGGAGCTGGCTCCGCTCAATCTTGCCAGCGGACGATCACCGCCATCCAATCACCAGGACCACCACGCGTAGCGCGGTAGGCATTGTAACTGGTAGTCTTCACCTTTCGCGGCTGTGCGGCTTTGCGTGCGATTATTTCTGGATCTTCAGGCTCGCCTATCGGTAGTTTGCCGGGCATCGGCTGATTGCTCGGGCGGGGACAAGCCGCCGCCTCTACACCGGTGTTTAATGTGGCAATGAATGTTTGTAAATTGTATTGACTGGTAATTTTTGCCCATCCGTTCGGCGCAACTCGGCCCCCATCCCTGTTCGTGACCGGGCTTTTCATCACATCCGTAATACTCTATTGCGGGCTGCCGGCCTTTTCAAGGCCATGTGCCCTGGCATAGGCGTTCATCTGCTGCTTCTGTTTCTCCAGATTCATTTTAGAGACTTCCGATA
>CAIONQ010000100.1 GCA_903859705.1 uncultured Chthonomonas sp.
CATCGGCGCGGCGCACTTTGCGATTTGAACATGACGGACCAAGTGCGCCTTGCGACGGCGCCAGTACGCTTCGGCTTCGCCGTTAAAACAAACAGTTACCCGTCGCCTCCTCGAGGCAATGATGGTTTTGGGTTTTAGCGCCGGGTCGGGATACGGAGGTTTGTGAGTATCGGCGCTGCTATACACTGTTCGCAAGCTCACAGTTACAGCGCGGGTGGTTCTGGCTGTTTTGTTGGTGTTTTAGCGCCGGCTCGGCGCTGGTACAATAAGGGCTCATATTCGCTTCGGTTTTCAGCATGTATCGGAGGCACTACTTGGCAGCCAGCAGTTTTACCAGGATCGCGCTCGTTGGGTGTGGGGATATCAGTGCGCGCCATGTGGAGGCGCTGGAGAAGCATGCCAGTAGGGCGCAGTTTACCGTTTACTGCGATACGGATGCCACCCGGGCTGCTGCCATTGCCGCGCTTGCCGCTGGCCACACGGCACGCATCACCACAGATTTTGATGCCGTACTCGCCGATGCCGATGTGGATGCCGTGGATCTCTGCCTTCCACATCACCTCCACGCACCATTCGCAATCGCGGCAGCACGGGCCGGCAAACACATCCTGTGCGAAAAACCCCTCGCTGTTAGCGTGGAGGATTGTGATGCCATGATCGCCGCCGCCGATGCGGCCGGCGTTACCCTGTGCCACGGCGAACCTATGCGCTGCGCTGGCATCGTTGCCCGCGCTGCCCAGATTGTTGCCGAAGGCCAAATTGGCAGAATTGCCGGGCTGCAGGCAACCTTCGCATACTGGCAGCGCGCCGAGCTAAACACCGGTTGGCGCGGCCGCAAATCCGAATCTGGCGGTGGACACCTGATGGATGGCGGCATTCATATTATTGATGCGCTGCGGCATGTGGGCGGCGATGTGGCCAGCGTGCAGGCGATGACAGCCCACTATCGGCCAGAACTGGGCGAAGACTCTGAGGATCTGGCCGTGCTGAACCTGCGCTTTACGGCCGGCCACTGTGGTCAGCTGTTTGCCTGCCATGCCACACGCGGTAGAGCGGCCTCACCAATGATGACGGTTTTTGGCGAAGAGGGTTGCCTCTCACTGGAGGCCTACGGGCCTGGCAATGGCCTGGTGGTATTCTTGCCCGGGCAGCCACCACGGGTAGAGAACCCGGAACATGGCTGGGTAGATGGGTACGAACGGCTCATGGGCAGTTTTCTGGATACGGTGCAAACGGGCGTTCCACTGCTCTCAACCCCACAGGATGGCCGCGAAAATGTGCGGCTTGTACTGGCCGCTTACCGCTCTGCAGAAACTGGCGCCGAAACGGTGTTATCCGCCGGGAGTTAAGTGCCAGAAACGCGCACGTTAAATATGTGTCAAAATGTAGGGAAGCTTTCCATTTCGCATTACAGGATTTCACTTTTGAGTTTTCGTATCGGTACAGTGCGCTCTGCGCTCCGTTTGCTTTCTGCCGCTGCTATGGTATTTACCATTGGTGCTGTGCGCCCCGCAGCTGCTGCTGAAGATCCCCTTACTACGGTAAAGGTGGAATTCTTTGGCGCAGAAAAGGGGTACGCCGCCGGCTCAGGGCACGTTACTTTGCTATGTGTTCTTCGCAACACAGGCAAAGAGCCCTTGCCCGCCAGCACGTTGCGCGTGCGCTGCTATGCGCTTGCCGGGTTGGATTATACCGATGGCGAACTTACACCCCTGGTTCCGGCGCTTAGCCCCGGGCAGGCAGCCGCATTTAGATGGCACCTCGCCCCCACCGATAGATCGAATGCGCTGGTAGCCACCGCTTTGCTTATGCGTGCAGTAACTCCGGCTCGCCTTGCAGCTCAGAATCCGGTTGTGGTGAACCCAAACCCTGCGGAAACAGACCCGGCTCTGGATCAGCCAGCCCCCGTGCCGCACGCTTTTCTAAGTGTAATTCCGCACATCAGCAGTCCGGCCGCAGCTACCGCCCCGCCCTCTGGCTTTGCTGGCCCTGCCTCTGTGTACACTTCCACCCATGCTAAAATCGGCAACGATAGGGTATCTCTTCGTCTGCAACTGGCAGCAGGTCGTGCTCCGGTAGGTTTCCTGGCAGGCAAAGCGGGCACAGCCTGGCAAACGGCTGGTGTTGTGTTCCCGCTGTTCTCCATCCTTGCCGCTGGCGATGGACAAAAGCCCTGGCAGCGCGCCTTTAAGTGGAGCACCACAGATTCTCATACAGATGCCGATGCTTCTCAGCTGGTGCTAACCGGCAACTGTGGAGACGACTGGGAAGCCCAGATAACGCTGGAAACCCGTAAAGATACCGGGGCCATCAATGGCCGCCTGCGCCTTAAGGCCCGCCGAACCTCCCGGCTGTTTGCCGTGCAACTGCCCAGAATTACCGCACCAACCGATAGCGCCAAACCGGCACCGCCTGCCGATGGCAATGGCATTGTGCTTACCGTAGATCCCGATGCAGCAGATGCCTCTGCCATGGAGGGAGCCGCCGCCGTGCACCGTGGCATGCTTACCTCTGGTATAAGCTGGACCCCGCGCTCACCCGTTACCGATTGGCTGGCCACAAAACTTCCAGCAGGCGATACAGAGCATGCCGTGCAACTGGGAGTTGGCTGGGGCGCATCTGCCGATTCTCGGGGCGAGGTGTTTTTGCCTGGAGGCCTTGTAGAGTTTGCATTTCGGCTGTTCTGTGCCTCGCCAAGCCTCACCGTGCGAGATGCGGAACGCTTTATCCTAACCACCGCACCCTAGTAATGTAATTGCTTCGGATCCCCGCCATGCTTGTTAAAGCCTACGCCAAAATCAACCTCACGCTGGATGTGTTTAGCCTTCGCCCGGATGGGTACCATGGGGTTGCCTCCGTTATGCAGGCAATCTCATTGCACGATACGCTTTCGTTTAGCCGCACCCCGCAGCCTGGCATTGCGTTTACTTGCGATGGACCCGAATCTGCCGGAATACCGCTGGATGCCACCAACCTTGTTTACCGGGCCGCCGATGCCGCACTTGTTGCGGCTGGCCGGTCCGAAAGTGGAGAGGGCGTGGCCATACATCTTAATAAGCAAACTCCCTCACAGGCCGGGCTGGGCAGCGGCAGCAGCGATGCGGCCTCGGCGCTGGCAGGCGTTAACCATGTGCTACAACTGGGGCTGCCTGCCGAAAAGCTGCATTCCCTTGCTGCTTCGCTTGGCTCCGATATCCCTTTCTTTTTAATGGGGGGCACAGCCGTGGCCCGTGGCCGTGGCGAACAGCTTACCGTTGCGCCAGATGCGCCGCCTATGTGGCTGGTGGTGGTAAAACCGGAAGATAATGTATCCACAGGCTGGGCCTATGGGCAGCTGGATGCAGATGCCGAGCGCCAATCTCACCGGGGCACAAAGCGTATGGAACAGGCAATTGCCGAGGCCGATCGCAGCCTGGTGATAAGCAGGATGTGCAACGATTTTGAGGGGCCAGTATTCAAGCACTTCCCAAAACTGGCCTGGCTCTACGATGAAATGCTGATGGCCGGCGCCCAGAATGCCCGCCTTTGTGGCAGTGGTAGCGCCCTGTTTGCCGTTGCGGCATCCGAAGAAGATGCCCGCCGCATGGCCAACCTGCTTTCAGCCCGATATCCCAAAACACATGTTTGCCGAACGCTTAACCGGCAGGAATCTCTCCCGATCCCGCCCGCTCAGCCGGCGTAGCAGGGTCATTTATCTATGGATTATCAACAGTTAAACTCAGTGCCTGTAGTGGTTCTTGCCGGCGGCCGTGCAAAGCCGGATCTGGAGGCCATAATTGGCACCAGCATTCGTGCGTTGGCGGTTGTAAACGGCAAAACCTTGCTGCAGCATGTTACCGATGGCCTGAAGGCAGCGCCAGCAGTTGGCGAAATTGTGGTTGTGGGCGATGTGCCACCCTCTGCCGAGTATGTGCAGATTCCGGATGGCGGCGCTTTTGTAACCAACCTGTTTGCAGGTATCGAAAAGTACCCCAGCGCATCCTGCGTGCTTATTTGCACCAGCGATCTGCCTTACTTAACCGGGGAGTCTGTTCAAGATTTTATCGTGCAAGGGGCAGAGTTAATAGCCAAATCTGGCGGCAATCTCATCTATCCCATTGTGCAGGTATCGCGCTGTTATCAACGCTTCCCGGGGGTAAAGCGCACCGCTTGCAAACTGAAAGAGGGCACCTTCACCGGCGGAAACCTGGTGCTAATTAACCCGGATTTTATGATAAAGCAAAAAGAGCAGATTGCCGCGGCCTATGCTGCCCGCAAAAGCCCGGCACGCCTGGCTGCAAAGCTGGGGTATGGCACGCTTGTGCGCCTGCTGTTTTCTCAACTTGTTTCCCCAAACCTGCTTTCTGTTGCCGTGCTGCAAGAGCGCGTTTCTCATTTGCTTGGCGGCAAAGTATGCGCCATTGAAAGCAACTATCCGGAGCTGGCTACCGATTTTGATAAGCCCTCCGATTTCACCGCAAAGCCTTAGCCTCAGAAAGATCCAGTGCATCTATGGAGTTTGCCACCACACCGCCCCAGCTTGCTGCGGAGATGGATCACATTGAGCGGGCCATGGGCGGCCGGCTCTGTTTTGCCATCCAGAATTTGCAAACGGGAGAATCGTATGCCCGGCGCGCCACAGAAAAGTGCAAAACCGCCAGCATCATCAAGCTTCCCATGCTGGTGTATCTGGCTACGGCCGTGCACGCTGGCGAGCTCAGCTGGGATCAAACACTAACGCTTACCGATGCCGAAAAAGTGGGCGGTTCTGGCGTGCTGACTTTACTTGGTGCAGGCCTTAAGCTTACGCTTAAAGATGTATGCATGTTGATGACCATTATCTCCGATAACACTGGCACCAACATGCTTATAGAAGAGTTTGGCGTAGAGCCAGTCAATAACTGTATTCGGGCAATTGGCCTTCAGCACACCACACTCTTACGCAAGTCTTTTGCTGTAGATACGCATAAAAGTGCCGCCTACGGGCTGGGGGTTACAACCGCCGAAGATATGTGCCTGCTGGTGGCAACCCTTGCCCGGCGCGAAGAATCTGGCGATGCGGCCGCAACAGAATGCCTGGGCATTCTGGAGCATCAGGCATTTAGAGATGGTATTCCGCGCCTGCTTCCTCCAGATTGGAAGTATGCAGGCAAAACTGGCGCCATCGATCATGTTCGTAACGATGTTGGCCTTGTAACCACCGCAAGTGGTGCCCGTTACGCACTGGCCATACTGTGTCAGGATTTGCACGAAGTGTTGTGGACCCCCGAAAACAGAGGGCTGCTTGCCATTGCCGAGGTAGCCCGGCTGCTTACCTGCGCCCTGTAATGGCGTGAAGTGCAAGTTGCAATGCGCAGGAACCACGGGTTACAGAGTAGAAAAGATCCCCGAAGCACCCCGCCAGGCGGGCCCATTCAGCCAAAGGAAACCGAAGTTGATATCAAACAATCGCATTCTTAAATCAATAAGCGCCGTGCTGGCGCTGGGAAGCCTGCTATTCTCCGCCCCTGCGTCACATGCACAGGCAGGTTCTACGCAAGTTAAAGATGTTATCTATGGTCATAAAGAGGGCGTTGCCCTCACCATGGATGTGTTCAAACCCGCCAAACCAAACGGGGCAGGCATTCTGTGGATGGTAAGCGGTGGCTGGGTATCCAACTACAACAACATCAACGCAGCGTATGCGGCGCCATTTCTTGCCCGTGGGTATACCGTTTTTGAGGTTGTGCATGGCAGCACGCCGCGCTTCCCAGTTGTGGAGATATTGAAAGACATCCGCCGGGCAGCACGCTTTGTGCGGTTTCATGCCGCCGAATACGGCATAGATCCCAATAAGCTGGGCATTTCCGGTGGAAGCTCTGGTGGCCACCTTTCATTGATGACCGCTGCCATGGGGGATGATGGCGACGCCAATGCAAAAGACCCGGTAGATCGTGTTTCCAGCCGCATTCAGGCCGTTGCCTGCTTCTTCCCGCCCACCGATTTTCTGAATTTTGGCAAGCCCGGCGTACATGCCATCGATGTGCCGATGCTGGCAGTGTTCCGCCCGGCCTTTGCAGTGCCTGCCGGCGCAACCGATGCCGATAAAGAGAAGCTGGGGCGGGATCTATCGCCGATATGGCAGGTTGGTGCCAAAATGCCGCCAACGCTAATCATCCATGGCGATGCCGATCCGCTTGTGCCCTTGCAGCAATCGCAGATCTTTATCGATAAGCTCAAAGAGCTAAAGGTAGAGAACAAGCTGATTGTTCGTCCCGGCAAGGGCCATAGTTGGCCCGGTATTGAGAAAGATCTGGATGTGTTTCTTGATTGGTACGATAAATACCTCGCCGGAAAGTAGATAGCTTCCATCCGAAATTAGCGGGCCGGGCAAACCAGCAGGGTTTGCCCGGCCCATTTTTATGAACCCCGGTTACGGTAATACCCGTATCCGGCGTACTGTTTATTAACCGGTATTACAATGGACTGATGGCAGGCTATCAACCTATCTCAGTCCACACCTTTCAAGCTTGCAATGGGCGAAAGGGTGTAGGCAATGCGGGCAAGCCCTGCTTTTACCACCGCGCCAATTACATCCTTAGCGGGCTTGTAGCAACCCGGTGATTCATCTATAGGCACATTGCCTCCTGCGTTCACCATTACGTTCAGCTTCTTCATCTGCCCGTTTACATCGCTCTGGCTATACAGCTTTCGCGCTGCCGAGCGGGATAACCGCCTGCCACACCCGTGGTTAACGGAGTACAGGCTCTTTGCGGCCCCTGGCTCTGCGTACAGAATGTAAGAGTTATCCCCCATGCTGCCCGGAATCAGGATTGGGTGGCCCGTTTCTTCCCACCGTGTGCCCTTCAGCATGGGGTGCCCCGCCGGGAAGGCCCTTGTGGCGCCCTTGCGGTGTATCCACGCGGTGCCGCCTGCCTCTGGCATTACCTCTTCCTGAACCAGGTTGTGCGAGATTTCGTAAACAAGCTCCGGCTCCTGGCCAAACACCTGTTCAAAAATCCTTCCAACCGATTCCCAGATAAGCAACCTGTTGGCAATGGCAAAGTTTGCACCAGCTGCCACTGCGTTTTTGTAACCTTCATACAACGGGGTATGAGGTTCGAAGTAAACAGCTTCGGAACCACCAGAAACGTTTACGCCTCGGGATTCCAGGTACTCTTTTCCGCTCTTGATAAAGTGCGTTGCAAGGCCATGGCCGAAGCCACGGGAGCCGGTGTGCACCATTACCCACAGATGATCGTTTTGATCATGCTGAATCTCGATAAAATGGTTGCCGCCGCCAAGGCTGCCCAACTGGCCAATGCCGCGGTGCATGGGGTGCTTTGGCAAATCCCATGTATCGCTAACGGGCACAAAGTCTCGCTCAGAGTTTTCGCGGTGAAAGCCCAGCGCATCTGCACCTCGCCTTATTACCTCTTGAAACTCTTTTTCTGTAAACTTTCGGCCGCTTCCGTTGCCAATGCCCATCCCAACGGTTTCCATAACCCGTTCAGAAAACCGCTTTCGCAGCTTCTCTTCCATTCCCTTGCCGCGGCTAACGGTGGATTTAAAGGCCAGCATACCGCAGCCAATATCAAACCCAACCGGTGCCTGGCACAGCGTGCCAGTGGTTGCCATAACACAACCAACGGGCACAACGTAACCGGTGTGCACATCGGGGGTAATTACAACCTCGGTAACGCCCGGAAACTCGGTGGCAGCAACAATCTGGCGGTAGATCTCCTCTTCGCTCTCCTCAAATAGTTTTGGAGAAAGAAAGATTCGCACCGGCACTTTAACGCCCTTATTAAGCTCGTAATAGTTGCCTTCTGCATTCCACACACATTGATACTTCAAGCTCATCATTCACCTCAATCGGCCCACAAAGGGTTAATTGTTAACCTCTGGAATGTAAGTTTGGGCCGAACCTTTTGTCGCATCACTGGCTGCCGGTGCTAAACACATTGTGGTGCAGCCACTGCATCAATTCCGAAAACAAGAGACAGGCAGAGCCCCCAAAAGGGTGCACTTGCCCGAAGAAACCTTGTTTAATGGAAAAAAACGGTGCAATTGTGTGCCGCTCTGTGACATTTTGCATACGAGTTACCGTAATAGGTGACGATGCCCCCTGCTGGCCGATGGACGGTTCCGCAACGGCAGGATAGCAGGCAGGCAAAATGGTGACCGAATTCCGTGTTCGTTGACTCCCTTACGCAGGGTAGGTATACTAACCGGCCGGCGCTGTGTGTTTCACAGGGTGGCTTAGCCGCCTGCGAAAGCATCGTTTTGCAATTATAAATTAAATCAAAAGCCCGTCAGAGATGACGGAGGGAGGAACCCACAAGTATGGCTGCTGCGATTTCGATCCAGGGCCTCACCAAGAAGTACGTGGATGTCTGGCAGAAGCAGGAGGTCATCGCTGTTAACAATCTCAATCTTGAGGTTGAGGAAGGCGAGATCTTCGGATTCCTGGGTCGCAACGGCGCCGGCAAGACCACTACCATTAAGATGCTGCTCGGACTTATCTTCCCGACAGCAGGTGATGCTACACTCCTTGGTAAGCCGATGGGCGATAACTCGGTTAAAAACGAGCTGGCCTATCTCCCCGAAGAAACCTATTTCTACGATTCTATGACGGGTTGGGACATTCTGGATTACTACGCCAGACTTTTCAAGATCCCGGAGCCCGAGCGCAGCCGCCGTGTTCAGATCTGCCTGGAGAAGGTTCGCCTTCAGCCCGATGCGTGGAAGCGAAACATCCGTGGGTACTCCAAGGGTATGCGCCAGCGAACCGGTATTGCGCAGGCGCTGATCAACGATCCCAAGCTCCTCTTTCTGGACGAACCCACTTCTGGCCTCGATCCTATTGCACACGCCGAACTGCGAGACATCGTTGCAAGCCTGAAGGATGAGGGCAAAACTGTCTTCCTATCTTCGCATCAGCTGGCCGATGTTGAGCTTATCTGCTCCCGCGTTGCCATTATCCACCGTGGTAAGCTGCTGAAGCAGGGCACCATTAAAGAGCTGGTTGCAGGAGATTTTGCCGAGCTCGTGGTGCAGCGCAGAGGCCTTTCCGATGCTACCCTGGGCAAGATCAAAGAGATTGCCCCCGGCACCGAACCTGGTTCTGCCGAAAATATGCGTATATCGGTTGCCGAAGTTGAGAAGATCAACGCCATTATCGATATTGTTCGCGGCGGCGGCGGCAGCATCATCTCTGTGGTTCCACACAAGCGAACTCTCGAGGATGTGTTTGTTGAGACGGTTCGCAAAGAGGATGGCAGCTAACCCTGTTGTTGCTCTTTCCGTTCTGCACAACATCCCTGCGCATGCCCGGCTGTAGCCGGTAAACGCAGCGAGAGACCTGAGGAGACGCTCTTTACTATGGTTCCATTAGCAATAGCCCGGCAGACGGTGCGCGAAGCGTTGCGCCGTCGCGTTATGTGGATATTCCTTATCTGTGGTGTGTTTCTTATCGCGCTTGGCCCGGTTTTCGGGTTCCTTAGCCCGAAAGACAGCCAGACTGTGCTTCGAAGCCTTGGCCTAGCGGCAATTTTGCTCGCAGGTTTGTTCATCACCATCGTAACCTGTATCTACCTGATACCGGTGGAGATTGAACGGCGTACGATTTATACGATTTTAAGTAAGCCTGTGCAGCGCTTTGAGTTTGTACTGGGCAAGTTCCTGGGTGGCTTTGCGGTTGTTTTCATTAACATCGCTGCCATGGGCGTGGTCTTCCTTATGATGATCCGCTTCCAGGAGGGCAAGGTGCCGGTAGACATGTTTAAGGGTGTCTATCTCACCTTCTTCCAGATGCTTCTGCTGGCTGCACTTACCATTTTCTTCTCAACGTTCGCCACGCCAGTTCTGAACTTCTTTATGTCGTTCGGTATCTTCATTGTTGGCAACCTGGGCAGTGTAACCGATTCGCTTACCACAAGCCGCAATGGCACTGCGCGCCTGGCGGGCACAATTATTCACTACCTGTTGCCCAACTTCAGCAACTTCAACATTCAGAACACCCTGATTCACCCCGCACAGGAAATTACTAACCCGGATGTGTTTATCCGGCAGAACATCCTGTACGCGTTGATATACTCTGCGGTACTTCTGATTCTCGCCGTTATTATCTTTGACCGCCGCGAAGTATGATCTCTGCTGGCAATTGCCAGCGAGGTTTGAAAGGTAAGTACAATGCAAAAGGCAATTAAGAAGCTGCCTGCATCGGTACAGAAGCGCACGGCTCCTATGGCGGCACTTGTTGTGGCTCTGCTTGGCGCGGGAGCATTTCTGCAGGCCAAAATCGATCCTGTTGCACGGAAGATCCATCAGTCCGAGCAGAGTATTGATCAGGTTAGTGGCGGTTTGAACAACGAGTTCATGCTGCTTCCGCTCCTTGGCTTCCGTGAGGCCGCAGCCGGCTTGCTGTGGGTACGATGTGATGAGTTTTTCCACAGTGGCGATTACGATGCTATTCTGCCGCTGGTGCGCGTTATCACACTTCTGGATCCGCATGCAGAGAACGTGTTTGTAACCGGTGCCTGGCACCTATCCTATAACTTTACAGATTCTAACGAGCGTTCTGATCGCCGGTACATCGCACCGTCTCAGGCACTCCTCGATGAAGGTATTCGAAACAACCCGGCCATTCCAGACATCAAGTTTGAAAAAGGCTGGCAGAACTTCGATAAAACCAAGAACTACACCGAGGCAGAAAGCGCTCTAAAAGACTGTATATCTGGCCCCTTCCACAATGAAAAGGGCGTAAAGGGATCGGATGATTTTCCCTTTGCATGCCCGCTCAAAACCCTGCACCTTCTTGCACATACCTACGAGAAGCAGGGGCGAATACCTGAAGCGCTGGAAGAGTGGCGCAAGGCACGCGAGCGCACCGAATCGGTGATGAAGGAAGATGAGAAGAACAACAAGCCGCTGAATTACAGTAACAAGCAGATGTGGTTTGCAGAAGTTCATAACTACGATGAAGATCTGCAGCGCTATCACAACCGCTACACTACAGTAAAGCACGACTCAATCAACCCATCCAACCCACCTCAGCCCGGTGTACTGTGGCCAACCGGCCCCGGAGTGGCCAACCAGCCGTGGGACGTTGTGTTTACACCCACCATTGAGGTTAAACGCCCGAAAGTGCTTCGCATTTCCGGCCGATTCAACTCGGCAGATGGTGCCCGCGTAGATGTGCGCATTACCGACTGGAACTATCCTGAGCGCCCGCTTGTTGATATTAAGAACTCGTTTAAAGTAGATATGTCACAAACGATTCTTGTAGACAGCATGGCAGTACGCAAAGGCGCCTTCGATCGCGAGCTTGATATGAGCAAGGATCCGAAGATGTATAGCTTCAGCCAGCCAGAGTATAAGATTGTGCTCTCTTACAATCCGCGAACCACTTCGCCCCACCTTACCGATAGGTTTGGTTGGAGCGGAGAAGGCATTACGGATGGCAACAAGGGCCATGTGTACCTGGATGCTCGTGAACCGTTGCTGGGCACCGCCCTTATAGCGGGCCAGGGAGCCACCGGCCCAATATGGGATGGTGTTACCATTCCGTGGGCAGAACACACACAGCCAGTTCGCATGATTGCGGTTACATACCGCGTTAGCCGCGCACAGATGATGGGCGAAAAGCCGATCACCGATGCAGACATGGTTCCTACAAAGCTGTAAACACAGCCCGGGGAACTGCAGAGCATGTGCTATGGGCCGAAACCGCATGAAGCATCCCTTCAAGCGGTTTCGGCCATGGCTATAAGTGCACAGAATAGGCGCTGGAAATTTTACCGAGGTTATTCGGTTGACATTGGCAGAGCGATCATGCTATATTTCCCGGCTGTTCCCTGTAACAACGCGGCGCATTCGCAGGCTGATGGGGAGCCGCTCGCGACAAATTGCAGAAAATATTGGTGTGAGTACACTCTATCGGGAGTTGATAAGGTGAGGGTGCTCGTATCTGTGTTTGGCAAACGTCAGCGCTCACCATAGTGATTTTGGTTTGGAGGAGATACCTGGGATGTCGCAGGACCTGGAGATTGTACTTACCCGGAGTGGCAGGGACAAGCTTGAAACCAAGCTAGATTACCTGCGAAATGTTCAGCGGCGCGAGGTGGCAGAACGAATTCGAGATTCCCGACAGTTCGGCGATCTCGCTGAAAATGCAGAGTATGACGATGCAAAAACGGAACAGGCCCTTGTAGAGAGCCAGATTTCTGAAATTCGCCGCGTACTTCAGCTGGCACAGGTATTGGAGAACGATGACATTCCAACAGATTACGTTGGAATCGGCTCCATGGTACGCCTTACCAATGAAGATACCGATGACGACTGGGAATTAACCCTGGTTAGCTCGGTTGAGGCGGATCCGGATACTGATCTGATTTCTGACGAGTCGCCCGTTGGCGAAGCCCTCATGGGCAAACGCGTTGGTGATAGCGTTGTCATACATGTGCCGAATGGCACCCTGCATTTCCACATCGAAAGTATCCGCAAAAGTAGTTAGCCGCCAAACAAGTTTTGGCGAGCGCCCAACGGGCGCACAGCAAACAAAAGGGAGCCTGTAAGGGCTCCCTTTCTTTGTTACTGAGATCTGAAGAGAGTACCAACGGGCCATAACAGAACTCTTTGCCGTAAAGGCGCTGGCGCTTTTTTAACGGAGAGTGATTACGCAAAGTTACCACAACGGCTTACAGGATAGCTTGCCAATTGGTGGGCCATGCTTTTATTTATTGTCTTCTTGCCGGTGTGGTGGGAAAGCAGTTTGAGAAACAGCAGGGAATTGCCGGGAGTAACAGGGAATATACGCCATGTTTGTTTCTGATTTACCGCGTATCCTGTAAAGCTTAACCGCATACTGGGAGCACTACGCGCCCAACCGTAAGGCCGAAAGAACACCGTTCAGAGGAACAGGAATAGTTCATGACCAGGAAATGGCCGCTGTATTTCAGTCTCGGTTTGATTGCTGCATTTGTGGGCTACCGCTTTAATGCAGCTCGCAATACACCGGATACCGTAACCGAAGATGGATCCACTTTTTTGAACTGGCCACCCACGGCTGCGGAAGTGTTGCGGTTAACAGCCGCGAACGGTACCGACCCAAAAACGGCAGATGGCATGAGAGCACGTGATAGGTTTGCAGAGGCGTTCAAAAGCCGATACCGCCAGCACAACCCCATGATTGCCATTGGGCTGCGGTTTAAAGAAGATACTCTCTTCGATCTCATGGTTCCGGCTCGGATGGAGCCGTGGAATATGGATAGAGTTGCGGTAGAGGCATGGAAAGAATCTATGTCTGCCTTCGGCCATCCATTCAACGTGGATATCTACATCTCATACATTGGTGTGCCCAGAATAAAAGTGGGAGAACTAAGGCAAAACGGTGCCATCCCCGGCAAAGTTACCATTGTTCACCTCAAAAAGGGCATACCTGTACCGGCTGCGCGCCACACTCTGGCCGCTGGCATGCGCAACTATGGGCAGGGTCGAAGGCGCCGTGGTGGTTCCGGCCTCGGGAGGCCAGGCAATAACACTATGCCGCCCCCACCGGACACCAACAGGGGATTGCCAGATACTGCTGTACCCGGCGGTAGCGTGAATGCAACCGGGAACGAAAAGGTAAAACCATGAAAAAACTGAGCCTATTGGCCGCCGCGTTTGCGCTTACCTCTGGCCTGGCTTCATGTATAGCCGGTGCTCAACCGGCAGCCCCACCTGCAGATAAGCAGGCACCGCCCGCTGCTGTACCCCCGGCCGCGGCGCTTAAGGTGGAAGAGAAGGTGAGCTACGCTGGCAACGAAGGGTGCATACGCCTCAGCAATGGCACCGTAGAACTGGTGCTTGCCACACAACTCGGCCCACGCATTTTACGCTATGCACCTGCAGGCAGTGCAGAGGCAGATAACCTCTTTGGCCATGTGCCAGAAGTAACTGTAAAAACCGATCTCGGGCAGTGGTTTATCCGCGGTGGGCATAGATTATGGCATGCCCCTGAGGGCAAACCACGCAGCTATGCGCCGGATAATGACCCGGTGCAGGTTGTGCGCGAAGGGGATACCTTTCGGTTAATTCAGCCAGTGGAAAAAGCCACCGGCATTGAGAAAGAGATTGATATAACCCTGGATCCAACCGGTTCCCATGTAGTGGTTGTGCATAAACTTACCAACCGTGGGCAATTTGCCATTGAGATGTCCTGCTGGGCCATGTCTGTAATGAACAAGGGCGGCACCGCCATTCTGCCGCAAGAGCCGTACCAGAGTCACGATGAGGCGCTGCTTCCGGCCCGGCCACTTGTGCTGTGGCCATATACCAACCTCACCGATCCGCGGTGGAGCATTGGTCAGAAGTACATCACTTTACGGCATGATCCAGATATGAAAGAATCTCAGAAAGTGGGAATTCTTAACCGGCAGGGCTGGGCGGCCTACTACCGAAACAGTCTGCTGTTTTTTAAGCGGTTTCCGTGTGAAGCAGAGAAAACCTACCCGGATTTTAACAGCAACAACGAAACGTATACCGATGCTGCCATTCTGGAACTGGAAACCCTTGGTGCGCTGGAGAAGGTTCAGCCCGGAGGCACCATTTCTCACAGGGAAGACTGGTGGCTATACAAATCTGTAGATATTGGCAATGGCGAGGCCGGAATTGCTGCTGCATTGCAGCCGGTTCTTACGGATACAGCAAAAAAGCAATAGTAGGTTTGATAGGCCCGATAATCAGAAAATAACAGTACGGCCCGAAGCACAGATGTGCTTCGGGCCATTATATTTATTGGTTACTGATCCAACTGAGCCAGCCGCACAAACTCCGCTGCAATGGCGGCCCGCTCATCCGGGCTAAGCGCCGGATCTTTCAGCCGCTCTATAAGAGTATTCATTGCGGCCGCAGTGGCACGCTGTTGCTGCCGTTCCTCGTCCAGGGGCGTTAATGGCACTGGCGCGGCCTCTTGGCTGATTGGCTGTACTTCCGGGCTCACAGGCGATGCTGAGGCCGTTGCAGGCACAGGCGGTGTGGGTGGCACCGGCGGGGTTGGCGGTGTTGGCGGCACAGGGGGAACCGGTGGCACATGGTCCCGTAAAATCTCTGGCAGATGACTGCGGAGTATCTCGCCTATGTTTCGCAGGTTACGCAGATCGCCAGCATCCTCAAAGCTTCCGGTTCCAAACTTAAACTCCAGATGCCTATGCTTCTCTTTTGGTGGTACAGGTGCCTCTTCCGGGTCATCCTCCAGATAGTTCTCCAGAAGTTTGGCTGCTACGCCAAGCTCATCAAAGCTGTCTTCATCCTCGTCCAGCTCTGGGAATAGAGATTCCGGTACGGCCTCAATGTTCTCCAGATGCTGTCGAATGGCATTGTACTGCCTTATCGCTAAGCGGCTGCCCTTTTCCAGGGTGCCCGTAAGGCTGGCATGTTCGGCTATGCGGGCGGTTTCACGCAGCAGGCGGCGTAGCCGCCGTATATCCATTTCTTTCGGGCTCATAGGTTCCATACTCCTCAATATTCTTGCGGGCAAGGGGTGTTATGGTTTCCTCGTTGTCCGCATCAATCTGTGGGGCCAGGCGGCGCTTTAACGCCTTACGGCCTGCATGCAGGCGCCACTTAACCGTGGTTTCTGGTAGCAGCAGAAAGCTGGCAATCTGCTTAACAGCCCACTCTTCCATCCATCTAAGTTCCATCACCAGTCGGATATCGGGTGGAAGAGCCTGCATGGCGCTTCGCACTCCCGCATTGGTGATTCCCCGTATCGCAGCCTCTGCCGGGTTCTGGGTTAGTTCCGGGCAAAACTCCAGAATAACCCTGTCGGTATCTGATAGTTCGGCATGGTCCCTTCCCTGGCTTGTGGCCATTCTCAGTGCCCTGCGGCGTGTAATGGCGTAAAGCCAGCCCGGGAAGTGGGCCGGATCTTGCAGTTGAGGCAGGGCTTTATAGGCAATAAGCAGTGCATCCTGCGCAGCGTCCTCCGCCTCCTGGGCGGTGCCGAGAATCTGCAATGCTATGCGCACCACAGCTCCTCTATACCGGCTTACAAGCAGATCAAACGCTGCCAGATTGCCCGGGATTGCCAGGAGAACAAGCTCCTCATCCGTTATTCGGTTTTGGCTCACCTGGCTCATCTTGGGTTCCACTCTGGCGGATATCCGCATCTCTTAACTGCTTACAACATGTAGAGACTTACGGGTGGGATTTGGATAGAACATTTTTTCAGATGGCGCTGTGGTTACACCAGCGGCAAACCATCTGTACTGGTAAGTTTGCCAGTGGCAATAAGGTAGATATCTACCAATATCCAGGGGAATATTACGGGAATCAAGAAAACGCCGTGGCTAAGGATAATTAGTGCCGGCATGCAAAGGCCGCTTTTGTAGTGGCCAAGGTAGAGCCTGTGTACTCCAAGCGTACCAAAAAACAGGGCAAGGAAAATGGAGAGTATTTTGCTTTTGCGCCTGGCATCAGTGGCCAGGCCGCCAGGTGCAGGATGTGAGGTAGAGAAAGTTGGGGAGCCCGCGCCAAATGGGTTTTCAGGCAAGGGTGTTGTAGGCTCTGAGGAAGGGCTGGTGGGGTCGGCAGCAGCCGTAACCACACTTTCGGATGATGTGGGCACGGTTGCAGTGGCAGGAGCTGAGGGAGCAGAATTGCTGAACATTGCCTCAACTCTTGCGTATTCGTCTAAATCTGGCATGGTGATCCTGGTAAAGGCCCAGTCCACCTTGTTGCCGTACTCCTGTTGAAGCTCTTGCCATCCTGCGGTGGGCAACGGCACACAGCACCAGCCATCTGTGCAAAGGCTGGCACGCAAATACCTTACTTCATAATCTGGTGCCAGTACCTGGTTCAGGGTAAACATGGTAATTGGCCGGTCTGCTGCGCCAACAACCAGCGGAACGCGGGTAACTTTGCCCTTGTAAGTTATATCTACGGCAAATCCGGGCTCCTCCTCAATATCCACGCATTCTGCAGAAAGGCATCCCGTGTTTAGAACTTCTTCGCAATATCCGGGTATAAGATCGTCTTCCTCACGCCAATCTACCCAGTAGGCCAGATCCTCGTTTTCATCTTCCCAGATCTGGGAGAGTGGTGAATCTTCACCCCATTGGAAGTCGTGACTTTCAGGTGGGGGTGAAGTTTCGATCACACGCTTAATCAGGTCAAGATTCATCGTTGACTCCGTTTACTGGTGTAGAGCGGCGTGAAGAAGCGACACTTTGTAGTCTGTTACTTGTTTAGCCAGGCATCCCGCACAGCGCTCTGGGCGGCGCTTACAGCAGAATCGGCCTCTACCGTGTAGGTATACACATCGCGGGATCCTACTTTGAGGGTAAGGGTTTGCGGTGTGCCGCCACGGGTAATCTCAACCTTCAGATCATCGCCAGGATGGGAGGCGAACATTGCCATGCCAATGGCACGCCTATCGTTGTTGCCATTGATAGATGTGATGCGATCGCCCGCTTTGAGCCCGGCTGCTTCTGCTGCGCTGCCAGGTATTACTTCGCCAACCATCATACCGCCTGCTGTGCGATCGAACTGTGGCCTCAGGCCCGTTTCGGCCTGCTTAACCGGGGGCTCTTTGCGAGTGAGTTTGAGGCCGGCATATCCCAGGCAGCGATCAAAGGGAAGCTCTTCGGTGCTGCGCACAAATGCATCGTACACATCGGAGAGGTTCTTGCCCGTAATTCGGTTGATGGTGCGCTTGATATCGTCTTCTTCAAAGCCCGGGCCCTTGCCCTGCTTCACCTGGGCAAAAAGTGCCTTCATCACATCATCCAAATTGTGTGCGCCGTTGGTTTCATGCCGAATGGTGAGATCCAGGCACAGGCCAACAAGTTCACCCTTGGTGTAGTAGGATAGGCCGCCAAAGCCCTGGCTGTTGTTGGCATCCCATACGCGCAGGCTAGCCTGATCGGCAGATACGGCCAGGCGAGCCGGGTTGTTTTGCAGGCTGGTGATTTCCTGCGAAAGGTGCTTGTAGTACTCTTCCCGTGTGTTGAGGCCACCACGTTCGGAGAGCAGATCACCGTAGTAGCTGGTTACGCCTTCCGACCACCACAGGTTGGCTGTGTGCGGCGGGTCTACGTAGTTGAAGGGGCCAAGAACAAACGGCCGAATGCGCTTAACGTTCCACAGGTGGAAGAACTCATGCGCAATCACGGAGCGAACCGTATCGTTTACCGTGCCTACGGTGCCAATTTCTGTAGATCCCAGGTGCTCCAGCCCGCCCGCTCCCCGGGAACCCAACGAGGTGCATGCAAACTCAAACACGTACCGCTCGAAGGGAGCGCCACCAAAAAAGGCAGTTTCTGTTTCGGCAACGCGGCGGCAGTAATCTGTAAGCTTTGCCTTGTCCACGTTCTTGTAATCGCCATACATCACAACATAGTGAGGTTTGCCAGCCGCTGTAAATGTTTCTTGCAGGAAGTTGCCCATTTCTATGGGGGCATCTGCAAACACATCGTAGGTGGGGGCGCTATATTCTACAGTTGCGGGCGGTGTGCCTCCAGTGGTGGTTACCTGCGCACCTACAGGATCAAGGCTGGTGGCCACATTCCATAGCTTTGCGCCGACAGGTGTGTGCAGGCTTAGGCGAATGGGAGACGTTTTGCGATCTACCACGTACATGTAGGTTCGCGGCCCTGCTATATGGCCTCGGCGCGGCACGCCGGCAACTGCTTCTACATCCGCATTATTTACCAGGTAGGTTAGCTTTATTCCGTTTGCGCCGTTTGCACCCACCTCCCATGTATTTGCATCCGGGTGGGTAAGCTTAAGCGCTTTGCCTGTGCTTGTTGCTGCGGTAACTCCCGATATTCCGGTTGCAAAATTTCCCGTAAAATAAGCACCCGGCATCCAAACTGGCATCTGAAACCGCACAGTTACATCTTTGGAAGCCGAAAGGTGATCAACGGTAATCGCCACCTGCACCTGCTTCTGTTCTGCAAGCGGGGTTACATCGTACTTAATGGTGGAATCTGCATGGGCCTGCACGCTGCACATGGCCGCAGCGGCAACCGCAAGGGCTGCAGAACGGGAAGTAAAACGGGGGTTAAAGGGCATTATTCTCTCCTGTGGCGATGCTGACTGCTGCACCGCGCAGTGGGCCTAAGCTGCAAAATGGGGACGACGGTGGTTTTCTGCCGAAAGGGCAGATTTTCCTTCAGGCACAACAAACAGCAAAGCGGCCCATCGAAACAAATAGGTGTTTCGATGGGCCGCCATTGCTGTGGATAGGGATACGGGGAATCGAACCCCGGTTAACGAGCTGAGAACCCGCCGTCCTGACCGCTAGACGATATCCCCACAATTGGAAGCAAGCTCAGAAGAAGCATCTTTGCCTGCGACGCAGTATTTTACCTCAGTGCTTTCTGTTTGTCCAGAATAAATTTTGCTCAAAACAGGAGCGTTGTAGGGCACTAATGGGCGGTTCGCATGGTGAGGCGATGCTGTTCAAGAGCACGCTCTATTTTCAGCATCAGCAGCTCGTATACGTCTACATCCGGGATGTTTTTCTCAACATAATCGTAGGCGCCCAGCTTCATGCACTCCACAGCGTTCTTAACGTTGCCATAGGCAGTAAGCACAATAACTTCAGTAAACACGCTGCGCTGTAGGGCCGCTTTAAGCATGCGTACACCGCTTTCGCCGTCTTCCATGCTCATGTCGGTAATTACAACATCAAATGGGGCTTCGGTATCTGCCAGGCAAGCTTCGCCCGCATCTGCATTTTCAGCAGAAACCACCTCATGCCCATCGCGAGAGAGGCGGCGGCAAATAGCGCTCCTCACCTCGTCTTCATCATCTACCACAAGAATGCGGCTCATTAAACTCTGTCTCCAGGCAGTCCGGGCGCGGGAGGGAACTGCAAGATTTCTGGCCGCACCGAAATTCGGTATTGCACGCCGCGGCGGCCTTATTATAATCCACAATGGCTGGGCCATTCCACAAGTATTTATTTTGTGGGTGTTTCTGCCGCGCTCTCGGTTGGCAAATAGATAATAAACCGGGCACCGTGCCCCGGCTCACCTGTTTCTCGTATTACGCCATGATGCGCATCAACGATGCCTTTGACGATGGAGAGGCCAAGGCCCATTCCCTTTACTCTTGACGAGAAAAATGGGTTAAAGATCTGTGTTTTCATCTCCTCTGGCACGCCAGGCCCACTATCTGCAATAGAAACGCATGCGTAAGACCGCATGGGAAGCAGATGTTCTCGTGCTGATTCTTCGCCCGCGGGCACCATTCGCACCAGCACCTGCAGAGTGCCATCTTCCCCTTGCATAAAGCTAACAGCATTTTCAATGAGTTCAGAAAGTGCGCGTTTCAGCTTTACAGGGTCAAACAGCACCATAAGCGGTGTTGCACAGTACTCCTCTTTCAGCGTGAGAGTGGTGCGGCGCGGAAATGTTTCGCGCACCGTTTCCCGCACGGTCTTGTTAAGGTCGCCACGCACCGGTTTTAGCTGTGTTGCCATAACGAAATCGCGAAATTCCCGCAGGATCTCCTCCAGCCGAAAAATGCCGCGTTCAATGCTATCAGTTAGCTCCAGCACACTTGCCAGGCAGGTTTCTACCTGCTCCTGCGAAAGGGTGGTGTCCTCAGATATTTCCCGGGTGCAGTTGGCAAGCACAAACTTAAGCTCGTTGAGATCTCCTTTTATGGCGAAGGTACGATTGCCTATCATATGGGCAGATTTTGCCGAGAGTTCTCCCCAGGCTGCCATTCTTTCCGACCGCACAGATCGGTTGAAGGTTCCGATGTTTTCCACCGCGGTTCCAAACTGGCCGGCGATGGTGGTGAGCATTCGCTCATCGCTTTCCGTAAACCGCGCTCTAAACCATGCCGTACGTGAGCGGGGGCGGCTAACGCGCACCACGCCCAGCATACGGTCGCGGCCAACTACCGGAACCGCCAGAAAAGAGCTGCTTTCTGCTGGTGTAAATTCCGGAAACAGGCCCGCCCAGCGTGGATCGGAGCGTGGATCTTCCAGGCGAATGGTTTCACCGGTTTCAAAAACAGTGCCTGTTAGGCCCTGGCCCGGCCGGTAGCTCACCTCCGAAATTTGCCGGGCAAGTGCGCCGCGTGAGGCACGCAGGCGCAGGGTTTGGGTACTTTCTTCATACAGGAATACGGAGCAGCCCTCGCATTGCAGAGCCTTTGATGTTACGTTAACTACCCGTTGTGCCAGAGCATCGATTTCTGTAATAGCAGCCAGATCCAGCCCAATATCCACAAGCAGCCGCTCGCGACATCTAAACTCATCAAAAGCCAGAGCAACTCCCATAGCTTCGGCCAGCGCGGTAACCTGTGCCACATGAAGGTCATCAAAAGCGGCAAGCCTATCGCTATCTATGTTTACTACGCCACGCACACGCCCTTCTGAATCAAAAAAGGGCACTGCCATTTCGCTCTGAGCATCTTCAAAGAGGTTGAGGTGATGCGGGTCGGCTTTCACATCATCGGAGCGATAGGGCTCGCCTGTAATGGCCACAAAGCCAGTGATACCGCGCTGCGTTTCGTGATGGGGCTCCAATCGCAGCTTGCGGTTTTTGCGGGTCCAGCCACTGCCGGCTGTTTCCACAACAATCAGTTCGCCCGTTTCCTGCTCTATGCGGGCAATAAACGCGCGGAGGCCGCCTGTAATGCGCAGGGCCTCTGCCAGCGATTCGCTCAAAAAGTCTCGCAGTGTGTGCTGCGTAAGCGCCAGGCTAAACTGACGATTGGATAATCTTAGAAACTCCAGAGGAGTAACATTATGCTGTGCGCCACTTTCGGGCATTGATAAATTCTCCCCCATCCGCAGAAATGCGCGCTCTGCTTGAGCAGCATCTTTCCGCCGGAACCGGATACAGGTGAACAACTATTACACAGCGGTTTCAAATCCCCTCCCGAAGGGAGAAACGGGGCGCGCATAGAAACTCATGCTGCTGCATGGCCGAGCCCGGAAGCAGCACGTGCCAACCATAGAAACTTGAAAGCAGACCCACAAATGGCAGAACCCTCCGAAAGCACCAGCACCAACGATATATACAGCATAAAAACCCGTTCCGCAGGCCCCCGCGGAGAGCTGCCGCTTACTCCCGAAATGCTGCTGCACCGGCCCAGTGGAGATATATTTGCTCTTTCTCAGAACGCGGGTATGGGCTGGGAGCCTTCCGCACTTAACCGGCGAGAGTTTTTGATACTCAGTACCCAGGGCGGAATCCGTAACCCGGATGGCACACCTGTGGCCCTGGGTTACCACACCGGGCACTGGGAGGTTGGGCTGCTAATGGAAGCGGCTGCGCGCCAGTTTGCTCAGCAGGGTGGCCTGCCTTTTGCTGGCTTCTGCTCCGATCCATGTGATGGCCGTTCCCAGGGAACCACCGGCATGATGGATTCACTGCCCTATCGCAACGATGCAGCAATCATTTTTCGTCGGCTAATTCGTTCATTGCCGAATAGGCGTGGTGTACTTGGAGTGGCTACGTGCGATAAGGGGCTACCTGCCATGATGATTGCACTGGCAGCCATGCACCACCTGCCCTGCGTGCTAACCCCGGGCGGAGTAACGCTGCCTGCCGAGGGTGGCGAAGACGCGGGCAAAATTCAGAGTGTTGGTGCACGCTATGCCCATGGGCAGATTAGCCTCAAGGAGGCCGCAGAGCTCGGGTGCCGTGCCTGTGCCACCCCGGGCGGAGGCTGTCAGTTTTTTGGCACCGCCGCAACCGCGCAGGTGGTGGGCGAAGCGCTTGGCATGAGCCTGCCGCACTCTGCCCTTGCTCCCAGTGGGCAGCCGATATGGCTGGATATGGCAAAACGCTCTGCAGATGCCCTTATGAGTCTGGATACCGCCGGCATCACCATGAGCGATATTCTCACAGATGCCTCCATCCGCAATGCTATGACGGTGCATGCGGCCTGCGGTGGTTCCACAAACTTACTGCTGCATATTCCGGCAATTGCACATGCTGCGCGCCTTCGGCGGCCAACAAGCGCCGATTGGCATGCCGTGAACCTGGCCGTGCCCCGGCTGGTGGATGTGCTGCCCAATGGCCCTACCGATCATCCAACAGTTCGCTTCTACCTTGCGGGTGGCGTACCAGAGGTTATGCTGCATTTGCGCGAACTGGGCCTGCTGGATCTTAGCTGCCTCACCGTTAGCGGCAAAACACTCGGTGAGAATCTGGAAGAGTGGGAAGGCTCAGAGCGCAGGCGCATCCTGCGCGGCAAGCTGTTGGAACTGGATGGCGTAGATCCGGATGATGTTATCCTATCGCCAGAGCGTGCACGCGCGCGTGGGCTCACCTCCACCGTTACTTTCCCCACCGGCAATCTTTGCCCTGAGGGCTCTGTAATTAAGAGCACCTCCATCGATCCGGCCGTTGTAGATGCCGATGGCGTGTATCGCAAGCTTGGCCATGCCAGAGTGTTTACCAGTGAGCGGGATGCCATTGCAGCCATCAAAAAGGTAGATCCCGCAAATCCCACATCAGATGGGCTGCAGCCAGGCGATGTGCTGGTGCTGATTTGCCGCGGACCCATGGGGGCCGGCATGGAAGAGATTTACCAGATAACCTCTGCACTCAAATTCTTGCCATGGGGCAAGAGCATTGCGGTACTTACCGATGCTCGCTTCTCCGGAGTATCCACAGGGGCATGCATCGGGCACATTGGCCCGGAGGCTCTTGCAGGGGGGCCAATAGGCAAAGTGCTGGATGGCGACCTCATTGAAATCACCATCGATAGAGGCAAGCTGGAGGGAACCGTAAATCTGGTAGGCGCGGGGGATGCGCGCTTTACACCAGAAGAGGGCGCAAATATCCTGGCAAACCGCTCCCCTCGCCCGGATCTGCATGCAGATCCAGATCTGCCAGAAGATACGCGCCTCTGGGCAGCGCTGCAGGCGAAAGGCGGAGGCACCTGGGGCGGCTGCGTGTATGATGTGGATGCCATTGTGGCAGCGCTGGCAAATTCCTGATCCGGTGCGCAAGCGTGTCCCAATGCGTCCCTATCTACTCTCGCACATCCGACACAACGCATCCAGTACTTTCGTAAATACCCTATCTTTCGCACGCGCGAAAGATAGGGTATATTTTATATGATTTGATACAAAAACATCAGATTTTATAAGAAAAATCACAGTTTTATACGATTTGTAAGCAAGCGAGGCGATTTTATATGGAACGAGAATGGATAGGCTACCGCTGGCTTGCAGGTACCTATAACATTTCGCCGGTTCAGCCATTTGCGGTATCAACCTGCATTGGGAAATCCCGTGGAGTGGTTTTCACCGATGGGATTACTCGGGTCACTTTAACGCAAGCGGCCCGACCGGAAGCAACCTCAGCTGCTCATCTTACCTTTGCACTTAAGCACGAAGGTGTTCACCTTGAGTTTCTTGCTCGCCTTTTTGCCGTAATTCCACAAATTGAGATAGAACAGTGGATACAGAGAGAGCCCTCTGGCCAATACGCACGACGTGCCTGCTTCTTGTACGAGTGGTTGACTGGCCGTTCGCTTGCCTTTGATGGTGTTACGGTTGGTAACTACGTATCTGCCTTGCCAGACGAACAGTACGTAACAAACAGGCGGCCTGAAAACTGCGCTCGCTGGCGAGTACGCAACAATCTGCCCGGCAACGTTTTCTACTGCCCTACCATTCGCCGAACTGAAAAGATCAAGGCCGTTGAACAGTTCGACTTTAGGGCCCAGTTAGCGCAACTCGAAGGGGATTTCGGTACAGACATCCTGTTAAGGAGCGCTGTCTGGCTTACTATAAAAGAGAGCAGGGCATCCTTCAGGATTGAGCACGAAGAACTTCAGGCAGATCGGATCAGAAGATTTGCTGTGGCTATGGAAAGGTTCATTGGGAAAGAGGATGATCCGTTAAGCCCTGAATTTTTGGAACAAATACAAAAAGAGATCCTTGGAGGGCGCGCACTGCGAATCGGTGTGCGTCGGTCTCCAGTTTTTGTTGGTGAAACAAATGGTTTTGACGAGTTCATACACTATGTGGCGCCGCACTGGGATGCTATCCCTGCCATGCTTTCCGGGCTCAGCAAGTTTGCTGCATCTACCGCCGGGCAGCCATCGCTATCGCTAATCCGCGCAGGTGTGTTGTCATTCGGATTTGTGTTTTTGCATCCCATGGCGGATGGCAACGGGCGTATATCACGGTTTCTGATCAACGATACTTTGCGCAGAGATGATGTAACTCCCGATCGTCTGGTGCTTCCTGTTTCCGCTTCCATCATTCGCAGCGCCTCAAATCTGGCGGCATACAATATTGCACTCGAGCAATATTCCGAGCCCATGATGCAAAAATACAGAACTGCCTGCGGGATGGGAGCCGAGATAGTGTGTGAAGATGGCGTGCGCACAAACTTCGAATTCACAGCCTATGCGGATGCCAGTAGCTTCTGGGCGTATCCAGACCTAACCGCACAGTGCGAATATCTTGGCGGCGTTATACAGGAAACCTTACAGATTGACATGCGGCGTGAAGCGAGCGAATTGGCTGCTCACCTACGGTTGCGAGCACTGGTTAAAGAGATAGTTGAAGCACCGGACAATGAAATCGACAGAATCATTCGTTCTGTTCAGGACAATGGCAGAACGCCCACTGGCAAACTAAAAAGAGAGTATCCGATATTCACCGACGACGCATTATTTGAGGAAGTAGCCAACGCTGTTCTTGGTGAAGGTAGTTGATCCAATGTGGTTGCCACAGAGCTACCGCGAAAACCGGGCATAACCGTATAGTCGACATGCACTTTCACGGTGTGGAATTCATTGGCGATATGCATACTCTCTTAGTTGTGTTGGAATAAAGTCGTCAATTTCGATGCCCTGGGTCCGCACTCACCCCTCCGCATGCTGAGAACCAAATTTCCAGTTAATAAGCGTGCCCACGAGGATCACAACAAATAGTACCCAGGCGATTGCGGAAGCATAGCCAATCTGAAACTGCTCGAAGGCACGGGTGTAGATATAGTAAGAGAGTGTGGTGGTGGTGCCTGCAGGGCCACCATTGCCTGTCATCACCCGTGCCTGCTCAAATCCGCCCTGCAGCCCTCCAATTACGCTCATAATCACAATAAAAAAGGTGGTTGGCGCCAGCTGTGGCCAGGTAATATGCCTGAAGGTGGCCCACTTGCCTGCGCCATCCAACTGGCTGGCTTCGTAAAGCTCCGGCGGGATGTTGGATAGGCCGGCAAGATATAGCAGCATGTTGCCGCCGCCGATCCCCGCCCAAATACCCATCAGTAATATCGCATCGCGAGCGCCCAGCCCCACCTGCTTAACATCAAAACCGGGATGCTCTACGGGCATACCCGCAAGGTTGTGTGTAGAAGAGAGCCACTGGGGAGCATGCCCTGGAATATGCAGGGAGTGCATGGCAGTGTTTATCATCCAGTTTAGCGGCCCGTACTCCGGATTGTAAAGCGCCTTCCAGAGGATGAACAGGGCCACCCCTGAGGTGAAGCTTGGCAGATAGAACAGCGTGCGATACACAATCATGCCGCGCAGCTTCTGGTTTAAAAGCAGCGCCAACACCAGCGACCCCGCGATACCTACAGGGATGCCAATCATTAGGTAGATGGTGTTTGCGGCATAGAGCCAGAACTCTTCTGAACCAAAAAGCTCATGGAAGTTTGCAAACCCCACCCAGTGAAAGGGCACCGTGCGCTGCAGCCGCCAGTTAGAGAAACTCACCACCAGCGAAAACAGCACCGGAATCACCGTAAACACCAGAAAACCAAGCAAATTTGGTGCCAGAAAACCTATCGCAGCTATCAAATCACCCCTGCGCCGTGTGCCCGGCGCAAACGTGGCGCGTGTGCTCTGCTTCATGGCTTTTTCTGGTGCGGCCTTCATGGCTGCTCCTTTCGGCCAGCCTTTAGAGCATCGTATCGGGCCTTGAGTGTAGGATCCTGAGATATCATCTTCTGGATTTCGGCATCTATCTTAACCCTGGCATCATGCAGGGCCGCTGCAGGCGTTTTCTGATCACTTTTCACCAGATCCATTTGCACCGTTAGTATCTGGTTTACCGCCTGACCATCGGCAAAAATGCTGCTCTCTTCTGGCACGGCCGCAGCCATTACATCCCGCCAAACTGCGTTGTAGTTCTCTTCCGGATACTCCGGGTTGTGCAGATATTCTTGCGTTTGAGAGTAGCGCTTTACCGGCGCAAGGGCATCTGCCTGCGCATTGCAAAGATCGTTGTACGGCTTGCGAGAGAGATACACCAGAAAATCCAGTGCCTCCTTTGCCCTGGGCGATGTGGCGTTTACCAGGGTAGCCCGGCCATAGCCCTTAAACACGCGCAGCGGCCCATGTGGGCACTCCACAGCAGATACACGCAAAGTAGCAGGCTGCAGCTTTCCATTAACCACTGGGTGCGTCTGATCTCGCAGGGTGCATAGCCACCATCTCCCGCCGAGTGCCATGGCCCCCTTGGCCGCGCCAAACCACTTGAGGGTGCCCTGGCCCCAGCCTCCCTGCCCAGAAAGCGATGCCTCCTCAATGGGTGTTGGCATCACATGCTCTTTGTAAATCAGATCGTGGGCAAACTGTACGCCAGCAATGGCTTCCGGGCTATCTAAAACACAACGCGTGCCATCTGCCGAAAAGGTATGGCCACCCCACTGCATAAGACAACCCTGCCACAGGTTCGCCCAATCGGCCAGAAAGCCATATTGAACGGCATGCCCATCTTTGCTTCTAATAGTTAGCCGATGCGCCGTTTGCAAAAACTCGTCCCAGGTCCAGGGGTGGTTTGTGGGCAATGGCACACCGGTCTTTGCAAACAGATCCGTGTTCAGCCACAGCGCATCTACCGCCGAATTGCATGGCAGCCCATAAGCCCGGCCATCAAAAACAAACGTTGGCTTAATGGCGGGCCACACATCATCAATGGATATACCGCGAGCCTTCAGCAAATCGGTAACATCCATTGCAGCGCCTGAGCGCACATAAGCAGAGAGTGTCTTTTGATCGTAACAATCAAACAGGTCGGAGCCAACTCCACCCATCGATTGCACAATCACCTTTTCCATGCCACCGTTATTTGGGTCCAGCTTCATGCCCAGGCGCGGATTGGGGGCCACACCCGGAGTATCCAGCTGCCCTGCCTGCTGCATCTGGTTAAATAGCTCTATCTGCTCTTTGCGCCTGGGGTTATCGTCAGATATCCACACCAACTTGTGGTCTGCCGGAGCCTGCATACGCATAGCAATAACGGTCATCAGTGCAAGGGCCGCAAACAGTGCGGCAAAGAGTTTTTTCATCCCTTAACCGCTCCCAGCTGAATACCCTGTACCAGAAACTTCTGTGTGCACACAAACAGGATGATTAGCGGCACAATGTTCATAACGCTTGCCGCCATAATCAACTCTGTTTGTTTGCCGTAGATACTATCAAAAAACATCATGCCAATGGGCAGAGTGCGCAGTCCCTCGCTCTTAATCATAATCAGCGGCCAGGTAAAGCTGCCATAGGTACCCATAAAGGTGAACACCGCCAGGGTAATAACGCCGGGGCGCGCCAGCGGAAAAATCACATCCCAGAATATCTGCCAGTGGGTTGCGCCATCCATCCCGGCGGCCTCATCTAAAGAGGCGGGAATGGTAAGCATAAACTGGCGCAGCAAAAAGGTACCGAAGGCGCTAAACGCTGCTGGCACTATCAGCCCAACATAGGAATCGAGCAGATGCAGGCGCACCATCAACGAGAAGTTGGGAATCATGGTTACTACGCCGGGGATCATGAGCGTGGTAAGGTACAGCCGAAACACCGCATCGCGCCCAACCCAGCGTATACGGGCAAACGCGTAAGCCGCCATGGAGCTTGTGAGGCACTGCAGGGTGGTTACCCAGGCGGCCACAAAAACGCTGTTGAAGTAGTATTTGGCAAAGGGAATCTGCTCAAAAACTCGCAGATAGTTCTCCGGGTGCCACACACCAGGAACAGGGTTTATCTGCTCCACCTCAGCCCGGGTTTTGAAGCTCGCCAGCACCATCCAAACAAATGGCAAAATCATTAGCAGAGCAAGCAGGCTTAGCACCGCATGGCTGGCCAGTACTCTGCCGCCTTTTCCCGGTCCTTTTTGTATGCCCTGCTGAGATGATCCGGTACCCACGCTGGTTTCCCTCACAATCCTGCTGCCTCGCTGCCGATATCTGCTTCCGTACTCTCTTGAGGTCGTTCGCCGCCACAGGGTGCAACTCCTGCGGGTGCGCATAACGGCAGAGAGCGGGGAACCCAATCTATGCATGTATGCATTGATGCAGGAAGTTGCATAGTGTAAGTGGAACCCGGATGGCGATTGCGCTATGTGTTTCGGTTTTGAAATTTATCGCTATGTTCAGGAGTAACCAATACGTGATTTCACCAGTAAAACGCTGTTTGTTTGCCTGCGTGGTGGCGCTGGGTGCGCTCGCCACTCGCACGGTGGCGGCCGATAACTGGCCTCAGGCTGGCGGTCCGGATGGATCCTGGCGGCTCGATAAGGGCCACGCCCCCGTTGCATGGAGCGTGGCCAAGCAGGAGCACATTGTATGGCGCACCAAACTGCCTGCAGGCGGCCAGGGCGGCATCGCCGTGTGGGGCAACCGCCTGTTTCTTACCACCTTTGAAGAGTATCACGCGGGAGAACCCAAGTTCAGCGCAAATATTCTGGGCCATTGCCTGGATACCAAAACTGGCAAAATACTCTGGTCGGTAAAACTGCAAGGCGAAAATGCCAGCCCGCTGATGTATGCGTATAGCGATTCCACATCCTGGACCCCCGTTACAGATGGCAAGCATGTGTGGTTCTTTAACTGCAGCGGAGAGATGGGCTGCTGGGATTTTGCTGGCCATGAAGTATGGAAGCGAAAGTTTCTTGCCCCGGGCGAGCCTTTCAACAAACAGCACGAACCCATTCTATATGGCGATACCATCTTGAGCGTGGAGCCCCTGGCACCAACCGAGCCCGGCTATCGCGCAGATCGGGCCTTCTGGCACTACATTCGTGGCATTGATAAAAACACCGGTAAAACGCGCTGGATAGCGGAGGATGGCACCACCTACTACTGCACCTCGGTAATGGGCCGCAAAGCGGATGGCAAGCTGGCAGTTGTGCACGGCCGAGGCGGCCCCCACGGCGTGCCGGAACGGCCAATTGGCATAAGTATGACCAGCCTGGAGGCTGGCGAAGAGGGCAAAACAGTGTGGCGCTGGAGCCCGGAAGAAGTTCCGGGAGGGCCCGTGGATGGCGTTACCTTTAACGCCCTGTACACCATGAGCTGGACCCCGCAATACACATGCTGGTTCAGGCATGCCCCGGAAGAATCGCATCTGGTGTTTGATAGCAACACCGGCAAGCTGCTGAGAACGCAAAGCCTTGTAAAGAATGCGGATTACTATCAGTGGGATCCAACAAAATCGGCATACATCTCCCACCTCAATGTAAACATGCGGGATATGAAAGACTTTTCTCCCGCAGTTCCGTTACAGGCAGGCGAGGTGATGCATGTGTTCCCCAACTGGGCATCTAACATCGTTGCCTATGGGTATCACTATTTCTTTACCTCAACAGGCCACCGCCGAAACGGTTACGCACCTCCTGGCCTCAGCGGTCCTTCCCATTGCATTGGCCGCATAAACCTGGAAACGGGCAAGGCAGAGTACCTGGAGGTTCCCGTTACTGTAGAGCGCCAACCCGGTACCGCAGATAAGGTAATTTACGATACGCCCGTGCGCACGCGCCCGATCGATAACAACGGGGTAGACGTGGCAGCCGAAGATCGCTCGCGCACAGATGGCTGGACCATTCCGGCCTTTTTCGGCACCCCTATCGCCATCAATGGCAAGATCTACCTGAGCACAATGCTTGGTATTACCTATGTAATTGATGGCAGGGCAAAGAAGCTGGACCCGAAGGCCCTCCTATCTGTGAACGACATGGGCCCCTCTGGCGAAACCTGGAGCCTCAACTCCCTTAGCTTCAGCAATGGTCGGCTGTATAATCGCAGCCTGCGCGAAGTGGTTTGCATCGGCGATAAGTAGTGACCCAGGGCGTTGGCATTCTCATCGGGCAGCTGCGGCCTTCGGGCCACGAAGCCGCAGCTGCAAACCATCCACCCAAATATCCACTACCATATACAGAAACCACAGCACAACACTAAACCCAACAATGGTGCCCATCAGGTACGGTGTAACAACGGCTCTGTGAAGTAAGTGGATAATGAAACGGGGATGCAGAACCAGATCCCACGAGTTCAGGCGCACCATCAGCCCCAGATACACTCCGAAAGATACCAGCAGAAAAAAGGGTATCGAAAGCACAAATACATTCTGCCCGGCCTTATGGGCCACGCGGTGTATCGGCCGAATAGCCAGCCCAAACAGAAAGGCACCAACAGCGCTATACAGTGCGAAGAATAACCCCTCTCGGGCAACATTCACCAGCTTTGTTGGGTCGTTCGGCACTGCGGCTCGCACATTGGTGTAGTAAGAATCAAACAGAAAATGCCGCCATTCTGTTAGCAAGTACGATGTGTTTGGCAAAAATGCCAGCCACACTACAAGCGGCAGAATCCAGGCATATAGGGGCAGCTTTTTCCGCCGGATACTAAGCTGATCGATGCCAGCCGCAATGGGGTAGGCAAGCAGCGCAGGTATGGCCGCAAGCAAAATGTTCCAGGCTATCCAGGAGTAGCTTTGCGTTCCTATCATTCCAATCTATCCTTTTTTCATCAGCACAATATCAGCGGTTTACCCGCCTGCAGGTTTCCGAAGGTTGCTGCCCAGCCGAAGCAACCCAAGGCCAAGCAAAAACATCAGCCAGAAAGGTCCAGATTCTTTCAGGCCACCAAGAAATCCGCCAAGCGTCCAGAGCAGCCCCAGGGCAGTTACTAACCAGCTCCAGACAATTCGGGATGCAGGCATCGTTATGATTCTCCTCGGTATGTGGCCCGCTATGTGCCAGCCACATTACCGGATATAGATGCTAAACTTACGGAAACTACGTTTACCAGGTTCCAACAAAGTACTTTTTGCGGGAAAGAAACTTGCAGTTGGGGAATATACCCTATCGGCAATGACACTCACGCAGAGTTCAGGAGGGTGATATGAAGATCTCTTATGTGGCGGCCGCCATTGCAGCAGGCTTTGCGCTATGGCTACCTGCAACGGCACAACAGGCTGGCGAACAAACGCCAAAGCAGTTTACAAAACAGGTTGTAAAAACCTACAGCTATAAGTACCTGCTTTACACTCCGGCAGATTACGCGAAAGATCCGGCAAAAAAGTGGCCCTTAATCCTCTTTCTGCACGGCTCCGGGGAATCTGGCAGCGATCTGAATAAGGTGAAAGAGCACGGCCCGCCCATGCTCCTATCCAAAGGCAAAGATCTGCCCTTTATTGTGGTATCCCCGCAATCACCGGGCGGTGGTTGGCTGCCGGAGGCTCTGAACCTGCTGTTAGACGAGGTGGAACAGAACTACCGCGTGGATACCGAACGCGTTTACCTTACCGGCCTGAGCATGGGTGGTTACGGCACCTGGGCCCTCGCCTCTGAAACACCCGCGCGCTTTGCTGCCATAGCGCCGGTTTGTGGCGGTGGCGCAAAACGCATGGCACGCAGGCTCAAAGATACGCCCGTATGGGTGTTTCATGGCGCGAAGGACGACACCGTGCCGATCCGAGAATCTCAGGATATGGTGGATGCCCTGAAGGCAGCAGGTGCCGATGTGAAATTCACCATCTACCCGGATGCCGATCACGATTCCTGGACCGCTACATACAACAACCCGGAGCTATTCACCTGGTTCCTGCAGCACAAGAAAGTGCAGCCAGTACCCACCGGCAAGTAGGCGCAAACCTACTTGGCGCTAAACCAGTCTGCCCCTGTGCCGGCTTCCGCCTTTAGTGGCACCCTCAGCATCATGGCCTGTTCCATCACCGTGCAAATGGTGGCGGCGCAGGCCTCTGCTTCCTCTGCAGGGGCTTCCAGCACAAGTTCATCGTGAATCTGCAGCAGCAGCCGCATGGGTAGCTCTTCCTGCACAATCTTGTTCTGCAGGTTCACCATGGCCGCCTTAATCAGGTCTGCCGCGCTGCCCTGCACCACCGTATTAATGGCCAACCGCTCTCCCAATCCTCGCTGTACCCTGTTGTTGGAGTGAATTTCAGGTATGGCGCGCGCGCGGCCACTAACGGTACGCACCTTGCCGGTATCCATCGCCTCATCCACACAGGCCATCAAGAAGGCATGGATGCCGGGGTAGTTCTGGCGATACATATCGATTAGCTCGGCAGCGGCAGATACACTTAACCCTTCAATTCGCCGAGAGAGGCCAAAGGGCGTAATGCCGTAGATAATGCCAAAGTTGATGGTTTTGGCGCGGGAGCGCTGCTCTCGGGAAACCTCGCTAATGGGCACACCAAATACCTGAGAGGCCACCGCAGCATGAATATCTAGATCATCGTCAAACGCCTGTATAAGGGCACGATCTTCGCTTAAGTGTGCCAGCACGCGCAGTTCCACCTGCGAATAGTCTGCGCAGATGAGAACCTTGTTTTCAGGAGCTTTAAACGCTTTTCGAATAAGCCGGCCAGCGTCAGATCGTACCGGTATATTTTGCAGGTTCGGGTTTTGAGATGCCAGGCGGCCCGTTGCGGTAACCAGCTGATGGAAGGTGGTATGGATTCTCAGGTCCTCTTTATCCACCGAGGCCTGAAGGTTCCCAAGGTAGGTGCTGATAAGCTTTGTAAGTTGCCGATACTCCAGAACAAGGCGCGGCACGGCGGTTAACGGCACGTTACGGTCTTCTTGAGCTACCAGCTTCTCCAGCACAGAGGCATCGGTAGAGCGCCCCGTTTTGGTTTTCTTGCCAGATTCAAACCCCAGTTTATCAAACAGCATCTCCCCAAGCTGCTGGGTGCTCTCAATCAGGAACTCTTCGCCGCAAAGGGAATAGATTTCCGCTTTGATTCCTTTAACCCGGTCTGCAAGCACTTCACCCTGCCGCTTAAGCTCCTCGGTATCACAGTAAATGCCAGCGCGTTCCATTTCTGCAAGCACCACAGAAAGCGGTGCTTCCATTTCACGCATCAGCGCTTCCATACCCAGCTCTTTAATCTGCGGCAGCATTTTGTGATACAGCCTCAGGGCAATATCGGTATCCTCCGCAGCATAGGTAACTATCTTCTCGAGCGGTACCTGATCCATGGTTATCTGGCTATCGCCAGTTCCAATAAGATCGGTAATTGGGATCATCTGGTAGTACAGATCCGATTGCGCAATGGCATCCAGTTTGTGTGCAGGCCGCGCAGGGTCGATCATGATGCTCGCCAGCAAGGTATCAAACACCACCCCGCGCAGCCTTATGCCATGCCCAAGCAGAATGCCGGCATCAAACTTGAGGTTGTGGCCGCACTTTTCTACGGTAGGATCTTCCAGAATGGGGCCAAGCGCACTTAGCACCGTTTCTGTATTGAGGTGCGCCTCCGGAGTGGGTGAGAGGGTGGGCACATAAACGCCCTGTCCTTCCTTCCACGAAAAGCTGAGGCCAGTGATGCGGCTGCTGCGCTCCAGGCCAGTTGTTTCAGAGTCCACGGCAATAATCGGGTACTCACGCAGGGTTTTGGCCAGCTTATGCAGCTCATCCAGGGTAGTAACGGCCCGGTAATCCCCACCTTCTGCGGTTTCGTAGGGCACGCCATCCATCATTCCAGCAGGAGTGGCAGGAGCGGCTGGCTGTGCGGTGATGGGATACTCGGTTTCCACCCTATCCCGAATAACCAGCTTCTTTATCTCATCCTGCAGCCTGCGGAAGCCAAGCTGTTCAAAGAGAGGCATAAGCCTGTCTTGATCAGGCAGCCGAACCGCCGCCGCAGAGATGGGAAACTCGAAATCGGCATCCGTTTTCAAGGTAACCAGCGCGCGGGATATGGGCAGAACGTATTTGCCTTTTAAGATGTTTTCCCGGCGCTTCCCCTTAATCTGGTCGATATTTTCCAGAATGCCTTCAATCGATCCAAATTGCTGAATGAGTTGAGCCGCGGTCTTCAGGCCAATGCCTTCAATGCCGGGCACATTATCAGAGGTATCGCCCATAAGTGCCAGCACATCAATCACCTGCTCTGGCTTAATACCTTTGTTCTCCCACAGCGCGGCGGCATCCACAACAGCATCGGTATGAATATCAAACAGGCACACTCTGTCGCAAATTAGCTGTTCCAGATCTTTATCTTTAGAAACAATGCGGATGTTCACATCCGCCATATCCGGGTCGTTAAGAACACGCGTAACGATAGTCGCAATCACATCGTCTGCTTCAATGCCCTGCTGCCCAACCACCGGCACGTTAAGCAGATCCAGCATTTCAAATATGCGCGGAACCTGGCTAATTAAGTCATCCGGGGTGGCATCCCGGTTGCCTTTATACTCCGTGTACTGTGCGCCAATGGTTGTTGGGGTGCCTTCTCCCGGCTCCGCCCCATCTTCGCCGGGAACAACCGTTACGCCAGATCGAAGCTGCTCATAACCGAGGTAAATTTCATCTCGAAACGTGCCTCCAGGTAAATCTGCAGCCACGGCAATAAAATCTGGCTTAAGCTCCCGCAGCAGCTTCATCATCATATTTGCGAAGCCAAAGGTAGCCTGTGTGGGCTCCCCTGTAACAGGGCTACGCATGCCACCACGAATGGCATAGTACGCGCGAAATATCTGTGCGTAGGCATCAATCAGATAAAGTGTACGGGGCATTTGTTTGCTTTCCGCCTGGTGGGATTGGCATTTCGCCGGATGATGAGGATGGCGCGCAGGTGGCGTTTGACTGTGAAGATCAGTGTACCCGTGTAACACAATCGGTGCAAATCTGATACATGTTTGCGCGCATGGCAGGCAACGCCATTACAGGACATACACCCACTCGCGGAGAAAGTAAATGAGTTGTTCAGATTGCCCTCCCTAATTTGAAATCTGGGCTGCGTTATTAACTACTATGTCAAATTTTGCGGCACTACCCGTAAGGAACCCACAAATTATGAAATTCGCTGTATCAAGCACGCATCAGCTTGCATGTGTGCTTCTGGCATCTCTGTTAATTGCCGGGTGCCACCGGGGTACCAGCAGCAGCAAGGGCGTGCCTGGCCCCGAGTATGCGGCGATTATCGAGAGGCTAACCAAAGAAGGGGTGCCCACCACTCCCGCACTAATGCAGGAGCCAATGCCCGCAGAAAGCGACAATGCAGGGCCAATGTACCTTAAGGTGGCGCCTGCCGTTAATGGCAAGAGCCACGCGGCGGAAGACAGTATCCTTGACAATTCTGTCGGCTTAAAATCCATGCCTTCCGAGGCGCAATACGCTCAAATTGGTAAAGCACTCGTGAAACGTGCCGATGTTATGAAGTTGATACATTCTGCAGTCCAGAAGAGAGGTTGTGCATTTGTTAAAGACTATTCGGACCCAATACATGTCATCTTTCCAGAACTTGCCGCCATGCGCTCTTCGGCTCGCCGAATTACTGCCGAGAGCCTGGCCATGGCGCATGCCGGGCATGCCGTAGAGGCGGTGAAAAATCAGGCGCTTGTATTTAAGATAGCGAAACATGCCGGGCAGGAGCATACCCTCATCAGCATGCTTGTGCGCCTTGCCTGTAATTCGATAGCGCTGAACGGAATGCAGAAAATAGTGTACATAAGCCACGGCAATTCCCTGGCGGCCATACGCATGGCAGAAGAGATACAAGAGCATTTTGGCGAACCGGATGTGCAGACTGTTTGGAAAAAGGAACGGGGATTTCAGATACAGCTGTTTGAGAAACTCCGCAGAGATGGGCCGGATGGATTAAAGGATATTGATGAAGCAAAACAGGATAGGCCACGAAACATCTCCGGAGATAAATGGAACGGATTTGTAGATCACAACGGGATCGTCCTTCAGCAAAGGATGGACCGAGTGGTATCGGAGTTCAAAAAACCTCTGTGGCAGGCTATGCCAGAGCTTTCCAGGATAGATGCTGAGGCCGATAATGGCAAAGATCCACAGGCATTTCTTGCGATGATTCTTCTGATTGAAACCAATAGAATAGCCCTGAAGGTAGCTGAAGGCAACGCCAACGCGGCAGTAACGCAGCTTGGCGCGGAGTTGATTGCTTACAAAGCCAATCATGGTTCCTACCCGGATACTCTGGGCAAAATAGTGTCTCCTGAGCCTGTAGATCCAACGAACGGAAAACCTTTCGGATACAGGCGAGAAGGAGATGGCTTTGTTGTGTTCAGCACTGGCGTGAATTCAGACTTTGATGGCGGTGAGCCGGGCAAAGTGAAGGGGCGCTTTGATGTGCTGTTTCGATACCCACTGCCTGGCTATATAAAGGTGGGAGTAGCCCGTGCCAAAACTGATTAATGGAGCATTTGGCTGGCTGAGACGATTGACATGCCTTTCTCCGTAACCAGTACAGTGCTTCAGAGGCATGCAATGCGTACGCCTCCGTTACCGCACCCCGTGCCGTGCGGGTATACTCAGATGGCTGCGCTGCAGGGCCTTTTCGACCCCATTTACATGCAGACTCCGACAGATCGGAATCAGGATTCATGAGCGATAACGCACATCCACACGCTTCCACCGAGCCCGAACAGGCTATAGACACATCGAACATCCGTTCTATTCTTGCCACAGACTGTGGCAGCACAACCACCAAGGCAATCCTGATTGTGCGCCAGCCTGATGGCACCTATCGGCTTACCGTACGTGGGGAAGCCCCAACCACTGTGGAAGCACCCTTTGATGATGTTACCGTTGGTGTGGTGAACGCCGTACGCGAGATTGAAGAACTGAGCGGCAGAACCATTCTCACCGGTGTGGATGGCCGCCCCAACACCCCCGAAAACGGCAACGAAGGAGTGGATCTATACCTTTCCACCTCCAGCGCAGGCGGTGGTTTGCAGATGTCCGTTGCAGGCGTTGTGAAGGCGATGAGTGCAGAATCTGCCCAGCGCGCTGCGCTTGGCGCCGGTGCGATCATTATTGATGTGATTGCCGTGGATGATGGCCGAAAAGAGTTTCAGAGGGTGGAACGCCTGCGCCAGTTGCGCCCGGATATGATTTTGATGTCTGGCGGAACGGATGGCGGTACCGTTAATCACCTGGTTGAGATGGCAGAAATGCTGGTTTCAGCCGATCCAAAACCGCGCCTGGGCATTGGCCTGAACCTGCCAGTAATTTATGCCGGTAACAAAGATGCCTACCCGCGCGTTGCGGAACTGATTGAAGACAGGGTTGCGCTACGGCAGGTGGCAAACCTGCGCCCAACTATGGAGAACGAAAACCTGCTGCCGGCACGCGAGGCCATACATGAGCTGTTTTTGGAGCATGTTATGCAGCAGGCACCGGGCTACAGCAAACTATCTGGCTGGACCAGTGCGGGCATTATGTCTACCCCCAACGCAGTGGGCAAAATCATGCAGACCATTGCGGAACAGCGCAAAATCAACGTCCTTGGCGTGGATATCGGCGGTGCCACTACGGATGTTTTCTCCGTGTTCCGTGGCATTTTTAACCGCACAGTATCTGCAAACCTCGGCATGTCTTACTCTATCTGTAATGTGCTTACCGAGGCCAAAGTAGAGAACATCAAGCGCTGGCTGCCGTTTGCAGTTTCGGAGGCCGACCTGCGCAATCAGCTGCGCAATAAGATGATTCGCCCAACAACTATCCCTCAACGCATGATGGATCTTCAGATTGAGCAGGCAGTGTGCCGCGAGGCCCTGAGGCTGGCATTTGATCATCACAAATCGCTGGCGCGCGGCCTTACAGGCACTGCCACAGAGAAAAACGTTGGCAACATCTTCGATCAAAAGAGCACCGGGCAAACCCTGGTAGATATGATGTCGCTGGATATGGTGGTTGGCTCCGGTGGTGTGCTCTCCCACGCGCCGCGCCGCGATCAATCGGCAATGATGATGATGGATGCCTATCAGCCGGAAGGGTTTACGCTACTAACAGTAGACTCCATTTTCATGATGCCGCAGCTTGGCATACTTTCTACAGTTCACCCGGAAGCGGCTACGCAGGTGTTTGAGCGCGATTGCCTTATCTACCTCGGCACCTGCATTGCACCGGTTGGGGTGGCAAAAGATGGTGATCCATGCATCACGGTTCAGTTTAAGGGCGAAACACATGCTGTGCCGTTCGGTTCGATAAAGGTGCTGCCGCTTGGCTTCAAAGTGGGTGAGGATGGAGAGCCAGAGACCGCAGACATCACTGTTACCCCAGCCAGAGGCTTTGATGTGGGAGCCGGCAAAGGCAAAGAGGTTAGCACCACCGTGCATGGTGGTGTAACAGGCGTAATCATCGATGCGCGCGGCCGGCCACTGCAAATCCCAACCGAGGACGGGCAGCGCATAACAAAACTCAAAGCCTGGCTGAACGCACTGAACATACCCCTTGAGTAAACCACACCCGTTACTGACCTGCAGAACGGAAAGAGAGTGTAAATGACTGAAGAGCAGACTCCGCCGGAGGCGCCGAGGCCGGAGCTAAAAGCAACCGTACGGCTGGGGCAAAATGGCCTGAACGCCATCTTGATAGTCGTTATCCTGATGATCATGCTTCCGCTGGTTTTTCTGGGCTATAAGGTTGCGCTGAACTTTAAGGCAAAGCGCGATATAACCATAGCAGAGAGCAACCTGCATGCGCTGTATACAGCCCTATCACACTACTCTCTGGATTGGGATGGCAAACTGCCTGCAGCAGAGAACTGGACGGATGCTGCAACCGGATACCTGCCAAGTGCTTCCGGTATTTCCGGAGGAAAACAGGGCTACCTGAAGGGGCCAGGCGATGGAACAGAGATTAGCTATGTATACAACACGGCAGCCTCTGGCTACAATTTGCAGGATGAACGCAATCGCAAGGTCGATCCTTCCAAGCTGGTACTCCTTATAGAGAAGCCAGGTGGCCAACCTAACGACCATGTTATGATTCCGCCGCAGGGTGATATGCAAGGTGAGAACGCCCTTGCAAAACTGCTCGCTTTTCCGCACTATGCCGATGATTCGGCCAATGCCACAACAATCGTTCTTTATGCCAATGGCTCTGTGCAGCTGAAAACGCGCAAAGAGCTCCGCCAGGAGTAGGTGAGGCGGCAGCACGCGGTTTGGAACCGAATTGCCGGGAGAGAGTATTTCCTATGGGAACAGCCTATACGCCGGGCCTGAAAGTAAGCGCCCGCACAACAATTGAAAAGCTCCGCCGATTGCCATTAAAAGGCAAGGTACTGGTGAATGTGGGCGATGTGGTTACGCCAGGCACCGTTGTTGCCCGCACAGAGCTGCCCGGTGTTATGCAAACTGTAAAGCTTGCCGAGCGCATGGGCATAGAACCCAACGAGGTGGCAGCAGCACTGCGCGTTAAACTGGGCGATAGCGTTGCGGTGGGTGATGTGATTGCAGAAACAAAAGGCCTATTCGGTAAGTTCTTCAGGGCCGAGTTTAAGTCTCCTGTAGCCGGCAAAGTAGAACTCATATCCAATACCACCGGCCACCTGGGTATTCGACAGGCGCCTACCCCGGTAGAAAAAGATGCCTATATCCGGGGCACCATTAGCAAAGTTATTCCTGAAGAAGGTGTGGTGGTTAGCTGTCAGGGCGCCCTGGTGCAGGGTATTTTTGGTGTTGGTGGGGAAAGGCTCGGCGAGATAGTCATCATCACCGCGGGCCCCGAAGAAGCCATTACAGATTCACACCTGCGGCCGGAACATAAAGGCAAAGTGGTGGTGGGTGGCTCCAACGTATCCGCCTCTGCTCTTCGTAAAGCGGCTTCGGTAGGAGTTATTGGAATTGTATGCGGTGGCGTGGTAGACAGAGATTTAATGGATTACCTCGCAGAAGCGCTGAACCAGCCAGGTTTTGACATCGGTGTTGCCATCACGGGCCAGGAGCCGATACCGTTTTCTCTGTTGATAACGGAGGGCTTCGGAACCATAACCATGGCTGCCCGCACCTTCGCTCTGCTGAAAAGCCTGGAGGGGCAGGTTGCATCCATTAACGGTGCCACACAGATCCGTGCAGGCGTAATTCGTCCGGAGGTTATAGTCCCACAGGGAGATACCATACTTTCGGCAGGCACCGATAAATCTGATGACGAATCAGGTCAGCTCGCTGCTGGTACACCCATCCGCGTAATTCGGGAGCCATACTTCGGAATTCTGGGAGAGGTTACAGGGTTGCCATCGGAGCTGGTGCAGGTAGATTCTGAAACGATGGTACGGGTTCTTGAAGCGAAACTGCAGGATGGGCGAACCGTAGTTGTGCCACGAGCGAATGTGGAAATTATTGTAGGATAAACCGCCTGAACAGGCAAACTCGAGGCAAATTGCGCACCGGTCAGGAAGCCTGGCCGGTGCGTATTTTCTGGAAATAATCCATAAACGGTTTTTCAATCAATTTGTAGTATGCGATGCCGATAGCCAGGATAGGTGCCATGCAAACAAGCCCGAGCCCAAATGCGGTGCCGGGGCGCACAAAGGCATGTAACGTATCCGATTTCAGAATTACCAGTGGCATGTGTACCAGGTAAATACTGTATGACATTGCACCTGTTTGGACCAGGGGTTTATAACTAAGCACGGCATGACATTTTGATTTACCATGCGAGGCAGCGCAAACCAGTGTAGAGAACCCGATAGCCCAGCATAGATCCACCACAAAATCTGGTACAGGATGCGATTGGGCAGACGATAGGAAGAAGCCACCAATTAGCGTAGTGGCGGCAAGCCATGCTCCGCCAGCCTCTCGCAGCCATAGCTTTCGCTCTGCCGGCCTGGATATTACCCATGCGGCTGCAATACCGCACATAAACTCAAAAGTGCGAGCAAATACAGCCTTTTGAAGCACAAACTCATAACCGATCTTAGTTATCAGCGGATCGGTACCAATATAGGCACTGTATGCCACCTGAGAAATTGCAGCTAGCGCCACCGTGCGCACCACACCGATGCGCATCAGCAGTTCAAGCATCAACGGAAAAAGGAAATAGAGTTGGAACTCAAGTGCCAAGGACCAGTAACTGCCATTAATAGTGCTGACGTGCGCCTTTGTAAGGTTATGTATAAAAGCGAGGTGGGGAAGTATTTCGGCCACACCAGGCACCGAAGCAAGGCTCGATGAAGCAAGAGTGTGCAGCTTACCGGGAAGGTGGGGTGCCACCCTTCCAAACACAAAGCTGAAGGCATACAGCACCACCATGCTGGTGTAGTAAGCCGGAGCAATGCGAAGGTAACGCCTGCGGATAAACTGGTAAAAGTTCATCTTATCCCGGTACCCCGGGTTAATCATAAATGGCCACGCAAGACAGAATCCACTGAGCACCAGAAACAGGTCTACGCCAATATGCCCCACGGCAGGAATGGTAGCGAACGGGATGCCGTGGCCGTGCAGATGGAATGTAAAAGCCGGGGCACCGTTGAGCGTCCAGGTATGGGTTAGCAGTACGAGCAGTACGGCAACTCCACGCAGCCCATCGATATAATCCATACGCTTACGAACGGTGGGGACTGGCTTTGTGGTCTCCGGCAATGCGGTTCTCCTGAGTGGAAGTGGGTGGAACGAAGAGGCAATAATAGCATACCCTGAGTGATGCGCATTCCCCTGTTGACCAGGAGTTAGCCTGGCTGCCAACAGGGGAACTCTGAGATCGACTACAGCGGGGCGTAGGTACGCAGCAGGAGGCATCCATGTGGGCCAAGCCAGGTATCGATGCCATCAGGGTCAACATGTACATCTTCGTGCTTCCACAGATTGATTGCACGCCGTGGCGGCTTCATTCCAAGATCACTCCACAAAACGCGTGCTGAGCCCGCCATGCGGTATTTGTTGCGGTTGAACAGCCCTACTACGGTTGAGCCATCGGACATCTTCTTTGTCCACACATCAAGTTTAGCGGGGCCTGTGCGTTTGCATGCCTTTTCTACTCTCACCGCCTGGGCTCCAGCAGCGTCCTGATTAACTGCCAGCACATCATCGTTGGTAATAAGAGAACGCGTCCATGGGTCCAGATCGGGAAGGTTCATCCCCAGCATTAGCGGAGATGGGGCCATAGCCCACAGTGACATAAGGGTTACCTGTTCATCGCGGTTGAGGCGTGTAGATCTATCTCGACCAACAGAACGGTGTTTTACGGATATATGGCCAAGCGGAATCATGTCGGCATCTGGCCAGTGGCCGGGGCCTGCATTATCATGCCAGCTGCTCAGCAGATCAAACTGCTTATCAACAGATTTCCAATCATCCCAGAAGTCTGCCGATACGCGCCACATATTGGCATTCCTGGTAACATGAGCGGCTTCTTCAACAGGCGTAGATCCAGGGGAAAGGCTCAGAACCATCGGCCTTCCGGCTTTATCTATTGCTTTCCTTACAGCATCTATCTCTTTGCTGGAATACGGCTGTGCAATATCATCCACTTTTATCAGGTCAACACCCCAGGAAGCATATAGGCGGAACAGAGAATCATAATAGTCCTGGCCACCCGGGCAGTTCATATCGATACCATACATATCGGTACACCAGTGGCACGTGCTGCTGCGAACCGCTATATCAGTTGCCCGGTACTTTGAATTCTCTATCGGCATATTGGCCTCAACGGCCATCCGCGGCACGCCTCGCATCATATGCATCCCAAATTTAAGCCCCATAGCGTGCATTGCGCGAGCAAGGGATTTAAACCCGTTTCCATTTGCCGAAGTAGGAAATCTATTTAAGGCTGGAATAAGCCGGCCGAATTCATCAATGCTCATGCCCTCGCCATTGAGAATTTTGGCGTCGGTTGGATGTTCGATGGCTCTTGGATCGTACCACCGGTAGTCTACAACTAGATACTCGTACCCATGTTTTAGCAAGGTACTGGCCATGTAGGATGCGTTCTGCATGACTTCTGTTTCGGTAATGGTGTCTCCAAAACAATCGTAACTGTTCCAACCGCGGGGAGGCGTTAACGCCAGGGTTGATCCCGGAACAATACGCAGGCCGGTAGTTAGCAATCCATGGGGATTGCTAACCTGTATCTGTATCGTTTCCCCCGCATCATGCCCTTGCAGGCTCAACTTGCCAGATATGGTACCGGTATTCGAATCCAGCGTAATACCCGTAGGCAACTTAAATGCCGTGTAATGCACAGGAGTGGCCCCAGAAGCGGACATGGCAAATGTGAATGGTACATTTGGCCATACGCCAACAACAGGAGCTGAAGTTACAACGGGCGGGCCGTTTGTGATCTCGGCGGCCACATCTGGCTTTGATCTATGAAACAGAAAGCCTGTGACAAAACCCACTATTAAAACTAACAGTGTTCCAGCCTTTAACGGTGCACTGAAAACTGGCCGGTACTCCGGCGCATTCTTATCTGCAGGCGCTGGTTCCGGAATATTAATCCCGAACCGCGCCATGGTTCGGCGAACATTGCTCGGGCTCATGAACGGCTTCTCGAACAGTTGATGGAACAGATATGCGGCCGGCATGGCAATCCCCAGCACGACTATCGTTGCAACCAGCATTGATACCGGCGATCCGGACTTAAGGCGAAGAAGCGGCACAAAAATATCGATAACGGGCTGATGAATGAGATAAAGACTATAGGATATTCCGCCGATCCATACCAGAGATCGGGATGATAGAAACCTTCTCCAACCTCCATCATGGATCATCGCAATGCATAGAAGGCTATAGTACAGGATGCCCCACATGAGATCATGCAGTGGCGTAAAGGAGCGAGTGCGCAGCCCTCCCAGCAAGCCAACTACTGCCAGCACATACCATACTGCGCGTTGCTTTGGGCTGCCATCTGTGTCACCGGTATTGCTACGCTCAAGGTGCGCCAATTGCCATGCAGCCAACATTCCAAGGCAAAACTCAGTCCAGCGGCCAAGAAACAAGCTGGTTGCTGCGAAGTCATAAGTACCATCACCTGTAAGCAGAAACTTCTGTGCAAAAATTCGGTAAACAAGCGTTACAATGCCGACCAGGCCGATCGTAGCCCATGGCCCACGCTTGTGAAACAGATACAACAGCACCGGGAAAGTAAAGTAGAATTGCCATTCCAGGCTGAGCGACCAGAACGGGCCGTTGATCGTCATAAAGTACGGAAAATACAGCCCGTGGAGCAGTAGCGCATGTAACACCGTGGACGATAGGCTGAATTCTGGAACACCCGGAGTATGAATTCCGATCAACTTACCGACAAACTGGAAAACCACAGGATACACCAGACAAAGAATTAGTGCAGCCCAGTAAGCAGGCAAAATTCGCCAGGCACGTCTGCTTGCAAATGCCTTGAGGTTAAATTTGCGTAGGCCACCGGCGCTGGCAAACGAGTTAGCAAGGCAAAACCCGCTGAGCACCAGGAAGAGATGCACGCCCGTGTTTCCGAACTGGAAGAGCCGCAACGGGTTTACACCGTGAAGCGCCCTGATTTTCCATACGGGTTCACCGGTTTGATTAAAGCAGTGGTGAAACACCACCAGCATGAAGGCCAGGCCGCGTAAACCATCAATATAATCTATACGTGGCCGCGCGCTCTTGCTGCTTTTTGCCTCAGGGGCTTCAGAGGCGCCACGCTTTGGCGGAACGGGCTGGTTATCTGGCGATTGCACAGGCAAATCCTTATTGTATGAAGTTGAGTGCCGGGTGGTCTGATAGAACGAGGTATCGCAGGGCTCTGCTGGCGCAGTACTATTAAGAATACCCGTTCCCTGAACATGATGTTCATAACATGACCGAGACAGAGTAATTGTGGGGCCAAATCGGCGGCACGATGGCAGGCAAATTGCGGCGGAATTGTTTGTGTTGCAAGGGGCGGAGTGCGGCTACCAAATTGGCTGCTGCCGCGCTCCAGTCCCAGTATTGAATACCGTTAGCCTACTATGATTATCACGTATTGCGCTTATTGGGCTCCCAGCCAAATGAGTGCAGCGCTTCTTTGATGCTGAGGCCACGGACTTCGATGTGTTTAACATCGCAGTCTCCCAACCCCCGTCGCGCTGCCATCACGAGGTGGTTATCGCCGGGGAATGGGCCACTTGCCCTTGGGCTCAATGGATCGCAACCCATGCAGGCTGTTGCCACCGCATCGGTACATACTACATTTCGCCCTACTATAAGCAGGCCCGGTTTCTGGAACGCGATCCCGTTGTGCCATGGTCCCTCGCCCGCTGAGATGGTTTCGATGCCATCGATGACGGTGAGATCTACCGGCCGAATACCAGTGATATCCACAATATGCCTGGGAACACGGTAACTCTCGAGCCTGGGGCTTTTTGGGTCTATCTCCTGAGCAACTCCGGCAGCTGGATTTTCGGTGCCTGCGTGAATTACAGACATGCGAGCACCAAGAAAACCCTCATCTCCCTTGCTGTTTGCATAGAGCGAAGTTGGAGTAATGCCAAAGCTGTTCTTCATGCCAAGCGTTACGCCGGCTGCCCTGTGGTTTTTTAGCTTGGCCAGGGATACGTACACATCGCAATCCACATAGGAGCGGTTCAGAGTATAGGCAGGATATAGGTCGCCACCTCCAGGAACTTTAAGGGTTACATATCCTTTGCCTGAAGCATTGCGCGTATCTTCAAACTCTACAGGAATTGTAAGTGCCGCAAGTGCTTTAAGATCCCAGCCAGCATCTATCAGTGTTTTTTGAATGGGCTGGTGGCTGTATGTTCCCTCCAGAAAGCGGACGCGTTTTGCTCCTGCCTTTTCGAGCAGGATTGCTGTGGCCAGTACCACATCTGGATGTACCTGGTAAGTTCTTCCAGGTTCCATGTTGAGTGCTTTTGGGCCCGGGCTTGCGGTGAGGTTCACCTTTACTGCAACTGTTTTGCCCGCCACCAGTTTCTTGATGCCGCCAATGTTGTTGAACATCTGCGAGAGTTGGTTTGTTACTGCTGCTGAACCGTAGGATGTGCAGCGCGCAATCGCTACCGGGGATGTAGGGGAGCGAAAACCCAGCTCACCCGCGTTTGCAGTAGGGCACAAATCTGAAAGAAGGGCCGCCAGAGATGCTGTACCGCCATGGCGCAGCAGATCGCGCCTGCTCATATATTGTTTAATCTGGGAATCCACGCTTTGTTTCTCCTCAGAAATCAGTGCTTCATTAGTCCAATCGTAGCACCTTGGCCAGGCGCTGCTTTTGCAGTGGATAGCCTGCAGCTACAAATGCAGTATGCCGGAAAGGAGACTATTTTGCCAGCAGTCCAATCCTGGATAGCTGGATTTGTACGCCCGCCCTATCACATGGGTCAAAACGAAGCCGGGTTATGATGCCCCTCCACCGAGGATTTGAAGATAGTGCTATCCGCACATCGTGCCATTCTCCATCTGTAATGAGTGGAAACCGCACGCTGGTGGCCTCGCTTTCTGAAGCGGTGCGCGTTTGCCAGAACAGCTGAGCCAGATCTTGCCCAGTTGCGGGCGGCAACTGTGTCGAGGCACGATACCGCAGTGTAAACACAGGGTGACGCTCCGCAAATACCTGCATTGGTGGGCCGAAGAATGCCGGATCTGTGCCGGTTGTTGTTGCTGTTAGGGCACCGTCTTGAACGGTTACGGCACTGGTCTGCATTCCATTATCCCACCCGGATGTTCCGTGAGCAAAGCTCCAATCAGCTCTGGAAGTGTCTTCAAACTTCGTTTGTGGAGCCGTGGCACCCACATCTTCTGGCGTGAGATCCGTGTGTAAGCCAGAATGCGGCACAAGGGCATCACGGATTGCATCCAAGTATCCGAAACCGAATTGCTGCTGTGGCTCAATGTAGGAACCTTCGCCCCACTCATTCCAGGCTTCAGCAAGCAGCAAAGGCAGTGTGGATTGGGGATGAGTTTTCACAAAGTGAAGCGCATCAGCAACATGTTTTTGGAACAATGCTGGAGTTCGGTTGGTGCGAACCATGGCAGCATCGCCTGCCCATGGCCGATTGTCCCATCCACCACAGAGAGGCGTTAGTAATGGTAGGGAGGTGTTTTCTATTAAGCTTTGCCATTGGCGAACATAGGCGGGCAGAAGATCGGAATACGGAGCTGCCTTTTCTGCGCCATGCATGCCAAGTCCAGGCCAATTGTAGCAGGTGATGGCATCGTACGTCTCGAGTTGCGCTACTTTCGCCTCTGCCGGGGAGTTTACGCAGGCAATTAGGCTAACCCCATCTTCCGTTAGCTCTTTACGTACTGCGGCAAAGGCTGCTCGAACACCTTCAGAACCCAGATCTTCACGGAAACGATAAGGGCTGAAGATTATTATTGCGGGTTTGCCATTTATGCGTAGATAGTTTTTCCGAGAGAAGTAGGCTCGTTTCCAGAACCTTGCAGCAGCAACGCAATCCTCCACAGACGAGGAGCCAGCGGCATTGTGGTTGGCCCACAGTAGGCAGAACTTAAAGCTATCGGCATATTTGCTTTTAAACAGCCCATCGTTAAGCGCATGATCCAGCTGCTGCACGCCCTGTTGCCAGTACCAATCGTAGGCAAAGAACGTGATGCCGTGTTCCAAAGCCCATTTGATCTGCCAATCGATTACTTGTGGATCGCCCTCACGGTACCAGCCAAGCACTGGCCTGCGTTCTGGAAAACGTGTTATGGGTGCCCACTGACCAGCAGTTTTCCAGCCTGGGAAGTAGTAGGCTCCAACCTCCACACCCGTGGCCTGTTTGAGCGCTACAGGCGGGGGCGGATAGGAAGCACGCAAGGGGGGGCGGGCAGTTATGGCAATGATATTGGCAGCCTGCGCTCCGGCTATGTCAAGACGTGCAGTGTGTGATCCTGTGGTTCTCGCAAGCACGGTCCACCGAAATTCACGTTCTTCTCCAAAGCGCAAGGGGCCCTTTGTTGTCGGTGGTTCTGAAGCAATCAACTTCATACCCGCATCGGTATGCAACAGGGGCGTTACGGTTTGCTGGCTTGCCGCACCAGCGTTGGTGATTCTCGCTGCAATGTGAAATGGCAGTCCGGCACGTGGACGTGCCTCTTCTGTTAGAAATCTCTGGATACGTATATCTGCAGGGCCACGTGGTTGCTTGCCGATTACCAGCTCCTGTAGAACAATAGAATCGGATGTGCGGGATCCCGGCTGAAGCGCTGCGGCACAAAGAGTACCCTGCCACCCAGATGCATTTAGCATATCGAGGTTGTACCAGTGGCTGCGCCCATCTGCAATCAGGTTGAAACGCTGTTGCTGCATCCCAAACGCATCCGTTGTGCCATAGCCAAAGGAGGCAGAGGTTGGCCCGCTCGATATAATTCTTAGCGATACAACGGTGTTTTGTGAGGCATCGATATTGCCAGTTACACCACCGGCAAATCCGCCGGGTGCATCCAGGGTTAGCTTCTGACCATCCCTATTTCTATTTAAATGCACACCGGTAAGCGGCGTGAGGGCAGGTGCGCCAGATATAACGGGTTGTGGAAGCTGCACAATTCGAATCCAGGCGATTTCAAACCGTGAACCCTGATATGGATCGAAACGGAGTTGAATGATTCTGCCCTCTTTTTGCCAGAAAGGCAGTGCACGGTAAACATGAAACTGGCTATCTCCGCGGATTGGCATTTCCGTACGTTTGTCGCCAGAAAATCCACCATATTTGCCTTCTGTGGTTCCGCTCCAGAATAGTTGAGCGGTGCCGTCATGATCGGCCTTCATCTGAAATTCAACTGCCTGGAAGGCATTCGCCTGAATTTGAAGATGTGCTTTTAGCACCATCAAAGGGTCTATCCCTATTCCGCGGCAATGCAGTACCCCGTTCTCGATCCTTAGCTCGTCAACATCAGAATTGGGCCACCATGCTTGCAGCGCTTCGCGAGTATCAAACTTTTGCTGCCACAAAGTTTGCTGAGCCATCGTAGGCAAGGGCACAAACAGGGTAAGGAGGGCAGCTATCCACTTCAGGTTTATCACAATCTCACACTTTCCGCCACACGCGCCATCGCAATGCGGCCTCAGCGATTTGCAGGTTTCGCAAGCGCATCCAGAACAGGAATAGGAAATTCCGCAGAAGGTGTGTGCTCGCGCAGCATTAATGATTCGAGGTGGGCAACGATATCCGGATGTTGCGCCGCAACATTTTGTGTTTCGCCGGCATCTGTGCTAATGTTGTACAGTTCAGTGGCAATTGCAGGGTTGGGTATCTTTTTTGTTGGCATCAACTTTTGTCGAATGGCTTTCCATTCACCGCTCCATATGGCCTGCTGCCCTCCATAGGCCGAAAACTCTCGATACATGAATTTCCGGGGGGCCTCATGCTTACCAAGGATTGCAGGCAGGAAGCTTACACCGTCAACATTGCCAGCCGCCTTACGTCCTGCCTTTCCGCCCGCAGCATCCAACAGGGTAGGCAGCCAATCCTCGAAGCCGGTGATCCTTTCGGACACAGCTCCGGCCTTCACTCTTCCTCGCCAACGGACTATCATCGGCACTCTTACGCCACCTTCGTAAAGTGAGCCCTTGAATCCGTTTAATGGCCCAGCAGAGTTAAAGTAAGCCGCATCTGAGCCGCCAACCCTATCGTATACCGGGCCATTATCCGATGTGAAAACAAAGAGAGTGTTGTCATCCAGCCCGAGCTGTTTTACAAGTTCAAAAATTCGGCCAATCTCTTTATCCATGCGTGTAACCATGGCGGCGTAAGCGGCATGAGGTGCCCTGTGAGGCAGGTAGGATTGATCCCCAAGGTAGGGAGTATCATCGAGCTTGCCGAGATATTCTGCCAGCGAATCTTCTGGCACCTGCAGGGCAACATGCGGTACGGTGGTGGGATAGTAGAGGAAAAAAGGCTTATGTGCTGTAGCCTGCGCTTTAATAAAGTTGCGTGCCTGTTCTGCAATTAGGTCTGGAGCATATTCATTGCCAGCAAACCCGGAGTAACTTTCGGCGGCGAGAGGATCTGCGCCTTTCTGCAACTTCTGATAAGGAGAAAATGCGACGTTATTGAGTGGGATCTTCGTATTGTTGCGGTACAGGTATGTGGGATAGTAGTTATGTGCCTGCCGCTGGCAGTTGTACCCGAAGAACTCATCGAACCCTTTCATATTCGGATCTCCTACAGATCCAACCGGGCCCAGCCCCCACTTTCCAAATGCACCTGTGGCATAACCCTGTTGTTTCAATAGTGCGGCCAGTGTAATGGATGATGCTGAAAGCGGATACTGGCCCTCCGTTTGCGCCTCTCTGTTATCTCTCACTTCTGCATGCCCCGGATGCATGCCTGTCATCAGTACACAGCGTGAAGGAGCGCACACCGCGTTGCCTGCGTAGTGGCGAGTAAACCGCATGCCCTCCTGCGCCATTGTATCAAGGTTTGGAGTATGAATCTTTGTTTGACCGAAGCATCCCAGATCACCATAACCAAGATCATCAGCAAGTAAGAAAACGATGTTTGGTTGTTTAGGCTGGTGTGCTTGCGCCAAAACTGTGGGCGCCGAAAGTGCGCCTGCTATGCTGAGTACGGCAAGACTGATGTTGCGAACAGATACGGGCATACTGCTTCCTTCTATTGTGGGGTTTGCTGCCGGGTATTGGCCGGATTATACCTTCTGATGCGCAACCCATTCGGACCCACAGCGGCAGGCATGTTTGTTGCTGAGAAATGGCCGGTACTCAGCTGGCTAAGCTCCAGATGATGCTCCGAATTATTGGCCTAATTCGGCCGTCTGTATATATATTCAGGCAATTTGCAAAATTGGAGGGGTGAATCCTCACTAGTATCGAACGGACAATGGTATGCTGTTAAATCTTGCTGATACTGTTTTTGTCAGAAAGAATCAGATAACCAGCAAATTACGCGTAACAAGCCTGTTAAATTGCGAATTATCTGTCAGCAAGGAAGGATTCGCTCTACGGGAGTAGAACGTTTTAAAGGTTTCTATGTTCGGACTGCAGGCGACCGCTGAGAGTGAAGGGCGCGGCAGCCGGCAACTGTTATGCAAGGGGTTACAGGTTTCCATGACTAAGAGAATTCTGTGGCTGCTGGCGCTGGCGTTTATGCTGGCATCCACAGCGGGTTCAAGGGCAGACCTTGCGGCATACCTGGCCAAGCCAGAGCCGGTTTACAAGTGGGAAAAGCGTAACGAGCTGAAAATTGCAGGCGGTACAGCCTACGATATTCATCTGGTATCTCAAACCTGGCAGAGTCTGGTTTGGGAGCACAGGCTTGTTCTGTTTGTTCCAGACAAAACAAAGTACACTCATTTTTGCACCCTGTTCAACACAGGTGGCGACGGCGGCAAACCTTCAGACAATGCTTTGATACTTGCTGCAGCCAAATCCAGTGGCGCGCCGTTCGCAGTTCTGTACAACATACCAAAGCAGCCACTGTATGGTGGCAAGGTTGAGGATGCTCTGGTTGTATATACATGGCAGAAGTATTTGGAGACCGGCGATGAGTCGTGGCCTCTGCACTTCCCGATGGCTAAATCAGTAATTAAGGCGATGGACGCTTTGCAGGAGTTTACCAAATCTGCAAACCTGCCCATCCTTAACGATTTTGTGATCTCCGGCGCCTCCAAGCGAGGATGGACCACGTGGCTGGTTGGCGCAAGCAAAGACCCCCGCGTTAAGGGCATTGCGCCCATGGTTATCGATACGCTGAACCTCACTGCACAGATCCCACATCAGATTGCGGCATTTGGCGGAGCCAGCGAGCAGATTGCAGATTACTCTGCAACCGGTATGCTGCAAGCGCTGAACACTCCCAAGGGCAAAAGCCTGATGGGGCTGGAAGACCCTTACAGCTATCGCGATATTCTTACCCTTCCGAAGCTTATTATTCTGGGTACGAATGACCGATACTGGGCGCAAGACGCCTTAAACTACTACTGGGATGGCCTAAAGGGCCCGAAATGGGTGCTTTACAATCCCAACGTTGGCCATGGCCTTGGCAATGAAGAAGAACACATCCGCGTATTTGATACGCTGGGTGCATTCAGCCGAGCTATCGCGAGCCGATCAAAGTTCCCAACGCCGGTATGGTCCTATGCAAAGTCTGGAACAGATCTGGATCTTACCGTTACGAGCAAGGCAAAAATTGTTTCGGCAAGCCTTTGGCAGGTTCAATCCGCAACTCAGGATTTCCGAGACTCCAAATGGGCTGGCACTCCGATTGAATCAAAGGCCGGCGGCTTTAAAGCGCATATTACTGCGCCAACGAGCGGATACAGTGCAGCGTATGCCGACATCGTTTACGATGATAACGGTGCGAAGTACCACATTACCACACAGCTTCAGATCCTGCATAAGTAGGATTTGAGAACGCAGCAGAAGCGAACCCGGCACACCTCGGGTTCGCCGATCTGTAAGGCGAAGCTACATCCTCTCAGCTAAGCCAGGTTAGCAAGAAGACATTCTGTTAGCGTGCTCTGCACAAGGAACATTCCGTCTAAACTACTAATCTAAACAACGTGTACCGTTCGGCCGTACTTCGGACTCACCGGCCGGTTACATGAGAGGAATCATTGATATGCTACAGCAGGCTGCCGTGGAGTTTTTCGCAGTAGATTAACCCTGCATTTTCTGGAGGATGGTATGCGAAGCAAGAATCAGGCATTTACACTGATCGAGCTGCTCGTTGTAATCGCAATTATCGCGATTCTGGCATCGATTCTGTTCCCTGTTTTCGCCAAAGCGCGTGAGCAGGCTCGCAAAATCACCTGCGTCTCCAACCTTAAGGAGATCGGACTCGCAACCCTGATGTATGTTCAGGACTATGATGAGACCTTCCCGTGGCTTATGCAGGATGGCCGCAACAACGATGACGCTACAGGTCTCAGCAAGCAGATGCCAACTGGCGCGCCCTGGGGTATCAATCTGAACGCACAGCGCGGACTGTTCATGGAGTACAAGCTTCAGCCGTACACCAAGAACTACCAGCTCTTTGTTTGCCCAACTCTTCGTGGCGGTAACCCGGTTATCGGCGCTGATGGCGGCGTAATGAACGAGTTCGGTAGCTACGGATACGCTTATGGTGGCGTCGGCCCAGTTCCGTCACCAAAGATGACCCCACTTGAGCTCTTCTGCCGCGTTCTCGGCCCGATCTTCGGCGCCCCGTACAACACCAACAATCCGCAGGACTTCTTCATCGCCGGCCAGTCTCTGGCTGCCGTTGGCAAGCCCTCTGATGCACTGCTTGCATTCTGCGATTCCTACGGCGCACATGTTGGCTTGAAGGACTCTCAGGTTGTCCCTGCAGCGTTCGGTGGCGATGGCACCGAGCAGACTGGTGGTACCAGTGCAGTGTTCTCTGATGGCCATGCAAAGTTCAAGCAGGGCAAGTTCTGGGATCTTGTTAAGCTGGTATTCAACCCGCTCAATTAGTTCTACTAGAGGTACCGCATGAAACAACAGGTACATCCTGCAGTTGTTATCGGAGTGCTCGTGGTTGTGGCAATTGGTGCGATCTTCTTTGTTTACAAAGGGTCGAACGGCGTCAACAGCGGCACCGGTAAACTGCAGTCGGATCTTAAAATGGATGAAGCCGCCAAAAAGGCCGATTCTGATCCGGAAGCGTTCAAGAAATCTGTACAGGATTCACTTAAAAAGAACAACGTCAAAGTCGGTTCTGATAACTGAAAACCTGCAGCTTCTGAATACAGCAATCGCCAGATACCCAATAGGGTGTCTGGCGATTGTTATTTATCGTCCCGTTACCGATGTTCACACAAACCATGGGCTATTTACATAGCGCTGGTAAGGATTGGGCGAGCATTGGGTGCAACGTGGATTGAAACGAATTTCTCTGGAGCCGTACGCCAATGTCATCACGTATCTCACGCAGAACCGTAGTTAAAGGCCTCTCAGGTGCCATTCTTGGTGCTGGTGGCCCAATAACTCGCTCGGCACGTCCTCATGCATTTGTATTCACTGCACGTGGTGGCGGCGGCTTTCTGGGTGGGGGCGAAAAACCTGGCAGGATGAATAGCGATGGGACTGGCTTTCACCTATTTGATTTCCACCGAGCCAATGAAGTGGGGTTTGGAATTTATGGGTTCTTTGCAGATGGCCACCATGCTCTTATGCTGAGTATAGAAAAGAACGAAGACTGGAAAACCAAATCATTTTATGAGTATTACCCGAAAAGCCGCACGCATATCTGGAAGTGTGATCTGCGAACGGGCAGGCTTACTGAATTGGCAACTAAAGAACGGATTGCGCCATTTTATGCTCCCTGTGGGATTGTGCCCGGCGAAAAGCGTATATTGGTTTCGATCAACCAGAATGGCAGTGAATCTCTATACAGCATGAATTTGGATGGCACGGGCGCCGTTCGCCTTACAAAACCCGGCGAATATGTGTATGGGGTTAGTATCAGTCATGATGGGAAGCGCGTGGCTTTTCATGCAGATTACCGCATTTACACCATGGGTATTGATGGTACAAACCGAACGGAAGTTGCTGGCCGCAATGGTTGGATTTACTTCGGAACCAGCTGGGCTCCTGATGACTCGATGGTGCTGTTTCAAGTTTGTAACCCGGCTGAGACACCTGGCCACGATTGGTCTGATATTTGGATTGGTAGGCCGGATGGCAGCGAAATTAAGGCGCTTACAACGGGAGCTTCGGCCTGGTTTGATGCATCCTATGGGACAAAAACAAACCCCGGCCGTGGTTCAATAATGCCTAAGTGGGCACCGGATGGATCTGGAATTTTATATTCGCGCCGCATCCCGGGATCGGTATTACCCTGGCAAGATGCTGTTGGAAGGAAAGACACAGACCACTTTAACAGGGACTTTCGGCCAGACCTCGCCACAGGTGGAACACAGATTTGTTCCGTGAACCCACGTACCGGTGTATCCGCACCGATAACACACTGCAATCCTCCAAGCTGGGAGTTTAGGCCGGATTGGTCGCCTGATAGCAAGAAGATACTTTTCTGCCGGGCAGCGGTTGGTGAGAATCCGGTTATATGGGTTGTAGATAGAGATGGAAGTAACGAGCGAAAGCTAACGGATGGTAATGGCAATGGCGGAGAGTTTCCCAGGTGGTTGCCAGCGCGAGATTGATGGGTAACAACGTTTGTAGAATGTGAAACGCGAGCTACACCGAATAAGTAAATTGGATGGAATTGAACTGAAACAGGGTTACGCCAGGTGCCCGGTATGGATAAAACAATGTTTCGCAAACTGCTGGCAGCTGCCGCCATTTGCTCAGTAATTTTGATAGATGCTATGGCCACAGCCCAGGTTCGGCAAACCAGAAAAGCTAACACGTTACCATACGATGTGGTTAGTGGTGATCCGCCAGTATCCGTGCCAGATATTGCAAGAGTATTTGGAATTAGGGTTGGCGTTAACGGCAGAGACCGCCTTGAACGGCGACTTGGGCAGGGGATTTACAGTGTTGGCGGGCATTCCAATGGTGTGGAGACATGGATCACAGATAACTCGGAATGCCAGCTGGTTACGGAAGGTTTTGAGCACAACAGAGAAGGCGAAGTAGTAACCTACCTGGAATGGACGTATCAGGGTTCAAAGAACGTTAAGAAGCGCAGCCGGGCTGGCAAAAACGGCTGGCTCAAAAAAATAGAACCGGGTATCTCGCGCCAGGAAACGTTGGCATTATTACCAGCCAACATGAAGCCAGCGCACCCCGAGCAAAATATGTGGCAATGGACCCACAGTGGGTTTTTGAGGCCTAACGCAGTGAATGAGGATGTTTATACGGACTGGAAAGCCACGCTTGAGTTTAAGCACAATCGCCTGGTTATAATCAGAGTTACCTGTGAAGGCGGGCTTTCGCAACCTGGATCAGGAAAGGTTCGATAGGCCATGAAGTATTACGTAATAATTTTGCTGGCATTAAACGCCGTAACCTGCATTGGATGCCAATATCCAGATGCAGGTAAGGTTGTTCCAGTGCCATCTGCTAAGGCCCGCCTTGAGTTGGATCGCGCCAAGCTTGAGGCAACCCGGTGCGTAGCATACGATGCTTCTTATCGCAAGCTGGCGTACCCCGGAGGCGATGTACCGGAGAATGTAGGAGCCTGTACCGATGTGGTTATACGGAGTCTACGTGCTGCAGGCACCGACCTACAGAGGGCTATTCATGAGGATATGAAAGCCCGCCCAGGTCGATATCCAAAATATGCCGACGGCAATAGAACGGATCCAAATATTGACCATCGGCGTGTGCCAAACCAAATAGCCTACTTCAAGCATACGGCACAGGAGCTACCCACGGATACTTCGCATAAATCTCGTGCCAGCTGGCAGCCTGGAGATCTTGTGTTCTGGAAACTTTCCATATCGAACAAAGACCATGTTGGCATCATCAGCGATAAGATTGGACGATCTGGCATGCCGATGGTTATTCACAACTTGGCGCATGCAGTTGAGGAAGATTGCCTTACATCGTGGCGAATTCAGGCGCACTTCCGACCTTTTCCCACAAGAGACGCCGCTAAACAATAGCGCCGTCATCTAACTGGTCTTCCGAATCACTGCCCGAGTCTTCGCGTTGAGTAAGTAAAGATGCCGCCTCATCTTGTAGTTCGGTAATATCCATTGTTAGGCCCTGAGACCATGCGCTTTCAAAATCTTCTGTTCCCATCTCTTCGCGCAGAGCAGAATGATCCGATTCGTACCTGGCATCAAATCTTCGACCTCTTGGCAGCCCATAGCGATCTCGAAGCTGATCTGCCCTTGCGTAGAGCAATGTAGAGATTTCAATATCGCCCCAGAAGCATGCGGTGTGTGCGCAGGTTTCTAGAATCGACGGCAGTGTTAATATATCTTCGTTGGCAATGGCCTCCTGCAACGAGTTCACAGCAAACACATATGCGAGATTATAGCTTCCTCGGAGAATCTGCACTTCTGCCATCGCCCCTGCAGCGCGGCAGGCCGTATGCGTTTCGATTGGCTCGGTATTCAGCACTGTTTCCAGAGTGTGCGCAGCATATTCTGGATCCACTTCTGAAGCGGCGGCACCAAGAGTTGTAAGGGCTGCGGTTGCACCATCTGTATCATCGGACTTGCGGGCAAGGGAAACGGCCTCTTTAAGCAGTTTGACCGCGGTATCTGTAGCGCCTTTTTCAGCTTCAATCTGGCCATAAAGGTTCAGGCATCTGCCAACATTTTTGAGAGATGTAGTCTTCTTGAATAGCTCTAGCGCGGCGCTAACACCGGCCTCTGCGGCTTCAATTTCGTGCTGCAGCAAGGCTGCCCTGGCGTTGCCATAATGACCGAGAGCTAAATAAGAGTTCGCTTCCGAATCGGTGGGCATCGTGCCCGCTATCTTTATCAGAGCCTCAAAATCACTGCGCGCAAAGGGTAGATCGCAATTATCCAGTGCCGCCACACCCGCCTGGTGTAGTACATGAAGTTTTAGCTCATCTGCGTGTTCGCCGCCATGTGCTTCCACGAGTTTAAGCGCCTGTTCAGCAAGTTCTCTCGCAAGTTCAGAACGACTCTGGTGGTAGGCAATAGGTGCAAGCTGAAGCAAAGCGCTCATCTCGGCAAGCCAGGTGTTTCGTTTTTCAACTAAAGGCTGCTGATAGTCGGCATCCAGAGGGTCTAAATGCGAGCCATCAGCAGGCACGGTTTCTGTTGCATGAGCTCGCGCCTCGGTTAATGCGCTACAAAAGGTGAGGGCTGCGTTCAACAGGTCATTAATGCCTGCTTCATCCTGCTCTTCATAGGGATCTGTGCCTACATCGGCGAGGATCTCTGCCATTTCATCAAAAGAACCGCGGCGTAAAAGCCGAAGTGCCTCTTGAAAATGTGCATGCGCAGCCGCAAAATCTTGCGCTGCTGCTGCGGTTGAGCTCAAGAACAGGCTGCAGCGAGCAGCCTCTACGTTCCGCCCCGCGTCTGCCTGCATGGTTTTAGCCCTGCTATACCAGGCAACTGCTCCTTCATAATCTTCTGATTGGTATGCGGTGCTGCCCATGGCATCCAGGCAAGCACAAATGCCAGCTCTATCTGCAAGAGAAGTGTATATGGAGAGGCTTTCGGAGAGCTCATCTGAGGCAAGATCGAAGCGGCTGTAAGCGGTATTTGCTTTGCCAGAAGCCAGCAGGCACTCTGCTAGCGGGAGTTCTTCTTTTAAACTGCGATATATTCGATTGGCAGCATCAAACGAATCAAATGCGCTGGTGTAAGAGGAGTGCTTTACCAGCATGGAAGCGAGGGCATGGCGGGTTTGTGCTTCTTCCGCGCGCATGTTATTCGCCTGGTAAATCCCAATAGCTTCTTCATATTTGCGTGCCGATAACTTTTCATCATCAGCCGTTGCGGCAGCTTCTGCATCTTGCACAGCCATGGCAGCTTTTTCGGCGCTACCTGTATTGTTGCCTTTACCTAACCATCCAAATAATCCGCTCACCGAGTTCCGCCCTTCCAACCGGCTCATGTGCATCAGCGCATGGCCGGCAATTCGGATATCTGGAGCGGCAATTGGTTTCAGGCAGCAGCATGCATGCAGAAGCTCTTAACCAGTTCGGCCAGCGGTTTGTGTGCAGAGGTTGCTCCAGCACTGATACATACCGACTGAGCTGCCTCCACTGCTTCCCGCACTGGCGAGAGCAGGGGAAGGCATAGCGCCGTACGGATCTCAGCAGCTGCTTCTAGCATGGTATGACCTTCACCAAGCTTGCCGGCCGCACAACACGTTAGTCCCCAACCTGTTAGCGATGCCGCACATCCAGCTCTGTCGTTATCATCCAGGCGAGTTTCCAGTGCGTCGGCATAGGCATCAAATGCAGCCTCGGCGTTGCCATTATGGCGCTCCAGTTCACCGATATTATGCATTACTTCTGCAAGAATAGCCTGAGCATCCAGGGCTGGATTTAGCAGCAAACCACGAGCTTCTTCAAGACTGGCTCTCGCCATATTTGCATTGATTGCTATGGTGGCGGTGCCCTGTGCTAGAAGTGCTAGCGCAAGGCAAATGGAATCGCCAGCATTCCTACTCTCGTCTACGCTTTGTTGCAATATCCTTAAGCCAGTTTCGGCTTCGCCCATGCGGCAAAATAGCGAGCCAAGTAGGCTCTGTACTCTGATTGATTCCGCGTTCAAGCGTGCGTTTCTGTAGATCTGGATGGCCGCAACACAGCACCTGCGTGCCTCTTCATACTCTCCCAGCCAATCGCAGAGGAATGCCGCATAGCACATAGAATCGGCCATAGACAGCCTGTCACCAGATCTTGCAGCTTCATCCGCACACATCAAATGGAAATATCTGGAGTCGGCAAAGTGTTGCTGCTGGTATGTAAATGCCGCGGCACAAGAAAGCACATAGCGAACCGTGGATATATCGCCGTTTAATCTACACAAATTTAGGCTGCGCGATATGAGGCTTCGCCCTATCTTGGGTCGGTCTTGCCTGTAAGCAACGCATCCCAGCCCGAGGCAGGCAATCGCTTCTGCACTCCACTCGTTTTTTCCGGGATCTGTAAGGAAGGTATGCCTGTAGGCCTCAACACGTCTCTGGCTAATTCCCCGCTGCTGTGCCATTCCACCGAGGCGCGTCATGGCTGCATCCCACGATCGTTTCAGTCGGGATGCCCCATAAACTGCGAGTGCAGCGTGCAACATCTCTGAAATCTGAACGGAATCACAGGTGTCAAATGCCACGTCCCCAACTGCAATCAAAGGAGGGATCAATGAAGATTCAGGATAGTCGGCCCGGTAACAGTCGATACTTTTATGATAGAGCTGTTCTGCGGAATCTATTTTGCCGCGCGAAACTGCAGTAATACTTAAGTATGCAAGCGAAACAGCCGATTCCGGGTTGAGGCTAAGGGTGCGGTGGTAATCGAGGCTGCTCTTAAAATAGTCGGAAGCCAGATCGGGCTCACCAGTTTCAAGCGCGGCAATTCCCATGCCTTCCAGAGCGGAAGCAGCACCCTGGATATCTTCCAGTACTTCGAATAACTCCAGCGATTCTCCCAGTGGAGAGGCTGCTAAATCTGGATGGCCACTATCCAGAAGTGCAAAGCCCTTATCTCGCAGGGCCACGGCTACGGAGGTACGTGCATTAAGCTTGCGGAAAAGCGCTATGGTGTGATCACAGGCTGCCAGGCCGGAGTTAAAATCTCCAATACTGATCTGAAGGCGGGCAAGAGCCATAGAGGAGTCCGCGGCATCTCGCAACAACCCACAGGATTCAAAGAGTGGGATGCACTCTGTATAAAAGCGCTTTGCAGCTTCCATATCGTTGGCATCCAGGGCACGCGCGGCATCATGTCTAAGCCCTGCAGCGCGTTCTGGCACACCTTTAACACGTCGTTCAGGAGCCGCCTGGTTATCGGCACCCTTGAAAAACAACAGTCGTCCCATCGCATTATCCATTCCCCGACTCCGCAAACAGCCGGTTCACAGGTCCGCAGAGCTACCTTCAGTGAGCTCTTAGATTCACAGACGCATCTGTATTTCTTATCTCGATTTTGCCCACACCTAAACATACATCTGCAGAATCGATTAGTTACAACCGTGCGTGAATGTTTCGGTTGGCGATATAGCAACAAGGAGGCACAAACAGTGCACCCTCACCTCTATAAACACTGACGATGGCGAAAAGTGACAGGTTCTAAGAATCCGGTGTGGCATTGTTAACAGCAAGCCTTAGAAGTAGGGGACTCCACATTGTCCAGAAAGCGAAGCCTGCTGACCCACAAATTTGGCCCTCTGTTGACTATTCAACAGAGGGCCATAAATTGCGTGGTTACGGATGGATATTCCGTTATTTAAGCGGGTGTAAAACTGGTTCCACACCCACAGCTACGCTTTGCATTTGGGTTAGACCATTTCCAGCCGCCCTCCAGCAGGTTGGCGGTGGTGTAGTCCAACTCGGTGCCATCCAGGAAACGTGCGCTCTTTATATCTACCACGACTGTAATGCCATTCTGATCAAATCGCAGATCTTTGTCCGAGATGTCCGTACCTGCGTCTATCAGATTCATGGTATAGGAAAGGCCGGAGCATCCGCCGCCCTTTACTCCCAATCGAAGCGCCACACCCTCTACTGCCTTGCGCTCCATGAGGAACTTTACCCTGCGAACCGCCGATTCGGTGAGCGTCACCGAAGGAGCCTCATTTTCCACAGAAATTGTGCTCATCTTGCTATGATGCCTCCGCGTTTCTCAGTAATTGCTTTAAAGCAGGCCAAGTTCAAGCTTAGCCGATTCAGACATACGGTCCATTGTCCAGGCAGGTTCCCAAACAAGATCGACCGTAACTTCTGTAGCGCCAGACTCAGATCTTGCCTTACTCTCTACTGTACCGGGTAAGGTGCCTGCTACGGGGCAACCGGGTGAGGTCAGCGTCATCTGAATGGTTGCTGCGCCTTCATTGTCTACTTCTATATCATATATAAGGCCGAGCGCGTAGATGTCCACCGGTATTTCGGGATCGTATACCGTTTTCATGGCTTCTACAATCTGAGCCCTAATCAGTTCCGTTTCGATGGGTGTTAGTGTGATACCCACAGTTATTGCCTCTATCTTGATCCGCCATAGCGGCCATTGTTATGCGCCCACTCCGGCCGAAGCCGCAAGCGCCTTTACCCTCAGTACCATGCTGAACAGGCCATTGCGCCTGTTCATACTGAGGTGTGACATCAAGCCGAGCCTATCTAGAAACTCGTCGATGTCAAACTCCAGAATATCGGAAACTGGTTGCCCAGAGAACACCTGCCACAGAATCGAAACAAGGCCACGGGTTATGGAGGCATCGCTGTCTGCGGAAAACACCACTACAGGGCCCGTTGGCGAATCCTGTAGGGTGGCCACCATCCAGACATTGCTCTGGCACCCGGATACACGGTTCGAATCGCATTTGTCTGATGCATTCATCGGGGGAAGCATCTTTCCCAGATCGATGAGCACTTGATACCGGTCTTCCCAGTTATCAAACAGCGAAAATGCTTCTTCTATGTCTGCGGCCTTTTCCGCCTGCGATCTTGTCATCAGCCCAGGATCTCCGATACGCGCACCAGGCCACGTGCCAGGGCGTCTATCTCTTCTTTTGTATTGTAACAGGCGAGCGAGGCACGACCAGTGGCCTCCACACCAAACCTCTTCATAACCGGGTGCGCGCAGTGCTGCCCGGTGCGTATGGCAATGCCCTGGGTATCCAGAAGCGTGCCGAGATCCAGCGCATGTATATCTTTAATTACGAACGAGAATACGCTTGCTTTCTCTTTCGCGGTACCAATCATGCGCAATCCGGGCACTGCAGTAAGAACCTGCTTACCATATTCCATCAGCTCATGTTCGTATGCGGCAATTCTATCCATGCCAACCCCATTGAGGTAATCGATTGCCGCACCCAGGCCAATCGAACCCGCTATGTGAGGCGTTCCTGCCTCAAACTTGTTTGGGAGCTCATTGTAGATCGTTTTCTCAAACGTAACAGAAGCGATCATGTCGCCTCCACCCATCCACGGTGGCATCTGCTCAAGCAGCTCTCGCTTGCCATAAAGCACACCAATACCGGTGGGGCCATACAACTTATGGCCAGAGAAGACGAAGAAATCGCAGTCCATCTTCTGAACATCGATAACCTTATGATATGCAGACTGTGCGCCATCCACCAGTACTGGAACCCCATGTGCATGGGCAAGCCGAATAATCTCTTCAACGGGATTTACGGTTCCGAGGGCATTGGACATGTGTACGATGCCCACCAGCTTCGTGCGTTCGGAGAGCATTTTTTCATACTCTTCCATTAGCAGTTCGCCGTCATCGTTTACGGGGATAACTTTGAGAACAGCGCCCTTCTCTTCGCAAAGCATCTGCCAAGGCACAATGTTGGCATGGTGCTCCATGGCGGAGATGATAATCTCATCGCCTTCGCCTACATTAGTGCGGCCATAGCTTTGCGCCACCAGGTTAATTCCTTCGGTGGCATTACGAACGAAGATAATCTCTTCTACACCCCGGGCATTCAAAAAGCCCTTCACCTTTGCCCGTCCCTGCTCAAATTCATGAGTGGATCGCTCAGCGATGGAATAGGAAGCGCGGTGGATGTTGGAGTTGTACGTGGTGTAGTACTCCATGAGAGCATCGATCACTTTACGCGGTTTCTGGGTGGTGTTAGCATTATCCAGATAAACAAGTGGCTTGCCATGTACAGAGGTGTGCAGCAGCGGAAAATCCGCCCTGATCAATTCTACATCGTACGCCAGATTGTGTGCGTGCTTCACGTCAGACATGTGGAAGCAGCCCGTCCTTTCAATTCTGAGTAGAGCACCCTGTGCTCATTGCGAGTATCGGCAATAACCCGGAAAGCAAGAAGGGTTTATTGCCCTACGTTGCCGGGTAAAAGCTCCAGGATGCGCTTGTCCAGAGCAGATTTCAGAGCGGCAACCTTAATGCGCTGCACAACATCGCCGGCGAAAGCATAGGTAAGCAGGCTGCGCGCATCGGTTTCTGAGATCCCACGAGACCGCAGGTAGAATACCTGATTAGGCTCCAATTGGCCGATTGTTGCGCCATGTGTGCACTTTACGTCGTCTGCAAGTATCTCGAGCTGTGGTTTTGTATCCACACGTGCATCCGGCGAAAGCAACAACGCCTTGTTGGTTTGTTTTGCGTCTGTTTTCTGTGCATCTAGCCGTACAAAGATCTTGCCGTTAAATACTCCCCGAGATTTATCGGTAAGGATCCCTTTATACAGCTCGTGACTGGAGCAGTTAGGGCTGGCATGATCAATGGTTGTGTGGTTATCCAGTAGTCTATCACCATCGCCAAGATAAAGGCCATTCAGCGTGCACTCGGCATGCTCACCATCCAGGCGTGCAGTAACTTCATTGCGCACAAATCCGCCACCCAGCGTAACGCTGTGCGAAGAGAACACTGTGCCGGTGCCCAACTGCACTCCCATCTGTGCCACATGCAAAGCGTCGGCATTTTCATCCGTTACCTTATAGTGATCAACAACGGAGTTGTCGCCAGCAATAACTTCGGTAACAGCACAGGTAAAGGCACCAGGGAATGCACTAATGTAGGTTTCCAGAATGGTTGCCTGTGAGTTTTCTTCGGCAATAATTAGCAGGCGGGGCGCATTCATGAGAGCATCCGGACCGCGTTCAGCCGGAGATCCCGATACGAACACAAGCTCAATCGGCTTCTCAATTACAGCGCTCCGTGGGATGTAGAGGTATATGCCATCCTCAAAGAAAGCTGAATTGAGTGCAGCCAGGCCGTTTTGATCCAGAGTAATTCTGGAGCCTAGTGCTGCTCGCACCTTTTCAGCAATAGGGTTCTGGCTGTCATCCGCAAGGTCAGCAATCCGGCCAGTAACGGCAGGGGCTGCCGGCGCGATGAGGCCGCCAACACCTGATAGTATGCGGCCGTTACAGATAACATACCCGGTTGGGGCTGTGTCATCCGTAAGGCGTTCCCACACAAGCTCGGCAAGGGTGGCTGCATCAGGAGAATCTGCCACTGAATCGGATAAACGGTACGTTGTTTCTGAAATGCGCGAGGGGCTGGTAAAGCGCCACTCTTCATCGTTACGTGTGGGAAGGCCAAGGGTGCTGAAGGCACTCAGTGCAGCCGTGTGCAGGCTTTGCAACCAAACGGGTTGGGCGGCCTGGTAAGTGGCAGTCTGCTCAAACAGGGCTGCAAACGTGCCCTCAGCGGCAGAGGTAACCGCAAGTTTAGACATCGGTTTTCGCTCCCTAATTCTTTGCGCCAGCCACAGCCGCCGCCTCTTCCTCAAGCCAGGCATATCCTTCGGATTCTAGCTTGAGTGCCAACTCTTTGCCGCCACTTGTAATAATCCGGCCATTCAGTAGCACGTGCACAAAATCTGGAACTATGTAGTTCAGAAGGCGCTGGTAGTGCGTAACCACAATGGTGGCCCTATCCGGGCTGCGCAGCGCATTCACCCCATCGGCAACTGCACGAATGGCATCAATATCCAAACCTGAGTCGGTTTCATCCAGAATGGCCAGCTTAGGATTGAGCACCGCCATCTGGAAGATTTCGTTTCGCTTCTTTTCACCGCCAGAAAAGCCTTCATTAACCGGCCTGTTGAGCAATCCCTGATCGATGTGAAGGATTTTAAGCTTCTCTTTAACCAGAGCCATGAATGCGATTGCAGATATCTCATCCAGACCATGGTATTTGCGTTGGGCATTTAGTGCTGCCCGCAGGAAATAAGTATTGTTAACACCCGGGATCTCAACTGGATATTGAAACGCCAGAAACACACCTTCGCAGGCGCGCTCTTCCGGGGCCAAATCCAGCAAATCTTTGCCGTTAAACTCTACGGTTCCAGAGGTAACCTCATAGGCTTCACGCCCGGCCAATACATTGGCAAGGGTGCTCTTGCCAGAGCCGTTGAGGCCCATAATAGCATGGGTTTCGCCAGCGTTAACCGTAAGGCTGATGCCGTGCAGTATCTCTCGTCCTGCAATTCCAGCATGCAGGTCTGTTATTTCAAGCAGTGCCATATTCGTATTCTCTAATCCTATAAAATGGTTTCTGTTTCAGCAGTTGGGGGCGTATCAGCCAACACTGCCTTCAAGGCTAACACTCAGTAGCTTCTGCGCTTCCACGGCAAACTCCATAGGCAGTTCGCGGAAAACCTCTTTGCAGAAGCCATTTACAATCAGGTTCACGGCATCTTCAGTGGAGATGCCACGCTGCTTGCAGTAAAAGATCTGATCTTCGCCAATCTTCGAAGTAGAGGCTTCATGCTCCACCTGTGCAGAGGGGTTGCGAATATCGATATAAGGGAATGTGTGTGCCCCACAGCGATCTCCAATAAGTAGAGAATCGCACTGTGAGTAGTTACGCGCACCTTCCGCACCCGGGTTCATGCGCACCAGTCCGCGGTAGGTGTTTTGCCCCTTGCCAGCAGAGATACCCTTCGAAACAATGGTGCTGCGGGTGTTCTTGCCGATATGGATCATTTTGGTGCCAGTATCGGCCTGCTGCATGTTGTTTGTAACGGCCACAGAGTAGAACTCACCCACCGAGTTATCGCCTTGCAATATGCACGAGGGATACTTCCAGGTTACTGCACTGCCAGTTTCAACCTGAGTCCAGGATATCTTTGCATTATCCAGGCACTTGCCGCGCTTGGTAACAAAGTTGTAGATGCCGCCCTTACCCTCTTTATCACCCGGATACCAGTTCTGCACAGTACTGTATTTAATCGTTGCCCCCTCCATCGCAATAAGCTCAACGACGGCGGCATGCAACTGATTTTCATCTCGGCGGGGAGCGGTGCAACCTTCCAGGTAGGAAACGGTGGCTCCCTTATCGGCAACAAGCAGGGTGCGCTCAAACTGGCCCGTGTTTTCCGCATTGATTCGGAAGTAGGTAGAGAGCTCCATTGGGCACTTAACGCCCGGTGGAATGTAGCAGAAAGATCCATCGCTAAACACTGCAGAGTTGAGAGTGGCGAAATAGTTATCGGAGTAGGGAACCACCGAGCCAAGATACTTCTTTACCAGATCCGGGTGATTCTGAACTGCCTCCGAAAAGGAGCAGAAAATGATCCCGAGCTTGTAAAGCTCCTCTTTAAAAGTAGTGGTTACGGAAACGCTATCAAATACCGCATCCACAGCCACACCCGTAAGGCGCTTCTGTTCTGCAAGGGAAATTCCCAGCTTCTCAAAGGTCTTTAGCAGCTCAGGATCTACCTCATCAAGGCTATCCAACACTACCTTCGCCTTAGGGGCGGCATAGTAGTAAGTTTTTTGATAATCAATGGGTGGGTAGTGTACGTTGTGCCACTCTGGCTCTGTCATGGTAAGCCAATGCCGATAGGCGCGAAGGCGCCACTCTAGCAACCACTCTGGCTCACTTTTCTTAGAGGAAATGAGGCGCACAATGTCCTCATTAAGGCCCATAGGGATCTTCTCGGTTTCGATATCAGTAACGAAGCCGTACTTGTAATCCTGGCCTGTAAACTCCTCGATGGTATCTGATGCTGACGACATCCTGAGCTCCTTACAGCGCTTCCGCTTTTGCCTCGGCGGCACCCCGAGCATTATGCTCTGGCGCGCCCGGGCGGGCAGAAACAAGTTCAAATGTTATAGGCGCACGGTTATCTGCGTCGTCTCGGCTGATCTCGGAAAGCGAAATGAGATCCAGCATTTGAAAGATGCGTGTATTGATGCGCGCCAGGGGATCTTTTATAGTACAGCGGAGGTGCTGATCACACAGCACATCGCCGGATTTCATACATTGGGTTATCGCAGTAGGACCATCTATTGAGGTGATCACAGCGCCCACGCTTATGGCCGAAGCCGACCTTGCGAGGCGATATCCGCCCGTTGGGCCGGGCGTAGACTGAATGATCTGATCCTTGGCAAGCCTCTGCAGGATCTTGGCAAGAAGCTCAACCGGAATGCCATACTGGTCTGCAATTTCTCGCGTGTTTACTGCCCGGCCGTTTTCTTCTCTGGCCAGGTGAGTAAGTGCTAGAAGTGCGTAATCTGCTTTCTTGCTGAGGCTTAACAATTCGTGTGTCCTTATTCCGACCATTTCAGTCTCCGACTTATATGGTCGGATATAGTTTACCGCAGGGCTATCATTGTGTCAACAATGGTTCGCAGTTATTGCAGGATTCTTTTGTTCCATAGCCTGAACAAACGGCAGAGAAAACCGTCGGCTATTGTACACAGATTGTGATATTGCCCTATAAGTCACCACGCAGCGAAGCGGAAGCCGCCTGGTTTGCAATCTGCTTCCGGGCTACTGGCAAAAATATGTGCTACAGCAGGCGCAGAATTGCGAAAATTGTTGTAACACACCATTGACTCCAGCTGTCGTATGGGCTAGCATTAAAGGGCGTTAAGCTTCCGGAGGCTGTCTGCATGCGTCTAATGAAATTCCATGGCTCTTACCTATTATGTGCAGCTCTGGCTGTAGCATGCACTGGCGGCGGCGCTTTTGCCCAGCGCCGGCACGTTGCTGCTAAGCCTGCTACTCATGGAGCGGCTGTTTTGGCAGCCAAGGCTGCGGCTGAGCCCATCCCTGATAAGGTGGAGTTTCTGCGTGATATTGCTCCGATACTTGATCGTGGCGGTTGCTCCGGTGCACAGTGCCATGGCAAGTTCGGTGGCCGGGCTGGTTTTCAGGTTTCGCTGCTCACTCTTAACCCTGAGGACGATTACGAACCGATTGTATTTGGCGGCCGTGGGCGGCGCCTCAATTTTGCAGAGCCAGAGAAGAGCCTTTTCCTGCTGAAAGCCACTAACGTGCTGCCACATGCAGGTGGCCCACGCTTTGAAGTTGGTTCACAACAGTACCGCACTGTACTGAAATGGATCAAGCAGGGTGCACAGTTTTCAGAATCAGACCCTCGCCTCACTGAGCTGACCATTGTTCCAAATAAGCTAACACTTACTAAAGTTGGGCAAAAAGTGCCCATTAAGGTGATGGCGAAGTACACCGATGGCAGCACCCGAGATGTAACAAAGAAGGCAGCTTTCTCTTCCACCAACGGTGTTTCCCTGGGCGTGAATGAAGATGGTGTGGTTACTGGTTTGCGCTGGGGCGGCGGCGGAATTCTGGCACGCTACCTGGGAACGGTAACGGCAACCTTTGTTACACTCCCGCAAGAGCGTAAGGGTGTTTACCCGCAGCTTGGAACAGAAAACCCTATTGATAAGGTTGTTTTTGAGAACCTGAAGCGCCTGAATGTAATCCCGTCAAAGCGGAGCGATGATGCGGAGTTCTTGCGCCGAATTACTCTGGATACACTCGGCCGCCTGCCTACCATCGATGAAACCGAAGCGTTTGCATCGGATAAAGCAGCAGATAAGCGCCCAAAACTCATAGATACCCTGCTGGATAAACCTGAATTTGCCGATTATCGCACGCTGCGTCTATGCGATCTTTTGCGAGTTAATCCCCGTAAACTTGGCGGTAACAATGAGCTAGCGGAGCGCAGCGCCACTCTGTTTTATGAGTGGATTAACAAAAGTGTTGCGGCAAACAAGCCGTGGGATCAGTTTGTGCGCGAGATCATCACTGCGCGCGGTAGCACCTATTACAATGGAGCAGCCAACTTCTACCGCGTAGAGCGCGAGCCGAACGACCGTATGGAGAATATTGGCCAGGCTTTTCTTGGCGTTCGAATGATGTGTGCCCGATGTCACAAGCATCCCTTTGATCGATGGAATACCGACGATTATTGGAACTTTGCCAGCTTTATGAGCAAGGTGGGTATTGGCGGTGGCCGTATTCTGGATGAGCAGGTTGTTAACTACAACAAATACGGTCAGGTAATCAACCAGTCGGTTAACGGCCACAACCGTGGCAAGGTGGCACCGGCAACCTACCTTGGCGAAAAGGATCCATTGCCGGCCGACGCTGCCATTAAGGGCGACCTGGTTGATGACCTCGCTAAGTGGATTACCAACGAAAAAAACCCGTTCTTTGCCCGTGCAACTGTAAACAGACTGTGGTCTAACTACTTCGGCAAAGGCGTTGTTCATCCGGTAGATGATATGAGAGCCACTACGCCAGAAAGTGTGCCGGGCCTGCTGGATGTACTCAGCCAGGAGCTTGTGAGCCACAAATACGATATCAAGTACCTGATCAAGCTCATCTTGAACTCCCAGACATACCAGTTCTCGGGTGTTCCTAATGATAGCAATGTGAAGGACGATCGTTATTTCTCACACTACTTCCCAAAACCAATGCCAGCCGCCGCACTGCTCGATATCGTTAATCAGGCAACGGGTGCAGCAGAAAACTTCGGCACCTTCGCAGAGCGCACCAAAGCAGTGCAATCGGCTCTGCCTCCCAACAACTACTTCCTGAGTGCCTTTGGGCAATCGCACAGAGAGTTCCTTGCCGATATGGATCCAAAGTTGGAACCCAATCTAGTCCAAACTCTCATCATGATTAACTCTCCATACATCGAAGGTAAAATCAGGAACGGCAACACCGTGAAAGCAGTAATGGATAAGGCACAAACAGATGAAGATCTGGTGCGGGGCCTCTACAGCCGCACCTTCTGTCGAGAGCCCAATCCCACTGAGCTCGCTAAGTCTGTGGCGCTTATACAGGGCGCAAAACAGAAACGAGAAGGTGCGCAAGACCTTCTGTGGGCTCTGGTTACTGCCCGCGAATTCTTCTTTAACCACTAACCCAAGAATCTGCTGGCCGGCTGCAGCATCTGAGATGCCGGCACGTACGATAGCTGTCAACGCAAGTCCCCGGGAGCACCAGTGTGCAGGGGCATCAATCGGGCGAATACTACCGGATAAACCTGTCCGAACGAACTTCGGCAAGGGGAGTACTGATGGATTACAACTGGCTTAGCGACTGCGAGAAGTTTCACCGCCGTGATGTGCTGAAAGTCGGCGTTCTGAGCCTGCTGGGGCTCTCTCTTTCCAAATACTATGCTCTGGCAGATGCCACGGCTAAAACTGGAAAGATGGATCAAACCAGCGGTACCGCAGATTCTGTGGTGCTGATATGGCTTGCGGGCGGACCCAGCCACATCGATACGTTCGACCCGAAGCCTGATGCTCCCCTGGAGATTCGGGGAAACTTCAAAGCAATCAGCACCAACGGCAACATGCAGCTCAGCGAGCATTTGCCGAAGATTGCCGATCAAGCCGATAAGATTACGGTTGTTCGCAGTGTAACCAGCCCAACTGCTGCCCACGAAATTGGCACCCATTACATGCTTACCGGCTTTATGCCGTTGCCTGGTTTTGCCGTTCCCAGTTATGGCTCGGTAGCTTCCAGCCTACTTGGTCCACGCTCTGCGCTGCCCCCATACATCTCGGTTCAGCAGCCTGGCAGCGAAATGGGCCCGGGCTTCCTGGGTGCCTCCCTCGGCCCGTTCTGCCCCGGTGGCGATCCTGCTAACGCGAACTTTGCCGTTCGAGATCTGGATGCGCCTACCTACATGACGCCGGAGAAGGAACAGCGCCGCCGTGAACTGCGCGATGTTGTGGATACCGCGTTCAAAAACTACGAAAAGGGCAGCGACTCAGCGCGCGCCATAGATTCGTTCTATAATCGCGCTTACACCTTGCTCTCCTCCAATGAGGCACGCGCTGCCTTCGATCTGAAAAAAGAAAAAGAAGAAACCAAGAATGCATATGGTCGCAACAATTTTGGCCAGAGCCTTCTGCTCTCTCGCCGTCTTGTTGAGGCCGGCGTGCGGTTCAGCACCGTAACACTCGGTGGGTGGGACAACCATTCCAACATATTCAACGCGCTTGGCCAGAGCCACCTACCGATGTTCGATCAGGCTATGGCTGCATTTATCGCCGATCTGGAGCAGCGTGGTTTGCTGAAGCGCACCCTTATCGTTGTAATGGGCGAGTTCGGCCGAACACCAATCATTAACCGCGATGCAGGGCGCGACCACTACAGCCGAGTCTTCTCACTCATGCTTGCCGGTGGCGGTATAAAGGGCGGCAACGTCGTTGGTGCCTCAGATCCGAAGGGTATGGAGCCAGCAGCAGATCTGGTTCGGCCAGAAGATCTGGCAGCAACCATCTACCACTGCCTTGGCATTGATTACACTCAGAGCATCACATCTCCAGAGGGCATCCGTATTACACTGGCTCGTGGCGGTACCCATATCCGGAAGGCAATGGCATGATGAGAACGAGATTACACTCCCCGGCGGCGCTTGCCGGGATGGGTCTTCTCGCTCTCGCGTCTGCGGGGGCGCATGGCCAGGCAAAGCCTGCCGCACCCCCTGCTCCGTCTGCGGCGGCCGCTCCTGCTGCTGCCCCCAAACCACGTCTAACTCCAATTACTGCGCTTACATTTAGCGGCGATGGCAAAAAGCTTGCCGTCGGTACCTATGGCGAAGTAGTGCTGTATGATACGGCATCCTGGGCGGAGGCGGGCCAGTTTAAGCAGGTGGTGGATTCTGCGCGTAGCCTTGCTTTTCAGCCGAACGGCAGCTTGCTTGCTATAGGCTGTGGTTTGCCCGGGCGTACCGGCAATACCCTGCTGTGGGATACGGCGGGTACAGATAAGCCTTATAGCTATCCAGCCATGGGCGATACAGTGGAAGCCGTGGCGTTTAATAAAGACGGCAAAGAGATTCTGCTCGGAGCCAACGATAACCGCGCACACTTCTACACCTCACTAACCAGCAACACTGGCACAAATATCGATGCCCATAACGGGCGCGTAACCGCGGTGGCATTCTCGCCTACTCTCGGCACGCTTTACGTTACCGGAGGCATGGATAAAATTGTTAAGGTATGGGTAGAGAAATCTGGCCAAAACGTATGCAACTTCGATCAGTGTGATAGTGGCCTAACTGGGCTGGTGTTTCTCAACAATGGAACACAGTTTGTGGGCTCTGGCCTGGATGGCAAGTTGTACTGGTGGGGCGTTTCGCACGATGAGCGGAAAGATACCTATGGCGGATACTTCTTCCGGCAGTTTGAAGCCCACCCGGGTGGCATTTATACTCTTACCGGAGCAGCCAACGGCCAGCGCATGATCACTGGCGGCGCAGATAAGATTGTAAACGTATGGAACCCGGATAATGGGCAAAAACTGAAATCATTCAACGATTCCGCAGGACCGGTTTATGCAGCCGCACTTAGCCCAGATGGCAAAATTGCCGCTGCGGGTGGCCGTGAGGGTGTGGTTTTGATTTGGGATGTGGAAAGCGGGAAGCTGATCAATACAATAACACCTGCACAGGCACCCATTCAAACACCTAAGCCCGTTCCAGTTCCAGCAAAATCAACAGGCAAAAGCGGCAAGAAGCGCTAATGCAGGGTGTGGTTAAATCTATGGGTGAGATGGATAGCAATCCGATGATGATCACGAGACTGCTTAACACGAGAAGCGTTCCGAATTTCGGCGCGCTTCTTATTCTTTCGGTGTTCCTGCTGTTGCCTTCTGGCCTACGTGCTCAAACGCCCCGTATCAACACCTTTTATCCCATTGGTGGCCGCATAGGCACCACGGTGGATCTGGAGATACGCGGAGCTAACCTTGTTGGTGCCAACAAGCTGATAGTGCATGGAGCAGGCGTAACAGGCTCTGTACAGCCAAGTGTTTCCAAATCAGATGAAGCAGGCAAACCAGCCTGGCAGTCAAAATGCGGAACCTGCCATGATCTGCGTTCACCATCTAACCGTAGCCTTACCCCGGAACAGTGGGTGGCAACAGTAGAACGTATGATCAAGGTGCGCAATGCGCCCATCAGCCCTGCTGAATCGGATAAAATCAAGCAGTTTCTGGCGGGTGCAGCACGATCTGGAAAGCTCACTGCCAGTGTGAAGATTTCAAATGATGCCATTCCCGGCATTTACGAAATGCGTGTGGTAACCCCTGTAGGTGTTTCCAGTGCGGCACTGTTTGAAGTAGGCAATCTTCCAGAGATTACCGCCGGTAACAATACACGCAATACTCCTACTGCAATTACGCTGCCTTGCATCATTAATGGGTCTATCAACCCGGTGCCAGGTGGCGCAGAACGCCACTATTTCCGGTTTCAGGGCAAGAGCGGTGAACGGATCGTTTTCAACCTGAAAGCGTTTCGATACAACTTCTTAACAGAGTTGTTCTTCAACCCCAATATCAGAATCTATGATTCCACCGGAACTGAGATTGCAGAGAATCATGGCTACTATGATCTTGATCCGTTGTTAGATTGGCGTTGCCCGGCTTCCGGGGCATACACTCTCGAGGTGCGCGATCTGCTTGGCCGTGGCAACCCAGGCAACGTATACCGGTTAACAATTGGCTCAGTTCCATACGATACAATGCTGTTCCCGCCCGCTGTCGAGGCAGGCAACTCAGCCAATCTGCGTGTGGTGGGCAAGGCTACGGATGGCTTTGATACAAGTTTTACCCAGCCATCTATCAACAGTCTGGGAATTACTTCAGTCGGTAGCCCGTTTGGTTCACACCCATTGCTAGTTAGTGGTTTTCCCATTGTGACGCATGACAAAACCACTATGGTTCCGGCTTGCCTTACTGGCCAGTTTAACAAGATGGGTGAAACCGACCATTTCCGAATTGAAGGATCCGGTGCCTACGAGTTTGAGGTGTACTCAGAGCGCCTGGGTTCTCTCAACCCTGTACGCGCCCACATCAAGAACGAAAAAGGACAGATAATCGCCAATATTGATCGTGATAACCGCACGCGTGCAACCATTCCGGCTGGCAAAGCATACTCTCTGGAAGTTGAGCCAGAGGAGAGCGATAAGGGTGTTGCCTGCGTGTATGCTGTTGAAGTGCGCCCGGTGCACCCTGTTGCAGAAGTGGCAGTTCGGCCGGCAAACATCACTGTTAGGCCGGGTATGACCACACCAGTAGAGGTGGTACTGTTGCGCCGTGAGGGCGTAACGGGCGATATCACTATCTCTGCAGAGGATTTGCCTTCGGGTGTTATCGTAACGCCGGCCATCATACAGCCAGATCGCAACGAGGCAACCCTGTTGCTTACTGGTCTGAGCACTGCCGCAGTTTCTGAAAAGCCAATTACCGTAACGGTAAGTGCCCAGGGCCCTGCGGGAGAGATCCGTACTACCGCGAAACCCCAGGAAATTGTGCTGGTGCAGAACACAAGAACACCCATCAACAGGGTGGATTGTGTTCTTGCCGTACGCGGTGCCTCAGATTTCACCGGGGAAGCAACCTCTGGCAAGGTGGTTAAAGTTCACCCGCGTAAAGGCGTGAAAGTAACCATTAAGGTAAACCGAAAGGCAAATTTCAAAGGCGCTGTAAACGTCGCAATCCGCAATCTGCCACTTGGTTGGGTTGCCAATCAGGAGCAGATACCAGCAGACAAGGATACCGTTACACTGCTGGTTCGGCCGGATGGCAACAATACGCTGCCTTTCTTGAATCGAGATGTGAAATTAACGCCAATACGCGCGGTAGTTGAGATGGGTGCGGATGAGTACATGTTTGTGGTAGACACATTGCTTATCAATCGCGCAGATAACATCAATGAAAAGGATGACGATAAGAAAGAGTAAGAGAAAATCTCTGTTTTGGTGCAGATAGTTACAATGCCAGCAGATCGTGTAGATCGGCTGGCATTGTTAACTTATTTCCCAATTGTCGAGGCCGTTAACCCAGCACTCTTTCAATCACCTTCAGGCTATCCTGAGTAATTTCCGCAAGTTTTACCACGTTGTAACCAGCCACACCTGTATGCAGTGTATCGTTTAGCACATCGGTCCATATAGCAGGCAGCGCCTTGCGGCCATGGATGGCACCGAGGATGGAGCCAGTAGTGGCCCCATTACAATCGGTATCAAAACAGGGCTGCACTGCGCGGCAGATCGTTTTCCCAAAATCGTTCTCACCATAAAGAAGGCCAACAGCAACAATCATCGCGTTGGATATCGTGTGGCACCAATCGTGTGCGCGCTCTTCATGCCATATTTCATGAATTCGATACACGGCAGTATCGTAATCAACTTCTACCTCGTACCACTCCAACACGTCCTCAACAGCGGCGGATAAGCGGCAGTTGGCTGGTATCTGATCCATGCCGGCACGAATTACGGTCTTGATGTCGTCTGTAACAAAGGCTGCAGCAATCATTGCGGCGGCCCACATTTCGCCATAAATTCCGTTTTTCACATGAGAAATGCAGGCATCACGCCATGCAAATTCAGCGGCAAGTTCTGGGCGGCCAGCAGCTGCGTAACCAAAGAAATCTGCCCGAATCTGTGCGCCAATCCATTCGCGGTATGGGTTACGGAACGAAGCAGATTGTGGTGGCGCAATCAAGCGTACCAGGTTGCGATAAGCAACACGCTCTGCCGTGCATGTGTGCAGAATGGGGATGTCGTTCATCCAGAAGTTGGCAACATCTTCTGGCGTAAATCCAGGGCCATGTTTTTGCAGAATTGCCAGCCCCGTGGTGGTGTAGTTGGTGTCGTCATCTTCTGGCATTGCAGATACGCGGTCTGCAAAGCAGCTTACAGGGTTCAGTTTGTACTTCTCTATCTCAGCCGGGCCAGCGGCATCATATCGGAAGTAGTCTGCCAGTGGCCAGCGGTTCAGGTCTTTAAGATAGCCCCACATGCGTTCCCGGTGCCAGCCTTCCACCGGCTTACCAAGCAGGCATCCTGTGCATCTGCCGGTCCACGCACCGTATACGCGATCTTCAAGATCGGAATTGCTCAGGGCAAGGCTGGGAAGTTCAACCCTGCTTGCTGGCCGAGCGTTGCGAATGCCTTCCAGATCGGAAGGTTCTACAAACTTGTAATCTGGCAGGGTAGGAAGCGCAATGGTCTTATCCAGCAGGGCCTCTGCTGCTGGCTGATTGGCGAGGTCTTCCAGATCCAGACTAAGCACGCGGGCAAAATCCTCTTCCACTGAAGAGAGGTCACGCCCTTCTTCTTCGCACTGTCTTCGCTCTGTTTCGATATCTGTTCTGCTGAGATACAGCCAGATGTGTTTCATCCACTCTCTCCTTACCGTTTCCGCAACTGCGGGCCGTAATTACTATCACTGCAGGCCAATTAACCGCGAATGAGTTCTGTTCCTGTTTAAAGCACCCGGTTTATTCCGACGTAAAAACCTGCCTAAGCACCATAGGAAAGCTCCGAGGTGCCGTTCCCGGCCAGGTACCTCGCGCGTCTGCATCCTCGCGCAGTAGCTTTGCAGTGTTCAGGTCGAGCCTTGCTTCATCGCCGTGCCTGCACGCATGTTTCAAAAAAGCTCGCGCTTCCAGAATTACGGCTGTCTCCACTGGAGATTGGCCTGGTTCTTCGGATCGCAAGCTTAACGCAGATTCCAGGCAGCGAGCCGCCGTTTCATAATCGCCACAGAAGGTTGCAGCTATGCCGGTATTGCGCAATGAATCGGCAATATGAACGGGCGCACCCAGCCCTCGTCTTATTTCCAGCGCTTCCTGGTGAAGCCGAACTGCCTCACGATAGTCGCTGCAATCAAACGCAACATTGCCAAGGTTACTGAGTACAAATGCAGCTCCACGAGCATCGCCAACCCGTTTGTGGATTGCAAGAACTTCCTGCCACTGCGCGCGCACGGTTATGAGGTCGCCACCGATGTACCCCACACGCGCCAGATTCCCGAGAGACTGGCATATCCCAAGTTGATCGCCAAGTTCTCGGCGAATTTGTAGAGAGCGCTCTAGCAGCGATCTTGCCCTGCTGTAATCCTTTATGTCGCAGGCAACGCTGCCAAGGTTGCCAAGCATATTGGCCACACGTGCCAGGTCGCCACAGGCTTCAAATAGTTTAAGTGCTTCCTCAAAGCATGTGCCCGCCGCCTCTATTCGCCCTGAATCGTACTGGTAGTTTCCTTCCATACGCAAACAGTACGCCAGGCCAGGCACATCCTTGCCTGAGCGGGCGAGGGAAATGGCTCTTTTAATCCATGGCTCCGCGCGCTGCAAATCACCCATATTCCGCCATGTGTTCGCAACATCTGCGGCCGCCCTGCACTCACCCGGCTGGTCTGCAGCATCTTCCGATATCTCGAGCGCCTTCAGACTGCGCTGCATAGCCTCACTGTAATCACCCTGAACCATAGCCAGATAGCTGGCAGCTCGCCAGGCTGCCGCAAGCTGCACTGCCAAAATGGAATCTACAGGTTCTCCCACAGCCTCAATAACCTGCACAAGCCGCCTTCGGCCCTCTGTTCCGCCACCACGAACATCCCAGAATTGCGTGAGGCCGAGTACAATTTCCAGCCCCAGAGAGCTCTTGAGCTCACATGCGGTATCGATTGCTGCATACAGGTTTCCAAGTGAAGCCTCAAGTTCATTGAGGCACTCTGCCTGGGTTAGCCCGTTACCAGGTGTTATGAGATTGCTGGCCAGGGCAGCATAGTATGTTAAGTGTGCTTCTGCCAGCAGGCGACGATCTTCTGCCGCTATTTGGTCCCGGGCATACTCCCTTATCGTTTCCAGCAGCCTGTACCTTGTGCCAGCATCGGCAGGCTCTACCGTAAGCAGGGAGCCACGAACAAGCTCTCGCAAACACACATCCAGCCTGCTAATGCTCCACTCCGAGTGATCGTCGGTAGATTGCAAAAGGGCAATCACTGCATCCACAGTAAACGGACCATAGAACATTCCCAGGCACTGGAAAACAGTTCTTAATTCAGGGGAAAGGTTCTGCACACTCCAGCCGATGGCCGTGTTGAGGCTGCGATGCCGTTCTGGTGCGCCTACGTGGCTAGCACTAAGTCCAGGTTGGCTCTTGAGCATCTCCAGAATGCGCGCAGGGGCAAGGGTATCTGCGCGGGCCGCGGCCAGTTCAATTCCAAGCGGTAGCCCATCCAGGCGGTGGCACAGTGCGGCAATGGCTTCAATATTGCCGGGCCTGATGGCAAAGCCAGGCCTGGCAAGGCGAGCCCTATCGGCAAACAGTGCAATGGCGGGATATTCAGCCAGCAGTGCGGCACTATCCGGTGAGGTGATAGCACGTTCCAGCTGTTCTTGTTGTGGAGCTTCAAGGCCAACCAGAGGCATGTCTGCCTCCCCTTCAATCATCAGCCTACGGCGGGAGGTAGCCAGGATGTGCAGGTGCAAGACGTCTGTTAGCAACTGGTTCAGAATGGTGGGCAGTGGGCCGTCTTCATGCAACAGCAACTGTTCCAGATTATCCAGCACAAGTAAGCACGGTTTGGTTTGGGAGCGTAGAAAGCCCGCCAGTAGCAGGATTGGGTCTGCCTGAGAAGCAGAAATCAGCCCCAGAGCGCGTGCGATAGCCGCCGGTACCAGGGCTGGCTCTGATACTGCGTTGAGGGGCACAAACCACACCCCGCCATCAAACAGAGATTCAACGCTTGCTGCGGCCGCCGCCGCGAGGCGCGTTTTGCCGCATCCGCCCGGGCCGCTGATGGTTATCAGGCGGCAGGCATCTTGTGTAGAAGGGGCAAGCATCTCCTGGAGCTGGCGAAGCTCAGCGGTGCGGCCATAAAACCGTGTGAGCTTTACCGGTATGCTACCTGCGAATTCGGCACCACGCCTCTGTGTAGTTTTGTGTTTTGCCAACACATCGCACACTTCGCGGTAAATGGCCTCGCTACGCGGCCCGGGTTTTGTACCAAGCTCCCTATCCAGAGCCTCGGTAAGCTGGCGATATACCTGCATGGCAGCTGTGGAGTCGCCGCTCTCTTTCAGCAGGGTCATCAGGCGCTCGTAAAACGGCTCATTGCATGGGTCTCGAGAAATTAGCAGCCGCAAATATCTGCAGGCTCCAGCCACTTCACCATCGGCTATAAGCCCGTCAATTCTCTGTTCCAGTGCCGCCGCACTGGCTGCTTCCCGCATTATCCTCTCGGTGTGCAGCCACTCCTCCCAGCAATCCTGTACCAGGTGCCCGCGATATAGGGCTATGGCACGATCCAGCGATGCGGGGTCTGCCTTCGCTATGCAGGCATCAAACTCCAGCACGTCCACATTGGCCATGCTTGTATCAAAGGCTATATGATTTCTATCCGGGCTGATGATAATGCCAGCATGCTCGCCAAGCGCCACACGAAGATCTCGCAAGCATTGCCTCAGGTTGAAACGCGCCGTTGGCTCCGGGCTCTCTGGCCACAGGGCAGATGCTGCCCATTCGCGAGATATGGGGCGCCCGCCGTTGAGTGCCGCCATCGCTAGCAGCAACAGGCCTTTGCGCGAGTGTAGGCGTGGTAAAGGGGCACCGTTTACTTCGGCTTCAATGCTTCCAAAAAGTTTGATCGAAACCTGTTCTTGCATTAGTTATCACTGTATCGCGGTTCGTTTGGTGACTAAGACGGAGCGCCGCAACTGGCATTTTCAAAATATCTCTACTGGTATACGATTGCGTATACACAGGCCGTTTACACTCTTGTTTGCGACATGGGTGTGCATGGCTCCTTCTGCTTGCGCAAACTTGCATCGCAAAAAACATCCTATTATGGAGGTCCACCTGCCAATGCGGTATGCAGCCATCCTGCCTGCAGTTCTTTTAGGTGTCGCGCTGTGCGGCAGCGCACGCGCCGACAGCATCATCACATTTGATAACCTGTCTCACGAGCCCAATGTTAATGATTACTCCAGCATCTACAATGCCCTGGGGCATAGCTACACTTACGATGGCGTAACGTTCGATGCAAACTTCGAGGTTGTTGGCAAAAGCTATGTAGAGGCATATCAGAATAACGGTGGCAACACTCCGTTTGCAGATCCACATTCTGGCAATTACGCTTTGTTCAATGCCTCTGGTAAAACAGGGTTGCTGCTAACCACCAACCGTACATTATACGGGGCATGGTTCTCCCGGCCAAACTTTGGCAATGGCGTAGGTGGTGCCGTGGCTGTAACTATAGAAGCTTTTTCTGGAGGCACACTGCTCGGCAGCGTTTCAGAATCCCTCACCAGCTATACGCCAAAATTTCTGGATACAAGCATCTTTGCTACGTATCGTAATATCACTGCCTATGAGGTGTTGCGCACCGGAACTGGCACCGGGCCGTACAACGGTACACACTACATAATGGACGACCTTACGTTCTCGCCAACCAAAACACCGGAGCCAGGGGCTTCTGCGCTGGTGGCCGCATCAGCCATGCTCTCATTAGGGGGCATATGGCGCAAAAGGTCTCGCGTTCGCCGCGCATAAACCAGCACAATATCACAAAACATCTCGGAGGCACCGGTTTGCTTCAAGCACCGGTGCCTCCGCTTGTTTGCTGTTAGTATTTGTTGTTCATCCCATCTACCGGTACAATTTAGGGCAACACTAGCATTGCCGCCAGAGGGAATTCAGGATGAACGGATTATTTGGCATTGTTTGTGCAGCTATGCTGCTGGCTGCATTTGCCACCACCCCGGCTGCCGCCGAGCAGGGTGCACGCGGCTTATCTGCAGATCAGGCAACTCACTTTACCACGCTCGTTCTTAAATCAATTCATCGTGAGTACCCACATAAGTTTGATCACCTTGCCGGTGGGGATGCCGATGTGCAAACGCCCCACCAGTTGCACCCGGCCTTTTACGGCTGCTTCGACTGGCACTCCTCCGTGCATGGCCACTGGCTGCTGGTGCGCATTCTCCGCCTGTTTCCTGAATTAGCATGCGCTCCGGAAATCAAGGCAGCACTGGATGCCAGCCTTACTATCGAAAATATCCGAGTAGAGGCCGCCTATTTCGGTGGTGCTGGCAGGCAAAGCTTTGAGCGCACGTATGGCTGGGCCTGGCTGCTTAAGTTGGATGAAGAGCTGCGAGAGGCTCAACCCCGCGTGCCAGATGCTGCAAAGTGGCATCACAACCTGCAGCCACTTACCGAAGTTATTGTAAAGCGGTATATGGATTTTCTGCCGAAGCAGAACTACCCCATCCGAACCGGCGTGCATCCCAATACGGCGTTTGGGCTATCCCTGGCGCTGGATTATGCGCGTGCCGCCAGCAATAATGACCTGGAGAAACTGCTGACATCAACCAGCCGCCGATACTACTTTAACGATAGGCGCTACCCCGCAGAGTGGGAGCCAGGTGGAGAAGACTTTCTGTCGCCAGCCCTTTGCGAAGCTGACTTGATGCGCCGTGTGCTGGAGCCAGCCGTGTTTACAAAGTGGTTTCAGGGCTTTTTACCCAGCCTACCCGCAGTGGCCAACAGCATATTAAGGCCGGCTGAAGTTACAGATAGAACTGATCCCAAACTGGTTCACCTGGATGGGCTAAATCTGAGCAGGGCATGGTGCATGCGCAGTGTTGCCCATGGCCTGCCTGCCAGCAACCCTCGTCGCAAAATTCTGCTGCAGGCTGCCCGGCATCACGCAGATGCCGCCCTGCCGCATGTTGCCAGCGGAGACTATGTTGGCGAGCACTGGCTGGCAAGCTTTGCACTGCTTATGCTGTCGGTGGACTGAAATCAGAAACTATGCTATTAGCGCTTACTTACATACTGGCAACTTTTGGTGGCGGGCTGATTGCCGCCACGCTGATTAAGCGTTATGATGCGCGGCACCAGCCTGCTGCACCTCATAACTTTGATATTTAGCCTCGAAGAAGCTCCAGGCGCTGCCAGAAATCTGGAAAGGTTTTGGCAGTGCAGGCAGGATCCTCAATGGTGATCCCTGGCGCCCTCAGTCCCGCAACGGCGAAGCTCATAGCCACCCTGTGATCGTGGTAGGTTTGGATGGAGGCGGGCTTCAGCGTTTCGGCGGGCCAGATTGTGAGGCCATCCGGGCGCTCCTCTACCTTTACTCCCAGTTTTTGTAGCTCCGTGCAGGCAGCCGATATTCTATCGCACTCTTGCTTGCGCGCATGTGCGATGTTGCGTATGGTAGTTGGGCTATCGGCAAAAGGGGCTATTGCAGCCAGAGTAAGGCTGGTATCAGAAATGGAGCTCATATCCCGGTCTACCCCATGCAGTTTTCCGCCAGCAGGGCCAGTTACGGTTATGCCATCTCCATTGGTAGTTACCGTGCAGCCCATCTCCACAAGCACATCGGTAGCAAACTTAACATCTCCCTGCAACGCATTCTCACCCAGCCCCAGCACCGTTACAGTACCACCGGTAACGGCCGCTGCCGCAAAGAAGTAGGAAGCACTGGAGGCATCTGGCTCTACGGCATACGGGCTTTGCGCGGAATAGCGCTGACCAGCCGGAGTTTTGAATACAGGCGAATCCTCTATTGGGCCAGGTAACTGCTCGGTTCCAACTCCCCAGTGCTCCATCATTCGCCGTGTAATATCCACATAAAATGGCCGCAGATGGCCAATTATCGCAATCTCCAGCTCCGTGGCCGCATAAGGTGATACCATCAACAGCGCGGTAAGAAACTGGCTGCTGGCCTCTGCATTCAGAGATACCCTGCCGCCGGGCAACTCCCCCGTGCCGGTTACCAGCAGGGGTGGGCAACCGTTATTAAGTTCGGATACTGCCTTAACGCCCATCTGTTGTAATGCCGTAAGTAAGTCCTGCTGGGGCCGCTGGCGCATGCGCTCCACACCATCCAATCGGTAGGTTCCGTTGCCAAGTGCAGCGAATGCGGTAAGGAATCGGATGGAAGTGCCAGAGTTACCAAGAAACAGCTCTGCCATTGCGGCAGGTATTTGGCCACCACGCCCGTTTACCGTAATGGTTTGCACTGCGGGGTTTGCTGCCACCTCAAAGCCAAGCCGGGTAAGGCAATCTATCATTACCCACGTATCTTCCGATTCCAGAGCACCGGTAAGTACTGAGGTACCTTCCGCCAGAGCAGCAAGTATCAGAGCCCGGTTAGTAATGCTTTTGGAACCAGGGACCTGTACACTAGCATGTGGTGGGGTAGTTAGCGGAACAACGGTAATGGTTGATGGAAGGGCAGAAACAGACACAATGGGTGGCTCCATTTTGTGCGCCATGCGCGCCAGATCTTCAGGCGTATTGATATTCTGAAAACAAACCCGTGCAGGATCAGCACGGGTCAGGGATTCCGGATCTATTATACGGGTTTCGATTGCGGCCAATGCCGCCCGTAACGATAGCTTCCCGCTTTCTATGCGGCGCTTTAGCTCGCCAGCACTTGTAAACCTGTATGCGGCACACAGCGGCTGAATTCCGTTCTCTGTAACTGCTGCCGCTGCCTGTGCTGCTGGTGCTGCACGCAGTGTTTCGATCAAAAGCTGCAGCACCGCGGGCTGCAGGGCTGGCATATCGCACCCAACCACAACGTAGATGCCTTTGCCGCCGGCCTCCATGGCAGTAAGTATTCCGCCAAGCGGGCCGGTGCCCGGGTAGGCATCGGCTATTAGCTGTGCCCCTTCCAGGCCATGATGCGCATCTCTTTGAGACACAATCATGCACAGGTTGCATGCCGGCTGTAGCACATCCAGCACATGGCCCATAAGTGGCCTGCCTGCCAGGGCAGTGAGGGCTTTATCTGCACCCATGCGGCGGCTTTCTCCCCCGGCAAGGATAACGCCGTACACCGGCTCTGCCAGGGAAGAAACAGCCTTACTTTCGGACATCGATGGTAACGGTGGCCGACTTTAGACCCGGGGCCGAGGCGGTAATTTTAACCTGTCCCTGGGTTTCTGCGGCCTGAACCACGGCCATGCAAAGGCCGTTGAAGGCGTGGCGCTGGCTGGCCCTATCGGGCTCATGGCTGCTAGCATCTCCGTTGCCCACACCAGCAATGGTGGCGGCCTGGCCGTTGGCAGAGAAAACCACCAGGTTATCTGCTGTGGGCACAACATTGCCGCGTGCATCCACCACAGCTGCGGCAACCATGGTTACATCCTCACCATCGGCATGCAGCTTACGCCGGTCCGTTGTAATTCGTAGCGCGGCTGGCGCACCGGCGGTTTCTACCGTGTCTAGCGCGGTCAGGCCAGATGAGTTGAAACCTCGGGCCTCGAGCTTACCAGCGGTGTATGGTACCTGCCACTCCAGATGCCCATTGCGGGGCATGTTCTTTTTGCCCAGGCTGGTGCCATTCAGCAGAAGCTCTACCTTTTCGCAGTTGCTGTGGCACCACACCGAGATGTTCTGCCCCTCTTTGCCGGGCCAGTTCCAGTGCGGCAAAATGTGCACTATTGGTTTGTTATCCCACCATGCTTTGTAGTAGAACCAGTTATCTTTAGGGAATCCGCACTCATCCATTATCCCGAAATGAGAGTTGATGCATGGCCACTCGTAGGGGGTGGGTTCGCCTTTGTAATCAAAGCCGGTCCAAACAAAACCGCCCGCAACGTAATCACGCTCGGCAATGGGTTTCCAGGCCGCTTCGGCAGTTTGTGCCCAGGGTGGGAAGTTTACATCATAGGCGCTAACATACCCGCGCACTGTATCGTTGGTGTAGATGCCGCGTGTGCTAACGGTGCTGGCTGTTTCACTGCCGTAAAAAGGCATATTGGGATAGCTCTTGTGGAAGCTATCGTAACCGCCGGGATTGTAGTTTGCTCCCTGCAGATCCTGAACATTGGTAATGCCATAACCCCAACCGCCGTTCATTGCACAGCTGACGGGGCGCATGGTGCCATCGTACTGATGCACCACATCCTTCATGGCTGTGAAGATGCGTGCTCCCTCGGTGTTGCCCTGAAGGGGCTCTTCATTGCACATCGACCAAATAATGATGCTGGGGTGATTTCTGTCGCGCAGCAACATGGCCTTTAGATCGGCAAGGTCTGTTGCCGGCGTTCCGTTGGGTGTTTTAGCTGCGTAGGTATCGCCCAGGTGGCGTGTTTCATCCATCACCAGCATGCCCTGCCTGTCGCAGGCATCCAGTAGTTCGGCAGCGGGCGGGTTGTGGGAGCAACGGTACGCGTTGGATCCCATCTCCTTCAGCTTTTTAATGCGCCAGCTTAGCAGGCTATCTGGCATGCCAATGCCTACCCCGGAAAAATCCTGATGGTTGCAGGTGCCTTTGAGCTTTACAGGTTGACCATTCAGAAAGAAGCCTTTGGCCGCATCAAACCGAATGGTGCGGATACCAAACGCTGTTTCCGTGCTATCTGCGGCCGCTCCATGGCGAATCACGCTACTTACAAGGCGATATAGCCGGGGCTTTTCAACCGACCACAGCCTTGCCTTCGGCTCTTCAACCTCGACAACAACAACGCGTGTTTCGCCCGGGCCAAGGTGAGCCTGTGTGCTGCCGGCTAGCTGTTCGTTGCCATCCGGGGCGGATATTGCAGAGCGCACCTCCACGGTTTGTGGCTGGGTGGTGCTATTAACAACCGTAGTTTCAATATGCAGGGTGGCCGCCGGAACGGGGTCTGTTTCTGGGCCTTGAACCTGTGGCCTTACATACACCCCCCACGGGGCAATGTGCACGGGGTCGGCAGTGGTTAGCCAAACATGGCGGTAGATGCCGCCGCCCTCATACCACCAGCCCTCCTGCTTATGAGCATTTACATGCACGGCAAGCACATTGGGTGCGTCGAACTTCACCAGTCCAGCGATATCGAACCGAAAACCGATGTAGCCACTGGGCTGGCTGCCCAGCTCTTTGCCATTAAGCCATACCTTAGCATCCCGGTACACGCCATCAAAGTCGATCCAGAGGCTTTTCCCCTTGCTGCTCTCTGGCACAGTAAATGTTTTGCGATACCAGGCCTGGCCTGCCGCAAGCGAACCATGGGATGGATCCTCTTTTGGATCGAAAACGCCCTCCACAACAAAGTCATGCGGCAGATGCACGGTGCGCCACGGCCCATCGTTAAAGGCAGGTGCTACGGGGCCAAGGTCGTCTGGCTCTGGCTTGCCGCTCAGCAGATGCACGGGCTTCATAATGCCGCCGGTGCCACCCGTATTTTCCACCAGTAGGGTTAGTTTGTTGGGGCTGTTTTCTACCCAGGAGTTGGTGAGGTCAACCTCAAATTCATCGTCCCACCCCTTATGTTCCGCAACTTTGCGGCCATTGAGGTACACCACACAGTTATCATCTACGCTTTCAAAATGGAGCACGCGTTTGCGCTTGCTGCCAGTTTGCTGTGGTTCAGAGTTGGAACTGGAATCGTGCAGATCAGTGGTAAACCAGGCCAGCCCGTATCGGCCGGCGAACTCATCCTGGCCAATTTTGCCAGCGTGCGTCTCTTCGGCACGCTCGTAAATATAGCCTGGCACAGCGGCGATTTTCATCATGTTAAGGCCCTGTGTTTTGAGCACCTTCCAATCAGAAATGGGAATGCCGGGAGTTTCGGCATTGCGATCCGGGGCATAGCGCCAGCCGGAATCAAACAGCTGGCGAACGCGGCCAGGTTTAACAGTTGATTTGTGAGCCGGAGCCGCAGAAACAGAGCCGATGGCTGCGGCAAAAAGTATGGCTGCAAGCCCAATAGAATGGCGCATAAGGAACCCTCGCGAGATAACAGGCTAAGAATAAATAATGCTGATTAACATTATGACCCAAATTTGGATTTCACTCCACCTCATTCGCCGAATGGGGCACCATCCAGCAGGGCTTCCGAATACACCCTTTCCACCCATTCTACAATGCCATTAAAAGGTGTGGGACCTTCTTCTGCCTTAGCACGCAGGGCAGGGCAGCCCATCCTAACACCGCAATCCTGCTGCGTTTCCAGGTTCAAAACGGATACGGATTTGTGTGCCACTCGCATGGTGTTGCCCTCCATTTGTGCATCCATTGGCTCTGCACCTGCAGAATCCCATAGCCACCTATCGGTGCGCGCCAGCATGGTCATAGAACAGGATGCAAACAGCCGCAGCTCCTTTGTAAAGCCAGCCGGCCCCTGCGAGCCCGGGTGATTGGCTGCATGCTCGGCGGCGGTACCATACCACTTGCATGCAACCGCGAGGGCGGTGTGGTAACCGGCTCTCAGGTGATGTTGCGGCGATACGCGAAAGCCATAGTGATCCAGGGCTTTGAGAGAGTTTGCATACTCCTTCATCTCGGATGGAAAATTGGCAACAAGGCCCGGCCATGCGGCGTTTAGATGCCTCATCAGGTGTGCATTCATGCGGGCACGGGTCCATCCCCAGGCATAGGCAGGCTCCCTGATAAGCAGTCCGCGAAGGTACGTGTTGAGTTCCTCCGGAGATTTGCCGGCATTCTCTGCCAGCGAAAAAGCCGCAATTGCGGGTGAGATGGCAGCCCAGCTCTGTTCAATAAAGAAAACAGCCGAGGAGAGCATGCGCCTGCGGGCATCCCTGGCCTGTGCGGCTTTGCGGGCCACATCGGGGCGTGCTTTTGCAAGCTCATCCAGGACGGCTTGTTCTGTGCGCTGGTGCGCATCCAGTTCTGTTATAATCTCCTGCAGGGCTAAGTAGTTCATAGTTTGAGATTATACACGAGGGTGTATTTTATGTGGAGAGGTTTCTCCACGCCTCTCGATGGAGGTTATTTTTTATTGTTGGGGCCAGCCCGGTTCTGTTTTCTGTCTGCTTTCCAGAGTAAGTTTTCTCTGTCGTGGGGACCAGTCCCCACACCCCGGTTGGGGCGCTGTCTGCGCGCCCCACCCTCGGCACTTGACTCCTTCGCAGGCTCAGGCGTGCCAGGGAACCCCCCTGCCAGCAAAATTCCACCCTACTCTGTAGTTGGCCCTCGCCTTGGCTCCCTCGCACGCTCGGGCGGCCAGGGAACCCTGCAACGAGTAGGGAACCCGGCCTTCACAGCCTCCCATTTCGCTGGCGCATTTTGCTTGTGAATAGTGACGGACCAAATGCGCTGCGAAGAAGTTGGGTTTGTACCTTTCGGCGCTGTTATACGCCCCTCGCAGGCTCGAGGCTACAGCGCAGCTGGTTGTGTTAGATTTGCCGGCGTTTTATCGCCAGATCGGCGATTGGCGTGCGGTCCTGCCTCGGGCTTGCCCGTGTGCTAACGAGTTGACTATGCCCCGTTGA
>CAIONQ010000101.1 GCA_903859705.1 uncultured Chthonomonas sp.
GCTTCCATTTTGTGAATGCCCCTGAATTACATGGAAGCAATAAGGTGTCAAAGCACAACAAATAGGGCCATGCATCCTGCACGGACAACATGCCGTCCGGGCGGTAAAACCAACATGTCGTGTAAATCCCTTATGTCGCGCCAGACCGGCAACCTTAACAGAATGATCTGGTATGCCGCAAATCAGCGGATTGCCACCGTGGACGCCCTTTCGAACCGTACTACAAGCAGTTTTGCAGCCAACGGCTGGAACACGGCGATACAGGATGCCCGGGGATACGTTACCAGCTTTGTGCGGGATGCTGCCGGGCAGCAGATCTGTGTGGTAGATGCAAACGGGGGCAGGCTAACCAGCCTCTATGACCTACGCGGGATTGTTTACGCTACTCAGGACCAGCTCGGGGCGTTCACATCCTTCAGCCATGATGCGGTGGGCAACACCACATTGCGGGTAGACGCCCGAAACTGGGCCACAACCTACACAAACGATCCGCTAAACCGCCCTGCACAAACAGTATACATAGATGGCACGCGGGTAACAAACACCTGGAACGGAGCCGGAGAGCAGACAACCAGCCAGGATGTAACCGGCGTAACCAGCATGGGTTATGATCTGAACGGCAGGAATGTGTATCAGCAATTCCCAACCGGAATATCGTTAACAAACACCTTTGATGGGGCAAACAACCGCTTAACCCAGGCAGACCCCTGGGGTGTAACCAGCAATACCTACGATCTGCAGATCAGATTAACCGGAATAGTAAATCCGCTAAATGAGCGCACAACAATACTCTGGGATGCGCTGAACAGAGAGCAAACCAAAACCCTTGCCAACGGCATGGTGGTAAATCACCTGTACGATGCCAACGGCAACGAGCTTGTGCTTTCCAATGTGAACGCCGTGGGTGCGGCCATAGCGGTGTTCACAAACACCTATTCGGCAACCAACAACCGCACAACTGTGTTGGAACTGGACGGTACACGGGTTACCTTTGGTTACGATGCTACAAGTCAGTTGACGCTGGAGCAACGCAGCGGTGCACAGGCATACGACATACAATACGCATACGATCCCAACGGAAACAGGCTTACGCAAACCAGTTCTGGAGCAATAACGAATTACAAGTACAATGCTGCCAATGCGCAGGTGCTGATAACGCCGCCAACGGGGGCACCAACAACTCAGTTATTTGATCCCAACGGAAATCTGCAGACTTCTATCACTGGCAGTGCCGCTACTACCAACACTTGGGACGCCGAAAACCGGTTGCAGACTATGAATTTGCCCGATGGAACGAGCGAGAGACATTCTTATTCTCATGAGGGGCTCCGCAAGAGCACGACTAGTGGGAGCACCACGACGCAGTATACATGGTCAGGTTCGTATGTCGTTCTCGAGACTGATCTTGCGAACTCATTACAGATTAGGTACACGAATTTTGAAAACAACTGGTGTGGCCTTATTAGCCAATCTTTTGTTGGAGAGAGTTCTTTTTTTGGATTCGATTCGCAGCGTAGTGTTCGTGCGTTGGTGTCTTTTTCGGGTTCGACAAGTGATGCGTATTCATATACGGCATTCGGCGTGACAATCGATTCTGGGAGTGGTACAGTGAATTACAACCGCTTTTTGGCTGGGTATGGGTTCCGTAGTGACTCAAAATGGATGCTCTACGCACCTGCTGGGTACTATCAGGTCCTTTCAGGGCAGTGGCTGGGTACTGCCTTCCCGAGCCATGGCCTTGGCTGGGAACCCAGAGTGCTCCTTAGCAATAGCCCGGCGCCGCCAACATCTGCTCCGACTGTCGAAGTCATACCTAAATTCGAATCTGTCTGGAACAAAGGCCACTTGTGCGGCGATGCATCGTTTCGCATCAAATGGGATCTTAAAGTAACGCCTAAAAGTGCAAAGGTGAGCGGTTGGCTAGTTCAGCATATTAAACGCTCTGCAGACGTTCACGAGTGCAAGCCTTGCATACCATGTAAGGATGCACCGGTTAAGGCTTCAAGGGAGCAGAGCCTTCACAAAGAAATTTGGGAGGCCTGGGAAGTAAAGAACGGTAAGTTCGTTCAATCTGCGAGTGATCAGTTTAGCTTCACAGAGGAAGGTCTTGGCACCTGCGGCTCTAAGGGTATAGTGGGTTACGCTCGCTTCATCTCCGATCCATCTGATCCAGCATACGTAAAATTCCCGCCTTGGATAAAGGACACTGATCCGGGGCACCCGGAACAAGTTGGAATTTTGCCCGTATTGCTGCCGCCTGGCCCTCCGAACTGGAGCGACAAAGATACAGCTATGCACCAAGTTACTGTAGATTGGAATTGTTGTACCGTTCCCTACCCTGATGAGACGATAATCACTGTTCCACCAGCAGATCCGAAGGGGAAAAGGTAACAGGCTAATATAGTGCAGCATGCTATTAAAATCGTTAACGGTAGCGTGAATTGGGCCAGCTTCATTGCTAAGTGCAATAGCGCAGCATGCCAATTCATTATCTTTCCGAAGGAACATTAGACTAATGAAACCAACGCTTACGATGAGCACTTTCAGCCTTGTGGTTTTATTGTGCGTGGTAGCAGGCAGAGGCAGTTCGACTATGGTTCGCCAGCAGAGCTCACGCCTCGTAAAGGGCGCGAGTGCGGTTGCTCCGTGCACAAATTGGTCATGTAATTGGTATCGCTGGACTTCAGACTCAAATTTTAGTTATTTGTCTACTGCCAAATCGTTTAGTGCGCATTCAATTATCGATAACTCTGACAATGTGCTTGCTGGTCTCACACAAGCAGTGCGACGCGAGTATATGAAAAGCTCTACGTGGCTTGCTTTCGATCTGAGAACCGATGCGGCGTGGATCGAAGTGGCACCAAATGGAAAATACAGCGTGTTATTCACCATCTTCGGAGACCTGTTATTGCTGGATGCAAAAGGCGGTATTGTACACCGCACAAAACGCAGTCAGGGCAATCTGTACAGCCGAGGATGCTGGCTTCCGGATAGCAGTGGATGGCTCGAATATCAATTTGAGTCAAACGCTACAAGTCTTAAAGCAATGGTGTTACACCCTGTTCGTGGAAAAGACCGTATTATTTCTTTCCGTAAGAACCTGCATTTGTTAGGTCAACTGTTTGCCATTTCGGTCGGAGGCATTTCGGATAAGCAAATAATAACGAGCATGTACCTCGGCGGAGGCAATGTGTGCAATCGCGTAAAAATCGCGATTGCACCCAACGATGATGTAACCGATATTACGGTAACGCATGTCAATTTGCCTCCCACTTGTAAAATATACGGCCCGAGCAACCGAGTTATTACGCCCTCGCCAGATGGCCAGCGTTTACTGTGGATGCTCAGCTCAACTGAAGGAACAAGGCCAGTGACCGACCAAGCCTACATTAGTGACTCAGATGGCGAGAACTATGTTTTAATTGGAACAGGTGGGCAAAATGAGACCGACAGCGACTATATTTCAAGCCCACAGTGGCTGCCAGATGGAACGCGCATTAGCTTCATCTGGCAGAAGAGTATCTGGGTATTTAGTGTACACATCAAATGAGGCTCGGTGTAGGCTAACATCAGGCTGCAGAGTCGTACCGTGAATAGCACAGATCAACTCATAAAAGAGACCACCCCCAATGGCATAACCACCGCCTACCCGCTGGATAACACCGGACATCCGCAAACCATGAGCTGGCAGCAGGATGCCGCAGGCAACACGCATACCTACCTGTACTCCAGCGGATTGCTGCAGAACATACAGGATGGTGCTGGCAGGCTGGTAACCTTCAACTACAGCGGTGGTTTGCTTCAGAGTATTCAAGACTGGGCGGGCAGGCGCACAACCTTCGCTTTCGATACCACCACCATGGCTCCACTCAATCTGCTCACCACGGTAACCGGCCCAACCGGCTGCCAGACGCAGTACAAGTACACTTCGGCTTACTGGAGTATAAATCACATTGCATTGCTAAGCGGCATCGTAGACCCCAACGGATACGGCGTAAGTTACATATATGACGGTAACTTCAGAGTAACCTCAAAAACC
>CAIONQ010000102.1 GCA_903859705.1 uncultured Chthonomonas sp.
CGCACTTTGCGATTTGAACATGACGGACCAAGTGCGCCTTGCGACGGCACCAGTACGCTTCGGCTTCGCCGCAAAAACAAACAGTTACCCGTCGTTTGCTCGGGGCTTCGATGGTTTTGGGTTGTATCGGCGGATCGCCGCTTGTGCTATCGATATAGGTATGACCCGTTGAAGTAAACGTTGACGAGACGATTTGTTTTTAGCTGATTTCGCCCTGTTGTTGCCAGCGCTGTTTAACACTGTTCGCCTCTACCGCTTGATCCGAGCACGCTCGGCGCTCTCAGAGAACACCACAGTTACAGCGCGGGTGGTTCTGGCTGTCTTGTTCGCGTTTTAGCGGCAGATCGCCGCTTGTTTTAGCGCCGGGTCGGCGCTTGTTTACGAGTTGCGAGTAGTTGTTCGATCTTTATCATTGACTGGGCAAGTGGGCTGCTGGCGTCGCCGATGTAGATGGAGCGGACCTGTTTGCCTTTTCGCTGTTTTCGATAGTAGTAAGTTCGCTTGTAGTGCTGCTCACGTGACATGGCCTATCTCCTTGTCTGCGCTTCTTAATGAGGCTGGTATTCCACCGCCGCGGCGGATCTGGATGAGGGCCGCTCTTATTTCTGGCGGTGCCTGTATTCGAAGCTTTGCAAAGTGGCGCTCTAAAAGGGTCTGAGATGCGCTGTTTTCTGCTGCCTGCTCGGCCGCTATTTCTGATGCGTGGTTTTTCTTCCATGCTTCCAGAAATCTGGCGGCATGGGATGTTACGGGCAACTGGATGGTGTTTGTGTTTATTCTTTCGCGGGCGAGGTTTTCCAGGCGCGCGAGGAGGGCTTTTAACATGGTGTTCTTTTTATGGAGAGGTTTCTCCATGCCTCTCGAGAGGGGTTTTTCTTTTATCGTTGGGACAGGCCCGGTTCTGTTTTACTATCTGGTTTTGGATTTAGTGTTCTTTATCGCAGGGCTCTGCCCCGCACCTCGCTACCCCGCCGCTTGACTCCCTTCGGGCGCGGCAGGGACCCCGGGAACCTCGTGCCGGCCCTCTTAGGATCTCCCGTGCAAATGAAAAAGGGCCTCCCTCTCTACCGCTTGTCCCGCTTCGCGGCGCGGCAGAGAACACCCTCCCATTTCGCTGGCGCATTTTGCTTGTGAATAGTGACAGAGCAAATGCGGCGCGAAGAAGTTGGGTTTGTACCTTTCGGTGCTGTTATAACGCCCCTCGCAAGCTCGAGGCTACAGCGCGGGTGGTTCTGGCTGGTTTGCCGGTGTTTTAGCACCGGGTCGGCGCTTCTTGGAGCTTCGATGGTTATGGGTTGTATCGGCGGATCGCCGATTCGCGCTATCGAGTTGACTCTGCCCGCTTGAATAGAATGGGTAGGCTTGATTATTCGTCGTTTCTGTTTTCTGTCTGCTTTCCAGAGTAAGCTTTGTTTGTCGTGGGGGACCAGCCCCACGATAGAGAAAATACAATCAGGATAGCAAGCTGCAAACAGAACACAGTTTGCTCTTACCTAACAAAGAAAATCCTCCATCGAGAGGCGTGGAGAAACCTCTCCACAACAATAAGCCCCACCCGCAGGAAAAACCCACCCTCCTCGCAAAATAACATCCACCGCGCTGCGGCATGCGATCAATGCATCTGGCCAAATTGTCGTTGTAGGTCCGGATTATCGTCGGCAGCGCTAACGAGGAAACCATGTCTAACCAAAACCTCTCCGCCATTATATGGTCCGTTGCCGATTTGCTGCGCGGTGACTTCAAACAGTCTGATTACGGCAAAGTCATTTTGCCCTTTACTATCCTGCGTAGGCTGGATTGCACGCTGGAAGCTACCAAAGCCGCTGCACTGGCAGAGCATGATAAGCGTACAGCCCAGGGACTGGACTCCGCGCAGTTTCTCCCGCGCGTCACTGGGTACAGCTTCTATAACATTGCCAGGTTGGACCTGAATAAGCTGCTTGCAGACCCGAATAATATCAAACAGAACCTGCTTGGCTACATTGCAGGGTTCTCCCCAAATGTCGCCGATATCTTCGAGAAGTTTGAGTTCCAGGCCCAGATAGACAGGCTATCCACCGCCAACCTACTCTATCTGGTGACGCAGAAATTCGCCGAGGCAAACCTGCATCCCGATGAAGTCTCTAATGCCGACATGGGGCAGATATTTGAAGAGTTGATCAGGCGTTTCGCCGAACTTTCGAATGAGACTGCTGGAGAGCACTTCACCCCGCGAGAAGTCATCAGGCTCATGGTGAACCTGCTGTTCCTGGAGGATAGCGATGCCCTTACCGGGCCAGGCACCATCCGCACCCTTAACGATCCCACAGCTGGCACAGGCGGCATGCTCTCAATCGCTACAGAGCATCTCAAGGCAATGAACCCGCAGGCACAGTTGGTGGTTTCTGGGCAGGAGCTAAATCCAGAATCGTATGCCATTTGTAAAGGAGATATGCTGATTAAGGGACAGGATGTCTCGAAGATTATTTTTGGAAACACGCTAAGCGACGACGGGCATGTAGGGGCGAAATTCGATTACGGTATCAGCAATCCACCATTTGGGGTGGAATGGAAGAAGGTCCAGACTGCTGTAGAAGCCGAGAACAAAAGGCAGGGCTTTAACGGAAGGTTCGGGCCAGGACTACCCAGAGTAAGCGATGGCAGTCTGCTCTTTCTTCTGCATCTGATATCGAAGATGCAGCCGACCCGCAATGTCAATGGCGTGACTGAAGGCGGCGGCAGAGTCGCCATTGTCCTGAATGGCTCCCCACTCTTTACAGGCGGCGCAGGTTCTGGCGAGAGCGATATCCGCAAGTGGGTTGTTGAGAACGATCTGCTCGAAGCCATCATTGCGCTGCCGACCGACATGTTTTATAACACGGGCATTTCCACCTATATCTGGGTGCTCTGCAACCACAAGTCCAGAGAGCGCAGGGGCAAGATACAGTTAATCAATGCGGTCGATTTCTACCAGAAGATGCGCAAATCGCTGGGTTCAAAGCGCAAGGAACTGAGCGAAGCCGATATCGACAGGATCACTAAAATCTATGGGGATTTCAAGGAAGGCGAACACTGCAAGATATTTGACGGCCGCGATTTCGGCTACTCAACCATCACCGTGGAAAGACCGCTCCGCCTTTCTTTTACTATTGCAGAAGAGCGTCTGGCGCTGCTGAAGGAAAACAGTGCTCTGGCAAAAGTGCAAGAACTTGACCAGCTTGTTTCAGCCCTCCAATCGCTTCCCGCCGACAAGAAATGGCTATCCCAAGAGGTGTTTGTTGCCGACGTTGGGGCAGCGCTGAAGAAGGCGGGATTGGCGTTGGCTGCACCTCAATGGAAGGCGCTGATTAGTACCCTTGGCGAACAGGACGATGAGGCGGAGATCTGCCTGGACAGCAAAAAACGCCCCGAGCCATGTGCAGATCTGCGCGATACCGAGAACGTGCCGCTTAAGGAAGACATCCAGGCTTACTTTGAACGCGAGGTCCTCCCGCATGTGCCCGATGCCTGGATAGACCACTCGAAAACAAAGGTCGGTTACGAAATACCCTTCACCCGCCACTTTTATAAATTCGTGCCGCCACGGTCGCTGGAAGAGATAGATAAGGATCTGAAGACTGTCACCTCGGAGATCCTGGAGCTTCTGCGGGAGGTTACGCATGAAGGGTGAAAGCGCGTTTCCGAGATACCTTGAGTATAAGGACAGTGGGATTGAGTGGTTGGGGGAATTGCCAGCAACCTGGGATATAATGCCACTTAAGCGAATTGCATCTCTCAAAAGCGGCGAGTCAATCAACTCAGACAGCATTGAAGACACTGGCGAATATGCGGTATACGGCGGCAATGGCCTTCGAGGATACACCAGCAGATATACCCACGATGGAATTTACCCATTGGTTGGTAGGCAAGGCGCGCTTTGCGGAAATGTTAACTACTCTGTCGGCAAGTTCTGGGCCAGCGAACACGCGGTTGTAGTTTCGCCAACACGTCGCCTGAACACATACTGGCTGGGCGAACTCTTACGAGCGATGAACCTCAACCAATATTCCATTGCGGCAGCACAACCTGGGCTCTCAGTAGAAGCTGTTAGCAATCTATTTGTTCCCACCCCTCCCCTCCCCGAACAACAAGCCATAGCATCCTTCCTCGACCGTGAAACCGCGAAGATCGATACCGTTATCGAAAAGCAGCAGCGCCTCATCGCCCTCCTGACTGAAAAGCGCCAGGCGGTAATCAGCCATGCCGTGACAAAGGGGCTTGATCCTAATGCGCAGATGAAGGATAGTGGAATTGAGTGGCTGGGGATGGTGCCTGAGCATTGGGAGGTTACTCGCTTGGGTTATTATGCAACCGTTGAAAACGGAACCACGCCGAGCAGGGATAATCCAGAGTATTGGTTCGATGGAGATGTCCCTTGGCTGTCGTCTGCCGAAGTGAATCAATACGTTGTCACTGAGGCAAGCGAATACATTACTGAGGCTGCACTTAAGGCATGCTCTTTGCGGCTGCTTCCAAATGAATCTCTAATTGTGGGAATGATTGGAGAAGGCAAGACACGGGGAATGTCGGCATTACTTAAGATAGAAGCCACCATTAACCAGAACCTAGCGGGCATTATCCCAAGACAGAGCGTGAGATCCGACTACCTCCATTATGCTTTCCAGACAGCGTACTTATATCTTCGTGAAGCTGGGCGCGGCGGTAACCAAGCAGCGATGAACTGTGAAATTTTGAGGGCGATGATGTCTCCGATACCACCCATCGGTGAACAAACAGCAATTGCGACGTTTCTCACAACCGAAACCGCCAGAATTGACACCCTCATCGCCAAAGCCAACCAATCCATAGAACTTATGAAAGAGCGCCGTTCGGCCCTTATCTCTGCCGCTGTAACAGGCAAGATCGATGTTAGGCAGGTGGCATAATCGCCAACTGTCTTGGCAGAAAGGATTAGAGTGATGGATGATGATTTCGCCGCTGATAACGAAGTGAATACCACAACTCTGCTCAAAAAGCCGCTCTTTGAAGAGGTAAACGAGAGCCACCAGCGCGAGGACGCTTATGGCGGTCCGTACGGAGTCATATTCGGAGGTATGGCGGTGCCAACGCTTATCGAATTGTCTTGTCAATACCAGAAAGCAGCCGATGTCTTACTGGAGCAAGTTTTTTCTCAAACGGTTGAGGATTTTACATTGTCTAACCCTGTGCTTTTTCTGTACAGACACTCCATAGAAATTCTCATAAAATCGTGTTTGCCCGAGCTCAAACCAAAGCACAACCTGGACGAACTGATCGACCTATACACCGACCACGTGATGGCGACCCACGGCTGTGGCGTACCTTCCTGGATTACATCACGGATTCATGAACTTTCGGAGGTTGACCCTGGTTCAACTACATTCAGGTATGGCCAATGTAAAACCAATAAGAGCGATGTCGTAACTGCAAATGATGGCGAAATACACGTGTATCTGCGCGACGTCAAACAGGTTGTACACGCACTTCATTCTGCGATTCCTGATGTACCTACATTCAGGACGAATCTCCAATGCCGTACCTGTATTTGAAGCCAAGTGTGGCATTTTACTAAGCAACCTATGGCCATCCACAACGAAATCGAACTAGAGAATGAGATCTGCGATCATCTTGCCGCAAATGGATGGCTCTATTCGCGGGGTGATACAGGCTATGACCGTGAGCTTGCACTGTTTCCCGAAGATGCTCTCGCCTGGGTTCAGGAGACACATCCTAATGAGTGGCAAAGGCTGCAGAGCCATCACGGAACCAACACGGACACCGCCTTTCTGAAGCGCCTGGTAACGTCACTCGAAAAGGAAGGCACGCTACGTGTTCTGCGCGGCAGCCTCAAGGTCCTTGGCGCGGGCACCACTGAGTTCAAGATGGTGCAGTTCAAACCTGCCTCTGGGTTTAACCAGGCCATCGCAGAAAAATACAATAAAGTTCGCCTCCGTGTAATGCGCCAGGTCCACTACTCTGCCAGTAACCAGAAGAGTATCGACCTTGTTCTGTTTGTAAACGGCATCCCTGTATCCACGATAGAACTGAAGACCGATTTTACACAGGCGGTTGAGGATGCGAAGGAGCAGTACCGCAAGGACAGGCTGCCAATCGATAGCTACACGAAAAAAGAAGAGCCGCTGCTGAGGTTCAAGCGCGGCGCTCTGGTGCACTTTGCCGCCTCCAATGAAGAGGTCTGGATGACCACCTGCCTGGAAGGCAACAGAACCTATTTTCTGCCCTTCAACAAAGGCTGCAATGGGTGCAAAGGTAACCCTCCCAATCCGCAGGGAAATCCGACCGCCTACTTCTATGAAAATGTACTGCAGCGAGACAGGTGGCTCAGAATCCTTGGTTCGTTTGTGCAGTTTGAGTCGAAGACCACGATATCAGCCAGAGGCACGAAGATAACATCGGAAAAGATCCTCTTTCCGCGATATCACCAGCTTGACGCAGTAGATAAGCTCATCGCCGCCGCAAGAACCGAAGGAGCGGGCCACACTTATCTCTTCCAGCACTCCGCAGGCTCTGGTAAGTCCAACACCATCGGCTGGTGTGCGCACCAACTTTCGACGCTGCACGATGCTGCAGATGAAAAAGTCTTCGATAGCGTGATTGTCATTACAGATCGCACAGTTCTCGATGCGCAGCTTAAGGAGACCATTAGCCAGTTCCAATCCACGCCTGGCGTGGTGGCATCAATAGACTCAGGGAAAGGCGCTAAATCGGGACAGCTATCGGCGGCGCTGAAAAAGGGCGCACTGATCATCGTGGTGACCATCCAGACCTTTCCATTTGTACTCAAGGAGATCCGCGAAAGCTCTGGGCTTGCTGCCAGGAAGTTTGCAGTAATCATCGATGAAGCGCACTCATCACAGAGCGGATCAACCGCCAGGCATCTGCGTGGGGTTTTAAGCTCTGAAGGCGCATCCACGGAGGAAGAAGACGAAGAGGTATCTGCGGAGGATCTGCTGCTTGCCGAAGCAGCATCGCGTAAGCTGCCCACCAATGCCAGTTTCCTCGCATTTACTGCGACCCCCAAGCCCAAAACCATGGAGATATTCGGCAGGCCGCCAGACCCGTCGCAGCCTGCAGGCGATACCAACCTGCCAGAGCCATTTCACCTTTACACCATGCGGCAGGCCATCGAAGAGGGCTTTATACTGGATGTGCTGCAGAACTTTATGCCCTATCGCGTTGCCTACAAACTGGCCCACGGCGGTAAAGACTGGGATGATAAGGTTGTCGACAAGACCGAAGGCAAACGTGCTCTCGCACGCTGGGTTCGACTGCATCCGCACAATATTGCCCAGAAGGTCGAGATCATTGTCGAGCATTTCCGCAACGCGGTAGCCCATAGGCTAAATGGCAAAGCCAAAGCCATGGTGGTCACTGCGTCCAGAGTAGAGGCAGTGCGATACAAGATCGCTATGGATAAGTACATAGCTTTATGCGGCTACTCCGACCTCGCCACACTTGTTGCTTTTTCTGGCGATGTTATCGATGTGGAATCAGGTCCCGAGAAGTTTAACGAAGCTTCGATGAACACCAACTTGCGTGGCCAGGGCATCCGCGAAGGCTTTGCCACGGATGATTATCAAGTTTTAATTGTCGCCAACAAATTCCAAACAGGCTTCGATCAGCCGCTACTGGTTGCCATGTATGTGGATAAGCGCCTGGATGGAATTACAGCGGTGCAGACACTTTCCAGGCTCAACAGGACCTATCCTGGCAAGGACACCACATACGTACTGGACTTTGTAAACGATGCCGAAACTATCCGCAAAGCCTTTGTGCCTTACTACGAAACCACAGAGTTGCTTGCCACCACGGACCCGAACCTGATCTATGACCTGCAAAGGAAAATATCCCAGGAGCAGATCTACACGGACCAGGAGGCTCGAAATGTTTCGGCGGTAGCGCTTGCGGTAAAGCCATCGCAAAAGGATCTCGTGGCAGCACTCACTCCGCCTGTAGACCGCTTCAGACATCGATGGATGGATGCGGAACAGGATAAGGACAAGGAGGCTCTGGATAGGCTCACCATCTTCCATAAGAACCTGGGTTCCTACTGCAGACTCTACGATTTCCTATCTCAGGTGGTGAGCTATGATGATGCCTCACTGGAAGCAGATTATATTATATGCAAATACCTTGAGCCGCTAATTAGGCCAGATCGCATCAGGCAGCAGATCGACCTCACGGGTATTGAGCTAACCCATCACAAGATTAAAGGCGGCGAGGCGCTGAGCGTGGATCTTGGCCATGCCACCGCAGAAGAGAAGGGACTCTATCCCATCACAGGGGTTGGCAGCGGTGTTCCGCGCGATCCAGAGAAGGCGAAACTGGCAGAGCTGATTGAGCAGCTTAATGATCTGTTCAGCGAGGAGAACCTTACCGAAGCCGATAAGGTCGGCCTTTTCCAGCATGTAGCTGGCAAGATGATGGAAAACGATGAGATCACAGGCCAGGCCAGAGCCAACACAAAGGCACAGTTCATTCATAGTCCCACCATAGGCACAGTGATGGTTGATGCCGTGATCGCCGCTATGGACAGTTATGATGCTATGGGTAAGAAGCTATTCCAGGACCAGAACGCGAAGCACAGGTTCCAGGCGATGCTGGTGGACTATGTGTATGATAAGGTGAGGGCTGGGGGCACTTCCTCGAACCTGACTGAGGCGACTTGATGCTTCTCTGAGCAATAGCGGCTCACGGCGTCTTGGTTAGTTGGCATATTTCGGAATCTTCAAGGAGAGGGCGATGAACAAAGTCGAATCATGCCGTAAACATGACGACCGCGTTGAGTCGTTGTTGGACAGTTACAACTCCAAGGGCATAAAAAATCCTGCAAGACCTGGCCGCCCGCACCCGCCTCGAAACCCTGGTTGTCGACAACGTGTGCAACCGCGTCCACACCGGTTAACAGAAGAACAAATAGAGCGGGGCAGTCCTGCAAGCCCCCATCCGGCAGGAACGCACCTGACTTCCTCCCCCGGGCGGCAGATGCAGGGAAGGAGTGGAAGCCATACCATATTTAACTGGGTTTCAGATTTCACGACGCGTTGGAAAGCAAATAATCTGGAGGGAAGCGGCACATGAACCAAAAATGGTCGAGGTCACAATGGGAGGCAGAAATATCAGCGGTTAGCCCAATACAACAACCGCTAAAGATGGTAGATGCAATAAGGAGGATTGACACCTCAACGGTACCGTACATGCTTGCTGACGAAAATGAGAACGTTTACGTGGTTAAGTGCCGACTCCGTAATAGGCCAACGTGTAGCTACCTTGTCACAGAACAAATAGTAGCTCGAATCGGTGTAGCGATGGGAGCACCAGTTGTGCAACCCGCCTTGGTTTATGTTGGCCAGGACCTGATATCTAACAACACAAATATATTTACGCCTTCAAGCACCTATCCTGGCATTGCACATGCAACATTGTATGTTAAGCACTGTACTGACTCAGATTTCGGAGATAGGCTGCCTAACAACAGAATTGGATATGCATTACTCACTTATCTCTATGAGCTTGCTTGCTGCCAGACCGATCATCAGGTGATCATTAATAGTGCAAAACAGGTTCTTTCTGTGGACCACGGTGAATGTTTCTATAACGGCCCGGATTGGAGTATCGAAACTTTACAGAATACACCATGTCAGTGTATATACGAATCCCTGTCAGAGAAGATAGAATTAACTCGTAGAGAACGCGATTCTGCGATAGCAGCAGTTGCTGGCATTACAAATTCACAAATAGCGGAAGCCGTTGCGGCTCCGCCAACAGAATGGCAAGTCGACGATGAATGTAGGCTCACTCTCGCAGAATTGCTCGCCCTGCGAAGGGATTCGATTGTCGAAAAGCATTCAGCGTAACTCCCGAAAGGACTGATATGCCAGCGTATTACACTATCGTTCAGTACGTACCAGACCCAGTATCCGGGGAACGCATCAACATTGGCGTAGTTGTTTTAGCCGAAGAGCGCGTGTATAGCCGCTTTCTATCAAACTGGAAGAGGGCAAAGTGCATGGCTGCTGCCAGAATGGATATTGAAAGCGTTGTTGAGTTCGCTAAACAGGTAGAGACGATCACGTCTACTCAACAGTCAATACGCTATAACGGTACGACACTTGATCTCAATATAACAAAAATAGAGAACATAATCAAGAACTGGTGCAACGTTATACAATTCACGCCGCTCAGGTGGGCAGCCTTATCGCCTGAGGCTACACTCGAAACAAACTTTTCGCGCTATATTTGTGAGGCACCAAAAGCTCCTCGTTCAAAGGCGTATACCCGGTATAACCTTTGCGCAGATGCAGCCAATCTATTTAAGCATACCGTGTTTGATCTGACTCGTGACCTAAAGTCAGAGGACTTCGTTAAAGTACGGCGCAACCTCTGTGGGTCTCGTGCATGCCACACATTCGACGTTCAATTGTTCAATGAGAAACCTCTGCTCGCTGCCCAGACAATATCGTTTTACAAGAGGCTGACAAGAGACCTCGACGATGAGATAAGGGCTATTGCGTTTGACCTTATCGATGTTCGTGACAGGGATGCCGAAATGCCGCTCAGCGTTGTTGTTCACACAGATGACCTTACGAATCCCCATTATTTAGAAGCATGTGACACTTTTACGAAATGCGAAGTCTCCGTGCTAAAGCTGCAGGAGATTCCGAAATGGCTGTCAGATTTTCGCTCGTTAGTGGTATGACGGACCCAAGGAAACTGCTATGGCATACGCACGCAGGATTCGCGCGCCTATCGGTGGGCGACAAGAACAACTCTTTGCCTGACTTGGATTATAGGCAGCGCCACACCTACGCTCGGCTCAACTATCAGCGCATCTGCCGCGGCACAGAAACCCACAAAGTGAGCCCCCCAATGTAAGTAGACATCCGTACCTGTTGATAAATAGGCTAACGCCCAATGCTTTTTGATATCCAACTTAAGTAAGCGCCAAACCACGCGTTTATTCCATCTGTTTTGAAGTCGAATTAAACTAATGACATCTCAATTGGAGGTGCCTTGTTTATGGTAAACCGTGTATCATTGGAGGTTTGGTTCGAGCGTGTTGCCGCTGCAGAGCGTGCCGGGTGCAGTGCACAGCCTACCACATCATCAGCCAAACCGTCCTCAGCAGCTACTACGGGGCCAGGAGTCGGGGGTCGGGAGTCAGTGAGAAATGCGCGCCCGGCGGATGGAATGCCTTGGCGGGGCCAGGAGTCGGGGGTCGGGGGACGGGTGAAATGCCGCCTGACAGATGGGTGGCTGCAGGCTGTGCCGCAGACTACCATCCCCCGCCTAAATCCTCCCGCTCCTACCTCGTAGTTGCTGCCGCAACAGGCAGGAGACCTGGGGAGGACTCAATGCGCTCCTGCCGGATGGAAGGCCATGTTGCTTATTAAAAGCAATTTCTACCGCGCAGCACACAAGCGAGCGGGGCCAGGAGCCGGGGGTCGGGAGTCAGTGAGAAATGCGCGCCTGGCGGATGGAAGGCTGTAGTTGGCGGATGCTTTTTGCTTAGCGCGCGAAGACCGCGAAGCTATCATGTTGTACTGCCTGATATAAGCTGTGCTTGAACGATGGCCAGATAGAGCAGCACCCGTTCCCTCTTCGATGCATCTCTTCGCGTTCTTTGCGTTTCCTTCGCGCGACAATTGCATTTCTGAAACGTTATTGCTGGATATAAGGCTGTGCAAGGCGGAAGCTCTTCACTTAGCGCGCGAAGCGGCGAAGCTATCATGTTGTTCTATCTGTTATGAGGTGTGCTCGAGCGAAGGGAAGATAGAGCGGTAGCAGTTCCCTCTTCGATGCATCTCCATCGCGCAACGCAGAACATGATTTTTATAAAAAGCAATTTCTGCCGCGCAGAACGCAAGCGGATTTTTATGAAAAGCAATTCCTACCGCGCTGCGCTTGGTGATTGAGAGACTTATTTGTTGGTAGTTTGCTGAATTATATTGGTAACTACCATCCCCCTCTCTGTATCTCTCCCTCCAGGGGAGAGAACAAAATGCAGCGCCTGCCGGATGGAATGCCTTGGCGGGGCCAGGGAAAGAGGTGGTCGACGAAAAGCAATTTCTACCGCGCTACGCTTGCTTTACGGAAGGCAATTACTACCGTGCTGCGCAGAACACTAGCGGATTTTTACGAAAGGCAATTTCTACCGCGCTTCGCTTGCTTGCGCGGCACCTGGTGGTTTCTCACCCGGAATCATGCGCTTGTTTTTCCGCCGCTCGTGAATTGGATTAAAGACTCGACAAGCTTGTACAGGTGTGTGCCCGTATCTGCTGGCCAGCGACTTTGACGATTGGTGTCCAGCTGTTTGGCTCGCCGAATAGCATCGTTGATTCCGGGTTCAAATTGAGACAAGTCAATGTTTGTTTTGTTATACTGGCCCATTAACGCACGCAACTGCGCCTCAATTTCGCCGCATTTGCCCGCTGAGGGTATCGCATCCGCTTTGTGCAAAAGCAGCCAGAGCTCGAAACAAGGGTTGCTAATTGATAGCTGGAAACGCTTCTGGGTTGCCAATCGACACACGGTGTCCAGTTCTTTTTGCTTACGGTGGTCGACATCAAATACCAGCCAGAGTTGGTCATTTTTGGCAATATCGTACGTTTCCTTAAAGTCTGACAGCCGGGATATCAGGTGTGCGGGCGCGCTTTTGTGATCCGCCTGTGTTGGCAAAACATGTACCTTCACCCTGGGGTGCTTGAACATCTCAAAGTACTGCTTTTCCGTTACCTCCCCTTCTGTTGCAATTATGTACAGCCTGGAGTCGCGAACGTTTGCTTTTCTATCTATCAGGTTTGTGCGGCTAATCGCCATCTAAAGCTCCAACGCCAGCTGCGGTTTTGTTTGGTTTTGCCGACCAGGCAAGATCCGCGATGCTGCCTGTATACGGAACGGCTCCAAAGCGGCCATTCAAGTAGCCTCTGGCAACCTTAAGGTCTGGCCGGATATCATATTCCATAAGAGAGCACATTTGGGATGCGCCAGCGCTGTCTTTCTCAATAAACCAGATTTCATCCCGACGTAAAAGCGATAGGTCCAGCAGGTTTGTGTCGTGTGTGGTGAATATGAGCTGCGAATTGCCAGCCTTGACAAGTGAGGCAACTGTTTGGCTGATTAGCAACCGAGACAGTAAGGGATGTAATCGGCGATCAAGTTCGTCGATTACCAGTACGCACGGTTTGCGGCTGGCATTAATGAGCGCTGGAGCCAGGTGAATTAGCCTCTGGGTTCCATCGGACTCGTCTTTAAGTTCAAAGCTAATAAGCTGCCCGTTTGCTGCTTTGTGCTGTGGCAACATTCGAATTTCAACCAACTCTCCATTGCGTATGCCTATAGATTGGCGTCCCTCATTCAAGGTGTGTATGATTGCGCCACTGTGCGCTGTATCCAGGAGATTGGCTCTCAATTGGCGTTTTACCTCAGCTGGCGCACCCGGGAAGGCAAGGTCTAAATCGAAGGGCTCTTCGCGTGTGGATATTGCAGCGATACCAGTTCCGGCGCTTTGCAGCAGGCTGCAGAGGAGGGCGTTGAAGTCTTCCTCTGTGTGCACCATCCTTTCTATTTCGCCAGACTGGGATTCTGCATCAATAATGAGCAGAACATTTCGAAACCATTCCAGTACCGGTGCCAGTGCCGTTACATTGCGGTCTGCAGCTTCTGATAAGAACAGTTGATTTGGGCGCGTACCTTCAGCCACAAAGGACAGGAATTGGCCCGTTCGTGACTTTGCAGATTTAACACCCATACCAGGGCCAAATCGGAAAATGCTCTTCCCATCTCCTGAAAGCTCTCGTTCGAAATAGCGGATTTCATCGCGACGCTGTTTGCCAAAAAGATACTCTTCAACCACTTTCTCTGCGGTAACTTTGAAGCCATACGAGTATTCTACGTCTTCATACAAAAACATGAACTCGAAAGAGCTGGTTTTCGCATCAGAACTTCCAAGCCGAAACAAGGATAGTGGTATGGAGTGCCCGCTTCGGGTTCCGTTCATGATGAGGTGCTTGGCAAAACGCATTGCCTTCACCAGGTTTGATTTGCCTGAGCCGTTTGCACCATAAATGGATGCGGCCGGAAGCAGTGATTTGCCCTTGCGGTACCTGTAAGCCTGTAGGTGATCCAGGTGCTGTTTGTCTGCGGCAGAAGCCAGCATACTAAACGTTACGGGCTCGTTAAAAGAGAGATAGTTTTCGACGGTAAACTGGATTAACATGATGGTCCCGAAATATGTGGATGCATTAACTTACTAACACAATACGGATTATTGCAGATAAAGTCAACTTCAGGAGAAAAAATCTCGCAAAAGCCGAGTTTAGTGCAGCGGGGCCAGGAGTCGAATAGGATATTGATTGAGGGCAATTCCTACCGCGCTTCGCTTGCTGGGAGTCAGTGAGAATGCGCGCCTGACGGATGGATGGTTAGTACGGACTGCAAGGTACCATCCCCCTCTCTGTATCTCTCCCGCCCGGGGAGAGAACAAAATGCCGCCTGACGGATGTTGAGCTCGTTGGTTACGGAAGGCAATTACTACCGTGCTGCACACAAGCGAACGGGGCCAGGAGTCGGGGGACGGGAGCCGGGGAATGAGGAAGACTACGAAAAGCAATTTCTACCGCGCTTCGCTTGCTGGGAGAAATGCGTGCCTGCCGGATGAGTGGCGGTGCTGACCGGTACGTTGCACACGGCGAGGTAACCTATGCCGGCCCTACAGGCCTCCGGAATTATTTTGAAACTGTTGTATTCCAGCTACACAGAAGAGGAAGTTTATGAAGAGCAATTTCTACCGCGCTTCGCTTGCTGGCGTTCGCTATCCTATGCCGCACTTTCAGCGCTTTAATGCCGCCTGCCGGATGGGTGGCCATGGTGGGGCCAGGAGCCGGGGGTCGGGAGTCGGGGAGAATTGCGTGCCTGGCGGATGCACCCAACGGTCGTTCCCGTGCACAGCTTCTCCTGTGCAGGACTTTAACCCGCTGGAAACGTGCGCTGCAAGGCGCACCTTGTGGGCGGGGCAAGCGCCGCCCCTACACGTGCTGATAGTGACGATTAACTACCGCGCCAAAAATCGACGGGGGCTACCCGTCAATTTTTGGCTTGCTGGCATTTGCTGTTTGCTTTATGCGCGCCTACCGGGTGTTTGGCTATCCGTTCCGCTCACTCGGGCCGGGACAAGCCACGGCCCCTACATGGGCCGGGAGGTTGTTGTTTATTGTTAGTTAATTATCTTTACTGATATCTGAAACTGGTAATTATGGGTGCACTTGACGGAAGGTTTCTGGTGCCTGATGTAAGCTTGTGGGCGGGGCAAGCGCCGCCCCTACGTGGGCTGCAGGCTTTACTGTAATGCTATTTGTTGGTATTTATTGATAGCTGAACATCGCCAATAAGGCGATATTGGCTGGCGATTTCTGGGCGTGGGGTGTGCGGGCGCTTCCACCTTGAGGGCGAGGAAAACGGCCCACAAGCAAAATAAAGCCAGGCTGTGGGTGGTGCCACAGCCTGGCTGAGTGCGGGCAGAGAGCAGCTTTGCTCTCTGCCCGGGTTGGGTGATTGTTACTTACTTTGTAAGGGTTAGCAGGCCGCGGCTGATGCGATCTCCGCAGAGCA
>CAIONQ010000103.1 GCA_903859705.1 uncultured Chthonomonas sp.
TCGACGTGGGCGAAATTGCCTGCGAAGAGATCAAAGAGGCCATCGTTGTTGAAATCTGCCCAGCAGGCACCAATTGAGTGACCGCCATCAAACCCTTCCGAAGCGGCAATCACATTGCTGTACTTCGCGGTATCCAGTACCGTGCCAGCAGGTGTCATAGAGATCAGGCGGTTAGCCATCAGGCGGTAGTTAGAAACATATACTGAGGCGCGGCCAGAGACGTTGTAATCACAGGCGGTTACACCACGTGTGCGGAAATTACTATCGGTCCATGCAAGCTTAAAGCCCTTACCGGCTTCATTGAGCAGAATGTAACTGGGGTAGGTTATGTCTTTATCCCAGTCTTCGTATCCGCCGATGTACAGGTCCGGGTAGCCATCTCCGTTAAGATCTGCCCAACAGGCACCCCGTGATGCGGCGGCAGGCATGGCGGGGAGTGGAAACTCGACAAACTTCTTGCCGCCGATATTCTTGTAGAGTTTGTGTTCTGGGATGGAGTACAGGTCTATCCAGCCATCGTTATCAAAGTCTGCAGCCACAACGGAGCCACCGACCTGAGCGAGTTTTGTAAAACCTTTGCCAGCATTGTTTTTCCACACTACGCCGCCACAGATAATATCTGTCCAGCCATCGTTGTCGATATCTACGCAACACGCTTGATCGTTCACAAGCGACAGTCCGAGCTCTGCGGTACGGTCTTTAAAGTGAGTTTGTGCAGCAGAGTTGGTTGTAGCGGCTACCAGTAGCAGGCCGGCAGCAATGGCAATTGCTGCACCGGCAAGGCGTTGCATAGCATGAAAAAACATCGTGAATACTCCCCGGGCAGGCACGGATAGAAACGAATATGTGCTTGCCGAGAGCACTTTATGGGTGTGGGCTGGGAATACCTGCTTTCACATCGGCGGCGGGCGTAACGGGAGGGGGCGGCGTGGAAGATACAGGCTGATCGGTTTCGAAAACTATCCCGGCAAGGAATGCCAGAGCATCCGTTAAGTGCAGTGAGAACTCACCCATTTCGGTATTGTATCCGGACTTCAGCCCCTCTTCACCTTTTGGGTGAAATGTGTTGCCATGCGGGTTCCAGAGAGTTATTAAGTCTTTTGTGGCATCGTAATTCAACACGGCATAGGCATGTTTTAAACTTATGCCGGGAGGTTTTAGGCCGGTTGCAGGTGTGCCAGCGCAGACAAGGCGCTTAGCTTTCATTGCTGAAACAAGCATTTCTCGCAGGTTTGCCAGGCGTGCTTCCTTCTGCTCGGTGGAAAGCACCTGTGCCTTCACAACCGGTGGCACAGGCACAGGTGGTGGAGGTGTATTTGCTGCGGCCGCAGTGTATCCGTCTGTGGGTTTGGTCGGCACGAACACGTCCGAGGCGATATGCCATGGGGCGCAGTTGAACCGCTTAATTGCATGGCCAGAGAGTATGGTGATGACTTTGCCGGCAGAGCCACCGTGGCCAATAACATCCAGGTAATTGGGGTCGTTGCTGGTGGTACCGATCGGAACAGGCTTACCTTTCAGCGATGCGCGAGATTGGATGGTGTACATCCCGATGGCCTTTTCATACATGTTTACCCAGGTGCCATCGCCTCGCGATGTGGAGGAGAGTGCAATCTCTGCATCGGTTAATGAGTGTAGCGTTACTGGCTCGCCAGTAGCAAAATGGACTGCAACATCTCCATCTTTGGCTGGCACAAACATTTGAACAACCTGCTGGGGATCTCGGTGAATTAATGCCCCGAGCGGAGCAAGGCAGAAACAATCTCCCAGGCGTCCCTGATGCAGCATTTCTAATCTTGGAGTGCCGGAGGCAAACAGCATGCGGTTGTAAGTGGCGATCTTTGAAAGGGAAGCTTTATACAACTGATCAAAATTCGGAGAGGCAGTGCTTCGCGGTTTCTCGACTTCGACGAGATGGGCTATGCCCGCTTTTGTGAGAACTGGGGGTGTATATGATTTGCTGTTTAGCGACCTCTTAAGTGCGGCTACGGTTGCAGCGGAAGGCCCGGCGATATGGGGATCGGCAATTAGCCTGTCGATTTCTGCCTTAGAAAGCTCGCCATTATGGTCTGCATCCCACTCTTCAAAGTGAGCGGTAATCTGGGCGGTAAAGCTGGCATCCGAAACAGGAGCGGAGGCGGTTTGCGCAATGGCGGCAGCGGAAATACAGACTGCGAGCGCAACAATGGAAGAAACTGGCGCAGAGTAACGGGTTCGCACGGGCATATCTCCTTTGCTTCAGGCAGACAGCAGATGAGAAACCTATGGGTGTGCTGCGTTTGCAGCGGTGACAGTAAGGCGCCATGGCGCGTTGTGAGAGGAATCCTGGGCATTCCAGGTTGCTACGAAGTCTCCGAGATCGGGCAGCGGGCTAAGTTTGCCATCCGCTGCACGGTCAATATTGCCCTGGGGGTGTAGTCCCAGTACGCGCAGTGCCTGCAACCTCTGTTTATCTGTGAAGTCTACCATTACTGTAAGGCTCTGGAAAGTTTGACCATCGTAAGTTACCGCAAACGGATACATGTTGAGGGGCGACTCATACATGCAGGTTTGAAGGCTTACTGATTTGCCAGAGGCATATTTCGCCTTAATATCCGCCGTGGACTTTGGCAGCCCGCAGACCTTCTCGATTTGAGCGCGTGGTTTGCCCAGTAAGGTCATTAAATCTGGAGCTGATTTCTTGCATGCCGATATGAAGCCCACACTCAACCCAATACACAATGAGGCTGCGGCAAGCAAAAGCATCTGAACCCGGAAGGAAGTACGATACGAACTAAGATATTGCATGTAACGAGTATACCTTGAGCCTCAGTAATTACCCGGCGACTGTGCGTGTTAGCGGTATCTGCCAGTGTTGCATTCAATTATCGAACTGGTAGTTATCTTTTTAGCCCCGATAACACGTTGGAACACGAACAATCACGATTTCGTCTTCGCAGTGAAACACAAAATCACCATTGATGTGCTTCCGGCAATTAAAGCAGAACCTCCTTAAAGTTAACGGAAGGCACTGAAATATTGGCGGATGTATCGGCAATAAGATTGTGTGGTTGTGTTATAAAGGGGGGCGGCTATGAGAAAAGTGCCAGAGACGGACATGCTTGGAAATGAGCTATTTCTTGCGGGAGAACTTGCGCCATCGGGATATTATAAGCAAATTGATGGATCACAGATTGTTGAACTGAAACATGATGACTTACTGCCAGCATGCCTGGATGGACGCGTAACGTGCTATACACGTGTACCGCCATCAGTTATCGTAAAGCGCCCTGTTTTGTGATAGTGGCCGCATTTTAAGTGTGCTGGTTGCGACGTCGAAACCTGGGCTAAGAGCAATTGTTTGTTTCGAAATGGCCTGAGTTATTGATAAGGACTGAGTGGTGAAATGGAACAAAGGGCCAGGCAACTCGGCGATATACGATGCCTGTTTCTGGATATTGGTGGCGTACTGCTTACTAACGGGTGGGACCACCTGGCGCGAAAGCGAGCAGCAGCGAACTTTGACATCGATTGGCCAGAAATGGAACTTCGGCATAACATAAACGTCGGCACTCTGGAAGAAGGAAAATTGTCTCTTGAGGAGTACCTGGCGAGGGTAATTTTCTATCAGGAAAGGCATTTTACCCGTGGCCAATTCCGAGAGTTCATGTTTGATCAGTCGGCATCTTACCCTGAGATGATCGAGTTATTTAGCAAATTGAAGGCAAATTACAATCTCAAGATTTTCGCCCTTAGCAACGAGGGACGGGAGCTAAACGCGCATCGAATTGAACGATATAGACTTGAGGGGGTTATAGACGCCTTTGTATCGTCATGCTTTATCCACCTGCGGAAGCCCGATCTTGCTATGTTCGAGGTAGCACTGGATATTGCGCAAGTGCCGGCTGCTCAAATAATCTTTGTAGACAACACATCCATGTTTGTTCAGATTGCAAAGAGTTTAGGGATGCAGGGCATTGTTCACACCGGGTATCAAGCAACCGTGTTGGAGCTAGGTGCTTTTGGTTTGCAGATGGATGAGAGTTTTGGAACTGATACACAATTAGCCCTGTATCCTCAGAGTTAACAGCAGCCCTTTGAGAAACGAAGTTACTACGGTTGAAGCTACTCAATCCACAAGAGTGCTTCCTTCTTATGAGGCACACCTGGCAATGCAATCTGACCTAACGTTTGGCGAAGAATTGGATAAACATAGATGAATCAGCAAATGCTACGAGAAACCGCGAAACAGCTGGTTGCCAACAATAAGGGCCTGCTCGCGATGGATGAGAGCAACCCGACTTGCTACAAGAGATTTGCAGACCTCGGCATACCCCAAACGTTAGAGGCCAGGCGTGCCTACCGTGAATTGATTGTTACCACGCCCGGGCTAGCGGATTGTATTAGTGGGGCAATTCTTTACGATGAGACAATTCATCAGAAAACGATTGATGGCACGCCGTTTTTGAAGATCATCATGGACGCAGGGATTATTCCCGGGATCAAAGTTGACACCGGTGCTAAGCCACTGGCCGGCAGCCCGGGTGAGAAGGTTACAGAAGGCCTGGATGGATTGCGTGATCGACTTGCTGAGTACTCCAAATTAGGACTGCGTTTCGCTAAGTGGCGTGCGGTGATTGCCGTGGGGGCGGGCATGCCCGGCAAGGCTTGTTTAGAAGCGAATGCCCACGCGCTGGCGCGCTACGCGGCTTTATGCCAGGAAGCCGGGCTCGTACCAATTGTTGAGCCTGAAGTGCTGATGCAGGGCGATCACACACTGGAGCGGTGCCGCGATGTATCTGAGGAAACGCTTCGAACCGTTTTTGAGCAGTTGTATACGCAGGGGGTTGTACTGGAAGGGATGATATTGAAGCCCAGTATGGTGCTTCCAGGATCCGTATGTCAGCAGCAATATTCCATTAATGAAGTTGCAGATGCCACGGTATTATGTCTATTACGGGCAGTTCCAGCTGCTGTGCCCGGTATTGCTTTTTTATCTGGTGGGCAATCTGCAGAATTCGCCTCTGCACGGTTGAACGCTATGAATATCAGGTTTAAGGGTCGGATGCCCTGGCAGTTGGCATTTTCGTTTGCACGCGCCATTCAACAGCCTGCAATGGAAATATGGCGTGGTGAAGGCGCAAATATTGTACGCGCACAGGAAGCGCTACTATATCGTGCAAGGTGCAACAGCGCTGCTCGACGAGGTGAATATAACTCAGACCACGTTATTTGAAATCAGATGGAAGCTGGTGTGCCGAGAGTACGACGGGTAGTAGTTGGCACCCATGGCTTGCGGGTGCAATACGGCAATGGAAAGTGGTAGCAGTGAGGGATTTGAACCTAAGCACAGCCGCGGCGTGGCACACTTCGCGCAAGGGGTTGGGTGTTGCGTAAGATGTCGGCTATCGCGCCATAAAACCGACAGAATTACTTTTCTTTGTCCGCGCTTTCAAACGTCCCTAGCAAGCTCGCGGCTACAGGGCAGCTTGTGTTGGCTGTAGTCGATGGACTATCTCCTAAAGCGGTCTGTTGCTGCCAGAACTGCTTCCATCAGCCCGGGATCGGTGCCAGCGTGGCCCGCACCCTGTACGATGTGCAATATTGCGGTTTTCCATACGCGTGATAGTTCCCATGCCGTGGTAAGGGGGGCATCCAGGTCCAGGCGGCCATGGATCAGCGCTCCGGGAATGCCGTTTAACCGATAGGCGTTGTTCAGCAGCTCATTTTCTGCCAGCCAGGCGCCGTTTCTGAAGTAGTGGGTAACGATTCGTGCAAAGGTCATTTGAAACGCAGGGTCTTGCCATTGTCTGCTCGGGCGGTAGTCTGGATGTACAGATATCAGCGCACTTTCCCACGTGCACCATGCGCTTGCTGCTGCGATCCTTACTGCCTCGTCCTGGTGGGCCAGCAGGGCAGCATAAGTTTCTACAAGGTTCCCGTTGCGGTGTTCCTGCGGTACGCAGTTACGGAACGCCTCCCACTGCTCGGGAAATAGCGGAGCCACGCCCTTGTAGAGCCAGTCGATTTCGGTTTGGCGGGTGGTGGTTACTCCGGTGAGCACCATCGCCAGGATGCGGTCTGGATTTCGAAGTGCATAGGCCAGAGCGAGCGTGCAGCCCCATGAACCGCCCCACAAAACGGTAGAGTGAATGTTCAGGTGGTTCAGCAACGCATCGATATCCTCAACCAGGTGCTGCGTGGTGTTAAACTCAAGGGATGTCTCAAAGTTCGCCGCATGCGGGATGCTTCTGCCGCAGCCGCGCTGATCAAAGAGAACAATCCTATAGGCATCCGGATCAAATAGCCGGCGCATACCGGTGTTGCATCCGCTGCCTGGCCCGCCGTGTAGAACGAGCACCGGGCGCCCCTGTGGGTTGCCGCACTCTTCCCAATATATGTAATTGCCATGTGAAACTGGCAGCATGCCTGTGCAGTTTGGTTCGATAGGCGGGTACATATGTTTCTTGACCTCTGACAGGAAAAAGGGCCGAAGAAGAGCTGTTGCTCCTCTCCGGCCCTGAATGGAAACTAACAGAATTAGTCGTCTTTATCTGAGATCACGGCTACGCGCTTCACTTCGTTGGTTCCGAATGCGAACCGGAAGTCGTCTGAGGCGCCTTCGAGTGTTGTGAGTACGGGAGCCCATTTCGGATCGCGCGTAAGGAACGACTGTGTGTTGTTGCCATCCGGGCGCACAGTGAGCGTAATTTCATTGCCGGTGGTTGCTTCCGGGCTGGCTACCCAGCCAAGTGGCAGGCCGGTGAGATAGACCGTTACGTTGCCGGTGAAGCCTGCCCGGCGGTTTATCTTGATCTTAACAGGCGTGGCTTTGCGCGGGTGCACCAGGATGGGACTGCGCGCATCGACAAAGGCCATAGAGAAATCGCTCTGGCCACGTACGGCAACTGTGGCATCGCTCCAGTTTCGATACCGTGGGTCGTTATTAAGGCGATACTCTTCTTGTGGCACCGCATAGGCCTTTGTTTCGCCGAACGGCCCTTTGCCTGTGACGAATACTCGCACAGGCTTTTCAATGGGAGCGGCGCCCGCAGCAGCATTGAACTGAAGCCATGCTGTGTTTCTATCAGGCGCAAGCACAACGGGTGTTACAGTAACTCCGGCTGGCAGATCCTCTGCAGAAACCGTAACTGGACCGTCAACGCCATCGCGGCGGGTGATTATTACCATAGCTGCAGTGCTAATCCCAGGCCGAACGGTGATGTTATCGGGGCGCAACACCGCATCGAGACCTGGACCAGCGCGCCGACCTTCGATGGCATATACGCAGTTGGGGCCAACAACACCATTGGCGCTGGAGACACGCAACTGATAGGTTTGCCCTGCTTCGAGCCGCGCAGTCATTTTGCCATCGCCGCCGAAACTTGCGATTCCGGAACCGTCTGCTTTGACTATTGCTGCCGATATGCTCATCGGAGAGCTAAGGCGGCTTGCATACCCTTCAAACTCGTAAATCCCCGTGTTTGCGGGAGAGATAGGATAGACGTCCTGAGCACCGGCTTTTGCAATCTGCCCGGTAAATGAAGCCGGCATTGAGGAGGGCTTAACCCCGGCCGCAGCCACCGTTACCGGATACTGCGTTGATAAGAATGGCACCGGTCCGAAGGCACCGGGGGCATTTACCACACCGTTGTCTGTCGGTACAGTAAAGCTGTATTTACTGTTAACGCTTTCAGATCCCTTGCCGATAACCTGAGCGCTAACCACTGCGCCGGCCTGGCCGGCTGCTGGGAATACAACATTGTCGTAGGGCACCAGGCCCATGGTGAGGCGGTAAACGCTAGATGGGTTGGGGCGGCCGAGCAAATCTCGCACTTCAAGTGTATAGCTGCCATCTGCTGGACATACCCAATCAATCAGGGGGTCCATATCGAAGTAACCATGGTTCTCAATCAGTTGTGTACCTGAAGCATCGTAGAGCCTCAGGTTTGGGCTAAAGAAGAACTGGTTAGTTTCGTTGTACCGAAATGCCTTGAGGTTGAAGATTAGCCGATCGCCCTTTTTGGCCGGGAACTTCAGATAGTGGCGCTCGCCAGAAGCCATGAAGCAACCATGGACCGTGCATGGGATCGGTACTGGCTGAGGCTGATCTTTGGGAACAGGAGCTGCAAGCACCTCTGGGAGTGCACCCACCTCAAACCAGTAGGGCGAGGAAACTCCTCGGGGCGTTGCAACACGAATTTCATAGACACCTGGCACCGAATCCGGAGCAACGGTTACCTGTGCGGTAACACGCCCGGCTCGAGCAGAGCTTACGAGGTATTGAGTTACCTTTGTGGTTTCATCGGCAGAAAGCGGTGCACTACGGGCCTTTACCATGCGCTCCACCGTGGCTGCCCACTGGCCAGGAGTAAGGCTGCGGTTTGCTGGGGAGCGCAACTCATGGCAGCTGCCACACTTTGCCTGCCACACTGGCTTATTGGTATCGTCTGCCTTTGCCCCGCCAGGTGTAAGGGTGCCGGTGAGGCCCTTGCCATGGATAAGCAGCATGTTCGCGCCATCCAGGCCAGAACCCCGAATTTCAATCTCAGCCGTTGTGCCAGCCTTTGCCCCAATGGGGAAGAATGTGTTAATGCGCGGAATCTGTGCGATTGCAGGCATACATGCGGAAGCGACGGTTGCTGCAGCCACAACGGCTGTGGCTCTGGGTACAAAAGTTTTGTATGGCTTCACTATCGGGTTCCTCCTGCAGTAACCGGCTTGCCAGTTGCCAGGGGCTTTGTTGCGGCTGTTTGTACAGGCTTAACCGACTTCTTAACGGGTACCGGTGCAGGTTCCGGGGCACGCTCAGGAATAATCGTGGTTACGGGCTTTCCTGTGGTGACATCCCAGACATAGATAACTCCCTGCCTGCCGGCTGCGGCGGCAAGTTTGCCATCTGGAGAGATTGCTGTGCAGTACACAGGGCCGGTAAGATCTTTGAATTCTTTAACGAGAGACCCATTATCGATATCCCAAACACATACTCTGTGGTCACCACCGCCAGTAATGGCGCGATTTAGACCGGCAGAAACAGAGAATGCGGTAACACCATCTTCATGGGCTCTTACCGTTCTAAACGGATAACCGCCAAATATCTTCTTGCGTTCGTTGTAGGTTACCGCCCACCAGTACAGGTTGCCATCCAGGCTCGAACCCACAATTTGATCGCCATTTGCAAGAAACGAGAGGCCGGTAACACCCGCAGTTGCCTGATCGAAGTTAACAACAACCTTGTTGGTTTTGCAATCCCAGACCTTAACGAACTTATCCATGGCACCGGTTACGTAAACGTAATCCTGCTTTGGAGAGAACGCAACAGCCGTTACGCGCCCGTTGTGCTCTTCGAGTTTAATTTCGCCGTACGGGTAGGGGGTCCATGGAAAAAGGTGAGCCTTGCTATCGAAAGAAGCGGTAAGCATTTGCTTCGCATTTTTCGAAAAGGCGATGGTTTCTATGGTGTCTTTTGCCTGCAGGTAGTTCATGTTGTGTGTAGGATCGGTTGTATCCCACACAACTACGTTTCCACAGGAGCCTGCAATGCCGCTGCCCACTGCAATGTGCGTGTTATCTGGCAGGAAAGTTACTGCCCTTACCGCGTTTTGGATTGCAGAACCACGCAGGGTGGATTGAACCGCCCAGGCGGTGGTATCGAATACAAGCGCCTGCCGATGCGAGCCCACAGCCAACTTCTTACCATCCGGGCTAAACGCCAGGGCATAGATGGGAGCTGGCATTTCAGTATGCTGGGCAGCTACAGGGGCTGGAAGATTAGGAGCAGGGGACGGAGTGGAAACGGGATTGCCAGCCGGGGGCACTCCGGCAATTGCAGGAGATGCGGCGATCAGCACGCTGCCAAGCAGCGCTGCGGCACCAAGGAGAAAAGAAAACCGTGATTCGACCACGAACGGAGCCCTCATAAAACGCAATGCTGGTGCGGCTCCGGTTTGAAGCCGCACCAGACGCGATACTCAGTTTGCCTGGTTTCAGGCAGGATTATCAGGCCAGAGCCTGCCGGATATGCGTGCCGCCACGTGCTAGCGTGATGCGGACGCCATCTGGAGAGGAGATAGACTGTGAGTAGTCCAGACCAAGGCAATGGTAGATGGTTGCGGCCAGATCCTCGGGTTTAACCGGGTCTGAAGCTGGCTCGATGCCACGGGCATCAGAGCTACCAACAACGTTGCCACCACGCACTCCACCGCCTGCGAGCAGGGTGGAGAATACGCGTGGGTGGTGATCTCGGCCGCCATCCTTGTTGATGATGGGAGTTCGCCCAAATTCGCCCATAACAACCACCAGGGTGCGCTCCAGCATACCGCGCTGCGCAAGATCAGCGATCAGTGCTGCAAAGGACTGATCAAAAACACCGCCGGTGCCGGCCATAGAGTTGTGCACGTTGCTGTGCATATCCCAGCCGCCGATGGTACATGTTACGAAGCGAACGCCGGTTTCGACCAATCGGCGTGAGAGCAGGAGGCTCTGGCCAAAGGTATGCCGACCGTATGCGTTTCGAGTTTCCTCTTTCTCTTTGCGAAGATCGAACGCTGCGCGTGCTTCCTGTGAAGAGAGAAGGGTGTAGGCACGATTGTAAAAAGAATCTACTGCCTTGGGAGTATCGTTGCCAGCCTCGTATTGCTTAAAAGTGTTGTCGATGGTTTCGCGGAGAGACTTGCGGCGATCAAACTTCTGCGGCGTCATACCGCCAGGCTGCTCGAGATCACGCACCTGGAAGTCTCCCGATGCTGGATCGCCACCCGGGCAGAATGGGTTGAGTGCTGCACCCAAGAAGCCTGCACCCATTTCGGCGCCTGGCTGCTGTACTGAGATGTACGGGGGCAGGGCAGATCGTGGGCCAAGCAGTTTGCTGGCAACCGCACCATAGGAGGGCACAGCAAAACCCGGCAGGGGCAAGAAGCCAGTTAGCAGGTAGTGGGTACCAATTTCGTGGGCGGCGGCCGGGCTTGTCATGCTGCGGACGATGGTGATTTTGTCCATCTGTTGCGCAGTTTTAGGGAAGTAGCTCGCGATCTGAATTCCCTTGGCCTTCGTTTCGATCGGCGTTGCATTACCGCGGATTTCCAGCGGCGCGTTAGGCTTGATATCCCACGTATCCAGGTGGCTTGGGCCACCTGCAAGCCATACAAGAATTACCGAATCTGCAGTACCAGTCGTTTTGCCTGCTGGCTCTTTCGCCTTCTGTGGTGCCTGATCGGCCAGTGAGTAGTACTGGCTGAGCGAAAGGCCCAGAAAGCTAAGCATACCAACCCGCAGGAAATCGCGGCGGTGAAAGTTCTCGCAGTCATTCAGAACGTTAAAATCCATGATGCTCCTCTAAACGATCGGTGCTACTCCGAGCGCCGGGTGGTATGCATATCAGTGATTGAAATAGAACTCGCGGGAGGTAAGCAAGGCCCAGAGCACATCCTGTGCAGCTTCCTTCTTATCCTTAACTTCCGCAAAGGTTGCGGCCGCCTTTGCCTTTTCTGTTGCATTGGGCTGTCGGCCAACCGCCTTCATAAACAGGCGGTTAAGAGTTTCATCGTTGTCTTTAGCACCGGTTATAGATTCGGATACTGTAACGCCGTTGTTTACCTTGTCATTGATGTAGGGTGAATTGATCATATGTAAGGCTTGAACCAGGTTGGGTTCCAACTTCGGATCGATATCTGCCAGGAACTCACGGTGAGACTGACCGAACGCATCCAGGAAGTAGTTGCCAACTGGGAACGAAGCTTGAATGGCTCGTGAGCGCTCTGGCCAGGATGTGAACTGTTCTCGGGCACCAGACGCCTCATTGATCATATCCAGCAGCACCTGCGCCGGCATTGGGCGTGGCAGGAAGCGCGAGAAGTACCGATCATCCGCAACATTTGTTTCATTGGCCTGAGCAGAGAGCTGGTAGGTTCTGGAGTTGAGAATAAGGCTGATCATGTGTTTCATATCGTACTTATTATCAACCAGCTCTTTTGCAAGGGCATCCAAAAGTCCGGGTACGTTCTCGGGGGTGGTTGCCCGCATATCATCAACAGGATGGATAATGCCCTTGCCGAAATAGTAGGACCATAACCTGTTAACAGCCGCCCTGGCAAAGAACGGGTTGGTTGGGGCTGTCATCCAGTCTGCGAGTGCATTGGACATGTCTGGCTGAACCTTAGCAGGGGCTTTATCGCCAAGGAAGGTAGCCGGAGCAATTTTTCCCTTGTTTCTGCCGTTAACAGACTGGTTGGTGATCTCTGCTCCACCATTGTACGTTACGACATTTTCATCATAAAGGCGGCCACCAGCGATACCGATTTTGCCGCAGAAGGATGCAAAGTTCCAGTAATCGTCGGTAGACCAGCGATCGAAAGGATGCTTGTGGCAGCGTGCGCAGGTCATACGTACACCAAGGAAAGCCTGACCAAGGTTCTCCATGCGGTCGTTAGGTTCCCGCTCAATTCGGAAGAAGTTTGCCGGACCATTTTGATATGTACTGCCACGCGCGGTTACAATTTCGCGTGCGAATTGATCAAACGGTTTGTTTGAGGCAACGCTGTTCCAGATCCACTCATAGTACAGTTGGCCGGCTCTATCGCCGAGTCCAGTGCCCAGCCGCTGTGGATTAACACGCAACAGATCAGAGAGGCGTAGTGCACGCAGGTCTGCGAACTCAGGCTTATCCAGGAGAGTTTTAATTAGCTTTGTGCGCTTCTGGGGATCCTTATCGGCCGTGAAGGCTGCTACTTCTGACTCTATTGGAAGGCGGCCGATTGTATCCAGCGATACACGGCGTAAGAATTCGTTATCCGTGCTAATCGCAGACTGAACAATGTTCAGGCGTTTAAGGTTATCCAACACCAGCTTATCGATAACATTGTTGGTAGGAGTTTCCGGATATGCCCCTTTGCGCACCTGCGGTAATGTGTAGAAGGAAGGCGTGATTGTTCCCAGATAGCGTGCCATTACAGCGCCGCCGCCCCAGCGTTGAACCGATACCAGCCCCTTGCCATCTACGCCAAGTACAGCACTGTTGGATGACATAAATACTGATTGGCTTGTAACGTCTCGAGTGCTTCCATCGGTGTAAGCTGCCAGCACCTTGATCTGTTGCTTATCGCCGACCTTTTTAAACAGGGTTTTATCCGGGGAAATCTTAAGGGCAACAAGGCGCGGATCTTTCACATCGAACGGTGCGCCCTGCTTAATCCAGGTAAGAATGGTGTTGTAGTAGGGAGAGCCCACCTCAAAGCGAGGGCCTCCGGCATGATCCAGACCACCGGTTGCTTTCACGAGCAACATGCTATTTTCCGGGTGATCAAAGTCTATTCGTCTACCCCGGCTGCCAGTAACGATAGGATCGTAATCATCCTCCGGGCTCAGAGTCATAAGTGAAAGCTGGAATCCGCCTCTGCCACCAAACTTACCGTGGCACCCAGCCCCAGAGCATCCACCGCGATCCAGAATAGGTGCGATATCCCGGAGGAACTCCACCTTTTGAGGTGCAGGTTGCGCCTTAGCTGCTACTACGGGCTTTACTAATACCAGCTTTGTGGCTGGCTTTACGCCCGGAACAGCTGCCGGCTTTGCCACCTGTGCAGAACAAAGCGCGCTGGATAAGGCGAACAACGCTGCAAAAGCGGGTGCGTACAGGTTACTCATAGGGGAAAGTTTGTAGGTGGGCATACCGGATCCTGATTGTTCTGATGCTGACAGATAGTTGCACGCGCGCGTGTGACTTATGTGATTATGACAGACAGAGTCTGTGTCCGTTACAGGTTATTGCAATCAGAACCAAAATGTTAGCGTATGCTCGCAGCCGAGCGCCCAAAATGATGCACATACAGATAATCAGACGTAATAAAGGGCCGCATGGCGCAATCGCCAGCGGCCCTAAGTCACAGATAGAATCGCGTCACTTTCCGCCAGGAGCGGTCATGCCTCCGCTACCGCCCGGAGCTGTAGGGTTAACATCGTTACCCGACTTGCCGGGCAGCTGCATCTGTTGGGGGCCAGCTTTTAGATCGACCTTCATGGGAATGGGGGGTGCATCACCGCCGGCATACGGATGGTTGGCCTTGTTCCACATAAAATATCCGGCAACTCCTACTACGAGTGCGACAACCACGACCACAACTGGTGTGCTTACCTGTTGTTTCATTTAGCGATGCCTCCTTTGTTACTGGTTGATCCTTCAACCAGCCGATGAATTCGATTTGTTTCCAGACGTTTCCAAACTTCTTCGGCTCCTGGTATTCCACCGGAGCCCGGCCAACGAACTCTCACTTCCAGGATTGTGGTATCGGTACCAAGTCCAAAGTGGACACGTAGATCGGATTGCGACAAGTAAGAGCTGCCGCTATAGACCTCCTGCGTTTGCATCCCTGACCGTGTCTTAACCTGAACCCTTGCTCCAATGGCACTCCTATTGGCTTTCACACCCTGTAACTGAAGCTTGATCCAATTGTGCTGAAAGCTCGATTCGTTATGAATAAGTCTCACCGGACCTTTGTTATTGCTTACGAGGATATCCAGGCGGCCATCATTATCGTAATCTCCAACCGCAAGCCCTCGCCCAACATATTTCTGCTGGAACGCAGGACCAGCGGTTGTAGAGACATCTTCAAACGATTTGCCACCATGGTTATGGTAAAGCTGAAGTGGCTGGGCGTATTCCAGAGCCTGATTGTTTTCGTGGCAATCATCCAGAACGTGCCCGTTGGCAACCACAATGTCTTGCCAGCCATCGTTATCAAAATCGGCAAAGTGAGCTCCGAAGCCAAGGGGTACAAGGCTGGGAGGGCCAATACCTGTTCTGAGCGATTCGTAGGTAAAGTTCGCCTGGCCGGTGTTGCGATACAGTGAGTTCATTTCAAAGGAGTAGTTGGTAACGAATAGGTCGATGTTGCCATCGTTATCATAATCGCCTGCGCTAACCCCCATGCCTGCATGGGCTGCACCATCCATGCCGTAGGCAACCCCGTATTCCACCCCACGCTCTGCAAAGGTGCCATCCCGATTGTTAATCAGTAAAAGGTTAGGCTCCAGATCGCAGGTGACGTAGAGATCCATCCATCCATCGTTATCCACATCTGTTGCGACAACTCCAAGCGACTTGCTCCGCGTTTGGATGATTCGGCTCGGGCGGGATACCTCCGTGAAGGTTCCATCCCGGTTGTTGTGGTAGAGCGTGTCTGCATGTGAGTGGTAGACCTCTGGTCCACAGTAGCTCTTATGATCTTTGCCTTTGCCGCAAAACCTGTCCTCAGAGAGTTTGTAATCCACGTAGTTGCAAACATAGAGATCGAGCCATCCATCATTATCATAATCGAAGAAGCATGCGCTTGTACTGATGCATTCGAGCCCAGCAACCCCGGCATGGATTGCGATGTCTTCAAAAACGCCATTGCCTTTATTCTTATACAGGTGATTCTTGCCAAAACAGGTTACATATATTTCAAGGTAACCATCGTTATCGTAATCCGCTGCGCAAACGCCTCCACCGAAGCGAGTACTGCCCAGTCCGCACTTGTCTGTGACATTTTCAAACGTACCATCTCCACGGTTCCGAAACATTTCGTGCCGAGGATGCCCCTTAACCTGGGAGCCGGGCAATAGGGCGCCGTTAACAGCGTATATGTCCAGAAATCCATCGTTATCGAAATCTATAAAGCCGCAGCCAGAGCAAAATTGCTCTACGAAGTATTTTCGGCCACTTTCCCCATCGGTATGTTTAAAGTGGACCCCCGCTGTATCCTGAACATCTCGAAACAGAAACCCAGATGATTGTGCGACTACAGGTGCGTTGCCATGCGCAGGGCTTTTCGATCCGCATGCAGAAAGCAGGGAGCCTGCTGCAGTGACAGATGCCGACTTTATGAGCTGCCTGCGTGTGAGTGAGCTCACGAGTTAGAGCCCTCCCACGCCCTGAAGGGCTCTGCGGGCTGCTGCATTGCCGGGTTCTCGCTGTAGGGCAATTTTGAAATCATCACGTGCGGCATCTCTGTCGCCTTTTTGCATGAGTGCCATCCCTCGCCGATAGTGCTCTTCAGCCGTATCTACGATTGAATTGTTGCGGCGCTTATCATGAACGCTGGTGATTTCATGTTTGCTTCGTTTATCAAACAACGCATAACAGGCCTTTGCTTCATCTCGTTTGCCCAGTTGAGTAAGCACTGCCGCTTTGCGGTAGAGGGCGCTATCGAAATCTGGGTTGATCTCAAGCGTTCTTTCGTATTCCCGAATTGCTGCTGCAAAATTGGACTGCTGTTCGAGGGTTAGGCCGTAATAATAATGTGCCCACTCGTTTTGTGGATCGCGATCCAGCGTTGCTTCAAAGGTAGTACGCGCGAGGGAGAGATGGTCCTGGCGAGTAACATCATTGAAATAGGCACTTGCGAGCGAATACATGATCGCGCCACTGTTCGGGTTAAGCTTAACCGCATTCTCCAAGAGCGGAATGCCTTCTTGTTGTCGAGCCTGGTTGCACAGGATGGAGCCAAGAGTGTGGTATGCATCGGAGAAATCAGATTGCCGGCTAATAGCAGCTCGTAGCAACTCTGCCGCCCTGGTGGTTTTGCCTAGAGACTGGCATGCCTTACCATTTAGATAGAGTGCGCCTACAGCCGCAGTTTTGGGGTCGGTGCAGATCGGATCGAGCAGTGCAAGTGCGTCTGATGCCTTGCCACTATCGAGGTAAATACTGGCGAGGCTCATTATGGGACCAGGACTGCCAGGATACGCATTACGCGCCGCCATAAATATTGTTTGGGCCCCTGAAGTGTCTCCAGTTGACTGCAAGTATTCGCCCAGCTTCTGCATTACCATTAGTCGCGATTCAGGCATTGCGTTTTTAAGGGCTTCTCGATATGCGCTTATGGCCCGTTCGCGGTAGCCAACTGTGCTATAGATGAGCGCCAACATTAGATGTGCATCTGAGGAAGAGGGAGCCACAGCCACTGCTCTCTCTGCGGGCAGCATTGCTGCAAAGAAATTGTTGCGTGAGATTAGTGCCTGAGCATATTCCGTTTGTGCATGTGCATCATTTATGGAAGCAGTTGCAGCAATGCCAAGGTCTTTAAATGTCTGTTCTGAAACCTGTGAAGCCGCTGCCTTTACTTTCTTATCGGCATCTGGCACCCAATTTCTGCTGACGCGTTCCGCATACAGGGAAATTATGATGAGAAGGGCAGCAACAATAAGCAAGCCCAGAGGAAGTCTCTGGGGAGGACGCGGTGAGCGGTGTTCTTCGGTGTACTTTTCTGATGTGGGTTTCATTAATCGGGCAATGGTTCAAGAATGGGAATGGGTGCAAAAGACCAGATTGTTAGAATGGGTTGCAAAAGCAATTCCCTGTTCTGGATGTGCCGGAACAGGGAAATTGAGATGAGCGTTAGGATACTACTTGACGTCCGTAATCGCCTGAGAGTAATCCCACGGGTGCACATTCTGAATCCAGTTTCCATCGAATGCGTTTGCCCCAGTTGGCAACACAAACGGGATGCCGAGGCGCTTAGCATGGCCATCGTAGTACGCAGCGTTCACGAAACGCACATTGTCGCCTGCCTGTGTGCCATCCCACAGGTATGGACGTGCGGTGCCGCCATGCCAGCCCTCTTCAATAAAGAGAGCGATTTGGGAGGGCACCTGCACCAGCGAATCAGATACAGAGGCTCCCATGATGCTGGAGTACGCATCGTGCGCATGACGCTGGTAGTAGGAGCTAAAGTGTTGTCCGGGTGTAATAGCCTTGCCGTTTGGGCTGGTTGGTACTCCGCAAGCTTCAGCCCAGCCACGAGTTTCCGGATCGCTGGGGCAGCGGAAAATCTGGGTGTTCTTAAGATAAGGGTTGTAGAGTAGTCCAATTCCACCCAGGTTTATGCCATCGTTTGCATAAACTCGCATAGAGTAGTTGCAGATATGTGATGCGCCATAGTAGCCCAGAGCAAGACCATTTCCCGGGGCAGGAACGCCGGGAAGGCCGTTCAGCCATGTCATTCGTGAATCTGGCAGGGCACCGTCATAATCCTGCATGTACATCTGGGCTGCGAGCCCAAGCTGTTTCATGTTGCTGATACATGCTGTTTTACGCGCTGCCTCTCGCGCCCGGGCAAACACCGGGAACAGGATTGCAGCAAGGATGGCAATAATTGCGATGACAACAAGTAGTTCGATCAGTGTGAAAGCACGTGGCTTTCTCGGTACACCCATGTACGTTCCCTCACCTTGTGTTTGATGTTATGGTCGGTTATGACGACGCAGAACAATTGCGGTACCGAGTGTTTTGGGAAGCACGCGGCGGGTACTGCGCAATTGTGACCGAATCTTCGCGGCCATTTACAGTCAGCATTCGCCTGCATGCACGCGGCAATAAAGCCGCACTATCAGGCGATTTATAAATGTGAGTATAAGACACTCTTAAATATATGTCAACAGTATTTAATTTGACTGCAAACTGTGGCATGGAAGATTCTGGAAAGGTTGTGATTTCTTGCATACAGGTGTTGGATAAATGCGATTTTTTAGGGGCCGTATTGCGAGTGTTCTAAAAACTTTGCCGAATTTGCGAATATTATACTTGTCGGCGTGGAGGGCTCGGAGAGATGCGCTGAGCACTCATGGGGTTTTGGTGGTAGACAGGTTGGTGCGGGCGTGGAGGCCAACAGAGACAAATGGGACATTGGGGACCTATAAGGCTACCGCTGATTGGCGCTGTTGTATGCTGAATAAGCTCTATTGTTGCGGCGCTGCTATACACTGCTCGCAGACTCGGAGGTACACCGCGGGTTGGTCAGGTTGATTTGCCAGTGTTTTAGCGGCAGATCGACGCATATTGGTGGTTGGGCCGGAGGCATGCAGTGACGTGAGAAATGGCCATGGTAAATGCCGATACAAATTAGCCCGTGTTGTTGCTGCGCGGTAGACGCAGCAACAACACGAGAACAGAGATATTGTTATCGGTTGTGAACTAGCCCTCTGTGGCTTCGCTATCATATCCTGCTTCGTTGGGGCTGCCGTGGTAATATTTCTGATTCCGCGGATTAGAACTCTGGTTCTGGTGCGTTCTGAGCGGGCTCTGGTTCTGAACCAATCTGGTAGGATGTGGAGCCCGCATCTTTTATGCCGGGAGTTTTGTACCAGCTCTCAAGGAATGCACTTAAGGATCCGTTGAATACGGCTCGGCGCACGTTCATCCAACTCAACTGATCGCCAACAGCATAGTAAAGGTATGTTTTGCCCTTCCATTCTACGAGGTCTGGATCCGAAGCATTGATGCCCTCGAGCATCATCTCTGGCCTGAGCACGGGGTTTGCAGAGCTTAACTCCCAGTGTTTAAGATCCGGGCTGCGGGTTATATAGGTTTCGAACCACCAACGCGGCTTGCGATGCTCCAGGTATAGTACATAGTAGTAGCCGTTGGCATAGCGAACACAGGGGCAGGCGGTGTACCTGTCTGTACCGAATGTTGCTGCCGGTAGTTTGTTCCACATTTTGAGATCGGTAGAATGTGCAAACTTGACTGTAAAAGGTGGATAGGCCGGGTCGTTTGACTCGTAGGCCATTACATACCCATCAGCACCCTTGCAAACGGAGCTATTGAAGAGCTGTTCGTTTTCTCCCTGTACAGCAACAGTTTTTGTCCACCGTTTCATGTCTTTCGATCGGAACAGTGTAACGTCGTGCCATCCGTTTGCTTCCCATCGGCTGGCAGAGATAATAAGCTCGCCCCTGTCAACCATCAGAGCCCCGAGGCCGTATCCTTCGGCACAGGTGGCAACAATCTTATCTGCTGCAACGTCTCTCAGTGCCAGATGGTAATCTGCGGCGGTTCCGCCAGATGCGGGACGCACACACTCCATGGTCCAAAGCTTGCCTTTCCAGACAAATGGGGTTACTTCACAGAGATCGTTGCGAACGTCCTCTTTCGCAGTGAACACAGCGGTTTGAAGAGGGGCTGGTGGAACCAGGCTTCGGAACAGTTCCGCAGGCCATCCGCCCTGCTGATAGATGCCAGGAGGAGTGGTTTGCTGGAATTGTACATAGGCGCGCACGTCGCCGGTAACGGTAACTCCAATGTCCTTTACAGTGTCCTTTTGCTTGATGACCCCAAGAACTTTATAACCCATGAGGATAGTATTCTCAAGCTCTACATGCAGCAGTTTGCCCTCTTGAACGCTTTGAATAATGCCATCGGTAGGTGTACCAACCGGTTGAGAGAAGTTGAGGGCTGCCAGGCGACAGCCTTTCAGGCGAATACGTGAAAATGTATGAAACCCGAAGTTACTGCTTTTCAGGGCGCATTGTGGGCCAACGAGCGTACAGTCTTCAAAAACAGCGTCCGGGCTGGCTGGCATTGTTTTGTTTTCGAAGCGTATGTACGCGCCTGAAGTATCTCCCCAGAAATCGAGCGCCCACAGGTGGCATCTGCGAAAAGTAACGGGCTCATCTGGCCGAGAGAGGCAACTCGCAACCCCTCCGCCAAAAGCGCGGCCAATCGATGTGCAGTCTTCAATAATTATGCTGAAGGGCTCGACATGGTCCGTCATGTCAAAGAAGATACCGGCGTCTGACCCCGTTGAATACAGGCGACGCAGTGCCCATCTATCCCAACCGATGGCTGAAAAAGTTTTCTCTTTGTGATCCTTAGACCACCCCTGAGTTGTGGCCCGAATAGTGCTCCACCAATCGTAGCTTTTGAACCCTTTTTGGCCGGGATCACCGGAGTCGATGATGACATCTCCTACAGTGCCTGAGCCCATTTTGCCGTCGGTATCGCCTACAATCTCGTTATAAGCGCCCTGTTTGCCTCGAAAGGCAGGAGAGAGATTTGCTTCGAAATAGGTATCTGGCCGGATGACTATCCGGCAGCCGCCGTCTCCGTCTGGCACTGCGCTCAGTGCTGATTGAATGCTATGGAAGGCAGCTTGCCAGCTCTTACCATCCGTGTTAGCTCCCAGGGCAGATACATACAGGGTGTGGCGTGGTGCCGCTGCCAGGGCATGTATTGAGAGCGCCATCGCTATGCAGACACAAAGTGCCGTGCGGATAGCCGGCAGCAGAGATCCAGTCATCATTCAGTCCTTCAGTACGGTTTTAGTTCCGTGGATAGAGATACAGACAAACAGCAGCGCCCGGAGAGATTCTCTCCGGGCGTGCCTTGAGGAAGCGTTACCCTACCGTTCAGGCCTTCTTACCATCCGGCAGTGGGCTGGTGTTTATGAGACTTAGCCACTTATCGATGAGGATTTCGGCAGTGTTTTCACCCATGCACACTCGAGAGCAGTATTCGTAGCGTGGAAAGGCATTCCAGTCGACGCGCGTAAGAATGTAACCGAAGGCATCGTTTGTAAGGCCAAAGAAGAGGTTGTTTTGCCCCTTCATTTTTCGCTTTACATAGCTGCCAATGTTCGGTAATGCCTCGCCGGGACAGGTAACAATCTGGCAGTTGCCAATATTCAGAAGATTTACGCGTACCGTTATCTTTCGATCAGTTGAATGTTTGTATTTTAACGGCGACATTGTAACAACGGCCCATAGATCCGGGGATTCTATTGGGATGGTTACCGGTGTGCTGCGGCAGTACAGGGTAGGATCTGACTGCCAATCCGCTTTGCCGATGATTCGCAGCGCTTCGCTTGCCATAGTGTGGCCAATGCGGAGGCATTCTGCCCAACTGCGTTCATCTTCCCAATATCCTCGAAGGGCATCTTTCGGCCGATCCAGGTACCTGTTGTCTGCAGTAACCATGCCGCCCTGTGCGCTGTTCATAAACAGAGAGAGGCCGCCAGCAGAGGCCTCCACTGCATCATTAAGCGGACCGATTAGATCGGGGCTGAGTATACCAATGTCGTTTCCCAGAACTTCCGGGTGGATAGCGTAGTTGATGAGGGTAGCGATAGTGGAGCCAGAAACTGCCTGGAACTGGATTACACCCATGCGGTGATCACACAGATCTGGCGCATAGTAGTTGTAGCTAATCTTGCCTTTTGCCACATCTGTACCGGCGCGGAGTTTAGCGGGTACGGCCTTGTCTATGGCTTCGTTGATGGCCCCAGCAGCCAGGTTTACAACATGATCCATGTACTTCAGGTCACCCGTGTGGCCGCCCTGCCCATCGGGAAAGGCGTAGCAGTCTGGTGCAGAGTGCGTGTGGGTAGAGCCGATCAGGATATTCGTGCCAGGGATACGTGATACTTTAGCGCGCACCCTGTCGCCGAGAACCGAAGGGAATCCCAGTAGATCCAGGGCTACAATCGCGAGAGAAGTGTCACCTTTCTTCACGAAGATAGCGCGTGCTGTGATATCGCCCTGTTTGGAACTGGTTGGGTGCGTTGGGCCCATGCCGCCTGAAACAGGGAGCAGGGGATCAGGCGTGATTATCCTCTTCGCAGCACCAACGGTAAGTGTGCCTTCTGCACCTGCTGCGTAGACAGTATCTTCAACCGCAGTAATAACTGCGCCAGCGGCAGTGATGGTACCCATAGTTTTCATGAACCCGCGCCTGGATATAGGGGATTTACCGGTGTTGCCGGCAATCGCTTCAGGCTGGTTACTTTCGTCGATCTTCATTGTGTTCGTGCATTCCTCAATCATATAACGTTCTGCGGTATCAGGAGTAGATAGGCAGCTTCCAGGGCTTGCGGTACTCTCGGTGGTAAGAGCTTGTATGCTTGCCAGCCCGGCCAACAATATCCATTTTAGACTTATCGAAGCGCACTGTTTCGCCAGCGAGTACAGATGCATTGGCAAGGTGGCATACGATGGTTGTTTGAGCCATGGATGCCAGGTTAGAACGCGGCTGTTCGCGTGATTTCAGGCAATCCACCCAGTTACGCCAGTGATCGTTGACAGGTGTGGCTTCTACTTTCGGCAGTTCGTTGCCTTCGGCATCGCGCACGCGCCATCCTCCACGCCATACTGTAAGCACCTTGCCATCTTCTGAGACAAATTCAGCGCCCGATCCATCCTTGTTCATGTGATCTCGGCCGGTTTCCCATTGCAGGATGAAATCCGGGTTCTTAAATCGCATTATCGATATCTGTGTATCAGGTGCCGTGCGGTCATCATCTGGCCAGGCAAGCTTGCCACCTACTGAGCTAATTTCAGTTGGCATTGGTAGATCGGTATCTTTGCTCATGGCAAGCAGCACGATATCAATCATGTGCACTCCCCAGTCGCCCGTCATACCACAACCAAAGTTGAGAAACCATCTCCAGTTGCCATGTGTATATTCTGGAATGTAGGGCTTAAATGTTGCCGGGCCAACCCACATGTCGTAATCAAAGCCAGCCGGAACGGGCTGCGGCTTATGATTGCCGACGCGGGAACCATCTGTACGCCAGGCACGGGTTGTAACTATTTTCCCCAGTTTGCCGGAGCGGATGTATTCTATCGCGCTAACAAATTCTGGCTTACTGCGCTGCCAGGTTCCTACCTGAACCACTTTGTTATAGTGCTTAACGGCATTTGCCATAGAGCGTGCTTCTACGATATCGTGAGAGATAGGCTTCTCACAGTACGCATCTTTGCCGGCTTCGACTGCATGGATCAGGTTCAGTGCGTGCCAGTTATCAGGAGTGCCAACGATGATTGCATCGATATCTTTGCGCTCCAGCATTTTACGATAATCTTTGTAGATGTCGGGTTTCTTACCAGATTCGCGAGTAACAAATTCGATATCTCCAACCATGCGTGCATCATCTACATCGCAGAGAGCGGCTACTTGAATTTCTGGATTCTGCATTAGCTGGTGCATATCCGAGGAGCCCATGCCACCGCAACCAATGAGGCCGAGCGTTATTCTATCATTCGGCGCTACGCGCTTAACCGGCATTGCAGGGGCTGCGCTAAACGGGTAGGCACCGAGTGCCATTCCCGCCCCAAGCTGCGCGCTCCCCGTTAATACTCTGCGCCGAGAAATCTCTGAAATGCCGTTTTCCACGTGCCAAGCTCCTTGTTCGATCGATAAACTATCCGAGAAAGCATGTAAGACCCCAGATTGTAGTCTCGCGGCTTTATCGGTCTCTCGGGTTAGAATGCAACTGACGAAGTGTTATTTCCTGCGTAAGTGGACCTATACATAGCATGCAGCCTCCCGAACAATCGGGAGGCTGCTATTCTGGCCATTCTTGGTTACAAACTGCGGGTTGATCTATGCGATGATATCGGCAAGCACTTTACATGGTTCAACACCCACGAGGCGTGCATCCAGCCCCTGGAACTTGTATGTAAATGCTTCGTGCTTAATTCCCAGCCGATTAAGCATGGTTGCATGTAGATCGTGCACTGTTGTCAGGTTTTCGACGGCGGCATAACCGAGGTCATCGGTTGCGCCGTATACCATGCCGCCCTTTATACCGGCCCCTGCCAACCACACAGACATGGCCTTATTGTGGTGATCTCGGCCAGAGCCCCCCTGGGACATAGGAGTTCTGCCAAACTCGCCTGCCCAAACTACCAGCGTTTCTTCCAGCATGCCGCGCTGCTTAAGATCGGTAATCAGGGCCATACAGGCTCGATCGATCTCAAGTGCTTTCAGGCGGATACCTTCTTTGATGTCTCCATGGTGGTCCCAATCCTTGTGATACAGCTGAATAAACCGCACGCCACGTTCTGCCAGTCTCCGTGCCAGAAGGCAGTTAGAAGCGAACGAGCCATCGCCAGGGTGGCAGCCATATAGCTCCAACGTTTCTTTCTTTTCCTGTGAGATATCCATGAGTGCAGGCACGCTCGCCTGCATTTTGAATGCCAGCTCGTATTGTGCAATGCGTGTGTTTATCTCAGGATCGCCGGTTACGCTATCGTGGATGCGATTGAGGGAGTTGATTGCCTGGATATCTGCCTGTTGGCCCGTTTGCGAAACTCCCGTTGGGCTTGCAAGGTACAGAACTGGATCACCCTTCGCGCGCAGTTGTACCCCCTGGTACTTGCTGGGTAAGAACCCGTTGCTCCATTGGCGTGCTGCGATCGGCTGGTTTTGGCCACCCTGACCCAGCGATGTTAATACTACAAAGCCAGGCAGATCCTTCGATACGCTTCCGAGGCCATACGTAATCCAGGCGCCCATGCTAGGGCGGCCCGCAATCTGTGCCCCTGTATTCATGAACATGTGTGCAGGGTCGTGGTTGATGGCATCGGTGGTCATCGAGCGCACGAGACATATATCATCCAGCACGGAACCTATGTTCGGGAACAGTTCACATATTTGGGTTTTGTTCTTACCAAAGGACGCAAAACCGTGCTGTGGGCCGAAACAGATAAGCTTTTGGCCCTGCAACTGGGCGATTTGCTGGCCTTTTGTAAAGCTCTCTGGCATGGGTTTGCCATGCATTTGTGCCAGCACTGGTTTTGGATCAAAGGTTTCCAGGTGGCTTGGGCCGCCTGCCATCGTGAGCCAGATAACTCGTTTAGCTTTTTGTGGCAGGGTTACCAGCCCAGGGATTTGTGCCTGAGCAGAATCCAGAGAAGCAAGTGCGGCTGCTCCAACGCCTGCTGCTGCCCTGCCAAGAAATGCCCTGCGAGACATTCTGCTTGCGAGTTCGTCTGCCAATTCCATGTGTAATATCGAATTATTGTTTTGCATAGCTACACCCCGATGGCGCACGGTTCTATGTGCGCCAGAGTAACTTACTCGCGAGTAATCGTTTCGTGCAGGTTCATCACAATACGTGCCGTGTGAGTGAGCGCCGCCAGTTCTGGTGGGTTGCAATCGGCAGGCAGTGGAGCAAATCCCACTGAGAGTAAAGACTTTGCTGCTTCCGGGGACTTTTGATATTCTGCCAGCCTATCTCGGTAAATGGACATGACTGTCTTGAGCTCGGCCGTTGTTGGCTGACGCTGAAGGGCCTGGTTCCACATCCAGGATATTCGCTGTTCAGGTGTACCTGTGCACTCCTTGACTGCTCTCACGGCAAAAGCTCGGTCCGCTTCTACATAAGAAGGATCATTCAGTAGTACCAGCGCTTGCTGTGGGATGTTAGAGCGGCCACGATCTGCAGCACACTCTTCCCGGCTTGGCGCGTCAAATGCCAGCATGGAAGGATGCAGGAAGGATCGCTGCCACCAAGTGTAAATCCCACGGCGATATTGGCTGTCTCCTTTATCTGGCACATAATCACGCACCGGGAAGTTAAGGTTATCCCAGTATCTATCAGGCTGATAAGGCTTAACGCTTGGGCCCCCGATTGTGAGGCTAAGCAAGCCAGAAACAGACAATGCGTTGTCTCGGATCTCTTCTGCATCCAATCGAAAACGGCCCTGACGTGCGTATTCCCGGTTGTAGGGATCCTTCTGCATTTGAAGTGGGGTAGCGATGGAAGTTTGCCGATAGACATTGCTGTTTACTATCAGGCGAACCATGTGCTTGATATCCCAGCCACTATCCATAAATTCACATGCCAGATAATCGAGAAGGGCAGGGTTAGCCGGGGGCTCGCCCTGTGCACCCAGGTCTTCCAGCACTTTGCTAAGGCCATTACCGAAGAACTGCTTCCATAACCTATTCATAACCGTGCGAGCCGGGAGAGGGTTCTGGCGGCTGACTATCCAGTTGGCCAGATCAAGGCGCGTTCCACCGGTAACGCCCGGCAAGAAAGCCGGTGTTGCAGGCTGCACCACGTCGCCAGTTTCATCCATCCAGTTGCCGCGTGGTAGAACTCGCACAGTGCGCGGTGTTGAACGATGAACGGAGATTAGGCAGCGTGGAATGCTGGCTTCATAATCATCGCGAGACTTTTGTGCATCTACAATCTGTTTGCGGAGTGGAGCAAACTCAGGTGAAGCCTCTTTGAAGTATGCGATCATCCTATCTGTTTCGGCCACAGTACGCTTCGAAACGTCTTTGGAAGCTGCCAACGCTATATCTGCAGGAAGGGCATTGAGTGGTGCTTCTGCGGTGTCTTTGCTTTCGGTAACGGCTATCCTGAACCTACCCAGATTATGAGCTGCGCCATGGTTTTGCTTGATGATGATCTGCAGTTTTTCGCCTGCTGCCAGAACGGCGGCCTGCTTAAGTGCAAGTATAAGCGATTGTGGTTTGCCAGCGTTAGGGAGAATTGCCCATCCCCATTCTTCACCCTTTTGATCACCATCGATCGTAGATGAAGCGCTCCAGAGGCGGTAGGGGTTTGCTTCTGCAATCACTGCCTGTTCAAAGGTGGCCTGTGCAGAGCCGAACGGAAGGTTGCGTACGGCGCCTGCAGCATTCACTGCCTGGGCGATTACTTCCGTAATTACGAAGTTTCCGTTGCCTGCACGCCCCGGGCCGCGCTGTGGCAGGGAAGCATCGGGCAGAGTTTCAATCTGCACTCCACCGATGCTGCCAACTGCGGCAACATCCACTGTATATATCGTTTTATCGGGGTTGGGTCCGGTGGCAAGGATGGAGCCATCCGGCTGTGGCACCAGCTGCACGCCATTGGTAGCTGCCGATGCCGATGGTGTCATCCAACGCCACATCTGCCTCAGCAGGGCAGTTTTATGCAGGTTGCTGTCCCAGGATGCTTTTGCGGCTGCGAACTCAGCAGGGATTGCCCCATCGAAGCTCTTCTTCAGCGAGGCTATTGCATCTGTTTTTACCTGCAGAGTTTTGGATTGCTCGGCGCTTGGAACAAGCATGCCTGGCTCTCGCCCGCCGATAATGGCCTCATCAACATCCGCAAAGAAGGCTCCGAGAGTATAAAAGTCTCTCGTTCGGAGTGGATCAAACTTATGGTCGTGGCACTGGCAACAGCCTGTTGTTTGGCCAAGCCAAACGGTTCCGAGCGAGCGCACACGGTCGGTAAGATAGCGGGCCTCATAGTCTTTAGCCTGGGCACCCCCTTCTTCCGTGGTTAGCAGAAGCCGGTTAAAGGCAGAACCAACGCGCGATTCTTGATTAGCATCTGGAAGAAGATCCCCGGCGAGTTGTTCTCGTGTAAACCGATCGAAGCGCTTATTGGTGTTAAAGCTGTTAATTACATAATCTCGATAGGGCCAGATGTTTCGTGGGTTATCGCTGTGGTAGCCGATGGTATCTGCGAAGCGGACCACATCTAGCCATCCCTGCGCCATACGTTCGCCGTAGTGTGTGTTCGCGAGCAGCCTTTCTACAAGATTCGTGTATGCCTTTGGCGACTTGTCTGCAACAAAAGCAGCTACTTCCTGCGAGGTTGGCGGCAAGCCAATTAAATCAAAATACAGGCGTCTGATAATCGTTCGCCTGTCGGCGGGTGGAGATACTGGCAGGCCGATTGAGGCAAGGCGAGCATGTACGAGGTAATCAACGGCATTGCTGCTAGCAGGGACTTGTGCTTTAACGGGGAGTTCGTACGCCCAGTGCTTCTGATACACTGCGCCTTCTTGAACCCAGCGCTTCATCAGCGATATCTGTGCAGCTGTGAGCTTTTTGTGGAAGGAGGCGGGCGGCATCGAGGCAGCATCTGCGGGTGCCAGCACGATGCGCTTAATTAGCTCACTTGCATTGGGACTGCCAGGAACGATTGCCGGGTTAGGCTGATCAAGCCGGAGGTTTGCCTGCCTCTTGTTCTTATCCGGGCCGTGGCATGCAAAGCAGTTATCGGAAAGGATAGGGCGGATATCGCGATTGAAAACTACTTTGATTCCAGTAGTCCTGGAGGCCGGAGGAGAGCTCGCAATTGCGGATTGGCCAATGGGTACCGTGATGCCAGCAGATGCCAGCAAGAGCGAGGTACGCAAGAAGAACAGACGTTTTAGTGTCATGGCAGCTCACCTTCGCCGCGCGGCATTGCGCTGATGTTCGGAATTTGTGTCCGTAGCCGCACTGGCAGTACCGGGGTTGGTTCCCCCTACAATGCATTTCATCCCGCGCGACTAACCGGTCGTCAGCCGTTCATCATGGTAATCAGGCAGTTCTACTGCATAGTGACATGCGGAGAAGTGGCCAGGCTTGACCTCAAGAAGAGGTGGTTCTATACTGCATTTGTCGGTGGAATGGGGGCATCTGTTACGGAAAACACAGCCTTCGCCGCGCCCAGATTGCGCACCGGGGTCTGCAGACGTATCTGGTGGCCGAATATCCGGGTTAGGGATAGGGATGGCTCGAAGTAGGGTGCGTGTGTAAGGATGCAGCGGATCCAGATAGATTGCTTCACTATCGGCAAGCTCAACAATCTTACCGAGGTACATAACTGCAATTCGATCACTCATATGCCGAACAACGGCAAGATCGTGAGCAATGAACAGTATGGTGAGCCCGAGCTTTTGTTGAAGCTCCAGCAACAGGTTGAGAACCTGCGCCTGGATGGAGACATCGAGGGCAGACACGGGCTCATCTGCAATTAGGAACTCTGGATTAACGGCCAGGGCACGAGCGATACCGATGCGCTGCCTCTGGCCACCAGAGAATTCATGGGGATATCGGTTGCGGTGAGAGGTTCGCAGGCCAACCACTTCCAGCAGGCGCGTTATCTCTGTCTCTTGCTCCTGCTCCGTGAGCTTGCGGGGCTCTAACCCTTCCCGAATGATATTCGATACCGTCATTCGTGGATTCAAAGAGCCATACGGATCCTGAAACACAATTTGCATCTTCTGGCGGTAGGGCAGCATTTCTGCCCTGGACAGCCCAAAAAGCTCTTTGCCTTCGTACTTGCAAGAGCCCGAAGTTGGTTCTATTAGCCGGATTATAAGGCGACCTGTGGTTGATTTACCAGATCCACTTTCGCCGACGAGGCCAAGGGTCTCGCCTTTGTAAACCGTGAATGTGAGGCCATCAACAGCCTTAACCGGAGGAGACGTTTTGCCGAGAAGTGTGGACCTACCTGGAAAGTGCTTAACGAGATCTGTTATTTCTATTAATGCTTCCAAGTTATGCGCCTCCCTTGTGGGCCGGAGCGGAAGCCGTGTATTCTGGCTGAACAAAGCATGCTGCAAGATGCCCGGTGCCTACAGCCTCAAGCGGAGGCTGCTCCTGTCGGCATCTATCCGTAACAAATGCACAGCGCGTTTGAAACCTGCACCCTACCGGGAGGCGGAGCGGATTGGGAACCATACCAGGGATTGTTGGCAGCGGTTGCTTTGCGGGATGATCTAGCCGTGGAACTGCGCGCAGCAGCCCCTGAGTGTAAGGATGCCTTGGCCGCTTAAAGATATCCTGTACAGAGGCTTTCTCAACTACTTTGCCGGCATACATAACGGCAACCGTGTGGCAGTTTTCTGCGACCAGGCCGAGGTTGTGAGTGATCATCAGAATGCCGGTGCCTGTTTCGGATTGCAGATCTCGGAGCAATGATAGGATCTGCGCCTGAACGGTAACATCGAGAGCGGTGGTGGGTTCATCAGCTATAAGAACAGCCGGCCTGCAGGAGAGTGCCACTGCAATCATGATGCGCTGACGCATTCCGCCAGACATCTCATGTGGATAGCTACGAGCACGCCGTTCTGGATCTGGAATGCCTACCGATGCCAGCAGCCTTACGGCCTCTGCCATGGCATCTGCCTTCGGCATTTTCTCTTTGCGATGTGCTTGCACTGCTTCCATCAATGGATCGCAGATTGGGTATAGCGGATCCAGGCTCGTCATAGGTTCCTGGAAGATCATTCCGAGGTCTTTGCCTCGGCGGTGGCTCATCTCAACTTCCGAGAGCTTCAGCAGGTTTTCACCGCGCAGGAGTATCTCCCCATCCACAATGCGGCCGGGAGGGGCCACCAGGCGCATGGCAGACATTCCCGTTACGCTTTTTCCGCAGCCAGATTCGCCTACAACCCCAAGCGTTTGCCCCGGATATACCTCCAGATCAACACCATCAACGGCGGGCACAACACCCTGATCCGTGAAAAAGTGGGTACGCAGGTTCTTTATCTGAAGTACCGGCTCCGTTACAGACTGCGGCACATCTACCTCCGAAGTTTCGGGTCGAGGGCATCACGCAGCCCATCGCCGAGAAAGTTAAAAGCCAGAACAGTGATAAAGATCATTGCAGCGGGGCATAGCATCCAGACCTTGGTTTGAATTACATCCAGATCCTGCGCTGCGGAGAGCATGTTACCCCAGCTCGGGAACGGAATTTTGATACCTAACCCAAGGAAGCTCAGGCCAGACTCTGCCAGGATGTATCCCGGGATAGAGAGTGTTGCCGCCACGGAAGCATAGGTGAACGCACCAGGAAGAATGTGCCTGCGGATAATGCGGCCTTCTGGCACACCAAGTGCGCGTGCTGCCTGCACATATTCAAGCTCTCTCACCGAAAGTGAGATACCGCGAACTACGCGAGCGAGACCTGCCCAACCTACAAAACTCAGGATGATAATAATCATCAGAAAGGTTAAGCGCGGATCTATCTTTGCCGGCAGCAGGCCAGCCAGCGCGATGAGAAGGTAGAACTGCGGCACCGACATAATCACTTCGCATATTCGCATTATTACGCTATCTACACGACCACCCCAGTACCCGGCTATGCCGCCAACTGTGAGGCCAATTGAAAACGTAATGCAGATAGCGATAATGCCGATACTCAGTGAGATTTGTGAGCCAATCAGCAATCTGCTAAAAACATCTCTGCCATCGCTATCGGTGCCTAGAAGGTGAAATGGAATATGATCGGGCGCACCAAACAGATGGATGCGCAGTGGGAGAATTCCAAGTAACCGATAGGGCTCACCCGTAACCAAGAAGTGGACAGGCTCCAAAGTGCCTGCTACTTCATGGAAAGCGTTATCTGACGGATTGAACTTTAGCTGAGTGGTGTATGGCCGCAGGGAAAACCCACCATCTGCGTTATGAAACCGAATTGGTGACGGGGGCTGAAATACCTGATCAGAGCGCAATTCCATGCGATAGGGCGACAGAAAGTTCGCCAGAATAGCACATCCGTAGAGACAAATGAGCGTGATGAGACCAGCAATCGCTGCCTTATTCTTGCGCAATTGCCGCCATGCCAGTTGCCAGGGCGTTTCTGACGGAGCCTGATCGTCTTCGATGTAATCTGGTGGGGTGGTAGCAGAAGTAGTTGTCATGTTACTTCCCCATCCTGATGCGTGGGTCTGAAACTGCAAGCAAGATATCGCTCAGCAGGTTACCAAGCATAAGCATCGTTGCACCCATGGTGAATGCGCCCATAACCATGTAGATGTCTTTGGATTGCACAGATTCCAGTATAAGCCGACCCAGTCCCGGCCAGGTCATAACGTTTTCAACCAACGCGGCACCAGAAAGCAGGCCTGCGAGGCTAAATCCAAAAAGGGTGATAAGCGGGTTTATGGCATTGCGTACAGCGTGCTTAACAACTGTTTTTGTTTCGCTGAGGCCACGGGCCCGCGCCGCGATTACATAGTTATCGCGCAGGGTATCCAGAAGGCTCCCGCGCATCTGCCGCATGATGCCTGCACAACCGGCGAAGCCCAGCACGAGCGTTGGCAGCACAAGATGGTGGATCATATCCAGAATACGGTGGCGGCTATCCAGGTCCTCATAATCGTTTGAGTGCATACCGCCAATGGGAAACCAGCCTGTTTTCTGAGCGAAAAGCATTGCCAGCAACGCCAGGAAAAAGGCTGGTACCGATATGCCTGTGAAGGCCATCAGGGAGCATAAGCGATCAATTATAGAGTTACGCTTGACTGCAGACATGATACCGAGAGGAATTGCCATGCCCCATGCAAGTACCATGGAGCAAAGGGAAAGAATTAGCGTATTGCCCATCCTTTCCCATAGCATTCCGGCAACAGGCTGCCTGGTGGATAGCGAAATACCGAAGTTCAATCTGGCAGCATTCCCAAGCCACAGCAGGTACTGAACGGGCCAGGGCTTATCCAGCCCAAACTCATGGGTAACCTGCTTACGAATCTCATCTGAAAATTGATCACCGCTATACAGCGACTGTACAAAATCTCCAGGGGAGAGCCGTAGGATTAGGAAGCACAGAAACGAGATCCCGACAAGAAGCGGGATCATCGTTAATAGGCGTTTGATGATAAAACGCAGCATGTTTTGGCGCGATCTCCCGGGATCTACTTCTCAGAGAATTCGTAGACGTTCCACTTCATTGCGCGCGCCAGGGCATTAGGGCGAACGTTTGTAAGCCTGTTGGAGTAGGCGGAAAGGTAGTCTTGAGTAACCAGGAAGATAAGTGGCTGCTGGTCATATACAATGGCCTGGAATTTATCGTATAGAGCCTTGCGTTTTGCCTGATCGGTTTCAACTGCTGCATCATCGAAGATTTTATCGATTTCGGCTTCCCATGCAGTTGCCGCTTTGGGCTCCTTCGGATACCAAACATGCGACATACCGCTGCTCATCCAGATGTTTCGGCCGTTGTGTGGATCGACACCACCTGTAAAGCCGAGCAGGTTGGCTTCCCAATCGAAGGTTTTGCGCATACGCTCAACCAGTGAATTAAACTCTACTGGATTGATTGTTACCTTGATGCCGATCTTGTGGAGGTCTTCCTGAATGGCAGTGCAGAGTGCAAGGTTAACGTTGTTACCGGTGTTGGTCATCAGGGTAAATTCAACGAGATGACCCTGATCATCGGTTAGAACACCCTCTGCATTCTTATTCTTCAGGCCAATGGATGCCAGCAGGGCGGTGGCCTTCGCAGCATCTAGTGCGTATGGCTTGAGGTCCTGATTGTAGAAAATCTTATTTGCAGAAGAGATAGGCGAGTTGATGGGTCTGCCGATGCCGCGCAGGGCAGTGGTAACCATGTTGTCCCGGTTGAGTGCGAAAGATACTGCTTGCCTGAACTCTTTTTTACTAAACCATGCACGTTTGTAATCTGGCACGTTCTTGTTTGCAGGGTTTACGTTAAAGCCCAGGTAGGTGAAACCCCATGCAGGGCCGGCATTAACCGCGGTGTATCCACCAGACGATGCCTTAGACTGAATATCTGGCCAATCCTGTGGGCGAACACCTGTGTAATCGGTTTCCTTAGATTTGAATTTCAGGATGACCGCATTAAGATCCGGTACTATCTGGGTGGTTCCGCCATCCAGTAACGGTAGCTGTTTCCCATCCTGGCTAACGCGCCAGTGGTAGAGATTCCGTTTAAACGCAATCGACTGACCCGGTGTGTACCGGGAGATTGTGAATGGGCCGGTGCCTACGATCTCTTCAGGCTTTGTGTTGAGCGACCACGTGTTGTTAAACTGGCCAGACTTCCAGGCAGCTTCCAGCTTATGTTTAGGAAGGATGCTGACGCCAATCACATCAAGGAAGGGACCAATTGTTGCCGGGAGCTTGAACTCTACTGTTAAATCGTCGACCTTACGGTAACCAATCGGTTTGCCATTAATAGTCAGGATATCGCGAACGGGCGTCGGAATGGTTTTGTCGAAGACGAGATCATATGAAAAGATTACATCGTCCGCAGTAAGAGGCTGGCCGTCAGACCATTTCACATTCTTACGAAGCTTAAATGTCCAGGTCTTCTTATCGTCGGAAGAGGTCCACGAGCTTGCAAGATCCCCTTCAAATTCAAGGGTTTCCGGGTCTCGGGCCACCAGCCCATCAAATACCAGGCCAAGAATGTCTGTGCTCGAAGTTTCGCTTGCAAGCATTACGTTGAAAGTTTTTGGATCGGCAATAGTTGCATCGTTGAACTTGCCGCCGGGTTTGCCCGTAATATTGCGTTTCAAAAAGTCGGCCATGTCTGCTTCAGAAACTTTGTTTTCCCGTGCAGCACCGTCTTTTTTGCCATCGTTTTTGCCGCCACCACAGCCTGTTAAAGCTGTACCGATTATCGCGGCTCCTCCGACTAACAATCCAATACCTGTCAGCGCTTTTTTCTGCATTTGATCCCTTCCTGCGAGTACTTTTTATCCCTCGTAAGGTGCTGTGTCCGTGACTTTTGGACGTTCCTTTGAGGATACCCTGATTCCTGTTTTTGCGGGGAAAGATACGCGGATTTACTGGTTTCAATCTATCAAAATACGTTCGTAAACACAGCGAAGCACTTCGTGCTTAACCTCGTGAGCAGCTTTGAGGCTTTATCTGGGATAAATGGAAGCAAGGGTGTCATGCTGACTATAACGCTAATCCTTGTGTTATTTAAATCCGGATGATTTGCCAGCAAAATTAGTGCACCAACGCGAACTGAACCACATCAAATGCTTGTCGATCAACTGGTATATCCGCGTCGTAATTTCAATATTACATCTACTCTAAAGCTTCTGAGCGAAGTAAACTTATACTTGTTGGAATTATCGCGTCGCATTGAAAGAAAGGTTGTTCACCATGTACCGTCGCATGGCCGTCTGTGTAGCTTCCACTCTGTTTACTTTTGCCGTTCATGGTGCAAAGTGTGACCCCGCTCCGTTACCGGCTCTCAAACATCCTATTGCAGTGATTGCACACCGGGCGGGGCGCGGCATCAGGCCGGAAAACACACTGAATGCAATACGTAATGCTATTCAGCTTGGAGCGGATTACGTAGAGCTCGATATACGTGCCACATTGGATGGGCACCTTGTGATCATGCATGATTCGTCTGTGGATAGAACAACTGATGGTAAAGGAGAGGTGAAAGACCTTACGTTCGGAACCATTATGTCTCTGGATGCTGGAAGCAAGTTTGGCAAGAAATATGCAGGTGAGAAGGTACCAACGTTTGATGAAGTGCTGGATACCTGCAAAGGTAAAGTAAATATCTATGTGGACCACAAGAGTGCGCCTACCGATCAGGTGCTGGCGGCAATTAAAGCTCATGGCATGGCGCATCAGGTACTTATTTACAATGGGCCAGATGGATTGAAGGAGTGGAAGCGGCTGGATGCAACATTACCAGTTATGCCATCTTTGCCGGATGAGTATAGGAAGCCAGGCGGAATTATGGAGTTTGAACGCACGCTTGCAGCGGAGGTGCTGGACGGGAATCTGGTTGGCTGGACAAAAGAATATATTGATCAGGCACACGCTGCCGGAGTAAAGGTGTACGTAGACAACCTGGGACCCAATGACAACGACAAAGGCTTTGAAAAAGCGATACGGATGGGTGTGGATGGAATTCAAACCGATTATCCAGACCGGTTGATAGCATTCCTGGCAAAGCGAGCCTCACGCTCAGGCAGCAAGCCAATAAAGCAACCATAGTTCGGCCCGGGCAATGGGTAAAACATGTGAGCAATACCGGACAGACCAGCTATGCGGTAAAATCGGATAGTTGGTTTGTAAACCTTTCATACTCACGGCTCCTGTTGGCCCCACCACATTGTTACGCCACTTGGTGCTTATAGAGCACAGGAACAGCATATATGTCTGAAAAACCCTTTACCGTTATTGTTATAGCACTGCTTGCAATAGCTGTAACCCTTTATCTCCGATCTGAATCGGTGCCACAACGGCTGGTAACTACTCAGAATTCGGAAGAGTATGGCCCTGCACCCGATATCTCAATTCCGGTAGGACCAAATAAGACTCACGTAGACCTCTCTACCATGCGTGGCAAGGTGGTTGTACTGGATTTCTGGGCAACCTGGTGTGGGCCATGTAAGATGTCCATCCCTGAACTACAGGGGATCTGGACAACTCACAAGAACGATGACTTGAAAGTGATTGGAGTTTCAATCGACGAGGCATCCAGCCGGCGTGAGGTTGACTCAACAATCGCCGCGTTGGGAATGACCTATCCTGTTGTGCTGGCAGATGACATACCGGATGTACGCAACAAGTACCAGTTTGCTTCCATTCCGCTGATGATCATCATCGATAAAAAAGGAATAATCCGTTATCGGCTAACGGGATATGATCCGAGCACTAATACTGAAAAGTTGATTTCTGCGTTGCTGAAAGAAAAGTGACGCGCACGTCTTAGTGACAAACCTATTATAAGAAAAGCCCTGACATCAAACCATTGGTTGATATCAGGGCTTTTCACTTTTTAGCCGTAGAACCTCAGAAACGTTCTCGCCTTAAACGAGATCGTTGTAGGAGGTACACATCATGTAGATGAGAGGCCACGTGCCTTCAGTTTATCGAGGAACGGCTTAGCATTTTCAGGTGTAAGTACATCAACGCCCGTGTCGATGATGTGCTTTGACTTGTCGACCTTCATATTGAGTTTGTCGAGCTCAGGCTTCAGGTCATCAAGAGCCTTGTCAATACCGCCGTCCTTCTTAATCAGGTTCAGCAACATGATTGCAAGGCGGCCGAATTCGTAGGGCTTCTGCACTACGGTTACGTCCACTTCGCCTTTGCCCAGGCTCGCCAGGGTCTCCGGTTCACCGTCGAAGCATACGATCTTCATTTTGTCGCGAACACCCGCCGACTGCACAGCATGGATGATTGCCGGGCCGTTGTACGAATACAAGCCCACGCAACCCGTTAGCTGAGTGCCGTACTTGGTGATTGCATCTTCCACGTTCTTACGAGCAATACCGGTGTCTTTGTTATCCTCGTACGGTTCGCGCAGGAACTCAATCTTGGTTCCAACAAGTGCAGCCTTGAAACCTTCGAAACGATCTCGGGCATTCTGAGCGCTCATGTTACCAACGAAAGCAACCAACTTGCCCCCGTTGGGGAACAACTTCTTTGCGGCTTCGCCAGCGGCTCGGCCTGCTTCAAAGTTGTTGGTACCCAGGTAGCACATTCGGTTGGATTTCGGAGAATCACTATCGAATGTGATAACAGGGACACCGGCTTTCACGGCTTCATTGATTGTGGTCGATAGCGCATCGGCTTCGATAACGGAGACCGCAATACCATCGGTTTTGGCCGCGAGGGTATCCTGGATAACTTTAACCTGAGCGGCATTGGTATCCGGATCGGGAGCCTGCCAGTCGCCATTCACTTTGATGTCGACATCGGCCTGGTAGAGACCTATAGACATAGCAGTCCAGAACGGAGAGATACCGTTGGTAACCACCTTAAACTTGGGCGCACCGGGAATTTCGGCCGGTTTGCTCGAGCCAGATGGCGCTGCAGGTGCGCTCTTCTCGGAATTCTTTACAGCGCTCTCACCCGGTGTCTTCGAGTTGTTCTCCGACCCTTTGTTTGGGTCGCAGCCTGACAGGATGACACAGGCTGTTAGGAGGCCTAGGCCTCCAATGAGGGGAATACGGATCCTCATTGAGTATTGACTCCCTGTTTCCTGATTGGAGATAGTCTGTCTGCAGTTAAGTTCAGCGGATTGCTGGCCATCTGCAGCCAATAAAGCGGTTACGGAGTTGGGCAGGGGGTTCCCTGTTCCTGTCCATATTTCCGGCAATTCAGACAGAGTGTTCGCCGAGCCTGGCGCTGTATCCTCCAATCGAAAATCATCGGATTACAGGAACAAGCATAGAAGCCCCATATGATTCCGAAATTTGTGCCGCAACCAGCCGGCTATTTATATATCCCACGATTCTACAGAGCCAATCTCTGTAACGGTTATTCCGTGCTCTGTAAGGTAATGAACCGCCTTGCTAATGTCTTCTTTTGATCCAATAACGTCTAGCACCATCACGCCGCCGGTGTGCGCATCGATGCGTGCACGGCGGACATTTGGTATCAGCCGATAATCTGATACAAGATGATAGATAATTGGTTGGGTTACCTGTTCAATCGGGTAAACGAGCTCCAATCGAGCTGTAGAATTTGCTTCAGACATTATTTGTTTTCAATCCTTTCTCAAGCATCAGCCATACACGCAACAGCTCTGCTACGCTCCAGGCCTGTGCAAAGCATCCTCCTGGAGATTGGTGTGAAAGTTCTGGAGGTGGCAAACCACCATCGTAAACTTCACTAATGCTGCCGATTCCTAGGTGGTTAAGCATTTGTCCGGCACCCTGCAACAGTTGCATGGCTTGATATCTATTGTTATAGACGACGAAATGTGCCTCGGCGGCTGCACCTAATAACCAGGGCCATGCAGTTCCCTGGTGGTAAGAGCTATCCCGATCGTACATGTTTCCTGTATAAAGTGCACGGTAGCGTTGGTCGGATGGAGCAAGGGTTCGTACACCAAACGGTGTCCAGAGCAGAGATACAACGGTATCTACCGTGCTTTTTGCAGCGGGGTGATCGGGCAAAAGTGGGGCAAATGGTAGAGATACTGCGAATATCTGGTTTGGCCGGATGGATTCGTCATTTCTGATATCACCCATGTCTTCACTGTCAACGACGTCAAATAGTCCCAATCCGTCTGGCCTTATGAAACGACTGGTAAAAGCGACCCCATGATTATCCGCAAGCTGGGCGAAGTGTGCCGCATCCTCTGGAAGGTTTAACGATTGTGCAAATTTTGCCATGCACCGTAGCCCGGAATGCCACAGGGCATTGAGCTCAACAGGTTTACCCACCCTGGGTGTAAAAGAGGTCTCGCCAACACGGGCATCCATCCAGGTGAGCTGGCTTCCGGCCTGGCCAGCGTGAAGAAGGGCATCTGTACCCACATGAATGCCATAGCGTGTGCCGCGCAAGTGCCAATCGACTATCTGTTTAAGCGCGGGGTACAGAAGCGAACGCAGAGTAGGTACGTCGCCCGTTGCCTGATACCATCGATAAACCGCGTTGAAGTACCACAAAGATGCATCGGCGGTGTTGTACTCTGGTTCGGAGCCGGAATCTGGAAAGCGGTTAGGGATCATTCCCTGGTCAACTACCGATGCGAACGAGGTAAGGATGTTTCTGGCAGCCACTGCGTTGCCGGTGCACAGGGCGATACCCGGGAGTGCGATCATGGTATCGCGTCCCCAGTCTGAGAACCAGGGGTAACCGGCAAGAATGGTCGTGCGCCCTTGTGGGGCGCTAACCAGGACATCAACTGCAGAGCGAGCCAGTGTTCTGGCAACTATCGATGCGCTTGCAGTGGCATCTTCGGCCAAAACCCGCCTCTGTTTGTATTCCTCGAGAGCAACATCTGCCAGAGGTACCTGATTATTCGGCATCTGCGAGTTGCTGTGACTAATCTGCAGCACAAACCGCTGACCTACCCTCAGGTTTGCCGAGATGGTGCCGGGGCAAAACAGATCCTCCAGACAATCCTGACCACGTTCTGCATCGCGCCTATGGAATGCGCGGTAGTACCAGCAGCCGTTTGCGGTGAAAACTATTTCGGCCTCTTCGCAACCCAATCCATGGATAGAACACTGGATGTGCATCCAGTGCCCACTGGTATCCCATTCTCTGCCAATGATAAGTGGAAGTTCGATATCCAGGTTACTGGTACCGAGCGCATTGGATTGCCAGGAAATAGTGGTGGGATGCGCGGTTTCTCGCATCTCCGAGTGGTAATCCTTCCAGGCACAGAGCGGCGTTATGATAAGCTCAGCTTCAGGTTGTGGTGCAGAAGCCAAACAGTATTCTATATAAGTTACGCCGGGTGCCATCCATAATCGGCGTTCTAACTTGCAGCCATCGTTGGTATGCCAGCTCCATTTTGGAACCGGGGTTGCCTCATACGAATGGAGTTGTGAATATCCCTGCGGATGTACGGCACCAACATATTCATTGGTGGATAGTGCATGCACGTTGTTGCCACATTTGAGAGACTCTTCAACGTGAGAAAGCAATACTGTACGTTGCAGTGGCGGAGCCAGGGCAGGTACAAACAGGCCATGGTATCTGCGAGTGTTTGCTCCGCTTAACGAGGCTGCCGCATAACCGCCCTCGCCATCGGTTACCAGCCATTCATGGTTGAGTGCAAAGTTAAGATCTGAGAGATCCTCATGGTCAAACTCAGACTGGCAGGGGGAAATGGTGTTGTAATCTGACATACGGTATTGAAGTTGTTTGATTGGAAGGCAGATAGAGCCCCGGTATATTGGGGACCAGGGCTCGCAGATTAAAAAGGAGGTTTACTTCTTCTTAAGGCTCGCCATGTAGGCGCACAGATCGGTAAGATCTTTTGCGCTGAGGGAATCATAGGGTGGCATCATCGTGTTGGGATGAATGCTCTTTGGCTGAACAATGGCCTTCCGAAGCCAGGCTATGGTATGTTTGCCATCGGCACCAACGGTAGAAAGATCTGGCCCGCCAGAGCCGCCCTCACCAAGGATGGCGTGGCAGTTAGCGCAGCCATTTGCGGCATAAACCTTTTTGCCATTCAGTATGTTCCCAACTAGTTTTGTAGGAACTTTGCCCTTGCCACCTGAGGGTGGGGCAGCAATGGCGGAAGTAACTGTGAGTGCTGCAAACAAACCTACACAAAACATTGCCGTTGCGAGAGTGCTATTTGCGTGCGTCTGTTTGCGGTTGAGAGAGAGCATGCCATTCATCCTTCCTGGTTGCCAGCAGGTAACAGATGTGTGTTACCAATGTCTGCACAGAGGTATATGTTGCCAACAATGCGAAATTGTTGCATTGTTGCAAGCGTAACGGTAGTATGATACTGCCAACCTGCATCGGCGGATAGTGCAATCTGCGCGAATCTGGAGTAGAGACAGGAATCGGCCGTAATCAGCGTGAAAACCCGCGGTGAGCGAAATCGTTTCGTGATATAATCTGCCGTCTGCCTGCCAGACGAATGGTTTACAAATGGCTTATCAGGAGGATCTGGGCACTAATGACCGCCTCTCATATATTATCCGCCGCATCATCTCATAGCGAGAATGGGCTATCGCCTGAACTTGCAGAGAAGTATGGCAACCTGTGCGAGATTATGCGTGACATGGGCCAGGTGGTTATTGGCTACTCTGGCGGCGTGGACAGTACCCTTGTAATGAAGGTGGCTCACGACGTGCTGGGTGAGAATGCGATAGCCGTAACCGGAGACAGCGAAGCTTTTCCACAGGGAGAGGTTGATGCTGCACAGGTAGTTGCTACCGACATGGGCATACAAATTGTACGCGTGCGGACGCATGAAATCTCCAATCCACACTTTGCGGTTAACAATCCGAATCGATGTTACCACTGCAAAACCGAGCTGTTTACCGAACTACAAAAGGTGGCTACAGAGCGAGGAGTGCGCTGGATTGCAGATGGATCTCACAGTGATGACGGCAAGCCTGGCGATCATAGGCCGGGATTAAAAGCCGCAGAAGAGCGCGGCGTGCGAAGCCCACTGCGTGAGGCGGGTATGACCAAGGCAGATGTGCGTGATCTTGCACTTTACCTGGGCGTGCCCAACTGGGATAAGCCATCGTTTGCTTGCTTATCTTCACGGTTTCCGTATGGAACAGCGATTACGCCAGAACTTCTTGCTCGGTTAGATGGGTGTGAGAAACTGCTGCGCGAACTTGGCTTTCGTCAGTTCCGAGTGAGACACCACGATACGGTGGCGCGAATAGAAGTAGAGCCTGCAGATATTGTTAAGGTTGTTGAGCACCGAGACACTATCAATGCACGCTTTAAAGAGCTTGGTTATACCTACATTACGCTGGATCTGGAAGGTTACCGTTCCGGCAAGATGAACGATACCCTCAGTCAGAAATCAAATCTGATCCCGCTTGCGGTGCGGTGACGGGTTAGACCGAACGCGTACCTGAACTGAGAGGAACCTGAAGCACAATGGATGCTGCGAGATTGCGCGCCCTGCTAGAAGGCGTGAAAGCTGGCGATGTTAGGGTTGATGACGCCCTTGCATCACTCAAAACTCTGCCGTATGAAGACCTTGGATTCGCCAAAGTAGATCATCACCGGAGCCTTAGAAATGGGTTTCCGGAGGTGATTTACTGCCCCGGTAAGACCACGCCGCATATTATCGATATCGTTGGCCGCATTATCGCCAATTCTCGTAAGGTGTTGGCTTCCCGGGCGGAACCGGCTGTAGCAGATGCCGTTCGTGAAGTGTACCCGCATGCGGTTTATCACCCGATGGCCAGAATGATAGTAGTATCTGGAGTTGGGGAAGATCCACCTGTATTAGAAACTAGCTCTGGCGGAACAGTTCTGATAGTATCTGCTGGTACAGCGGATCTTCCTGTTGCAGAAGAGGCCGCCGTTACCGCGCATGAAATGGGCAGTAATGTACGCAGGCTTTACGATGTGGGCGTGGCGGGCATACATCGACTGTTAACCAACCAGAACCAGCTGTTTGATGCGAATGTAATCGTAGTTGCCGCTGGCATGGAAGGGGCGCTTGCCTCCGTTGTTGGTGGCCTCGTGGCCCGGCCGGTTATAGCAGTACCCACAAGCGTAGGATACGGCGCCAACTTCCACGGGCTATCGGCATTGCTCACCATGTTGAATTCCTGCGCAACTGGAATTGGTGTGGTGAACATAGACAATGGATTTGGTGCTGGTTTTCTTGCCCATCTTATAAATCAAAATCCGCATCTGCCTCCTATAGCTGCAGATGGAGAAGTAGCCCCGATTTGATCATTGGTTCGCCAGGCACGGTTGTACGAGCTACGGCAGCGGTTGTATTAACCGCTGCCGTGCTTGTGCGCATCCGCATATACCCAACTCTGGGAATTCATCCTGACGAACAAAAGCGGCGCAACACTGGTATGCGGCGCTTCGCGATGGTTTTGGGCTGCCTGTTTAGTTTGATGTGGGCTGTGTTGGCACTGGTGCGCATTAGGTATCCGTATGAACTGGAGTGGAGTGGGGGAGCGATGCTCGACCATTGCCACCAGGTTCTTCGCGGGCTGCCGCTGTATGTGCCGCCGGGTTCCAGCTGGTTTCCGTTTGAGTATCCACCAGTGTACTTTTGGGCGTCTGCAGTGGTAATGCGGCTGATACATGATGATGGCGCTGTGGGCATGCGTATCGTAAGTTGCGCCTCAACTGTGGGATGCCTTATTGTTGTGTGGTTGTGGTTGCGTTTACTTACTGCACGCGTTGGCAATCAATACTGGCCGCTTCTCGCCCCTGGGCTGTTTCTTGCTGCTTATCGGTTTACGGGCGCCTGGTACGATATTGAACGCCTTGATATGCTATTTATGTTTTTGTCTGTACTTGGCGGTTACTTACTTTCATGTGGACTTCATAAGGGGGCAACCGTTTCTGCGGACAAGCTCCCACCATCACGGGGGATTTCGTTTACACAAACTGAGTTTACGCTGCTTTCTGCAGCCGTGTTTTGCGTTGCTTTTTTAACCAAGCAACAGGCCGTTTTGTTTGCGATTGGCGCAGCGGGTGCGCTGATTGTAATGGGCAACTGGCGACAGTTTTTGCTGTTTTGTACGGCATCGGTTATCTTCGATTACTGGGCAGTACATGTAATTGATGCATCTACACACGGCTGGTTTGCATATTATTGTTTTCACGTTCCTCTGGCGAATGGAATTCGAAAGGAGTTGGCCCTACAGTTTTTACTTGTGGATATGCCGTTGGTTGCACCTGCTATTGGGTTATGCATTGTGGCAGCGTTGGCTTTTAAGGTTAAGTTAACCGATGCTATTCATAAAATCCGAACAGAGCCATGCGTGGCCCTATTTTTGTCACAGGTGCTGATGGCGCTTGCTGGAAGTTTTCTTAGCCGGGCCCATTGGGGTGGCGCAGAGAATGTGTTGATAGCCGGTTACCTGTTTGTGATGATGGCTGCATGTTTATGTGCAAGCAGGCTTGAAGAAACCGGCAAAATTCCTGGTGCGCCCCTTTACTTGCTTGCAATATGCCAGATGGCTGTATTGACTTATCGGCCAGATCTGCAGTTGCCCCGGGCTGCAAACTATGCTGCAGGAAGCAGATATTCTGCCCTCATCAGTGAGTTGAAAAAAGAAGGTGAAGTGCTTTGCGTAGATCATGGAGGCTTTACCTCGCCGGCACACTTCCACTTGATGGCAGTTACGGACGTATTTGGCTCCGAAAAGAAAACTCCACCGTCTATAGAGGCTGCTATTAGATATCACAGGTATGCATCGATTGTTACCGATGCACTGCCGGATGCAGAAGGACCTCTTGGCTCGTTGCTTAAAGAGTATCCATCTGTTCAGCGAGTTGGAATTGCGGAAACCTGGATTATTACAGGTTTCCCAACACCGTCGCCTGCTCGGCCCGTTTATGTGATGCGTCCCGCAAAAGCGGGGATTAATACACCGGTTGTATCCCCAGTTGGCCAGTAACTTACAAAGATTAACGCGCTTGCGCAGGAATTAAGGGCGCAAACTCGAATTCCTTATGCTGATATCACCACACCGGGGCCGCGAGGCACGAAGAGCGGGAGAACCTTTGGCTCGAGTACTGGAATTTCTCAGCGGAATATGGAACCTGAGGACAAGCGAGCAGCGGACCAACCGGGTTCTCTGGTGGCTCGGTGTAATCGCTCTGCTCGGCCTCGTCGCAGCAAGATCCTCGCCCAGAATCTATCTATTTACGGTATGGGTGCTCTTTAGCATCATTTTCGGCGTGGTTTGCTTCTTGTGGGCAGTGCTGCACCCGCGGTCTATGAGTGATTGCAGTGAAACCGCACTCGTTTGGTCACGCTGGATAACTGGTATCCTTGCACTTGCTGGGTTTGTTAATTTGCAAACACACTCCAGTTCTGCCAGTTTTACGCCGGTTGTTTCGTTTCTACTTATTGTGGTTGCGTCACCCTTTGTGTACCTCACCGCAGCAATGTTTAGCCTCTATGGTGGGGCTATAGGTGCATTTACTTCAAGAGATAGAGATAACCCTGACGAGTTTGTTAAGGCAGGCGTATCTGGGTGGTGGTTCTCGGTTGCGTTTATTGGGCTTGGGCTGTTTGTTATCGATACGTACGGCCTGAACGACCTCTGGTTTCCCACACTGATAATGGGGCTCCCATTCTTCACGTTAATATTTAGCAGAATAACGGCACGAACCCACGGCGTGAATGGGGCTTCTTACAGGCATGTAATAACTGGAGCACTTGCTAAACTAGTGTTTTATTACAACCGTGGCGGCCGTCTCCGTAAGCTCGATTTGCGTGGAATAGCCATCAGCACAGTTACTACTGCTTTTGTTCTCTTATCTGGGACAACGCTACTGGCACCGGCACAGGAGAGTGCCCTTGCATCCATGTTCCGCATGCGAATGCAAATGATTGGCGTGGTACCGGTTCGCAGCCCTGCGCCGAACCGGGTAGCAGTGATAAAAATGGATGCCACTGCACAGGCAGACGCTGTAGCAAAATCGTCTGAGGCAGCTGTGCAGGCTGCGATTGTTCGCAGGCTAGCAAACTGTGGCCCTAATATCATTTTGTTACCTGTGCCCACTGTGGACCCCGGCGCAGCAGTGAGTGGAGACACAAGCGTATCCGCGATTAGCAGGACATTACGTGACTTAGATGACCTTGTAGAGGCGGTGAAGGACCATGGCCACGTGATTCTGGTTGCCTCAACTGAGCAACGCAGAAATCCTCATCTGGATGGTCTTGTGAGGGCTTCGTGGAAGCAAGCGACCTTCGGTGTGGACGTGATGGGTATAGCCCAGCTTCCCACTGTTCCGATGTTTTGGAATGGGGATCCGCCCGCTCCAATGGCCGCGCTTGCCGCCACCGAAGGACACGCAATTAGCGTAGAGAAAAATCCGGCGGACACGCGATTCTTGATTGTATCCGGCAAGCCGGTAGCACAGGGTATTAAAGGCAGGGCAGTATTTGATTTCAGAGCGGTACCCAACCTGGATTTGCACAAAGACTCCGTGCCAACCTATCCCTACGAATCGGTTTTGCACGGTGTAACCCTTGAAGTTCATAAGAGCTTCGGTGGGGTAGTGCAAGAAAAGCCTGAAGCATTCTTTAAGAACCAGGTGGTTGTTCTTGAACCCCTCATTCAAAAGTCGGTTGAAACTCCCATCGGGGTAATGACACAGTACGAAATGTTATCTCGGATAACAAACGCACTGCTGAATGGGGCGGAAATCAAGCCTGCGGTGCCCGGTAAGGCAATTGTTCTTACAATGCTTATTGGGCTTCTGATTGGCTCGCTTTGCGCGGGCAGGGATCCGCTACAGGCCAGCTGGCGCGTAGCACTGCTGCTTACGGCTAACTTTGTTTACTGCGTGATTGTTTATCTGGCATTTGATACCTGGATAGACCCCGTTATGCCACTGGTTGCTGCTGCTGCATCATTTTTGCTGGTTACCCAGCTTACATTCTCCCTGGAGAGAGATGAACGCCAGCGTAACCGCCAGCTCTTTAGCAGATTTATTGCTCCAAACTTTGTGGATGAGTTGCTTGAGTCGCCGCAAACTATGAAGCTGGCGCTCGGCGGGGAAAAGCGTACGGTATGCGTGCTCTTTGCCGATGTACGTAACTTTACAGGATTTGCTGAAAGTCACGCTCCAGAACTGGTAATCGAGATCATGAACATCTATCTCACGGCGCTTACTGATGCGCTTGATGTTTATGGCGGTGTGCTTGATAAGTATACTGGCGATGGCTTGATGGCATTTTTTGAAGTGAAAGATGACGTTGAGCGAGACCTGATACGAAGCGTTACGGCTGCGCTAGCCATGAGGGACGCAGGCATCGCCGTGGCCCGTAAGCTGGAGGCCTCCGGCCGACAGCCATTGGAAATTGGCCTGGGCCTGCATTATGGCGAGGCTGTAGTTGGACTAGTTGGCAACGAAAAGCGGCAGATCAACTACACTGCACTTGGCCACACCGTTGTGGTGAGTGCGAGGCTCCAGACGCTTGCCGAAGGTGGGCAGGTGGTAGTGAGTGAGCCTATTTACCTGCGTGTGCGCCACCATTTCGAGTGTGTACCTATGGAACCTGTGTTTGTTAAGGGTATCAGCACAGAACAGCATCCGTATCTTGTGACCTCGGCAACAGCGCCGGGGCCGTTGGCTATGACCGCCGAGAGCAAGGAGCAGCGCATTGACATCGTCCAAACAAGCGGCACCACAGGCAACTGAACTAACGCCGAGTAAGGTGCCGGCAAAGGCATGGGGCGTTACTTTCGCCGGTATGGCAATTAACCTTTGTCTGGGAATTCTGTATGCCTGGAGCATATGGAAAAAGGCATTATCGGCAGATGCCAAACATGCTGCAGGAACGCTGATGCACGGGCTAAACGAGGGCTGGGTTTACCTGAATGACGCTCAGGCAACGTGGGCTTACGCTACCTGTGGTTTTGTTTTTGCGCTCTCAATGATTCCGGGCGGGAAACTTCAAGATAAGCTTGGGCCGCGCATCGGCGTTACACTTGGCGGGCTGTTTCTTGCCACAGGATGTATTGTTGCCGGGTTAATGAGATCATTCCCCGGATTGGTTTTGGGCTTCGGCCTGCTGGGAGGCATTGGCATGGGGCTTGGTTATGCCAGTGCCACTCCTGCGGCAGTACGTTGGTTCGGCCCACACAAGAGGGGGCTTATAGTAGGAATCGTGGTTGGTGGGTATGGTGGTGCTGCCATTTATATATCGCCATTGGCAACCACGCTTATCAAAACCTACGGTATCTCTGGCAGTTTTATCGCGCTTGGAATACTGTTTGCAATTGTTGTGATAATCGCTGGCAGATTACTTTCGATGCCTCCTGAGGGATATGTGGCACCGGGCCCCCCTGTTAGCAGCACTGCCAAAGTTACCCAGGCAACCGCAAGTTGGACGGCCGCGCAAATGGTGAAAACCTGGCAGTTCTACGCGCTGGTATTCATTTTCTTTGGCTCCGCGCAGTCTGGCTTGCTGGTTATCGGTAATGCAGTTAAGGTGCTGAATGATACTGCTAAAGGCGTGCCTTTTCTGGTGGCGGCGGGTTGGATACTATCCTCGTTCGGCGGCATTGTAAATGCCAGTGGGCGTATTTGCACTGGTATTTACTCCGACAAACTGGGCAGAAAACTGGCATTTGCTATTAACGGCCTTGTTTCCGTGTTGTGCCTTGCTCTTACACCGTACGTAATGAAATCTGGCAATGTGGCCCTGTTGTTCCTGGTGGTTGGGGTAGCCTTCTGGCAGTATGGCGGTGGGTTAGCATTGCTTCCGGCCCTTACTGCGGATTACTTTGGCCCCAAGCACCTCGGATACAATTACGGGCTGGTGTTTCTGGGGTGGGGGTTGGCATTCTTTGTTCCCCAGCTTGCAGGTTACATGAAGGTTGCAATACACACGATGGATCCTGCGTTCTATCTTGCAGCCGGTATTCAGTTTATTGCAATACTGGTTAGCCAGAAGTTAACTCGCCCACAAATGGCAGCGTAAAACTCCGCAATCCTACTGTTAAACACAAAAACGGCGGCAAAATATGCCGCCGTTTTTGTATGTAAGCTTGCTGTAGAGTTGCTTACTTCTGCAACAGCCCACGGCCAGCCAACCAGCTATCCAGCCGATCTGGCCAGTGTACCACTTCGTTTTTTGAAGCTCGTAACCCATATCCGTGCCCGCCAACAGGATAGGCGTGCATTTCAAACTGCACTCCGGCTGCCTTAAGTGCTAAACCATACGTAAAGATATTCTCAACGTGAACCGGGTCATCTACAGTCATCGCCATGAATGTTGGAGGTGTTTGCGATGTCACTTTAATTTCTGGTGCAAGCTTTGTTTTGTCTGCATCCTGAGTGAGATAGGCCGGGTAGATTAGAACCGTGAAATCTGGCCGGCAGCTAAGCTGATCAGCAGCGTCCGTTGCAGGGTAGGTTCTGGCATCAAAGTTAGTGGATGCGGCGGCAGAAAGGTGCCCGCCAGCAGAGAAGCCGAGAATACCGACTCGGTTGGGGTTTATTCCCCATTCTGTGGCGTGCTGCCTCACCAGGCCTATAGAACGCTGCGCATCCTGAAGTGGAGGAGCGTAACGCGGCAGCCCGGCTCTAACGGGCACTCGGTATTTCAGTAAGATACCGGTTACACCTACCGCGTTGAGCCGCTTACATACTTCACTGCCTTCCAGGTCATACGCAAGTATCGAGTATCCGCCGCCAGGGCATACAACTATTGCAGTACCGTTTGCCTTATCAGGCGCTGGAGAGTAGACGGTGATTGTTGGCACCGATACATTACCAAGGCGGATAATGCCGTCGGCAGGTTTTCCATCCTTTTGGTCAGTTGTATCGTGCTCTGCCCCTATATCACCTTTCTCGCCAGGAGCGGCCCCGGGCCAAATTGGAATAGGTTTAGAAACGGTTTGAGCGGAAGCATTGGCTCCCAACCCGGTAACCGCCATCAGCAGGGCGGCACCAACGACGCACAGGTTCACGGTTTTCTCCTTAACTTGCGACATCTGACAGTGGCAACGGTAAAGTGGCTAACCTCTATTCAGATTTGGCCTCATTCTCAGAAGCGGGCTCGCCAGCGCGTGCAAGCGGTTCGGGGACGAGAAGTGACGCTGCAGCAGAAACCAGAAATACGTTGGAAGCGGCAAGAACTCCTGCATCGTTAAACACAAGGCAGGCTGCACCACCTAGTAATGAACCCGTAAGTGCGCGCCGCCAAGATCCCGATGCTCTGTTGCGGCGCAGAAACCACACACCACAGGCTCCTGCCACCAGGGTTGGCATCCATGGGCTGTGCGTTAGCAAGCGCATCTCCATGCCGAGCTTGCGGCGAAGGATGGCAGACCGGCTTTCACCGGTTGCCCCGTAAGCCGTGCGGATAAGATGTGATCCACCTTTGTGGCTATCCGCTAACATAGAAATTCCGACTATGAGGGCAAGTGCGATAACTGTGGTAACACCCCTGATTGCTCGGGTTTTGCGGGAAGTGGCTGGATGCAACATGATTAACACCATGAGAGCAACTCCGGCCGAAGGGATAGCACCGCCTTTTGCCCCGGCAAGCGGGAAGAACATTATGCCTATACCTAGAGTAAAAGCTATGCCGAATATAAACAGCCTATTTGTATCGGTCCTGGAATTGCTGCTGCTCTGGAAATACAGTGCGTACATTGCGCAGAACGCTCCTATAAGCACACCCATGTACTCGTTCCCAATTCCATAGAAGCGTGAACCATCTGTAGCGCTGTAACTCATCCAGGCAATGTGCATAAGGTGTCCGCCAGTTATCAGGTCAAGCGCACACACTGAAACTAACGCAATCAGGAAAGTACTTGCGAGGTTTGATGCGCCACTATCTGAACGAATCCTTGCGGCGGCAGATGCGCAGAGAATCAGGCCAACCACAAGGGCGATGGCTCCTGCGGTTCTGTTGGACGGCACGAATGCTGGCAGCACAAGCATTAGGAGCGGCATACACACGATGGCACTTGCGGCAACCCTGGCAATCATCTTGAACCGTGCTGTTCTGGCTGCCAGCAGCGCTGCCAGCAGGAGCAAAAGCTGAACTGTAGGCAGGCCGCCAAAGACATTTTGCATCTCTGATTGCGCAACGGTTTGGCTATTCTGGCTAGTGAGATACTGCACAGGATCACTATTGTCAGGAAATGCTATGTGCGTTGCAGCTTGCCCATTTGCGCCCGCAGGCAACGGCTGGTGAAGCCAGCTTGCAAATGTAGCCAGAATGTCTGAATTATCAATGAGGCCAGCGCGGCGTGTAGACGGCGAAGTTAGAATCCCTCTTTCACGAGTTGCCGTGAATAACACCACGAGCCCGAGCCTATCTTGCGAACTGGTGGTGGAGTCTGCAGGAGCAGGGCAGATTACTGCGAGGTTGGAATTATGTTCGGCGTTAACACGCACCTGGAACTGCTCGATGGCGCGATTAACAAGGGCGAGTGCAGCAGAGCGGTGTGCTGTTGCAACCTCCGGGCGTGCGAGAGCACGGTAGCGATCGGCCCGGTGCAGGTCTCCTATAGCAATTACTCGAAATGCATCGCTATGGGAGCGTGCGTCATAATCAGTGAGGATCGCATCCAGATTCGTGCGGATTCCGAATGGCGCTGTGTCTTCAGGCAAGATTTTACTAAGCCTGGCCCCGGCATCATCTGCCCTTCCCGCATGATCCATTGCAAAAAGGTACACAGAACGATCAGGTAGGTCTGCATCCATATTGCCCGCAATGTAAGTTCGTAGCCCTGCGCGGTGTACCATATCGCCAAGGGCACCAATCGTAACCGTATGATCCAACAGTTGATTGGTTTTGATGAGCGCTTTCAGGGCTTCTGCAGGTGGGTAAGCCCTGGTGTGTAGAGCATGAGGTGTGGGGGATACAATTGCTTCCGATTCTGGCCCAACTCTACCTCTGGACCCCGTTCCGATTGAGAGCACAAGGGATGGCAAAGGATCCCGGCCATCTTTGCGCAGCTGATCTGGATCTGTGGGGCGTGCTGCTCTGCACACCATCCAACCGGACTGCGATTGAGCTATAAGGTGCTGGAGCGCGGGCAAGCTGGCGCTCTTTATGTCTTCACTACGCAACCCGGGAATCAGCAGTACTGTTACATTCGGCGTGATAGAGGCTGTATCTTGAGCTGTTGCCCTGGCCGCAAGGCACGTTACAACTGCGAGCACTACCACAAACCAGCGATAGTTTCGCCAGCGTAAGTTTGTTATATCAGAGGTCATCACAATGCCTATAGTATGGCTGGAAACTGGCGTAGCTTCAAATGTTCGCTTTATAGAATGTGCATATGTGTATTCCTGCTGCCTTGCTCAGGCTTTATCCGGTAATTCGGTAGACAAAAACGCACGTTGCCCGGGTATACTGGGCCAGATTTGAACAGTTCAGGAGATATTTTGATATGGCGAAGACACCTCCGCCAGACAGGCTGAGTTCCCCCTCAGAGATGCCGGATGATGACGGCGAGCTTTCGCTAAGGCCCCGTCGCATGCGCGAAATGATCGGGCAGCCTAAGGCTAAACAGAATCTCGGTATAGCGATTGAGGCGGCCCGTGCCCGCGGGGAAGCCCTGGATCATGTTCTGCTTTACGGACCTCCTGGCCTGGGCAAAACCACTCTATCTAACATCCTTGCCAATGAAATGGAAGTTTCTATCCGGACTACGGCCGGACCTGCCATCGAAAAAGCGGGCGATCTTGCCGCGATTCTTACGGGCCTTGAACCGCATAGCATACTCTTCATCGACGAGATTCATCGTTTGAATCGCACGGTTGAAGAGGTTCTCTATCCTGCCATGGAGGATTTCAAGTTTGACATCATTATTGGCAAGGGGCCCAGCGCGCGAACCGTACGACTTGATTTACCGAAGTTTACCCTTGTTGGTGCCACCACACGCGCCGGGCTATTGAGTGCCCCACTTCGAGACAGGTTTGGGATACATCATGCCTTTGAGTTGTATTCGGAAGCCGAGCTGGACACCATTGTTCGGCGATCGGCTGAGATACTCTCCGTGCCTATTGAGCAGAGTGGATCTCTGGAAATCGCCCGCCGTTCTCGAGGAACACCCCGTATAGCAAACCGAATGCTAAAACGCGTGCGAGATTTTGCACAGGTACGTGCAAACGGAATTATAACGCGTGAAGTTGCAGACAATGCCTTGCACATGTTAGAGGTAGATCAACTCGGGCTAGATTCACTCGATCGCCAGTTTCTTACGGCCATTATAGATAAGTTCAGTGGGGGGCCGGTTGGCCTGGAGACGCTTGCTGCCATGCTTGGGCAAGAGCGAGATACTCTTGAAGATGTGGTAGAGCCATACCTGATGCAACTGGGATTTCTGGATAGAACCAGCAGGGGCCGGATGACGACCCGCCCAGCCTACGAGCATCTCGGCATTGGGCACAAGTTCCGTGGACCTGACGCAACGCTTTTCTGATTCCAAAATGACAATGACAACTTCTCAACTTAGTTCGCTTCGCGCAAAGGTGAAATATGGCCGCAAAATAGATGGCATTGCGGCAGCTTTACTGCCGTATACCGAGAATGGCGAAATCGACTACCCCTCCTACGAACGTGTGTTGCTCAACATCAAACAGAGCGGACTTACCTGTGCAGTGAATATGGATACCGGGTACGTAAACCTGTTAACTACTGCGCAGAAACGAGAGGTGTTACGGTTTGCGGCAAATGTTTTGAAGGGTACTCCGTTTGTTGCCGGAGCTTTTGTAGAGGGGCTCGAAGGCGATATAGCAGCACTCTACCATGTTGAGCTGCAAGAAATAGAGGCCGTTGGCGGCACGCCAATCTTATTTCAATCCGCGCGCATGCATGGGCTGACTGCAAGAGACAAAGCCGCGCTTTATGGTGAGATAGCAAAGGCCGCCTCTAAAGTGCTGGCTTTTGAGCTTGGCAACATGTTTGCTCCGAACGGAGAGATATGGGATGAAGAGACCTTTCTTCGCATTTTGGAGATACCGCAGATCGTTGGAGCCAAGCATTCTTCACTTAACAGGTTAACCGAGCTAGAGCGACTGGAAACGTGTGCCCGCCTTCGGCCGGAATTCTCTGTATACACCGGCAACGACCTTGGAATTGACATGGTTGAATACGGTAGTGATTACCTGCTTGGCCTGGCGGCGTTTTCGCCTGATAAATTTGCAGAACGAGACCGAGCCTGGGAGGTAGGAGAGCTCGGATACCTTGAGATATCAGATGCGATTCAGCACCTGGGGTGCTGTGCATTCCGGCCGCCTGTGCCTGCCTACAAACACTCAGCTGCTTTCTTTCTATTCACAACGGGAATCATCGCCTCTCCACATCCTCATCCTGCCTGCGCACGTCGTAGTGACTGGGAGTTGGAGCTGATGACCTCTTGTGCAAAGCGGCTCGGCTATTCTGTGTAATTTTCGTTACTGATCGTCACGCTTGTATTCCTCGCTCGTTCCTGTAGATCGAGGCACTTTCTGGTGCCATAATGGTGCCAAAGCGGCGTGCAACAGCTGCTGTTGGCCAGTGATTGGAGCGAATGTGGAACAGGAAACCAGCAACACAGACTTAAATGATGCCGCTGAAAAACGTCGTGAGGCAATACGGGTATTGATGTTTTTGCTGCCCACTGTGCTCTTTGGAGGTGTGATAGGGGCCATAACGGGACTAAAGACGAGTTTTCTGCTGAAAGAGCAGATGGGGCTTAATGCCAGCGATCTTGGAACCTTAAACCTACTTCTGGGCCTGCCGAGTTACTTACAGCCATTTATTGGGATGTGGACCGATATGTTTGCCTTTTTGGGCTATCATCGGCGGTCGTACTATTTATCGGGCAAAGTGCTGCATGCCGCCGGGCTGGCTGGCCTTGCGCTGCTGGAATCGGCAGGCAGGATAGGTGATGCCCACCATCACAATCAGTTAACCGTGTTCGCGCTGCTTTTAATTATTGGTGCGGGCGGTATTATTCGAACTGTCATCTTTAACGCTATCCTGGTTGCTCTTGGCAACTTTACAGGTAGGTTTGGCCAGTTTCTTGCGATTGTCAATCTTACACCCATTGTGTTGAGCATCGTGTATACTGCGAACCTTAGCGGGTATGTTGCAGATCATTGGTCGTATCAGCATGCATTTTGGGTGGGAACTATCCTGACGATACTGTCAACACCGCTTGTATTTCTGATTGATGAAAAGAGATCTTCTAACAGGCGGCATGCAGCAGAAACCCATGAGGAGCACGCCGCCCGAATGGCTAAAAAGGTTGACGACCGGAGAAGGATCCTTGCATCCATTGTCCATGTTGCAAAAACGCCTGGTGTTTGGGCTTTAACTGCTTTTGTGTTTTACTTGATAGTAACACCCGGCGTGAATAACGCAAAACTCTACTTTGAACAGGATAGTCTACAGTTCAGTCGAGAGCTTATCGGGCAGTTGGCACGCTTTGCGTCAATAGGTGCATTAATCGGTTATGCGGTGTATGGGCTAGTTTCGCGCAGGATACCAATTTATATGCTTGCGTGGGGTGCCTGGCTGATGGATTGCGCCTCTTACCCAACGCTATTGTTACTGCATTCGCCGGGATCTGCAAAGGTGTTAGAAGTTGGCACGGCGGTAATTGGTGCATTATACGCAGTTTGCCTCAATACTTTAGCGGCACGCATGTGCCCCAAGGGGCTTGAGGGCGCTGTTTACGGATTGATTCAGGCAGCCATTGCCATATCGGGTAATCTGAGCGAGAAGATAGGTGGCTGGCTATATGTACGGTTTGGCCCGGAAAATCCTGGCGCGCACTACACAATTCAGCATGGTTGGAACTGGTCGCTGTATGCCGGGCTGGCGTTTACGGTGGTAGGCGTGGTATTTATTCCGTTCTTACCAGCCTGGACGCACAGCAAAAAGCGGGTTGGGGACTTGACTGATGAGGACGTAATTGACATGGCCGGGTAGCAGCATGTGTTGGTGCCCGCTCTGGAGCGAGACAATAGACCCTTTTGAGGCATCGGTACTGGCGTTTCTCACGGAATGCGGCAAGATTGAAGCTGGAGATACGGCGATAATAGCCATCTCTGGCGGCGCAGACTCTGTTGCGTTACTACATGCTGTAAATGCTGTGAAGGTACATTTGGGGTTGTCAATTCATGCAGCGCACATGGAACATGGGATTCGTGGTGAAGAATCTCGGGCAGATGCCAGTTTTACCGACGAGCTCTGTGCCAGTCTGGATATTCCCATCGCAATTGAATCTGCAGATATTCCGGCAATTGCGGTGAAGAGCAAAAGATCGGTGCAAACGGCAGCACGCGTTACCAGGCACTCATTCTTGCGGGAAGAGGCTGCCCGGCATTGCAAGCCAGGCAGAGAGCGAATTTTAATTGCCCACAATTTGGAGGATCGTGCTGAAACGATTTTGATGAATGCCGCACGCGGCACAGGTTTAGATGGGCTGTGTGCAATGCCGGCGGTAAGGCTGCCATACCTGCGCCCAATTGTTGGAAAATCCAGAAGCGAAGTACTTGCGTATTTGGGTAGGGTAGGACAGGCATTTAGAACAGACAGATCGAACGCAGACAAACATTACGCACGCAATAAGGTGCGCTTAGACGTGATGCCAGCGCTTGCAGATGCTGTAAATGGAGATGTGGCCGGAGCCCTGTGCAGGCTGGCAGAGTTATGTGAACCGGAAGCTGCCCTCCTTAATGAGCTGGCCAATAATCACCTCAAGGCGTGCACAGTTTCCAGGAATGCTGCGGCTTTGTGGATCAGCCGGCCCAATTTTGTATCCGCGCATATAGCGTTGCAGCGCAGGGCACTGCGTCTTGCAGTACTGGGAATCCGCGGTTCGCTATCAGATATCGGGCTTGATGAAACTTCACGTATTGTAGACATGGCAGCCCTGCGAGGAACTCATACAGTTATTACGTTGCCTATGTCTGATAGAGGTACCCACCAGATTTACCTTACCGAAACTCAGATTGGAGTGTTGGAAACCCCTTCTAAAATACTTCGGCTAGTGCCAACTGAGGAAGCTGAGATCGTTGCTAATACCGCTAAGGTTCCTTATGGTTCTCTTGAAATAGAAATCCAGCGGTTGAATCCGTCAGACCTACTGGCAACACAAGCAGCCTTGAAATCTGCTGGCTTTGAGACTTACCTTTTATTACTTGAAACCACCGATCGGCTATATTTGCGGGCCTGGCGCCCGGGTGATAGGATGCGACCCTCTGGAATGCTGGGCACTAAAAAGCTGCAAGATGTGTATACAGACTATAAGGTGCGCAGTGCCGACCGGTGGAAGTATCCTGTATTGGAGAGGCGTAGCGGTGTAGAACTGGCTGAGGCAGAAATCCTTGCGATTATCGGACTCCGCAACTCTGCATCTGTTATCCCGGCATCGCAGGTGGCGACAGAGGCAGAACAGTTTCCAGCGCGGGAACTTACTATAGTTGGCGTGCGTCCCTTGAGTATCTAAGATTCACGCAATGGTACCTGTAGCCCTGCTTGATGGACACTGAAAGTCCTTCTGAACAGCAGGCTTATGCTATAATGGTGAACTATACGCGGCGCCCTTCGATTCCCATTGGAATCGCAGGAGGAGGTTGTCTTGAAGAGTGGTAATTCGAGTTTGCGCTGGCTAATTGGAACAATAATCGTGATGGTTCTGTTCTTTCTGCTTCAGACCAGCGCGAAGACTTTCGGAGGCGGGCCAAAGAAGGAGACCTACCATGAGTTTTTGACTCGGGTAGATAGCAACAGCGCCTCCATCTCCAAGATCCAGATCCAGAAGGACGAGATCACCGGTACTCTCAAGGCGATCAACACCCTGCCTAACAGCGAGAGCCAGTTTACGGTTGTGCTGCCTGATGCCCAGGAGGCACGTAGCGAACTGTATGCTCACCTGCAGGCCAAGGGGATAGCCTTTGAGTTTACTCACCCGTTCCTGAATGAGATGGTTCAAACGATTCTCTCTATGCTTCTGGTTCCGGTGATGTTTGTGGCGTTTGTGTATCTCTTCTTCGTTCGCCAGGCCCAATCTGGCGGTAATCAGGCAATGAATTTCGGCCGGGCCAGGGCTAAGCGCCTTACGGATTCCGTTCCGAAGATCACTTTCGACGAAGTTGCCGGCGTGGAAGAAGCAAAACAGGAGCTTGCAGAAATTGTAGAGTTCCTGAAGAACGCAAAGAAATTTCAGGCGCTTGGCGCAAAGATACCGAAGGGTGTGCTTCTGCTTGGACCTCCAGGATGCGGCAAGACAATGCTTGCACGCGCAGTGGCAGGTGAAGCAGGTGTGCCGTTCTTCCACATATCCGGCTCCGACTTTGTTGAAATGTTCGTTGGTGTTGGCGCAAGCCGCGTTCGCGACCTTTTCGATACCGCAAAAAGCAATCGACCATCGCTCATCTTTATAGATGAAATTGATGCAGTCGGTCGCCAGCGCGGAGCCGGGCTTGGTGGTGGTCATGATGAGCGCGAGCAGACGCTGAACCAGTTGCTGGTTGAGATGGACGGGTTTGACCCGAATGCTGGCGTCATAATGATTGCCGCAACCAACCGACCGGATGTACTAGACCCGGCGTTGCTCAGACCGGGCCGCTTCGACCGACGTGTGATTGTTGATGCACCTGATGTGGTTGGCCGTAAGGCAATCTTCCAGGTTCACCTGCGTGGCAAGCCAGTTGATGATGATATCAACGTTGAAACCCTCGCCAGGCTGACACCGGGGTTCACTGGCGCAGACATTATGAACGTGGTGAACGAGGCCGCCATACTTGCAGCCCGCCGTGATAAGACCCGCATTGCGATGGCAGAGTTTGACGAAGCCCGTGACCGCGTTCTGATGGGCCCCGAGCGCAAAACCCGCATGAATAGCGAGCGAAAGCTCAAAGTTGTTGCGTACCATGAGCTGGGCCATGCCATTGTTGCTGCTAAGATTCCAAATGCAGACCCGGTATACAAGATAACGGTGATTCCGCGTGGTATGAGTGGTGGTGCTACCTGGTATCTTCCTAAAGAAGAGAGCCTGCGCACCAAGCAAGATATGCTGGATGATATCACCTCCTCTCTTGGTGGGCGCGTTGCGGAAGAGATTGTTTTCGGCGACGTTACTACTGGTGCAGTGAGTGACCTTGATCATGCGACCAACCTGGCCAGAGCCATGGTTTGTGAGTATGGTATGAGTGATCGACTTGGCCCACTACGGTTTGGCCGCAGGCATGGCAATCCATTCCTTGGCCGCGATCTGATGGAAGATCGTGATTATGGCGAGGAAATTGCTCGCGCCATCGACGAAGAAGTTCGCGCCTTTATCGACCAGGGATACGACAGGGCTCGCCACATTCTAACGGAATTCCGAGAGAAGATGGATGAGATTGCCGAGATCTTGCTCGAAAAGGAGACACTTACTCGCGAAGAGTTCCTTGCTCTGTTGGCGGGTGAGAAGACTGCGGATGACATTCGTAAAACGATGGTTACCCCACCTTCCTCTCCTACTACTGGAACGCCGGCTATAACTGAAGACTCGCATCGGATGCAGGTTCCACCATTCCTGCGCCCAGAGCCAGCTTAGTTCTTCATGGTGTAACTGACAATCAAAACGAAGAAGGCTCCAGATCTCTTATAAGATCTGGAGCCTTCTTCATTTTATGGTATTGAACTATATATTTAGGGAACGCGGCGCTTTCCATCTACAAGGGGTGGATCAAGTAGAACTCGTTGTGTATCGTTCAATTGATTTTCCACAGCCATATAAATCGGGTTGTCTGCGCGCGCCTCATAATTGTGCATCCCCCATCGCAGGTGTGCGGGGCTATACTTCATAAACAGAGTTCGCCTTGGGCCTGGCCCTTGCCAGGGCTGAGTGCCGTGCTGCAGCGCTTCTGCAAAAAGTATGCAATCTCCTGCGGCAACTGGTACCTGCTTCACCAGAGATGATGGCCGTTCTAACAGCGCAATATCGTCCGGGCATTTAAAGTTGCTCTTGTGGCTGCCGGGAATACAAGCGTAGCCACCTGCTCCGGGTGGCACATCTGTAAGGGCGAATGCCGCTACAACAAGCCCGCAGTAGATGCGATCCTTGAACACATGGTAGTATTGTGAGGCATCGTATGGCGTGGCGCCACCATGAAGAAATAGTCCTTTGCCACCTGGTTGCAGGAAGATAGCATAATCATGATCGAAGCGCATGTGGCTCCCAAGCACGGATTTTAGCTTTGGAAGCAGTACGGGGTGATCCAATAGCGATAGAAAATCGGGAGACCATGTAAACAGGTCTGTAAGTTTGTCGTTGCCGCATTGCCCAATAAATCGAGGATCCGTTTCTGCGCGGCTGTCGATGTACTGGTTCATTCTGGCTACCGTATCCTGTGATATTGCCCCCTTAATCACAATATAGCCATTCAGGTCAAACTCATACTTTTCTTCTTCGTTCATCCTCTTCCTCATAAGGGAATACCCATATTCTTCAGGGCTGCCTGTTCAAGTGTACCTGAGTGCAACACACAGTGATCGGTGTGACATATACTTGCTACTTATACGCAGATACCTTGACTTTATAGCTGGATATATTGCTTAATGTGGTTGATGCCATTGTAGTATTGGTGCGGGCCAAATGCTTCATTTTGCGCATTACTAAGTGTGTTACTATTGAAGGGCACGCAACCTATTAGTGTTTTATCAATATCGAAATCTCGTTACTGCCAGACTTCTCGATTGATATAAGAGGAACGTATGCACAACACTCTCATTTCTGGTTTTGGCCCGTATGATTCCGTGCATAACAATCCAACCATGCGGCTTGCAGCGCACTTTGCCGTCAACAGCGTTCCCGGGCACAACATAACTACCTTTGTGTTTCCGGTTACTTATGCGGGAGTGGCTTCTTCGATGCGAACCATTCTGCATGCAGGTAAAAAGTTTGATACGGTTTTAATGCTTGGTGCCAATCCTATTGCATCCGACTGGCGCCTGGAGCGCTATGGCGTAAACCAAAACGACCTGAACGCTGCAGATGCTGAGGGCAAGTTTATCTATTCACAAAAGATTGTGGAGGGAGCGCCAGATAGGCTTGAATCCACCATCAATTGTGATGCGGCCGCCGCTGCCATACGTGCTGTTGGTCTTCCTGCTTCCGTCTCCGAAGATGCTGGCCGCTACCTTTGCAATCATCTGTTGTTTGTTACGCTTTCAATGCTCTTTGAGCACTCAAGCATACGCGCTGGCTTTCTGCACGTACCTCCCGACGAGCTAACGTATGCAAAGGTGCCGGATGGCGTGACGATGTATAGTTTTGCTGAACATGTTCGCGCAGTTGAGGCTGTGCTGGCATCTTTGATTTGAGTGAGTGCTGTATGAGTACTGAAAATCAAGAGTTGCTGACACCAGTATCTTATGAATTAGTTTCGGGGGATCCCGAAATAACTGCTATCTCGCTCTTAAATTGCCATATTGTGCATGATGCCCCGTGGGGCCGCATGGTAGCCCGAATTACTGAAACAGAGTTATATACACGAGACGATGCAGCGAGTCATTCCTTTCGTGGTAAGACTGACGGAAATGCCGCGATGTTTGGTTCTCCTGGCGAAGCATACGTATACCTAATATATGGAGTGCATTGTTGTTTCAACATAGTGTGTGAGGCTCCAGGGGCTGGTAGCGCAGTGCTGGTACGCTCGGCTGAGCCGGTAGAAGGCGTGGAACATCTGTGTGCAGCCCGGGGTCTTATCAACTGGGTGCCGCGACGAGATTCCGGTGATGCCCTTCATCCGGATGATGTTCGCGCTTTAACTGGTGGACCAGGCAGGCTCTGCAAGGCAATGTCAATTGACCGATCCCTCAATGGCAAGAGCCTCCTGATACCAGCGCATATTTGGATTGCTGCGCCATTCACTGTTGGCCCTGCAGTAATCCTGAAAACGCCACGAATTGGAATTACACGCTCAGAAGGGCTACTAAGAAGATATCTCGTAGAGGATGAGAGGTATACTTCCCGAAGATCGCTGATTAAAGCAAAATAATTGGACATTCCCTGAACGCCTATGACCTCGCCACTGATTCTCCATCCTCCCTTCTTACTTGCTCTAGTTCTCGCCGCTTCTATCGGCGGCATAGGTCTGGCGCTTAAGTGGCTAAGCCGCTCTGGTGCAGCGGCAACGTCAGTAATCGGCACGATAATATTTTGGCTGGGTGGTGGGCCAGCTGCCATGGCGCTGGCTGCATTTTTTGTTTCTTCCTCGGTGTTATCCGCAGTGCGCAAAGTGGGACGTAAATCCTCGGTTGCGGTTACAAACAATGGTAGGGACATGTGGCAAGTGCTCGCCAACGGAGGGGTTGGCGCTTTAATTGTGCTGGCTCACCGTCTCCTTGCATTCCGTGTGCCTCTAGACACTACCCATGTGCTAGGTCTGCTGTATGTAGCATCGCTTGCTGCCGTAAACGCAGACACATGGGCCACAGAAATTGGCAGGTTGTCGGGAGTGCAGCCTCGCCTGCTTTCAACGTGGAGAAAGGCGCCTGCAGGCATTTCTGGCGGCATTAGCTTGCCAGGAACCATTGCTTCTGCGCTGGGAGCGGCATTTATTCCGCTCACTGTGTACAGGTTGTTTGACCTCAGTACTGCTGAATTCGTAGCCATTGCCTGGGCAGGGTTTCTTGGTAGCCTGTTGGATTCCATTCTAGGAGCGGGGGTACAGGGGCAGTTCCGCAGTACCGATACGGGCGAGGTGGGGGATACGCCAGTGATCCATGGTAAGCCAGCACTCCTAATCCGTGGGCTGCCATGGTTTGACAACAACCTTGTTAATTTTTGCTGTAGCGCGGGTGGTGCCATTTTTTGCTGGCTGCTTCTAACCTATGCACTTCGCGGTTACATGTAAGCAATTGGGCCGAATAAATTCTCATTTCGTTGCAAGTGATCGAATTGCGCAGGAGGGGCGCGTTCTTTGGCCGAACAATAGCCTGAGGAAAGCCGCTTGCTCTGCCTGCGGCCTTCTAAACGCTACACAGGAGGTTATCAGCCTGCTATGGCAGATACAAACAATGGCGGTAAGGTACGCGTGGGCGTAATTGGTTGCGGTGGGATTTCTGGATCTCACCTTCCGAACCTGGACAGATTTGAAGATGTAGAGCTTGTTGCATTCTGCGATGTGGTAGTTGAGCGTGCGCAGAAGAAGGCCGATCAGTACGGCGGCGTAGTTTATGATGATGCAGCAAAGATGCTTGCCGGCACCCAGTGTGATGCCGCATACATCATGATCCCAACCTATGCTCATGGTACGCCGGAGCGAACTTGTATAGCTGCTGGAGTACCTTTTCTGGTAGAAAAGCCTATGGGCTTGCATCCAGATGACCTTCGCAAGCTTGCGGCAGAAGTAACGGCATCCGGGCTAATTACAGCTGCTGGCTTTATGAACCGATATCGAACCTCGGTAAACCGCGTTCGTGAGCTCCTGGCCGGAGATCCCGCCATTCTTATGGATGGTGCATGGATCGGCGGGCCGCCACTTGATCGCGACGGGGATTACTTTGCTAAGAATCCTATTGGTCAATGGTGGCCAGTGAAAGAGAAGAGCGGCGGTCAATTTGTGGAGCAAGTTATCCACACTGTAGACCTCGCTCGTTATCTTGGTGGAGAGGTTGCTGAGGTTTTTGCTTACGCTGCAAATGGCTTTAACAAGAAGCTTCCAAACCTGGTAACGAATTACACGAATGATGATGCCATGGTAGTTTCGCTGCGGTTTGAATCTGGGGCGGTTGCCAATATCATGGCCGCTTGTTCTGCCGGAGTATCCGGCGGTGTGTTCCTGAATGTTTGGGCAGCACATCATACAGCGCGGTTTACTGATTGGGGACATCACCTCAAGTTGTATCGAGAAGGTGAGCAGGGATCCGAAGACATCAAGGGTGACCTTGGTATTTCGAGCCCAGATTCGATTTTTACGCTGGAAGATCGTGCTTTTATCGATGCCGTAAAGAGTGGCGACACATCCGGTCTGAAATCCTGTCACGCCGATGGTGTACGCACCACACTGGTGTGCCTGGCCGCAAACGAGAGCCTGGAAACAGGTGCTCCGGTTAAAGTACAGTACTGAGGCTTTAACACGCGCCAGAATGCAATTCGCCCGGTTTGCAACGCTGTTGCAAACCGGGCGAAATTTGTTTTAGAAACTCTTTAATATATTTACTTAGTATCTACTGCGGCCTTAGCAGCCAGGAGGCGTTTGCCGGCATCGGCAATATCGTGCCTTGCACTGATCTTTTCATTTTTCAGTTTCTGATCAAACTGAGCGTCGCCACCCTTAATGTAAGATTTAAGAAATGTTAGTGATGAAAGGATGGACGCACTGCCTTCCTGGTAGAGGGCATGCACTGCATCCTGCCCTGCGGCTGCTGGTAAGGCATCCAGGAAGTCTGAAATTCCAGTAGTTCGCTCAGTCATATCCACAATTAGTCTTACCGAGGCATTTGCATTGGTATTGCCCTTCAAATAGGCAACATAGACAGCATCCAGCTGATCCATGACGTCTACAAGCCGAGACTCAACTATTCGCATGAGGCCAACATAATCGCCGAGATATGCCTTTGTTTCCGTTGCAGCCGTGAGAGATCGTGCCTTCTTAACTTCGTCCAGGCACACGGCATACTGTGTTGGATCTGAACTGGCTTTCTGAAGTGCGGCACGCGCAAGTTTTCGGTGTGGCGCGGGGCTATTGGGCGCATCGGCAACGGCCTGGTTAAATTGTTTTATTGCCCCAGCAAAGTCCCCGGTGCTGGAGAGCATGTCTCCGAAAGCAAGGCGCACCTGTGCATCCCTGGGATCCATTTCCAGAGCCCGCAAATACGCCGCCGCCGCTTCCTGAATGTGCCCTTCTGTATAAAGCGCATCGCCGTGCATCTTATACAGTGCACTGGATGGCACCGCAATCTTCAGCGTGCGATCCAGTTCTGCTTCCGCCAGCGAGGGTTCGTTTGAATCCTGATATGCCTGGATTAACTGCTTTCGAACATCTACATCTCTTGGAGCATCATCAACCGCGCGTCTGAAGTAAAGGATTGCGCTGGGTAAATCTCCTGATTGCCGGTAGCGAATAGCTCGTGCAGCGTTTGTAAGGGATTCCTTAACTACAGTGCGCTGTGGATCCAGAGCAAACGCCTGGGCGCCATCTGGCACGGTATTGGAGCCAGGAGTGGGCAATGGGCTAATAAGTGGCTCCGGAGCTTTCCGGGGCGTCTTGGATGGAGCTTGTGTTGAACCTCCCGTGGCACCCGTAGCCTGGCCCGCCCCTCTTGTTGGCGATGGCACTGAATTCTTCGGCGGCTTTTGAGCAGCCTTCGTAATAACGGGCTTTGGCGTAACTACTTCGGGAGGCGGTGCCTGGCCCGTGCCGGGATCAACCGCAGCTACATTCCCTGCTTCGTTTGCAGCCACGCCTGTATCTCCAGACTTTTGATTGGCCGGGGGATTGGTGGCAGCGGAACGAGTGTTCTCTTTGCCAGGTTTTTTCTCTGGCGCTGCTGCAATGGCGGGAAGTGCAACCTCTAAATGCATATCTTCAAGCAGATGGCTGGGAACTTTCATTGCTTTCGCAATGGCATCTACATTAATTCCCACCATCTCATCGAGCGTAAGTTTGCGATGGCCAACTGAGCCCGGTGTTTTGAATGAGTTATTCACAACACTGCGCCATGCATCCGGCGCCGAGGCCTCCTCAATAGAAAGGTCTGTTCGTATATCTGATTTTTCCTGTGTAGAGTGGAATAGCAGAATGGTACGTGCACCCAGAGCGTTGGCAATTTTACGTAATGAAGCTGGTTTTAGCGGTTCCTCAAGATCCGAGATCTGGATTTGATGGTTCAGCACTGCCTGTTTAAGAACGGGCATAAAGGGAGTAAATGTGTAAACAAGCTGATATTTGCCGGAGTTTGTGAACACATTGTTCAGCGTGCCGCGCATGCCTGAATTGAGTGGATCCTTCTTGCTGGCAGCACCCGATGTTCTTCTCTCAGCGATGAGGATAATTGGTCCATCCGCGTCTGCTTCGGTGCCCGGTCGCTGTGCCATGGCTTCTGCTTGAGGCAAAACTATTGCCGGGGCTGCCAGAAAAGCCACGAGGACAGCCGAGAGACGGGCACACCTTAATTGCTGCATACCTTAATCCCCGATTCGCAGGCCCTGATCAGGCTGCGAGCAGTTTCAACCTGCTTGCCAGCCCGCACCAGCTTTTGTGCTTCATCAATGCCGTGCTGGTAATAGTTAAGAGCTGTGGTTTTCTCACCAGCTTTTTCAAAGCACCATGCAGCGCGTCGATAGATGTATGCTGTGTCTTCTCCAGCGCCATCCAGTGCCTGAATATACGCGCCGCCTGCGATCTTATAGTTTCCCTGCATAGCAAGTAGATCAGCGCGTGCTGTATGTTTTCGAGACTCTGAGCTTGCTCCAGACCCGGCACCAGAGTCTGATGGTGACCCCTGAGATTGAATTTCTGTTCCACCGTTGTGGACAATCACAACATCTCGCCTGTTAGGCGGTGTATCGGCTGGCGATACCTTAAGATCTGGCTGCCCGCCTCTGCCTGAGGCATTGTTGGGCTCACCAAGAGATCCGCCGATGCCAGAAATATGCACTCCGGGGTTCTTAATGTCTGGCTCACCTGCGTCGTTTCGTTGGGTGCTACCGGCACCACGCGCCATATTCGGGAGGGAACCATCAGCGGGAGGCTGGGTGCCTGCCGGAATTTGTTGGTAGACAATCTGAGGAACACGGTCTCCTGCAGGGGCTTTTTGCTGAATGACAATCGGCTGTCCGCTAGCAATGCCTGTAAACGTACTATCAGGTGTGGCGGCAGGTGGCGGTTGTGTGCCAGCAACTGGCTGGCCGGTGTTGGGAGCTGGAGCGCCCTGTTGGGCTAACTGCGTAGCCGGGCCGCCCGGTACAAAAGTATCCGAGCCAACCTGGCGCGCGGTATTTCCGGTATTATTGGCGTTCTGATGCTGTATGAGCTGAAACGTGAAAATTCCACCGAGAGCCACGAGGGCCACAGCGCCCATGGCAAAAGCAGGAAGCCGGAAATCCAAGGGCTGGCGAGGCTGTTCGGGCGCCTTGCTGCGATCTGCAACCACAATATGTGGGGCCGTACGCGGTTCAAGAGGTACGCCAGATGCAGAGATCAGTGCTGGAACTTCGCCACGGAGTTCATCCAGTTTGACTCTGTCTGCAATGCTGCCTGGATTAAGTATCAGAACCTGCTCGTATTCGGCAATTGCAAGTTCATGATCTCCCCCCTGCTCATGTAGCTGGCCGAGGAGTGAATGACAGGCAGTGCTATCCGGTCGCACGGCAAGTGCCTCGTAACAGATTGCAATCGCTTCTTCTCGCTTGCCTTCTTTCCGAGCGCGATATGCACGCTCCAACAGAGCGGTGATCTGCTGGTCTTCAGGCAGAGCACGCTCATAGGCTTTCTCTGAAACACGTGTACCAGCAGGCTTATCGAGCCTGATGCCACACTGCTTACAGAAGTTGCCGTCGTCAGAATTTCGGGTACCACACGATGTACAGAACATGAATCATCACCTGGGGGTTGGGCCATTGAGACTAGTGGACCCATTATAGTCGACCGTACAACATTTGGCAAGTATGCACCCGCGCAGCACGGGGGCTCGCGCGCGTACAATTGACAAGTAGGGGCTGTTACGACTATAATGACGCGGTTTCCGCGGTTCGCATATGATACGCTTTTGCATGTCTGCAGGCGTGCAGCGGGTCCAACTCTTCCTCATACGTACTGTGATCACTGTATGTTTGCCAGGGGGAGCTGCGGTGAGTCCCCGCTGACTGTGCTCCAATTAATCCTGCACCATGCACTGAGGATAATTCTGCAGGCTTTACAAGTCCTGACGCCAATAGGCCGCGGTTTACGTAGTTCACGTTGAAGAATTCTGTGCTTTCAGGCACCACAAATCGAGATTAGAACGCATGACATCACAAACGCCAGATGGTGAGAGAATTAAAGTCTCCCTATCCGCTTCCGATATTACTATAGAAGCGGGGCAGGTGGCGCAGCTTGTGATCACTATGCATAACCTGCAAGCCGATCCCGATCGATTAACGATTGAAGTGGAAGGCATAGATGTAGAATGGTATATGATTCCCGTACCGGCAGTAAATGTGGGGCCAGGGGCACATACCAGTGAGAGGCTGCTGTTTAAAATTGCGCGCCATAGTGCAAATCTTGCAGGCGCGTATCCGTTTCTTGTGCGCGTGCAGGCAATGGAAACCGGCGAAGTAGGTGTAGCGCAAGCCACACTAACACTTAAACAGTTTGTTGCCCTGCAGGTTGAGATTAATCCCAAACGTGCACTGGCGACCTTCTTTAATCCGCTCAACGATTTCGATGTTACGGTATCTAACCAGGGAAACGAACACGTAAACCTGCAATTGTTTGCCACAGATCCGGACGATAAATGCGCTTTCGAGTTTGATGATGACAGGCTGACACTTCGAGCGGGGCAGACCGAAGTTGTACCTCTTGCTGTGCGACCAAAAGTTGCTACAATACTGGGTGGTTCACGCCTGCATCAGTTTTCAACAACAGCACGCAGTACCGACGACTCATATGTAGTGGCAACCGTTCAGGGGCAGATTGAGGAGCGAGCGCTGATTACACCGCTTGCTGCGATACTATCTGGCGTAATTGTGCTCGGCATATTCGCTTTCTTGCACTTTCGTCCGTCTCCACCTAAACCAATCCGAATCAACTCGTTTACCGCAAGCGCAAAAAAGGTTGTATTTGGCTCAGATGTAACGCTTTCCTGGGATGTATCGGGCACGAGTCCACAGGTAATCATAAAGCGGCATGTAGGGGAGGATGGCCAGGAAGTAAACGATCCTGGTGAGCAGTCAAAACCAATTGGTGTGGTAACAGTAAAGCCAGAGCGGCCCACTACTTACTTCACACTTGTGGTTCGTGGCGCAAGTGGACAACAAGAAATAACCAAAGAGGTTGTTGTGCAGGTAGATGCTCCGCCTGCACCGCCACAGCCTCGGATTACAAAATTTGAGGCCGACTATCTGCGTGTACATCCGGGAGATCCAGTTAATTTCTCATTTGCAGCAGAGAACTGCAAAGATATTATTCTGGATCCTGAAGCGGCTCATATCAGCCCGAACGATATGAACCATAAGGTTTCTCCGGTTGAAACTACCGTTTACACTTTGCGCGGTATTCCGTTGGTGGAACAGTACAAACAAGTTTCCAAAACGATTACGGTTACTGTGGTACCCCGGGATCAGTGCCTGGCGGATATCTCAGCATTTTCTCTTAAAGAGAAAGTTGCCTACATTGGCACGCCAATCCATCTTAGCTATTCTGTAAAGTATGCCCGATCTATTCACATATCCACAGACAACAACAGCTTTGATCGAGATGTTGACCCACACGGTGGTAAGGGATCGGTGGAAGTTTCTATTGAGGCTCCCACTACCTTTATCTTAAAAGCTACCGACAGTGCTGGCCTTGTAGCAGTAAAACAGGTAACCGTGGTGCCCGTGGCCCGGCCGGCGGCAGCTCCAGCTAATCTGCCTGAACCGGGAGCTACCGTGCCAGGCAACACGCCGCAGGGTGGGGCGCAGTAATAAGCAGTATGGCCATGATGGGCTGTACAAAATCGCCAGGAGAAAACAGAAGAATGCCAGATCTAACCGCGATTACGCGGATAGCTTCCATTTTTGCACCCGATGAGATTACTTGCATCGTTGTAACTCACGATCAGAAATATCTATTGGTTGGTGCTGGTTCACGGCTCATTGTGTACAATGTTCCTTCAGACATGGCAGCTGGCGGTGGGGAAGGATTTACCCGTGCTGCAGCCATCGATCTTCCAGGGAGTGTTACCTCAATTGTCGTAGCTCCTGATGGCAGTACGCTCTTTGCGGCCATCGGCGACAGGATCCATGTGCTAAGTATCCCCAGGTAGAGGTTCTCGATTAGTTATAGCCAATACAAATTGGGCCGACTGCCAAACAGGCAGTCGGCCCATTATTTTAGTTTTCTATTCTCAATTTTATCTACTTGAGAGTTCTGCCAAAGAAGACGACGCAGGAATCAACGGTTTCAGAATCGAGCAGTTCGGTGCCGTGTTTTTCATTATCGAACTGATTGATAACCTTATCGTGAGAGGGGCTATTCTCGCGAATATTAAGCGGCCCGAGGCCCGCCACCGTATCGTTTCGGCCGTAAACAATCTGCAACGGTCCACGCCAGTTTCTGGCAGCCGCTACCGCATCAAGACCGGGATAGTCTGCACCTGGCGAAAAGAGTGAAAGCGCCTGAATATCCAGCATGTGTGCTGTAGATCCCGCGTAAATCAGGGCGTTATTTGCGCCATACGAGGCACCAACGATGCCTATATGACCACGGTACCCATGATCCTTGAGATACTTTACTGCGGCTTCAATATCATCGGTAGTTAGCCACGGTGCTTTGTCGCCCGTTTCTGATTTTGCGCCAATGGACCTGCCGGCGCCGCGCTGATCTATTGCGAACGACGCGATTCCCGCTTTTCGCAAGCCTTCTGAAAGTAGCTTCCAATCTGCAGCCGATCCTCCGCGCTGGTGCAACAGTATTACTGCCCCAAGCGGGCGCTCTATTGGGCGAAGAATATCTCCGTAGATTGTCCAGCCATCTTTCGTGCTGAGGGAAACCTGGGCTTCTGGCTGCTCTTGCGGCACCGGTGTTTTTACTGGCGTGTTGGGATTATCTCGCGGGTCAACGCGGTCTTTACAGCCCGTAAACGCGAGCGTTGCCAGAAGTACACCTGCGGCAAAAGGCATTGTACGCCCTGATAAGGGACGATTGCCAATTTTGCCGGGCGTTTGCCCGGTTAATTTATTGCGGTTGATGGTGGGTAATCCTGCCATCCTTCCAAATGAGCGCAACTGCCTGTCTCTCCGATGCTAATGAGTACCAACTAAACCTGCTGAGCATATTATACTCCACGATGCCTGCTGCAGATTTAACGATGTTTAGCTATGTGCCTTAGCAGCTAACCTCTCCGGCCAAACAACTGTGCCAGAAGGCTTTCAAGAAATAGAAGCGGCAGAAGTATCCACAGGAACGTTCGCCAAACTTCCACTCCATAACGGGCCCGATTGACTATTGTGTGTATCTGATCCGATGTTCTTGCAATGTTATACCGCGAGGCAGGCATACCAGTGTGTGCCAACTTATCTGCCGGATCTGCCATAGAAGTGTTGGATTCTGCGGTGTTCAGGCTAACGGCAAAGGCATCCGGGGCGCCCGCTGTACTGCTTACCGTGTAGAGGCCAGATCGAGAGGTTGCCGAATAGTTAAAGGTTACCCCACGTGCATCCAACACACTATTTTGAGTGGATGTTTTGCCATCAGGCGTAGTAACTTTAACGGGTTTGTTAGCCTGATTTAGCGGTAACGTGAGGAAAAGCGGTTCATCCTGGTGCAGATTGCGATGCGCTACGGCACCCTGACCGAGGTAAGAAACCAGTTGATAGATAAATGGGACGTATGCTGGCTTGAGTGCAAGTTGATTCCATTCTGCACCTGCACTGCTGGCAGCCAGGATTACATGCCCCATTCCCACCTTGCGTTCCACCAACGCAGGGTCTCCATTGCTAAAGCGCGCAATAATGCGAGACGCGTCCGATTGGCTATCTTCTGCAGTAGGTTCTAACGGGTAGTATACGGTGAACCGTGCCGATGCGATATCAATGGCCGCAGTGTCTTTGAAGAGGGCCAGGGCGGGATGCAGCATCGCAGCTGGATTGAGGGTGATAGCTGCCTCATCGTTCAGGATCTTCTTCGGGCCGAGTTTTGCAGGCAAAAGCCCGGCAGTTGAAAAGTCTGCATTTAACCTGGCTGCATCTGTATCCGAACCGGGGAATATAAGCAGTCCACCGCCAGTTCGCACATAATCGCCAAGTGCCCGTGCATCGGCTGTGCTCATACTGGAAGCCCCTGCGATTACAACAGCATCATAGTCTCTTAACGGCTGTGTGCCAAACCCAGGGCCTTCCCGCAGGTGCGGTGCAAGGCTTTCTTCAGATCCACCCGGTGCCATAGCATTCAGTAAGTAAAAGGACTCGCTCTTTGCTGGATCAGACTGGGGCCGAATGTCCTGCAGCAGTACCTTAATGCTCTCCCGGCATCTGACTACAAGCGGGGCGGAATTATCGCGAACCAGGTTATCAACATGTTCTGGATCTGCAATTGAGATAACACCTGTGTGAGTGCCAGGCGTTCCCACAAATGGCAGAAATCGTGCTGTTGCAGATCCACCAGCGGGTACTGCAATACGAACAGAAGCTGCCGGTTTCCCATCGAGTGTCAGGTTTACCAGCAAGTCATCTCGATTTCGAGAGCCGTAGTTGAAAATGCGCGATTCAATACGGGCGGGCAATCTTGGTGTAACGAGTTCGCGGCCCAGGGTGGGGGGCTCAACAGCAAGATTATCGCGCTCGTTGGCTGGAGCCCCGCAACTTGTCCAGATCAACATGGCTTGCTTGCTTAGATCTTGCCATGAAGATTGTGCAGTATCCTTGCCAGCAGTTTCCCAGGCACTCGCCTGGTCATCTGAGAGCCAGTAGACCTCTTTTACAGGTGACTTGGATGCCTTGATAAGCCGGTTAACAGCCTGAAGAGATGCTAGTAGATCTGTGCCGCGATCGCCCGTTTTGAGAGAGGATACGCGCCTTGCCGCTGCTTTAAGATCGTAGGAGGGAACGCCAATCAGGGACTCCGGGTGCTCAGATGCCAGCACAACCGATACGGAATCACCATCCTTCAGTACCTTTGTAAGCAGTGAATTGGCGGATTCTTTAGCGCGCTCAAAAGATGTCTTTCCATCTGGCCCACGCTGGTCCATGCTAAATGAGTTGTCCAGAACAATGATCGCATAAACGCGGGCGTTCTGTGAGAACAAGGGAATGCCAGCACGCAGCACAGGCCGGGCAAATGCAAGCACGGCGAGAGCAACTATGAGCATTCTCAACGCAAGAAGGATTAGCTCTTCAATGCGGAGCCGCTTACGCTGCTTACGCTGACTCTGAAGCAGGAATTCCATGGCAGCCCACTGCACCACGCGCAGCTTTCGCCTGCGAATCAAGTGGATTAGCAGTGGCACGCCAACCAGGCTCAGAAATCCCAGAAATACCGGGTTAAGAAAGGCCATACGGGTTCATTCTTCCGTCAGCGATGAAGTATGTGGGCCAGATACGAAATCTGTAGAACTGCTGTATCGTCAGCGTTGTCCCTGGCGCTGTGATAGGTAACGGGATATAGCAACATCGATAGGCTGATCTGTTACGAGTTGCTGATAATCCATATTCAGTTCTCTGCAGCCCTTCTTGAGCCGGGATACATACTCGCTAAAGGCAGAAATGTATTCCTGGCGCAACGCGTTGGGCTCGGCAGTGATCGGCGCTTCTCCCTCCATTCCTTCAAAGATTGTTGTTTCTTTGAAAGGAAAGGTGAGCTCATCTCGATCCAGAACATGAAATATGATTACTTCATGCTTCCGGTGTCGGAAGTGTTGAAGGCCCTTGAGAATGGTATCGGGGTCATTAAAAAGGTCGCTAAGGATTATCAACAATCCGCGCCTCTTCATGCGTTCTGCCAGATCATGAAACGTATCTGCCAGGTCGGTTTTTGGTTCAGAGTTTGTTTTTTTGAGCAGTTCCAGCAGTAAGCGCATATGCGGGCTGGTGCTGCCAGGCTGAACAAACTGCCGAACACCATTATCAAACGTGGTAACACCAACCGCATCACGCTGCCTCATTAGTAGGCTGGCGATGGCTGCTGCTACGATGGAAGCATATTGACGTTTGGATAACGCCGATTCGGCACCTTTGTACGCCATGCTTGTACTGGTATCGAGTACAAGCATGCACTTGAGGTTCGTCTCTTCTTCGTACTGTTTGATGTGATAGCGATCGGTTCTGGCGTACACCTTCCAGTCGATATGTCGAATCTCATCACCAGGCACATAATCGCGGTGTTGAGCGAATTCAACGCTGCTTCCACGATGTGGGCTCTTATGCATTCCCGAGATAACGCCTTCCACCACAGCGCGCGCCCGTAGTTCAAGGCGGCTTATGCGAGCAAGGGTTTGCGGATCTGCCAGTTGTTTTGGTTGATTATCCATATTTGGCGAATTGAGAATTGCCTAAGACACGGGAAAGTGCTATCGCTTTGTGGGTTCCGTTGGGCGCGGCACCGTTTGGAGTAGCCGCTGTACGATGGTATCCGGTGTAATTCCCTCTGCCTCAGCGTTGAAGTTGGTCATTATTCTGTGCCGTAACACCGGCGATGCCACCGCCGCCACATCTTCCGTGGTGGCATAGTTGCGACCATGAAGCGCAGCGCGTGCTTTCGCGCCAAGAATAAGGTACTGCGATGCACGTGGGCCAGCACCCCAGCTAACGCATTCCTTTACAAACTCGGGTGCTTCGGCTTCTTTGGGGCGTGTTGCCCGGCTAAGGGCCGCCGCATACTCAAATACATGATCGCCAACGGGCACACGCCGCACAATATCTTGAAGCTGAATAATGTCTGCACCAGAAAGCGTAGACTTCAGATCCACGTGGGAGCCGCCTGTTGTAGCCTTCATAATGGCAAGCTCTTCTGCTGCAGTTGGGTATCCAACGGTAACCATGAACATGAAGCGATCGAGCTGTGCTTCGGGAAGTGGGTAAGTACCTTCCTGTTCAATTGGGTTCTGTGTTGCCAATACGAAAAAGGGCTCTGACAGCCTGTGTGATTGCCCACCAACAGTTACACGATGTTCCTGCATGGCTTCCAGCAGTGCTGCCTGGGTTTTAGGTGGCGTTCGGTTAATTTCATCGGCAAGGATCATGTTGGCAAAGAGTGGGCCCTGAAGAAAGACAAATTTACGTTCTCTCGTGAGGGGATCCTCTTGAATGATTTCGGTGCCTGTGATGTCTGCGGGCATCAGGTCTGGGGTGAACTGAATGCGTTTAAATGAGAGATCCAAAATGCGTGAGAGGGTGCTTACCAGCAGGGTTTTTGCAAGGCCAGGCACACCGACGAGGATAACATGCCCACGAGAGAAAATTGCGACGAGTAGCTCTTCAACCACAGCTTCCTGACCGATAACTACTCGGCCAATTTCGGCGCGCATGGCGTCATAAGAATCGCGCAGCAGTTTCAGCTTTGCAAGGTCGTCGTTGTCTGTTTTCGCACTTGTGGAAGCTGGTGCAGGAGAAGCGGTCATGTATCCTGATCTCTCTTTCTGAGTTCTTGTGCTATCCGAGGCAGCTAATCTGCTACTTCTTGCGGCAGTAGGCAAGCGCAATCAGACTGTAGCTTGTTACCAGGCCGGGCTGGTTTTCCCAGTACTTCGAGTTTGTGCTGTACCAGGAGCCATCGGGATGCTGACGGCGAATTATCTCTGCAGAGAGATCCTGCGCCCAGTTGTGAGCTTTACCGGTGGTATCTTTCAGCACGGAGGCCCCGTATACATCCAGAGTTTTGGACATTGTGTGAAAGTAGTAGTATAGGGAGGTATCGCCCATGCCTGGATGCTCTTTGACATTGTAATGACCGCGGATCCAGTTATACGCAGCCTTTGCGCGAGGATCATTTTTATCTACACCTGCATAAATGTAGCTCTCGAGGCCGGCATATGTCATTGTGCCCATTGAAGTATGGGTGGCACCCCCAGTGGCGTTAGTAATCTTGCTTTCGCCAGTGCTATCGTAAACAAATCCACCATCGCCGGAGCCAGTTTTCGCCCATGCCTGATCATTTGTCTCTTTACGATTCTGAACACGCTGAATAAAGACTATAGCCTTCTTGAATACTGCGGCATTCGCTGGCACTCCGGATTCGTGGAGAGCTTGAAGCGCTGTCGAGAGGTTGCCAAGATCCGGGTGATCGTCCGGATCTGCGCCGTATCCAATACCCCCATACGTGGCATCGGATGGCTTAATATTCTCGCCATCGTCAAACTGGGAAGTTTCTAGAAACGCCTGTGCTTTTCGGATTATTGGCCTGTAATTGGGGTTGCGTGTGGCGGTGAGGGCCATGAGGCAAAGGCATGTGTTGTAGTTAGGCAACTCCATGGCCGGGTTGCCAGCAGTATATATGGCGCCACTCGGCTTTGCGGCCCTGAGTATGAACTGAACGCCCTTTGCAACTGCCGGTTCTGTAACTTCGGTTTTGCCGTTGCGAAGAAATGCCGCTAAAGCGAGTGCCGTAATTGCAGGGTAGTGGCTCCAGGAGCCATCCTTTTCCTGAGTAGCACGGAGATACGCAAAGCCCTTGCTTACAGATGTTTCTATAGATGGAGCAGATGCAGGTGGCGCAGCATAGGCTGCGGGTGAAACGGATGCGAGCAGGCCAGGACACAACACCACCCAACCAGCCAGTGAAGCCGAGAGTTTACATCTAATTGCGTGCATCAATTCCACCTTTCTGTGCCGGAATTCTTCCGTGTGTAGTACTCGATGAAGATTCCGCTAATCACAACTGCTACGGCTGCAAGTAGAAAGCAGCTGCCCAGGGCAGGGTACTGAAACGGATAATCGTGAGCTTTCACTATTGTGTATATGCGCCGCTCTCGCAGCACATCATAGTGAAGCTGATACGCGGCGCAGGCCACAGGATTAACGATGAGAGCCATGTTGATCACCCACGATTGGAGCGTAGCCGGCATCACCGCAGGGTTAATGAAGGCGATAGCAACAATGTTTATTACTCCTGAGTAGATGCCTCCGAAAATGGCAGCGGGCCGTGAATACAAACCCTGAATAATGCTGCCAAACGTATAGGTTGCTACCGCGGTAGTGATTGCACATGGCAAGATCGCCAAATGGGCAAGCAGCATGCTAGTGATATCTGGCGACTTCAGGGAGGGTGCAAAAGCACCCGTGAAGTTCAGTGAGCAGAACGCCACAGCCGAGCCAGCTAGCGCCGCGGCAGCTGGCAGTGCACCCGCAAGTGACCGGGCCGCGGCTACAGAGTATGGCCGAATACCTGCCATACGTATGCCTTCTTCTTCATGCTTGCTGGCCGGGCCAGGGAGCGCAGCGGTGGCAGACACCGTAGCCAGCAGACCGACTATTACACTGAGCAAGGCTACTGCAATCAGCATGTCTTGCCGAAAGACAGCGGCCGGCCGCGGCAGTAAAGGGCCTGTTGTTGCTGCCCAGGTACCGAAGGCAAGCATGAATCCGCACACAGAAATCAGGCTAAAAATGGCCGATACTTGCAGCGATTTACGGCGCAGTTCCTTCTTGAGAACCGTTGTAAAGCCCCATCCGATCTGCAAATCAGTATCCTTGCTATTTATTCGGTAGAATAATCAGCTCTATCGGTGTTCCTACTGGCGGGCAGTTATGAGAAACCTCGTGGGTATTCTCTCCGCCATGTTTCTCAGCGTTGTCTATAATAGCAGCTGGGTCGTGCCATACCGCAACTATCGATTTCTCACTGTCTGCCAGAAAGCCAGATTGCCGAGTAATTTGCGAACCCGTGAAGCTCCAGCTGGCATGCTTATCAGCGCTTATGGCTACGCGCCACGGTTTGCCTTTTACAAGTATCAGCTCTTCGGCAGGTTTACGATGTTCGGCTCCCGTAATATCGTGCCATCTCACCTCAATCCGCAGAAGCGGGCCCCCGGTATCAGCAGCATCGCCTTGAAATTTCAGCCCGTTGTGCGGATCCAGATCTAACAGTATTAAGCCCAGCTGAACATAGAGTGGGCGAACATCCACTCTAAGAACGCTTTCGTGGAGCTTTCCTCCTGGTGCTACAGCAAGATACTCTACTGGCCCATGAGACATGTTCACCACACCGGGGCAGGTAACCGTTCTGGCTTTCGTATCAACCATCACGCGGCCAATCCGATACAGGCTATCTGTTATGCGTTCCACGGGTGGGGGAGCAGGCTTACGCTTTGTGGATTCCTGTGTGAGGGTACGCTGAGCGAGTGCACCCGGCGCAACCGAAGTGGATAGCGCAAACAGTAGAAGCGAAAACCGGTAGCATCGCATCACTTTTGGTAGATAGGCAACAGGCCGGCAGGCACCTGTAGCACAAGTACCGACATAGCAGTGGCATACGGAACCCCTGCTTCCGAGTACCCATCCCATCCCCATTCGCCATTTGCGCCCTGTGTACGCACCAGGTGATCTCTTATCTGGGTGTACCAGGTATGCCAGTAATCACCACCCGCCTGATACATTGCCTGCGTAACATAGTAAAGTGCGTAGTAGAAGTGTTCTCGGTATGGCCATTCATTGGCGCGATCCAGCGGATGGTTCTTCAGGTATTTAAGCCCGCCCTGGCACTCCGGAGAATCGCGTAGACCTGCCATCATCAGGCTGAGGACTCCTGCTCCCGTTCGAGCTGGCCCAGAACCCCCCTGCCGCACCTGGTACAGAAATCCACCATCGTTTGGGTTACTGCAACGGCGCATGTAGGCGATAGCACGGTCGATTGTGCTCTGCGGAACGTTCAACCCGGCGTTACGTGCCGAACGTAAAGCAAGAACCTGTACAACTGTAACCGATATATCGGCTTCGCCCTGAACTGGGCGGTAGCGCCATCCTCCGTCACGGCCCGGTATACCGTCCTGGTTCTGGCAATCCTCAATAAGCTTTATCGCGGCCTCAATCTTCGGTTTAAGATCTTTGCGATGCGACATACCATAGACTTCCGCTAACGCAAGGACAGCAAATCCGTGCCCGTACATAGCCGGGCCACTCTGGCCCGCGCTATTGTAAACAAGGCCCGGGGTGCCGACCTGCCCACTCATCTGAACTTGATTCGCAAGGAAATCCACTGCCTCGTTTAGCACCAACCCGTATTTGCCGCGGCCCGGTTGATGACCGCTTGCAAGGTAGGCAAGTAGAGCAAAAGCTGTAATGCTAACATCGCCCCGATATCCGCCGCTAGCCCAATGGCCATCGGCCTCCTGATGGGTAGCAAGGTATGCAAGACCTCGATTTACGGCAGCCTCAGATTCTGGAGTTCCCAGGTACTCTCTTGCTTCGATATCCCACGCGGAAGCTGCGCGCCGAGGCGGTGCTTTGGGTGACGCAGGACTTGCGTATGTGCCGATTGGAAGCAGTGTGGCAACTGCGAGCAGGGTGGCCGAAATCCATTTTGCAGGGTTGGTGCGCATTATCGCTTCTTCTCCGCAAGGGATTTGTAATACCTGTTAACCAGATCCTGGAACTCTGCCGGCACGCGTTCCTGCTGGCCCTCACGCATAGTTCGCTGGGCACGCTGCGATAGTGCCCCGAACTTACCATTGCTTCGCTCTGGAGCAGATCTTGCTCCATCACCACCCGGGCCTTCAAGCCGCGTAAATGCATTCTTATCTGGCTGCTGCCCGGGCTTTCGAGTGGGCTGCGGTGCGCCCTGTTTCGCCTGCTGTTGGGCTTGCTGCTGCTGTTGTTGCTGCTGCATCGCCTGTTGGGCTCGCTGCTGAGCCTGAGCCAAATTCTGCAGCGCATTCTCCTGATGGCCCTGGGTTGGGGCGCCGGTTTGCTGCTGCTTCAGGTTTTGCTGAGAACGATCCATGTTCTGGCGTGCGGTATTCAGCGACTCTGGAACACCAGGCAGGTTACTAAGAGCTTCCTGAGCACGCTGAGTGATGTTCTGGGTTTCCTGCTGATCCTGTGCCAGTTGCCGGGCTTGCTGTTGCTGCTGCTGGGATAGCGGTTGACCTTTGCGATCCTGTTCCAGTTGATTTGTACCCTGGCGAACCTGCTGCTGTAGGCCTTGAGCCAATGCCAATTCGCCAAGCGCAGCGGCCTCCTGCGCCTGCTGTGCGGAAGATTGCTGCTGTTGAGCATCCTGCTGTTGCTGGTTCTGTTGTTGATCTTTAGAAGCTTGCGCCTGTGTCTTAAGGGCTTGCGCAACTGCTCCCAGAGTGCCAGCAGCTCTTGCCTGTGCCGCCTGCGTTTCTTTGCCTGTATCCGGCTGATTTCCAGCTTCGGGGTTCAGGTTCTTTGTTGCCGGGTGTGCCTGCTTTGCTGCGTTGCGCAGTGCATTTTGAAACGATGGAGAGGGGAACCGCTCTGCAATGGCTTTGGCTTCCTCTTCAAGGTTTTGCTGCCGTGCCGCAACCTGGCCAAGTTCGCCGCGCTCATTGGGTGTTAGCGGGCGTTGTTGGCGTGTGTTCTGCAATCGCTCAGTCTGGTTTTTCAGGGCCGACTGAACCTGCGCAAGGCGCTCCACGCGATCTGCGAGCTCATTTGCCGCCTGAGTTTGCCTTATTTGCTGAGCGGCATTCTCTGCCTGCTGGGCTGCTTGCTGCAGGTTCTGTGCCGCCTGTTTTGCCGGAGCCTGAGCCTGCTGCGCCTGGTTTTGGCTAAGCTGTTTGCCAGCCTGATTTAAGTTTTGCTGAGCTTGTTGGAGGCTCTGCTGTGCCTGCTGCGATCCATTCAAGTTCTGTTGCTGCTGTTGAGCCTGCTGTTGAATACTGCGTTCCTGATCTGCCAACGCCTGTGCCTGTGCCGCAGATGGATTCTGGGCTGCCTTTTGAGCGGCCTCCTGCTGTTGGCGAGCAAGGTCTCGTAACTGGGCTGCAGCCTTTTCAAGCTGTTCTGCAGTGTTGGCGGCATTTTGCTCTGGTGCCGCAGCCTGTTGAGCCTGCTGCGCTGCCTTCTCCAGGCCAGCCGCTGCACGATCCTGTTGAGGTGCCGCCTTCTCAGGCTTTCCGCCAGCAAGGTTTTGTTCGGCCTGTGCCTGCTGAGCCTGCACACCCGCCTGCTTGAGTGCATTGGCGGCAGTGCGAAGGGCTTCAGCCTGCTTGGTTTGCCCGCGCTCTTCGGCCGCAGTGGCGGCTGCATTTAGCTGCTTCTCCAGGCGCCTGGTTTCTGCACTTGCCTGCTGCTGCTGCTGGCGCTCGGTTTCAAGACCGATTTTTAGTTCCGGAGAAAGCTCATTTTTACCAGTTTGCTGGCGCTGTTCCTTTATACCCTCCGAAATGGACCGGGCTGTATCCGCAAGGCGCGCCTGTTCGGCCGCGAGTCGTTTTGCCTCTGCTGCCAACTGATCGGCCGGTGGAGTGCGCGTTAGGAGATCCTGCGCGTGATCGATGTCTTTACGAATTTCAGCCTGTTCCCGAGCTGCTTTGGTAAGCTGTTGGCTCTGTTCAGCCTGGGCAGTTTTTGGTGCCTGAGCATGCTGTACTGCATCGGCTGCCGCGGGAGCCTTTTGTTGAGCTATATCTTGAAGAGTTTGCTGAGCATCCGCTCTACGCTGGATCTCAGACTTTGTGGCCAGATTGTTATTTTCAAGCTGTGCAGAAACATCGCCTACACGCTGGGTAATGGCTCTGGCTTCATCAGCAACTGCTCTCTGAGCCTCTTGAGCCTTTGCCAACGCTGCGGGATCGTGCTTTGCCCGGGCTTGTTGAAGCTGCTTCTGAGCATCCATCTGCGTGTTGCGCAACTGCTCCAGCGCTCGGGATTCTTCATCGAGGCTATCTTTAAGTTTCCGTTGCATCTCAACAAGAGAAACGATGTGAATGTTCAGGCTACCACTGCGGCCAATATGTGGGCCATCCAGTGTATCGTTGTCGATTGCATCCACTTCAAACCTGATTACATCTCCCGGTTTGCCATGTAGCGAACCAATGTGCCAGCGTTGGGCAAGTTGAACCTGCGGCCCGGCGGCGGGTATTGGCAATGGCAGGGTTCCTGCGGCAATAGTTTTCATGGATGCAGCACCGGTTCTGCTCATTGCATCGGCCTGTTGCCGCGCGTATGCCAGGCGCATGCTTGCCACACCATAGTCATCGGTTGCGTGTGCAACCAGTGGGATGGAGCCATCGGGCACGAGGTCGATATCCGCAGATGGTTTGGAAACCAGGACAGTTGGTGCCAGATCCGGAATGCTGTGAATGTCGTATCGAACCGGGGGCATCGCATTCGCAAAACCGTGGGTGTCGGTAAGGCTGAACTGGTAGGTTCCATCCTTGCGAACGTCGATCTTGCCAGATGCTTTATCTTGATCGATTGGCCATGGGCCAACCGGAGTGCCGTTGCGGTTAAAAAGGGCGCTCTTAAGCGGTTTGTTGGCCTCACCAGTGATATCTACTACAGTGCCGTAAGGTGCGGCAATGTTGCCAGTTGATGATGGTATTGTCTGCGGTTCTCGATGCATGTATGCCGGGAAATGCATCGTCATCTTAACATTAATGAGGGTGGGGCGAGGCTCTACTACGATGGTTTTGTCGTTGGAGCGCCCATCGTTAGCTCTGGCGTAAATCTCTACGGATGCAGGGAGAGAATTTAGCTTAAACTTAAACTCTTGTGCATCGCCAGCTGGAGCATTGGAGGTAGCGGACACAGGGTTTGATTCCCCGGTTCCAAGGCTCTTCCAGGCATGAGAATTATCGCCAGCCTGCCGATAAAAGAGCGTACATGTAGCTGAATGAACACCGCGGGTTGTTACAGTTACTCCAGCATTTTCTCCAACCGGCAGCAGCTCTTTTTCTGGTGTAATCCACACTCGGGTGTTGGCCCAAACGGGAATATCTGAGTGTGGTGAGTTCATGCGGCGCAGCCAGTTATCAAACGCATCAGGTGCTGCAAATCGCTGCAATAGTAGTAGGCCAAAACAGCAGGCTGCAGTTACGGAGCTGCGGCGAAGAACACGAGTATCAATTGCACGCTTGAAATCCATCTCTGCTGCAGCGCGTGACGTTTCATCAGCGAGAGAGAGAGTCATGGATCGCGAAAAACCTGCGGATTCGCCACCTGCAGCCAGGGTTGGAATGAGTTCTATAGTAGATAGAAGGCGTTCTTTAAGCGAAGGATAACATCGCTCAACCTCCGCGGCAATCGCTCTATCAGAAAGTCGCTTAAGTGCTGCAAACGCGGCACCGGCAGCTGCTGTTCCAAGAGCGGTGAAAACAATAATGTACTTCCACGTAACCCGAGCGGAGGGGGAAAGAACAAACTTGAGATCTGCCCGGAAACATATCAGGATCAACAAACATGCGGCGGCGCTGCCAGCTGCAAGCCCGGCAAGCCCACGGGATAAGCGCCACCACTTCTTCGCGGCGGCAATCTTTGCATCCAGTTGATTTCGGTCCTGGTACATATGTCCGTACTCCACACTGTCTGCAGGAGGCCGCCGCTCCCAGTACTAACCAGGAGGCGCCGGCCACAGGGGTGAACAAACGATTTCGGCTACGATATGGCATGCCGGAGAAGCTTGATGGCTGCACAAGTTGCTGGCTGCAGCATGTATGGTTTAGACGAGGGCCGGCAAGAATTGTTACGCGGCCCAATAACCAGTTAAGTGTTGGTTTAGTTCACCGGCCAGCCACTTAACACCTGCAACTGCACTCCTGCTGTGGAATACACAGGAAACCTCTAGCTCCGGATATTCACTTTAATCGGAATAACATGGTTTATCATGTAATTTTCCCGGTCTGGCTGCCTTTGCATGGGCTGTACACTTCCCCTTGCGTCTGTCGCCCGTGCGAGTAGGGTACTGGTTTGCGCGGTAGAAGGTGTTATCCAGTCAAACTGCCACAGGCGCCATGTATGCCTTACCGGTTTGCCGATTAATTTAGCCAATTTCCAGGTAGTGCCGCCATCGTCGCTAATCTCGACTTTTTGAATCTGCGAATCCCCGGTCCAGGCCGCTCCCGTAATGCGATAGGGTTTGTCTGCAGCCAGAACTTCTCCCGGGGCCGGCCGCGATATCTCCGCCTTCGTCTGCATCTCGGATACAGGAATACGGTTAGGTAGGCCGTTTCTGCGTTCCCAATACGCATAATCGACGGTTTGAAAATGGCCGGTAAACGGGCGATCTGTAACTACAATGCGTGCCAGCCATTTTACCGAAGCAACAGCATACCAGCCAGGTACCAGAACTCTCATTGGGCCGCCATGGCTCTTCGGCAGCGGTTCGCCATTCATCGAAAGGGCGAGTATCACATCTTCCTGATGTGCACGGGATATGGGCATGCTACGGGCAAAGTGAATGGTACCAGTTGGTCTGGGAGGGTCTTTGATTTCGCCTGTATCTGCGCCTTCGAACACCACCTCTAAAGCACCCCGCTTCACCCCGGCAAGCTTTAGTACATCGGAAAGCCGCACACCACTCCATGCGGCATTGCCTACTGCACCCAGGTTCCATTGAACACCCTTGACTGCGGGTGAAAGGTAGCCGCGCGTATTACCCGCGCATTCCAGGGTTGCCTGATGTGATACCTGTGGCAGTGACTTTAGTTGTTCCAGGCTCAGCTCAACGGCCTGGTTTACGTGGCCTTCAATTCTTAAGCGCCAGGTTGCCGAGTCTATTTCAGGTACTGCAAAGTGCGAACGCACAAAAAAGTGACCGTTTTGTGTGATCTCCGATAATCCATCTGCAAATGGACCTTCGAGATTATCCGGGTTAGCCTGCCTTACAATCAAACCGTTGGGAGTGGCTTCCCCTACGGGAGGCAATTCTGCTGCTGCGTGTGTGTGTTCCGTTGAAACTGCAGCAAAAACTGGCATACCCATGGCGGCCATACGGATAACATCGCGGCGGCTGACTCGTGGCATAAGGGTCCTTTCAATTCAGGAGCGAGGATGGGCGCCGCAGCTATGATATGGCAGCGGCGCCCTCAATTGGTGAAGGGGCAAACAACTATTCTGCAGTTGGAATAGCTGCCAAAACCTCTGGAAGTGCGTTCAGAAACTTTGCATTTTCGGCTTCGGTACCGATGGTTACGCGCAGGTAGGTAGGTGCACCGAAGATATCGCCGGTTCTTGTTATAACGCCTGCGTAAAGCAGTTTGCTGTACACCTGCTTGCTGTCTCTGCCGGTATCGAACCATATGAAGTTGCCATAGGTAGGGGCATAGCTTAATCCGAAGGAGGCCAGCGCGTGGTAGAACTGTTGCTTGCCAGCTTCATTAACTGCCACAGTGCGCTCCACATGGGCCGTGTCTGCCGCGGCTGCAATAGCTGCTGCCTGCGCCATGAGGTTAACGTTAAACGGCTCGCGTGTTCTATTCAACCAGCTGGCTATCTCTGGGCGTGTAATACCGTAACCGATACGTAGGCCAGCAAGGCCAAATGCTTTAGAGAATGTTCGCAACAGAACCACATTCTTGCCTTCTCGTACATAAGGTAGGCAATCTGGATAATCCGGATCAGGCGCTGCATACTCATGGTAAGCTTCATCGATTACAGCGATAACTCGTTCGGGCAATGCATCAAGAAATGCATCCAGAGCCTGTTTGCCTACAATGGTGCCTGTTGGATTATTGGGATTGGTGATGAATACTATGCGGGTTTTTTCGTTAACCGCCGCCAGCATAGCATCCAGATCATGAATCCAGTCTGAAGTGAGCGGTACGAGGTGGCAGGCGCAATTGTTGAGAGTTGCTGCTGCTTCGTATCGCACAAAAGACGGGTGAGCCTGCACCACTTCATCACCTTCGTTTAGAAACGTAATTCCTACAAGGTGAATGACATCGTCCGAACCATTGCCAAAAACGAGCCCTTCAGGATCTACGTTTAGCTTTGCGGCCAGAAATTGCTGTAGATCATAGGTGCCTGCGTCCGGATAGAGATGCATCTTGCCCGAGTACGCTTGCATAGCCTCAATGGCAAGGGGGGAGGGCCCAAGTGAATTCTCGTTTGATGCAAGCTTAATCATACCAGTAATGCCGAGTTCACGCTCGACTTCCTGTATAGATTTGCCGTGCCGATACGGAGTGAGGCGCGTTATATTAGGTGTAACATTTGGGGCGGGGTATCCCACCTGTGAATTCTCTTCAGACACGAAAACTACTCCTGACGTAGGTGCGTGCCCGCGTAGACGGGCTAACCCGGTGAGTCTACCTCAAGGTGGTGGCGCTAAGCGAGGCAGTGGCCTTCAATCGGTAAACTGCTATGCCTGCTGCTATAGCCTGTGCAAGCAGCGATTGGCCGGCATCCGTTTTTGCAAACGCAGCATCCTTCGGGTTTGAAAGCACTACCATTTCCATAGTTACCACCGGGACCTGTGAAAAGATTGATCCTGTTAGAGCGCCTTGTTTGCTACCTATGAGGGTTTTGGTCTCTCCGCGGATGCCTCCACATACAAGGTGCCTCTGGAGGATAGGCTTGATGCCTTCTAACAAGTACCCAGCTGCCGCTTCGCTGGCGTTGATAATCTGCGGCGACGGCCCAGTTTTACCTTGAGCAGTGCCCTGCCTATCTGGATAGTAGAGTGCATAGCCAGTGGAGGCACCCGCATCACAGTGCAGGCGAATCATCAGGCTGGCATGTGCGCCGTTTGCAATAAGTGCGCGATCCTTGTTGCGTGTAACCTCATGCTCAATTTCCCTGGTGAGCACAACCCGAATTCCCTGCGCATCAAGAAGTTTCTTGAGGCGCATCGCAACTTCCCAGTCCACATGCGTTTCGGTTGTTCCGTTTTGCACGGTATACCCGGAGTTAACCTCAGAAGGGTGGCCGGGATCGATACACACGACGAAGTGGGACTTTGTTTGCTGCACCTGACACAATGCTGCTGTGGGCGGAAAAACACAGCCAGCAAACACAAGAATAGATTTGAATTGATTTGTTATCTTCACTGGTGGAGCTTGATATCGTCGATGTAAAACACGGACGGACCATCGGTATCAGAAACAAATCCGTACCAGGTGATCTTCTTGAAATCTGGGCTGCAGCCCATATCCTGGTAGTGCTTGAAGCGGCCGTTTGGAAGTGTAACAGTCATCGACCAAACACCTTTAGCGGCTGCACCAATGGCACAATCGATATCAAACTTAATCCAGCCATCTGCTGGGAGTATATCGAGAAGGCGAGGCCCATTGTACAGTTTGCCGTTTTCATCAATGTGAATTGATGGGCCAACATGATATGGGTTAGAGTTATCACGCCATTCATGTGAGAACATTGCGCCAGGCTTGAACTTTATAGCAAAGCTGCCATGTAACGTGCCCGTTTCAAACTTAGGCTGAAAGAAGATATGCGGATCGAAGCCATTTTTCTGTCCGGCTTTGTCTTCAAACTTCAGGCTGTGCTTGCCACTTAGGGCCGTTTCATCTGTTACTCGAACCGTTCCACCGCCAGGCTCTTCGCTGGTAACTGCCTCGGGAGCTGCTGAGCCCGGTGCAATATCGTCAAAATTTTGATCGATCGGTTCTGGAGCCGGCGGAGGGGGAGGCGGTGGATACGCTCTCGCCATTGGGGCTGATCGGAAATGGACGCCCGCTACTGGATGCGGACCCACCTGGCTTTCGTCGATAGGTTTGAACCCGAGCTTAATAGCAGGTGAACTCTCCTTAAGGTGGAAGATGCCATCAGCAGGTGCAGTGAAGAGGGGGTCGGCAATCACTGAGTGTGTGTCCTGTGCGTGGCGCTGCCAATCGTCCAGCGATTGACCAGCGAATGTGATTGGCCGGCCACTTTCATCCCAATACACACTGTTGTCGAGCCTGAACTGATCGCCACTCCAGTTAGATCCAAGGAGTGTTCCCTCTTTGAACAGTACGATATTGTGATCAAACGTAAACGATAGGTGATCTTCGGCGCGAGTGCGTATTATCTGACCTTCGTGCGAGTAGGCAAACACATTGTTGCTTACCTGGTTTGCCTGGCCATAGTGCTGGTGGAAGCCACCGGTTTTTGTACGATATACGATATTGTTCGTGATCTGAAGGTTTGATGTGCCTTCATCCGGGTAGATTCCCCAGCCACCATAATCAAACGATTGAACATCGTGAATTATGTTATGATCCAACACAGAGCCGTTGGATATACCGAGTGTGTAGATGCCGCCCATGTCGCTAAGGACACCCTGGCCAATATCATATATTTTGTTGTATGTAATCTTGTTGTCGTGTGCATTGCTGGTGCCGTAGCCCCATGTCCATCCTACCGATACTCCCGTGTAATATAGGTCATGAATATCGTTGTGGGATATCTGATTGCCGTAGCTCTGGCCAATCCAAACACCTGTTGCGGCAGGGTGAATACGCCCGCCGTGTTCAATGCTGCAGTTGCGTACAATATTGTTTGCTGCGGGCAACTCGGCATCGGCGCTGACATCCATGGTGCCGATCTTTATGCCACCAGCGCCAAGATCCGATAGTTCGCAGCTTTCAATGGTATTGTCTCGGCAACCGGCCCCAAGTTCCAGAGCCCAGTTACCGGTGTGGCGTATGCTGCAACCAGAGAAACCACAATGTCGCGCACCTTCTGCGCTAATCGCTGCGTTCAGGTTGGCTTCTGCCTGGGCAAATGCATTGCCTTCTGGTGGAGAATTCCAGTTTGTGTGGGCAAAAATGATGCCCTGAAAACCGATATTCTCTACCCATTTGTGAGCTTTCAAATCGCCCTGTAGTTTTAACAGCTGTGGCAAACGTGGGGCAATTAGAGCTGTCTTCTCGATATCTTCATTGGGTTGTGGAATGTAGCTCAACAAGCCTGTTTTGCGATCGAGATACCACTCACCTGGATCCTGCAAGGCTTCTCGCACGTTCTCCAGAATGTACCGGTTTCCCTTTGGAAATCCGGCGTAAGCTGCAGTTCCATTGGTGTGGCCAGTAAAGGTGACTATGTGTGCTGCATCATCCACGGAGGCAATGCGCATTCGGGCCATAGTCCAGATCTGAAAACAGAGTACTTCCACAGAATTGGGATCGTACCAGCTTGCATTGATATCGCCCGCTTTGTATCCCAGCCGATCAAAGCCTTTGTCAGCCGATGCAGGGGTGGGGGCAACTGCTGCGTTTACGCGGTAATAGTCGTACTTTGGAAGGCGTGGACGATTTCGGCGCTGCCCATCTGCGAACAGCTGAGAAAATGCCCACTTGCCAGAGGCTACGTCGTTTAAAGAAACTTCCCAGTATCGGTTAACGTTCATCCGGGGTGTTGGCAGGCGATAGCCTCCACTGATTACGGGCTGTTCGCCGGGGTAAGCAGTATACAGTGTTGGCTGGGAGGTAGAAATTCCCGAGTCTTCAGGTTCAAACACAATTGGGCTGCTCAGGAAGTACGTGCCTCCACGCACGCTTACCACTATCGGCCCAGAGTGCGGCTGTTGCTTAAGCATGCGTACCGCGGCGCGTGCGCGTTCCAATGTGGCAAATGGCCCATCGGTTCTGGCTGCGTTTGGCTTATCAAGTTTGCCAGACCATGCATCGCTGCCAACTGTAGACACAAATACATCCGGTTTCACGGGGGCGGCATGCGCTACGTTCAAACTTGTTGCTGCGAGCGCTGCAGCTGCCAGATACCTATTCATAACTCACCTCGGCGATTCACATCCAGCGCAACGGCCGGTGTTTGATACCCAGAGTTTCACCGAAACTACAGGCATTCCTGCTCTGGGAGCTTAGCTATCGTGCGCATACTGTCTTAATTGCTTCTGCGGCACGAATTGTATCCTGGCTGCTGACATCCAGATGCAGCACAAAACGCATACGGTGTAGTGCTGTTGTATTACTCAGCACCCCAAACTCCTGCTCAAGTTCTGAGTACACCTGTTCTGCCGGGCGGGACGTAGTAACGTAGATCATATTGGTGGCCGGTGTTACGGAATCTGGCTGAATACCTGGCTGATCGGCTAACAATTGCGCAAGGGTAGCGGTATTTCTATGGTCGTCGGCGAGCCTCTGAATGTGATTATCCAGCGCGTAAATTCCTGCTGCTGCAAGTACTCCGGCCTGGCGCAAGCCACCCCCGAGCATTTTGCGTACGCGCCTTGCCTTATCGATGAACTCTAACGATCCAACCAGAACAGATCCCACCGGGCAACCGAGGCCTTTAGAAAGGCAGAAAGTGAGTGTATCGGCCTCGGCTGCATAGGCAGCAGGATTCGTGCCGGTTGCCACCGCGGCATTAAGGATGCGTGCGCCATCAATGTGTACCTTAACACCATGCTCCAGCGCTATTCGCCTCACTTCACGGTGAACTTCCAGAGGAACAACAGCGCCGCCGGCCCGGTTGTGAGTGTTTTCAAGCACTATCAGGCGGGTGCCGGGGTTGTGTAGTGATTCTGTGTGTATGCAATCAGGTATGGATTCAGCATCAGGCACACCACGTTCACTTCGAAATGAGCGCGTGAGCACTCCGCAGATGGCACCGGGCAAGCCAAGCTCATAAACCATAGAGTGAGCTTCGGCATCCAGCAGTATCTCATCGCCGTGTACTGTTTGAGCTTTAATTGCTATGGCATTTCCCATGGTTCCGGAGGGAACAAACAGCGCAGCTTCTTTACCAAATAGTGCTGCAGCTTTTTCCTGTAGTAAGTTTACAGTGGGGTCGTCTCCGTAAACATCATCGCCGACTTCAGCACTTGCCATGGCGGCGCGCATTTGTGGAGTTGGGCGAGTAACGGTATCACTTCTCATGTCGATAACGGGAAGCGGTTTAGTCATTTCGATGAATTCCTGTTCGGTGTAGCGTATTGGTGTAGCTGCGGGCGCTTAACCTTAAATTCTCTCAAAGTATTCCGGCAGTTTCAAGCCAGCCAGCAATCATGTGTGGATCGATCAATATAATTTCCTCATTGCGGGCGGCTAACGCTACACACTCGGTGCTGAAACCCGATAACGAAACCAGATGTGCACGCTGAAGGGCCTGGCCATGTATCCATTCTTGAAGGAATGCAATATCAACAGGCTCAGCCATCCTGCCCGCCGGCAGGCATCTTGATGCAATGCGAGTATACAGATCCTTACGTGTTAGTAGCATGTCAAATTCTGCGTCTGGAACGGCAGCGTCTACGGTGTAACCCTGCGCTTCATAGGCAAGCTTTAGAATTTCCGCAAGAGAATGATCGCTTTCGATGTCTTCGAGCATCGTAACTATGGCCCGGATTCGTGCAGCTTTTGCACTCAATTCTGCTGCAGCAGACTTCGCATGCTCGGCATGTTCTGCTCTGGCTGACTTCGCCATCTGAGCTGCATGGTCTCTGGCTGTCTTAAGTTGGTTGGATGCAGTAAGTTGACGCTTCTTAGAAGCCTGTTTCCTAACGGTCCTTTCGGCCCGCAGTAATTCATTATCTACTTCCTGGAGAGCCTCATGTAGAGCCTGGGAGCGATCTTGCGCCTCCAGTACAACATAAACGGCGATACCGGCGACTCCAAAAGTCCCGACAAAAGCCGTAAGTTCTACTGGCGCATGTGCGCTGCCTGTAGAAGCGGCCACAGTAATCAGCAGCACAACTATTGAAACTGCAAGTAGTCGTAATCTGGAATGTCTATCGCCATTTGCCAAATTGGCGGCCTTGCCTTTCAGCAGGAGGAGGTGACTGGAGTGGCTGCTTCGGTTTCTGCTGTTTAGCATGGTGTTTTAGCGATGTAATGTGATCAAAAAATGTCACACCACGTTGATTTGTTGACATGAAAGGCTGATGACGCGGTAGAATTTAACCAACTGAATTATATACCACCAATTCTATTCCATGACTCGCATGTTAATCAGTACTTTCACCCGAGATGCTTTGATAGCGTGTTCTGGATACTCCGCTCGATGAGCGATTCCAGGAGCCCAGTAACATGGGGTGCGTTCGCAGCTTATTTTTAGGATGTACACTGGGAATTGCAGCCGCAGCCTGCGTTACGATGGCGCTTCACCAGTCATCTAAGGAAGCGGGGTTTGCCTGGCAAAGATCGACTTCTTTGCCAGCCGATGGCATTTCCTACCATTATTATGCCGAAGGATCGGAGATATTGCGATTCTGCGGTTCTGATGCCCTTGTAATAGATGTTGACCTTACAAAGAGCCGTTACATACCTTACGTTGCTGCCGATCACCCTGATCGTAAGCATGGAGGGCAGCTCGCTGGAAAGGCGCATACGGTATTGGAATGGTGCAAACTTACAGGATCACCTGCCGGGATAAACGGCGGGTACTTTGGCGAGACAATAGGTGGCTATCGTCAGATTGAAGGAATGCTTATTTCTGGTGGAAAGTCATATGGCAGCAGTCACTGGATTAAGGCAAGGGCAGGTAAGGGGCCGGCGTTTACTCGATGTGCCTTCGCTATGTTGCCAGATAATAGACCGGTTATTGGCTGGGCAGTATCCGGCACGCCAGGAAAAATATTGTTGTATCCGAGCCCGGTAAACACGGGAGGCGGGCTTCAACTTAAGGCATCCTCGGCGATATCTTGTGGCCCAAGATTAATAGCAGATGGTGAAATTGATATCACCGATAAGGCCGAGAGGCTGGTTAGTAGTGCACCGTTACCACGTACGTTTCTTGCCTATGACGTTTCTGGCGGCAAACCGTTGCATTTCGTAATGGGCATTTCGATGACAATGACCTACAAGGACGTTGCCCTGTTTCTACAGAGCTACTTTCGGAAAGAACATCATTCTCATTGTGCAGAAGCAATGTGCCTCGATGGCGGCGGGTCTTCACAGCTTGTATATCGTAATCCAAAAAATAACGGAAAAAGCGGCGAGGACCGGACACAATATGTGGACTCGAGACCGAGCCTTGTGCCAGTACCCACCGCTATATTATTAAAGACTTCAAATCCCAGATAGGTTTGTTAGTCCGGCCAGGTTTTGCCAACTATAGGTGCCATATACTTGCCTTCGCTGCTCATCACTTCGTGCAACTCCTGATGAAGTTGGCTTTCTTCTCTACTGGTTTTGAACAAACACACCGCGTAAGCAATGATAATTACCGATAGTACTATTGAGGTGTAGCGGACAAATTCTATCCGAAGTGTATCCACAAACACAATATCGGAATCTTTGCTGCGCTTATATATAAGCAACATCACGATTCCAGTTCCGAGCAGGCCAAGCAATACCGCCATGCCATGGATGTTAGAAGAATCGAAAAGGCGTTCAGTGATACCTGCCCCTGGTGCAACTGGATTTTCTCTGCTGTGCAATATCCAATCCGTAAATTGGCTTCGCAGTGCCGTAAGTGCCATTCCTCCTTGAGACTGGAAAGTAAGTGCCAGCAGCAGCGCATAAGCAACCATTAGTGTTACGCTGAGTGTTGAAGTCTTGAAGTTCTTCTTCATGCAGATTATTGCTGCCGGAACAGCGACTGCCGTTAGAATGACAATATTTAGCAGTATAGAATAATCATATAGCCACCAGGCAGCCACTTTCATACCGTGTTTGCCATATGGCGAAAGACTTGCGATTGCTGCTTCCTTCTGAATATCTTTTACATTTGCAATCTGTTCCAGTTCATTTCGCATCCAGGCAACTTCGCTGGCCTGACCGTGCGCTGAAAGGTACTTGAAGTAGGCATTAACTCGCTGCTGTTCACGTTCCTGAGTAGATAGGTTAACATCGTCCACCATTACCGCAGAGCCACCCGGCCGGACGATCTGTTCGTGTGTCATCCCACAGCCTACAATTGCCCCACGCAAGGTGTGTGCCTGTATACGTATCAGGCGCCCGCAGTGAGCCATAGCCGTGCGCAACTGAATAGCCTGATCGTACTTGTGATCAAGTTCCAGCTTTATTGCCACGGCAGCTGCTGTATGCCCAAGTGCTTCCATTTGCGCAAGATGTGGAGACCCGACTCCGCCCTGAATAATTGCCCTCAAAGCGGCGCTGTTGTCTCCAAATGCTTCGCTGCTGAGGCGCCAATCCGCCTGCATTTCGTCGGTGACGTAATCTTCGAACCGAGTCTTCCTGGATGCGACTATTATTGATTCTATCGCATCTGCATCGCGCTGAGTGGCGAACTGGCCAACGGCGCGCATGAGGCTAAAGTATGCGTTTGTGGGCTCTAGCTTTTCGCCTGCCACGGCATACCTTTCAAACTCCTCAAGATGCTTTTTCAGATCTTCTGGTGGTCGCAATTCATCCGCATCCACCTTAACTTCGTCACGATCCATCTGTTTAACAGTAATCTGGTACTCAGTATCTCTCCGAACCCTAACTTCGCGCTCTGTTTCGTATCTAAGCATGTGTGCATACACTGTTGCACGTGCAGGAAACAATCCGGCGAGGGCATCGAGACGTTTCACCCGGTCGTCCGGGGTATTAAGCGCGTGAGACCATTCTGCCAGCAACGAATAGGCAAGCTGAATTTGATAATCATCTGGCTTGGCTGCAGACAGCGCTCTAACAGCCTTCTGCTCTTCGCCCGGGTCGCTATCTGGCAGGGAGGATGCTTTAACCCCTTGCTCTCGAAGAGCCCACGCATAGCCATTGGGTGCAAGGGCAACCAGTTTATATTGGCTGGCGGTTAATCGTCGTAGCGGGGCCACAGCAAGCATCGCCGCGAGCAGAAGCAGCGGCAGCAGCACAAACCAGGGTCGACTTTGTGGAGTCGTCTCCATACGTAAACTATTCTCCCATTGTAAACGTTTGTGGTGGCGCTGCGCCATCCGTTTGCGGAGGCGTAACAATCAGTGGTGCGCCAAATACAAATTCGAACAGGTCTCTACTGTTCTGCAATCCCCATATCTCGAGCTGGCACTCAGAATCCGATACTAGATTGAGTACATACTGCGAAGGCATGCGGGTTTTTGTAAGCTTTACGTCCTTCACGAGGCCCAGGTGACTTCGATCCAAACCTTCAGCTGCCCTCAGCATGGAGGCGAGCACACTTACACGCTTCCTACCTTCTCTATCGAGCTCGGTTAGATTAGCGTGGCGCTTTTTTGGAATACCTTTCCGGTGGTACAGCGCAACATTGGCAATCAGATCAATTTCGGTATCTGTAAACCCCAAAAGATCTGAATTTCGGATCAGATAATAAGCATGTTTCTGATGGTTAGAGTGGGATAGAAACATACCAATATCGTGCGTCAGGGCAGCATATTCAAGCAGCTCGCGCTCTTCATCACCATACTGGTGGGCACCAATAGTGCGCAATTCGTCAAATAGTCGAAGTGCTAGGAACGCACAGTGAGCCGAGTGCTCTGCTTCATAGTTGCAAGCACTCGCCAATTGTAGAATACTTCGTCGGCGAACAGATTGGTTGTTGAACCTATCTCTGGCACCCTGTTCTCTGAGCTGGTAGTCAAGTAGTATACCGTCTCTTAGCCCACGGTCACTCACCTGGAGCCTATCCGCGCCGAACTCCTCCATCAGAGTCAGCACAATCGCGGATCCTGCAACAATGATTTCTGCGCGTCCAGCATCAATACCGGGTACTTTGCGCCTCTCGGCAAGGGTTAGGCGGCTGAGCATAGCTGCTGTATCGCGCAGTTCTGCAAGAGTAAAGGCGTGGCTCCGTTGGTTGCCGGACGATGTTGTGCCGGAACGTTTCGCAATGATATCCCCAAGCGTTGTTATGGTTCCTGCACTGCCCAGCATCAGATCGAACCCATGATCGCGCACCCGTCGCACAGGTTGAGATGCCACGCCCCGAATGTAGTTCTTGATTTTGTTATAAGCTTCAGGTGTAACTGGCCCTCCGGTAGGAGTGAACTGGCTGGATAACCTTACCGCTCCAAGCTTCATGCTATCCAGTAGACTATAACCATCACCGGAGCCAACAATCACCTCGGTGCTGCCACCACCAATGTCAATTAATACAGCGTTTCGCTCGCCAAGATCCATACCGCTGGAAACGCCAAGGAATATGAGGCGTGCTTCTTCCATACCGGAAATAACGCTTACTTCCAGATTGGCGCGTTCTCTAACCCTCTCAATAAATTCATCCCTATTTTCGGCTTCACGTACTGCACTTGTTGCCAACGCAACAATTTCACGTGCGCCAAAACCGCGCGCTACGTCTGCAAAGCGTGAACAAACCAGTGAGCCTCTTTCAATGGCAGCAGGAGTGAGCCGGTTGGTTTCAAATTCGCCTTCTCCCAACCGTACAACCTCACGGTGGACAGCGAGCGTGGTTGATACTCCGTTTTCCAGGCGCACAACAGCAAGCCTAACGGAGTTTGTGCCAATATCTATCGCGGCGAATACATGCCCCTGTCCGGATTCGGGAGTGGAGCCAGGAGAGCTTGAGGATCGTGGCATGGGTTAAACCGCTGCCTCCTGCAGCTCATTTGTGGAGCCAATCACATTAGTTTGAACATCCAATCCATATACAATCCGGAACATCTCAGAGCGGATGTTTACTGCCTCAATTTCCTGCGCAGGGTTTTTAGAAGCCGCAATATGTATGGTAACTTCGGAGTTGGTGATTGAGCAGGAGAGCTCTTTAACCACACTACGATGTGTTCGATCAAGGCCATCTGCAATGCGAAGCAGCGGAGCCAGTAGCTCTACACGGCGTTGTTCAGATTCTGATAATACAGCATACACTGCATGGTTAGAAGAGGGGAACGATTTGCGATGATAGCGTGCCAGGTTGGCTATGATTAGCTTTTCTGACCGCGTAAACTCTGGCAATGCTTCCAACAGAAATAGATTCATACTGTGTTTATGGTGGCCCGCCGATGACAAGAAATAGCCAATGTCATGAATGATGGCTGCATACTCCAACAGCTTGCGATCATCTCGCCTCAGCTGATGGAGCGGCTCCAACTCCATAAAGAGCGTTCCAGCCAGGCATTCCACCTGGTGAGCATGTGCTCTGTCGTAGTCATAGCGCTCAGCAACAGCGACAATGGCCTCGAGCTTTGGGTTTGTTTGTATCAATGCGTATCTCCGCCGGTGCGGGGCAGTCGCATGAACCTATCGTACAGCACGCCCCACCTCAATCCTCGTGTGCTAACGCGAATTCCGGTGCATTCTATTGCTTCCAATGCTGCGGATAGAGCCACAGCGCCGCCAAGAATGATATCAGCTCTGCGCGGGTCCAGCCCGGGAATGGTTTGCCGCTCTGGTACAGTTCGGCCCGCAAGCCGGGTAATGGCTTCCTCAATGGCAGCAGTGCTCAGCTCATACCCATGGACCACGGCTGGGTCCCTAATTCCACCATTGCAGATCGCAGCAAGTGTAGTAAGTGTTCCGCCAACACCGGCCGCAGTTCCTCCATGGTGTGCGCTAAGGATGGCACGGCTATCCATTCTTTCTGCTTCAGCAAATAGTCCTCGTGCCTCGGCTCGCACCGCAGCCAGTTGATCTGGCGAAATCGCTTGATCCAGGCCAAATCGTTCGGTAAGTGCAACAGCACCAACCGATACACTAAGCCCGGACGTTTCGCCTGATCCGCTACGGCCAACCGGAACAATTATCTCCGTGCTACCGCCACCAACGTCTATCACTTTCAAATTTGGCAGGTTTCGCCAAACAGGGTCGAGAGCAACGGCAAGGTAGGATAGTCTGGCTTCTTCTGAGCCCGGAATTATTTCAATTTCCAATCCACAGCGTTCGTGCGCGGCAGCAACGAAATCTGGCGCATTTGTGGCTATTCGAAGCGCTGCAGTGCCAACACACCGAACATATTCTGGATTGTTACGGCCCAGTTCCACACTCATCTGCTCCAGAGCGTTGAGTGTGCGTTGCATTGGGGCATCACCCAGGATACCGCCGTTCGCGGTTAGCGCCTCGCCCAGCCTGGTAACCACAGAATTCTCATACACGCGTTGCGCACGCTCGGGTGTTACGTCTGCAATCAGCATCTTAATTGAATTCGTGCCGATATCAATGCAGGCACATCGCCGCGGCCACTCTGCGCCAAAGCGCGTATCAATCATTAGCTGGAGCCTCTCCTTCGCGCCGTGAGGCGATCCGCAAATGCATTTCGAAAGCCTTGAATCAGTTCGGCGGTATCGATGAGTTCATCGGCGAGCCGTCCCTGTTCTTTACGATCGGCTTCCATCGTAACCGCCGTATTGAGCGTGTCAGCCGTTCTGCGCAGGCGTCGGAGTATTTTCTCTTGATCCGTATCAGGAACAGCGCCTTCTGAGATGGCTGCCTGGCACTCTGCCGCAAGGCGTTGTGAAGCCGTAAGCAGTTTCTGCCGTAAATCGGTGGCATGGTTGGCGGCAAGAAATATAACAGCAGAACCAAGTACACGGGCGGCTTCAAGCGCAAAAGGTGAAACAGGAACCTCTAGCCAGTCTGCATTTGTGGCTCGAGACGAGCGGGCAGCATCTGCAACTGTGGCTGCCTGTGCACGCTCAGCCTGAGCACTGGCTTCTACTATATCTGTTTGCTCAAATGCATGGACGTAGTCGTGAATGTATCTGGCTTTGTTAGGTGTTATGCCAGGAATTAGTTCCAGGGATTCGATACTTAATTCCCACATCTGCAATGCTGAATTTATGCCAGCTTTTTGGAATGCACGAACGCGAATCGGGCCAAGCCCCGGAATGTCAGCAACCGTTACAGGGACTACCGGTGCGGTTTCAGGCATAGGTTTAGAAGACTGCTTTTCAATCTTGCGTTCTGTGGCCATATTGGTTCTCCACAATCTTCGTGTAAGTGCCAGTTGCTAGATTAGAAACGAGAGTTGCTTCTGCATTTCCAGCATGGAATGTGAAACAGCTTTCGGCTATTCAGCTTGCTCGTGCAGCACCTGCGCCACTGTTTGTTCGGTAATTGCTGCCCGGAGCAGCTTACGCAGGCCATCGGAATAACATTCTGCCTTCAGGCGGTCCCATTCCATTTGCAGCTTAGAAAACGCTTCATCACGAGCCGACCTGGCATCTTCGCAAACCGACAGGATGCCCCTACAGGAATCGAGATCCACCAGGTGCACCCCCACAGGATCAGGAGCCGGTTTTTTGCCACGAGACTTTGGCCGGATTCCATCCATGGCGGCGGTAAGTTCTGTAAGCAGTTGAGGTACCAACACATCAGCATCGTGGATATCACCAAGGTACTGTTGCAACAGCTTCACTACAGAAGTAGCCGCTTTAAACTGCTCTGATAACGAAGTGTATTGCTCAAACGCCGGTGCAAATACATCCATAGTGTAGCGCAAACGCTTGGCAGCGATCCGCATCTCATGTAGATCTGTTACCAGATCCGCATCCGCAACGGCATAATCGTAGGAATACAGTTCATCAAGGCGAGTGCCAATTGCCACGGCCGCATGAGCGGTTATGGAAGCGGTTGGATCTACTGTTGGTATAGACTTTGCTCTTGCCATCTCAGTTCACTCCTGCTTTGTTAAACCTTCCATTGCATTTGGCGGGGTAAGGGAAGTTCGCCAGACATCCAGAAGTTGAGTGGTTTCTTCCGATTTAAGGCGCTCCACTGAAATCATCAGGTGAGGAAGATGTGCCTCTCGTGTGGCGCTGAGCCTCGCCACAATGGCCTCAATTCCGCAACGTTCAGCTTCAGTAAGGCCCGCGGAAACTGACCTCAGCTTTTCACACATTACATCAATATCTCGTACGGTACCAAGTGCGTCTGCACACTCTTTAAGCACCGTAGAGAGACGAGCCAGTTCTGGAACGGAGAACTGGCTCATCACTATATCCAATGCGGCACGTGTTCTACGTGCCCAAACTCGCATCTGATGTACTGCCTGTGCTGCTTGCTCTGGTTTTTCCGGATCCATTCGCCCGGCGTTCTCCAATAATCTCTGTAACCTCACAGACGTCATATCTGCCATGTACAGTGCAAAGGATGGGGGCAGGATGGTTCCGGAGTCTGGCAAGATTACAGTCCTTCCGCAAATACGCGTCTTAAATCGGGCTCATGCGTGGCGTTTACCAGAGCCACAACACTATCGCCGATAGTGAGTACAGTGTCTCCAGTAGGAAGCAGCGCATGGTCGTCGCGGATTACAGAAATTATAAGTGTCTCTGCGGGTAGTGGCAAGGACTTAATATTGCGGCCAGCTACGGGCGAAGTTTTGCTTATTTCAATTTCAACTATTTCGATGTTGCCTCGGTTCAGTGCTGCAAGCGGGATTATTTCCCCACCGCCAACTTCCTGCTCAATGAGGTTGTAGATGATTTTAGTTGAACTTACGGTAGCATCAATTCCCAGCTTATGAAACAGCTTTTCGTTACGTGGATCGTTTACCCGAGAAATGGTACGTGGAACATTGAATTCCATTTTAGCCATCTGGCAAACAACCATATTGTCATCATCACTGCCTGTGGCAGCAACTACAGCATCTGCCCGGCTAAAGCCTGCTTCAAGCTGCTGATCTGCCTGGCAGCCATCCCCCTGCATAACGATCTCTCCAAGTTCCTCGGAGATAGTTCGATAGCGTGCCCTATCTTTTTCAAGCAGCAGCACTTCGTGGTTCGCTTCGCTCAGCGTTTTGGCAAGGTAATATCCAACATTACCTCCGCCAACAATAATGATATACATATGCGTTCTGTTCCCTGAATCTGGATACTGCCCGGCACTTAACGCTAAGAGTTACACCGGCAGAAACGATAATTGGATGTGGCTGTAGGGCGCCTGGGCCGGCCTCAATGCGGAGCCAGCTGCACCTGCAGAACATTAAACGTTAGCGGCGAGATACTCTGCCGAATAGTCCTTTGCGAGACCCCATTCGCCCTTAACTACAAAATCGTGTAGCAATCCAGAAGCGATTGTTGTAGTGCACAGGGTTACCAGGCCAAGCTGTCGGTAGCGGTCGGCACGGATTGGATCATAAATCCTTGCAATTACCTGCGGCACATTAAAAACGTGCTTGGCAATCTGAGAAGCCATGATATTGCGGTTGTCGCCTTGAGTGACTGCCACAAAGACATCTGCATTTTCGACCCCAGATCTACGCAGGATGTCCTCATCGATGCCATTACCTACGATGCGACCACCTTTATATTTCTGACCCAGGCGGCGGAAAGCTTCGCTCTGCAGGTCTATAATCGTGACGTGGTGACCTTCTTTGTGCATGAGCCGCGCGAAGGTAGAACCTACGCGTCCGCAGCCCAGAATTACGACATTCATTACGAACCTGTCCTCCCGAATTCCGGCTCTCAAACAGTGGTGCCGGTGCAACTTGTTTGAGTATACCTGCTGGTAGCGCCTAAACATGAGAACGAACGAACATCCCAGTACGTATCGCGTACAGAGAAGTTGAAATTAGCTAGCGAGATGGCGGAGCCAGCGAGGGCTCCTTATGCCATAATTTCCGATGCGGCATGCGCAAATCTGTGCACTCGGCCGCGAATTCACAACTGGTTAGGCATGGAGGGATAGATGGCCGCAGTGAAGGAAGTATTTCTGATTCTTCATGGCTGGGGTGGCAATAAGCCAGCGCATTGGCAGGAGCATCTTGCTGCAAAACTTGAAGCTGCCGGTAACACTGTGGTGTATCCAAAGATGCCAGAGCCAACCGCTCCTAACCTTGAAGCATGGCAGGCTTGCCTTTCCGAGACATTACATACCATAGCGGCTAATTATGCAGGTGCAGCGGTAACTGTGTTGGCGCATAGCCTAGGCTGCATAAATTGGCTGGTTTACACTGCAGCGCACCCGGTAACAGAGCCGCTGGCAGAGCGGGTGTTGCTTGTAGCGCCGCCGTACGTAGTGCCGGAGATACCACCGATTGATGTGCCACCCGGTGTGACCCGGTTTTTTCCGCCGCCAGTTGCTCCCGCTGCATTGAAGGCGGCGTGTGAAGACACCGTAATTGTTGCTTCAGACAATGACGATTACTCTACCGTAGACCAAACTGCTGGCCTGGCTCAGATGCTCGGGGTTACCATGCACGTTCTTAAGCACGCCGGGCATATAAGCCCATATTATGGTTACGGTGAGTGGCCATGGGTGCTAGCGTGGTGCTTGCGAGAGGCTGATTTTCCGCCGCAACCACGGCCAGAGGATAAGAAATAATAGCGGGGACATTGTTCAGGTTACAGGAGAAACTTCATGGCTGAAGCCGGAGTGATTGAGATGCTTACGCCAGCGCAGGTGCTGGAGAAGCGAGAACAGGGCTCTGATGCCCTGATACTAGATGTGCGCACCGAAACCGAATGGGAAGAGGCGCATATACCGGGGGCAACACTCATGCCAGTGCACACCATTGCATATGGACATCAGGAGCTCGACAAACACCGAGAAACCATTGTTGTGTGCCAGCATGGAATGCGCAGTCTTAACGCTGCACGTTTTCTTGCAGGCACTGCAGGATTCACCAATATCAGCAACATGATTGGCGGAATGGCAGAGTGGACTGGCCCCGTTGAGACTGGCGTTTAGTACACGGTAAGCGGGTAGATAAGGGTGATCAGGAATGGCTATGGTACGTGTTGCGAGTGATGCCGATCTTGCAGAGGGCGGCACTCTCGCTGTTACTGTGAGTGGCAAAGAGTATGCGCTGTTCCGCCAGGGAGGCAACATCTACTGCCTGGATAACGACTGCCCGCATGCAGGTGGGCCACTAGCAGAAGGGCAGGTAGACTCCATGGCGGTTAGTTGCCCGTGGCACTGCTGGTGGTTTGATATCAGAACCGGCGATGGTTTGTATGGGCTTGGCATTGGGGTTGCGTGCCATGCCTGCATGATTGTAGATGGGGAAATTCTCATCGATGTATAGGTGATTGCACGGAGAAGTGTATGGATAACAAACAGACTGTGAATGCGGATAACAACACCAGGATTCCATCTGAACACTGGGCCAGGTTGGCACTCATGCTTGCCTGCGCATTAATGTTTGGGTTAATAGTCGCCGGTGCCATCCGGGTTCTCTCACACATTAGCCATACACTTCTAATATTCGCTCTTGGTGGATTGGGTGCCTATGCCATCGAGCCAGCAGCATCCGCTATTCACCGTGTTTTTGAGCAGAGGCGGCCAGGCAAGAAAGTGCCGAAAATAGCATCCGTTGGGGCAGTGTACGGTTTTGCAGCCGTTGCCTTTGCCGGGTGTGCTCTTGCACTAAGCATTCCACTTCGGCATCAGGCAGCCATACTAACTGCCGATCATGCTGCCTACGAGCGCCATGCACGGGTACGATTGCTTTCCGCAGATGTGTTTTTGCACGATCATGGTTACAACGTAAGCCTTACCGACTACTTGAACCACCCGCCAGCAAATGTTAAGAGTTGGGGGGAGGCCGTTTCTGGCAAAGTTGTGGAGACATTAGAGCACGCTGGGAAGGCAGTGGTAGAGTCGTTTATAGTTGCCTTAATATCGCTCTATTTTCTTGTTTATTCGTCCGAAATGCGCCACGAGGTACTCTCGGCACTGCCTGCAGATCTTCGCAAAAGGGCAGTTGGTTGGATGCAGGATGTTAATAGGATACTTGGTGGGTTTGTACGGGGACAGTTGCTTTTAGCCTTATGTATTGGCGCTCTGGCTGGTGTTCTGTGCCTTTTGATGGGTATCCGATTGTGGCTGCTGATAGGCGCCTTTGTGGTGGTGGCGGCATTAATACCGGTTGTGGGCCCATTCATAGGTGCTATACCTGCTGTGCTCGCCGCGCTGTTTTCACCCGAAGCCCACTTCTCGCCTGTGGTACGCGTTGTGGTGCTCATAGCCGTTTTTGGCATAATCAATGAGCTTGGTAGCAAAATTTTGTACCCGCGCCTGGTTGGTAAAGCCCTGGGATTGCACGAAGTTTTGGTGCTATTTGTGCTGTTTGCTGGCGCAGAGGCTGGGGGACTGACCGGGGTTCTCTTCGCGGCACCACTAACCGCCCTTGGTTCTGTAACGGCTGTGCACCTGTGGCGGTTGTGGCGGGAAACCGATCTGAGTAAAGAGAGTAGCTCGGTTGGAGAGCCAGAAGTTACTTCGGCAACGTAAACATTACGTCATCTGGAGCAGTCTCGAATCTTCTCGGACTTCGTATCGGAGGGTTCTTGTTCCCAATGTTATTGCGGCTGTTGCTACAAATCCACCAGGCATTGTGTGAATTTGCAGACGATGTTCACTAACAGCTCTTTCTGGTATTCCCAGCCTGGGTGCAGACTCGGTATACGTGCCGGCTACGGCGTAATATGCACGCTGAGCATGATAAACCTGCATCAATAGTTGACGTATCTCTTCCCCGGGATTTATGGCGGCTGGATGATGCTTGCCATCGGCAATGTGATTTGAGAAAACCAGTCGGCCCCAGGTTTCTGGCCTATGCATATCTACTGCAGCCTGTGGAGACCACACCCAGTTCTCCTCGGGCTTTCCCGGTACTTTGGTATATTTGCCGTTTTCAATAGTAGTGTGCCACTCAACCCTGGAGAAGTTAATGCGCCACTCATCGCCATCGCCAGGTGGGCAAGTTTTGTGTGCACATTCGGATAAGCCAGCCCATGGCAGGGCCATCTCAACGCTCCAGCCCTGATCATGATCTGAGGCATCATTAAGTGAACCACTTACATGAACAGCAGTTTTTAAGCCTTTGAGGTCCCAGCCGTTAACTGCCGGGCCACCGTTGCGGTAAGGCTTGATCAACAACAAGTCCCACACCGTGTTTAGTGCATTGATCTCAATTTCGTAATATTGATGGCAATCACCATCTGGATCTATAAACACTTCGAAATCATTGTCGTGAAAAATAACTGAATCACGCTCGGTAAGGGTCGCCCATACATGCGGCTCCTCAAGGGATGCAGCGATGTAGAGATACTCCTCGTCCCAAAGCATTTTTACTCTGGTACGATACCACGGCCGAGGTGCGGTTGGGCCCAGAATGTCATCAAAATCAGCTGTCCATTCAGCAAGCTGCCAGCACTCCTTGTTAATGTTCCCATCAATGGTTACGTGCCGATTTCCTGGAACCCTGCAGCAAACGTAGCTCCTGAGCACCGTATAGATCCTTTACTTTTTAGCCTGTCTTAGTTTAGAAAAGTCAATCTTTTCAAACCTATCTTTCCCACGGATCAATAGGCCTTCCAATTCGCTAAACAGGCTCTGGTTAACCGTCTTGAAGTTGAAGCATGCCTTACCCTGCATTCTCGCTCTAAGCTCATCTGAACATGAGGTCATGAGATCTGGGCAGCAGTATACGGGCATCAAGTGGAAGCTAACATAGTTCCGGTTAATCTCCACGCCGCCAAACCAAATTGGCTTTGGCGACGTGGAAGTACTTATAGCAACATAGTATTTGCCAGGAGTATCAGTCGTGATCTGATATCCGATGGTGTGCCGCTCAAAAAGTACTTTCAGCTCTCCAAACACAGCCTCAAAATCGGAAACCATAGGGTGCTCCTGATTGCAACGCGTGCTATTTTTTGCCAGGTTCTACAACTGTGCCAGCGTTGCCTGTTTTTTCAGGATCTTTGGTAAGCTCAAGCGGTATTGAAAGAGAGGCCTGGCTCCACTGGCCAGTAATCTTGGAGTAGTTAGCATCGATTTTGCCGGCGAAAGTAGCATGAGCGGGGCCGATGTTAAGCGCCATGTTTACGTCGCTATCCTTAACAGTAACGCTATCCAGTTTAATACCGGCGGCTTTCTGTTCAGCAACATCCAGGGTTGCGTTGTAGTTGCCGTTGTCTTCCTGCGCAATGTGAAATACCAGGTGCAATGTTGCCTTAGAGCTGGTCATGGGATTTAGTACTTCAAGAGGTCCAGACCAATCTCCAGCGATCGTCTTTTTGGGTGCACACCCGGCAAAAGCGAGCACAGCAAGCAGGCCGCCAAGGAGCGCAGCGCCGGTAATTCGTGACTTCCGAGCAGTTAACATTGGAACTCTCCTGTATAAGGTAACACCATGCAGTGAAACTGAGATGCCGAAGTATAGCCGACAGATGTGCATTGTGTCAAAAGAATGGCTGACCATATTGGCAACATCTGCTGTGTTGCATATGTTGTGGCACTTGCACAATCTGTGGTTCATTACTGGCGTAGAAGTATAATGGAATTATAGTTTGGGGCTGACAATGCAAAAGTGTGCTGGCATTCCGAACAACTACCAGTTAAGAATGGAGCTTGATATGGCTGCAACACTGATTTCACACTGCAAAGATATAGAATGTGGCAATTGTGCTGCAGCTATCGTACGGGCACTTGGCCGGGCCGATGGAGTAGCAGACGTACAGGTGAATGTTGACGAGAAGCAGGTAACCATACTGTACGACGAAGCACGCCTTACGCCAGCGATGCTATACGGGCGATTGGAACTTGCTGGATTTAAGGCAGATGAAGCATCGGAATGAAAATGAAACAGAGAACGCTTTTTACCTTTGCAAAGGTGCTACTTTGGCCTGCCATGATCGGCTGGATAGGTTTCGGCCTTTGGAACGGGTGTCGTGGTACATTTGAGCTTATAACGCTGAAGACAGCCGGGAAAGTTGCTCAGGCCCAGGTAACCGGTTATGAGCCACTTCCCAAGAGCTCGGGCGTGGGGTATGTTCACTATGCAATTCACATTGCTGGTGGCTCTATCGACAATCGTTTTCCATTGCCAGTGGCCCGATATACCGAGTATCCGATTGGAGCCGGGATAACGGTTACTTATCTGCCAGAGCAACCGCATGTAATGCGCATGGGGAAAGTGGATGCCGGGCGCGTGTCTACTACAGCACTCTTCGCAGTGGTTTTTGTTGCCCTTGGTTTTGCCGGTTTTGGTGTGCCGTTGTATGCCATTAATGCGGCTACGAAGAAACAGACTAACGCGTAACTGATATGCAGATGGAGAGGCAGGAATCTGGCATGACGACTGAACTACTAAGCGGCAAAGTTGCGGCGATAACGGGTGGCTCCCGCGGGATTGGCGCGGCTATCTGCAGAAGATATGCCCGCGAAGGAGCCGCCGTTGCAATCTGCTACAGTTCCAACACGGGTGCAGCGCATAATATGGCGGCTGAAATTGTTGCCACAGGTGGAGTTGCCAGAGTTTTTCAGGCAGACTTAACTGATTCTGGGGCTGTTGAAAGCATGTTTGCAAGTATCCGCGAGGCATTCGGCAAGTTGGATATACTGGTGAACAATGCCGGGGTAGCTGAATTTTTACCGCTAGCCGCGGGTGGCCCAGAGCACTTTGACAGAATATTTAGTGTAAACGTGCGTGGTTTGTATCTATGTACCAGAGCAGCGGTACCAATGATGGCGGCTGGCGGGCACGTGATTAACATCAGCAGTGGTGCGGCAAGGGCGGGCGGTGCTAACGCAAGTGTGTATGCCGCCTCGAAGGCTGCGGTTGAGGCTATGACTGCCTGCCTTGCAACAGAACTTGGGCATTCTGGCATAACTGTGAATTGCATTTCGCCGGGAATTACCCGCACAGATATGCTTGCACAGGCTGTTCCTGCAGAAATTCAGGCAATGCTTGAAAAACAGACTCCCCTTGGAAGAGTGGGGGAGCCTGAAGACATTGCTGACGTGGCAGCATTTTTAGCATCCAGCGATGCTCGTTGGATAACAGGGCAAACTATTGCGGCTTCTGGCGGACTAAAATAGGGCGGAGCCGGTTAGACGGTGAGATGTTTTCGCAAGTAATTCTCATACAATTTGCACCGAATGATTGCTGCCGAGGCCCCCTCACCAGAAACAATTCCTGTGCTTCGAAGTCTGTAAAACTCATCCGCACTTTGAATAGGTTTCCCATCAAGCACCTGCCTCACGGCAAGGCTCAGCGCATGATCCTGAGACATCGTAATCAGAATACGCCGTAAGTGATCAGAATAGATGCCTTCATCTCGATCAGACATCTCCACAAAGTTTTGCATTGGCATCGGATGGAGACTCAGTTCGTCTAACCCTCTTCTAACCAGATAGGGGTGGCCACTGAGCAACGAATGAAACAGTGCAATATCTGGAGTCGACTTTATTGGGGATCCATAACGCCCATTGAGGTCTGCAGTTTGTTGTAGTGTGAAATCATGCAGAGAAAGCCTGGTACCCACGTTAAATGGAGACTGGTTTAGATCTCGAATAAATAGATGTGCCTCCGTTGCGTAGGCAATCACCAGGGTTAGGCGCGACCAGGGGCCGGTGGGATCTAATGCTCGCTTGTTATGCCATGATCGAAACAAGCCAAATACTTCACTGCCGTAATCGCATGTGAAAAGCCTGTCTACTTCGTCTAAGCCCCATACAATAGGTTCCTCAATTTGAGAGAATACAGCTTTACGCAGGTAGCGCTCCAGGTTCATGTTGGGGCCGCGTTCCGGGTTCCAGAGGTCTCCGGGCGCTGTATCCAGATCCAGCTGATCGCACAGTATTTCGGCAAGCGTAAAGAATAGCGCATTTGCGCTGGCCAGGTGGCTTGCGTTCAAAGTTTGGAAATCCGTTAGAACTACTCTGGAGCCAAGTTGCCTCGCCTGCTGAAGGCCACGTGCCAGCAAAGACGTCTTTCCCATCTGCCTGGCACCTTTAACCAACACAATGCTATCCTTGCGAGCGATTGCCGTACGGAACTCTATATCTGTGGTGCGCTCAACATAAAATACAGAGTTTAGAGGTACTGCCCCACCAACCGGTTCAAGTTGATCTCGTGAGATACTTGGCGAGCCCAAATCGTAGTCAGAGGATGTTCGTACCTCTGTCCCAAAATTTGGTACTTGAGAGTTCAAACTTTGCGTACCAGGAGCAGTAAGTGGCATTTTGCTTCCTGTATTTAAGTTGCTAAACCTGTAGATGTGTAGCCGAGTTCCGTGTTTAACAGTACACTCGCCCAAATCCTTAAGGTGGGGTGCCCAGGAATCAAACTGAGCAAGGTCTTCTGCATAGCGGGCACTTAGCAATATATGCCCCGCATTTCCACAATCCATCACGCGCTGTGCAATGTTAATGCCGCTTCCGCTAACATTGTCTTTGCCATTGATATCAGGCGTTCTGGAAACAGGGCCACTGTGAATTCCCATGCGAATATGAACGCTGGCATCCAGAGCGAGGGCCTCTGTAATTTCAACTGCACATTGAATAGGCGCAATGGGGTCTCTAAAGAACACCAGTGCCATGCCATCGCCTGTATCCAGGCGAATTAAGTCTCCACGGGCCTCTCCACGCTCAAACTCCGCAGTGTGCCGTACAATTTCACGCAAAGTTCGTGCTTCACGTGCCTGCTCTTCCATTGAGAGCAATGAATAGCCGACGATGTCTAGAAACAGTACATGGGCTATCTCTGCCGCAATTCTGGTTTGCTGATCCATATCAATTCGCTCCCGGAATTCTTGTGGCAGGGCGTACAGATCTGCGGTCTGGCTGGCGTGCCCATACTTTAACGGTGTCATCTGCACTGCACGTAACAATCTTATTACCGTCTGCGGAAAACAGGCATTTAAGAACCACGTTATCGTGGCCCTTCAGTGTGAGTACTTCTCGCCCGGTTTGCGTGTCCCATACTCGGGCTGTTTTATCGGCGCTTCCGGTAACCAACCTGCGGCCATCCGGAGAGAACGCAATAGAGTAAAGAGAGTTAGCATGCCCACGCAGCTCTCTAATAATCTTTCCTGTATGCGCATCCCATATGCGGGCGGTGTTGTCTCCGCTGCCAGTTTGATCGGCCTCTGTGCCAGCCAATCGGCCGCCATCTGGAGACCAACAGATGCCCGTTACAAACGAGGCAGCAGCATCCTCTCCCGATTCTCGGGGGCAGGCACGCCACATCTTTTGAAGTGCCCCCGTAGCGGAATCAAACACTCTCACCTGGTTATCCGCTCCGCCGCATGCAATCCATTTGCCATCTGGTGAATACGCAGCATCCATAATGATGGCAGAGTTCTTAAGCAGCGTGTGGCGCAATGTGCCGTTTTCTGTGTTTAGCACAATCAGCCCGGTGGTTTGCGGTGCACCCATAGAGCCAACGCCGGCGCAAATACGGGCACCGTCTGGTGAGAAGGATAAGCAAGAAATAGGAGCGGGGCCGGTATGTACCACCAGCCTCTCATGCCTTGTGCGAGTATCCATAATGTGTACCGCACCGGCAGCATCACCGGCAGCAAGGGTTGTGCCGTCCTTTGCAAGTGCTATGGCTGTTATGAATGACTTCTGGGCCAGCAGTGTTGCAGTTTGCAGGCCGGTGAGCGTGCTCCACTGGCGAACAGTGCCATCATTGCCACCACTGTAAACAGTTACGCCGTCATTAGCTATTGCCATATCTGTAACTGTACCAAGGTGCCCGGCCAGAGTAACCGTATCCCTGCGCTTTGAGGCATCCCAAATTCGGGCGGTATTATCGAAACTACCGGTAACCAGCCTTCTGCCATCTGGAGTAAAACAGACTGCCGAAACCGGATCTGTGTGCCCTTTAAGCGTGAGGATGTGCTGGCCAGTGGCGGCGTTGGCAATGCGCACTGTGTTATCGTAACCAGCCGTTGCAAGGCGGGCCCCATCAGGAGAAAATGCCACACCGCCAACAGCCTGCGTATGCCCGGTAATGGTGTACATTGTCTGGTCGCTCTCAATGTCCCACACACGGGCTGTATTATCGTAAGAACCAGATGCAAGCTGCCGGCTATCCGGTGAAAAAGCCACGCTGATAACGGGTTGTTTGTGCCCTTGAAGGATGTGCGCTTCTCGGCCCGAATCCGCATCCCAGATACGAATTCTGCCATCGGATCCTCCTGCAGCGATCGAGTGGCCGTCGGCAGAGTAAGCTACGCCGCTAAATGTGGACATCGAAACAAAGCGGGAATAAACCGGCGTGCCGGTGCGCACATTCCACATTGAAACCGCAGCAGATTTGCGCTGATCGCCGCCACCCGAAACTAGTCGGCTTCCATCAGGGCTAAACGCAATAGATAGAATTGCATTTCCTGGTGTATGGATGTTGGCAACTATTTTAACAGGATTGTGCAAATCGATTACCTGGATAGATTGTGCTACTGAGCCTACTGCAACGAGGTTTCCATCTGTGCTGATTGCCAGGCTGGTAATAGGGCCACCAACCTGAACAGGAACGCGTTCGATTTCTCTGCCAAGTAGAATGTCCCAGATGCGAACTGTTCTATCGAAGCCAGCGGTAGCAATTCGCCTGCCATCCCGGAAACTTGCCACGGATGTTACATGGTTTGTGTGGCCACGTAAAGTCAAGAGATCCAGGCTGCAGCCGCGAAGCCAATACCCCCATTCAAATCCATGAACTGCTCCGCTGTCTGATTCCCTCAAAAGGTCTAGCACGCGGGAAATATTGTTATTTTCATAGGCTTGCTGAGCCAGGTTCATATTTGCAATGTAGAGCAGGCGGTTTGAATTGGCCGCCTCTTCCGCGGCATTTTTGCGGGCAGACAGCGCTCCATTCAGTGCAGATTGCCGTTCATCCAGCGCAATCTTGCGCTGTGTTGCAAGTTCCAGCACTTTCTTGTTGGCAGCCAGAACCTCCTTCTCGTTGCGATCTGCACGGCTGGCTTCATCAAATGCAGCTATGGCGCTGTCTCGCGCTTTCTGCTCGCTGTCCCAGGCTTCAATCTGAGCATGCTTCGCCAGCGAAGCTTCTTTCTCGGCCTGTTTCTGGTTGAGCGCAGATTCCTTACTTGCGGCTTGCGCAATCTGGCGCAGATGGTTTTCCCTGTCAAAATTACGTTGGGCATTAAATGCGAGAAATGCAGCGGCGAGTACAACACCGGCAGAAACGAGTGCTGATCTCAGCAAACCGGTCCGGTAGGCGCGTTGCTGCCGTCTGAGCTCGGCGTGCGGCATGTGAGTAAGGATCCACTCCGCATTAAATACGGTGCTGTAGATACGGTTGCGTACTTTGAGCAAGCCATCTTCAACCCGCACAACTCCGGAGAGGCGCAGTACGGGCACTACAGGGTTAGTTTCATCATCGGCCACGCGCTTGCCAATAAGGACATCTCGGTAGAGCTCGAGCATCGCCGCAATATCCACCTCGGATTTCAACAGCCGATTATGAACAAACGCAAGGTTGTCATCGCTTTCGCGGGCTGTTTTCGTGAGAAACAACTCTTCACAAAAGCGATCAATATCTGAATTACCCAGAACCAGATTTTCATCGGCTCTGTCTGACAGGGCTTTGCATAGGCGCTGTGTCAGGTAAGGATGCCCGCCGGTCCAGTACAGAACTCTATCCAGTACGGCATTGCCGCCAGGTAAGCCAGAGGCAAGCGGGCCTGCTTCTGCCACTGAGAAATCTGTAACAACAATGCGCCGCCCAATATTGAAAGGGCTGATGCGGCTTTCCATGATCAAATCTGCCGGGTTAGCAACGCCCAGTAAACAAAATGTAATTCGATTAAACAGCGGATCCTGAGTGCGGCGGTTGTAGCACTCCCTGATTCCCGCAAAGAACTCATCAGCAGAAAAGGGTAGGCTTCTAACCGCGTCGATTTCATCAACAAAAATAACGAGGCGTCCATCACGCTCGTTGAGGCGGCTTAAAACCACTCGCCTCAAAACTTCCATCCACCGTTGCATTGGCCCGAGCCGCGCAGTGCTTCGCCAACAATCCTCAAGCTCATCTTCAAGATCTAACTGCTCGCCAAGCAGTGTCAGCATGCCAAGATACCATTGCTCAGGCGAGAGGTTCTGGCCAACTGCAGTAAGGTCGATGATCGCTATCCGTACGCCCTCTGCTATAAGGCGATTTGCGGTGCGGATCATCAACGATGACTTGCCCATCTGCCGTGTATTCAGTACATAGCAGAACTCGGAGCTACTGAGACTTTCATAGAGATCGGTATCTGCCCTACGTACCACGTACGATGGGGCGCCAGAAGGCAAAGTGCCTCCCGTAACATAAAACTGATCGGGCACAATTGAGGGATTCCCATTATTGTCTGCTGTAGGTGTAGTAGCCATACTATATAGAGGGACGCGCGGTTCAGTAGTTCGTTACGGCTCTGTTATCGTCTCTGGTGTGCTCCACGAGGCGACTGAGATGAAATTCACAAGCCGGTAATCGTAGAAAGTGATTTAGATTCTATCTTGCATGCATTCTATACCGGATGGCTGAACGCGTTCGGGGTAGAATTGACGGGCTCGCTGCGAAAATTGGCACGGCGGGCAGTTACTCACCGAGCACTGAAAGTATGAAGATGTCAGAGAAACCATCCACCGTAACGTCTGTAGAAGCCGAGCCAGATGCGCTACGGGCCGACCCGGTAAAAAGCCGTCGCGTTGGAATAACCGTATCCGTGTTCCTGATGCTGATATCGGTTGCAATTACTTCGACGTTTATTGCAATCGGAGGTTCGCTTGCCGTACGTAATCTGATGGCAACGGGCTGGAATCAAACCAGAGGGTTGTTGATTACGGCGAAAGCCGAGCATGCTGGCGGCAAGAAAGAAAACCCACTTGTGCCTTTGGTTCGGTATCAGTTTACAGTAAACGGTAAAACGTACACAAGTGATCACTGGTCGCCGGCAGGCGATGGTCCAGATCTCCTGGGACAGATTGAGCGTTTGAAAGCCGCATCCCCACTGATTGTGCACTACAACCCGCGTAATCCGGCTGATTCTGCCCTAGTAATGCCATCTATGCACCTCGGCTATCTGCCGCTTACCCTTGGAATTGGCCTGTTCTTCATACTTGTAATAGCCGTAAGTGGGGGAACGCTGTTTGCTGCCATTTACCCAGAGGTGGCAGCTTTAGAGGACACACCTGCACGCAGAGCCATAAAGCTAAGTTTGCGGATAGGGTTTGTTCTAACATTAACAAGCCTTACTGGCCTGGTTACCCTGCTAACGGGTTTGCAGGGAGGATGGTGGCAATGGATAATTTCTGTGGTAGGTGTGCTTGTTGTTGTGAACCGAAGCCGTAAATCGGACTTAAAACGATAGGTACGCCAGTAACCTGATTATTACTGCCTCCGTCCTATCTCTGAACCTGGGGCCACTGACGTGATAGCTGGTTAGAGGCTTGTATGATCAAGCCGTTTACACGCCCCTAATTTCTTTTGGCCAACGGAGGTAATGTGATGCAGGCTTGGAATCTGAGACACTTGGCGTTGCGCTTTCTCATCTATGCAGAGGCGGCAGCATTCTGTTTGATAACGGCCGGAATGGCATTGGGACAGGATGCCGCCAGAAGCTCGAAGGCTGGCGATGGATTTGATGTTTCACCGTTGGAAGTACGAGTGCTTGGACAGCGATCCTGGTTTTCTGGCGGCCCTGCAAGTTTGCGTGTTGTGGTAACTAACCACAATTCGGGGCAGCCCTTGCTGGCGCGGGTAAATTTACGCCTGGAGCAGGTGACTGGCACACAAGTTAAGGGTAATGCCATACCGCTTTATGCGGGCACAACAAATTCTGCCGGTACGCTCGATGCAACTTTTAAAGTGCCTGGAGTTCCGGTAGGATCTTATCGGCTTACTGTTGCAACAAAAAGTCCGGCTGGTTCAGATACCATTGAAGAAAATCTACAGATACAGCGCAGTGCCGAGGTTTTGTTCACGTGTGATAAGCCTATCTATCAGCCGTCTCAAACGATTCATATGCGGGCTCTTGGCCTTGATATGGCTGCCAGAATTGCGCTTTCAAATCAGCCAGTAACATTTGAGGCTGAGGATGCACGCGGCAATAAAGTGTTTAAGAAGCATGCGGTACTTTCGCAACATGGCGTGGCTTCGGCAGATTTTGAGTTGGCAGATGAAGTTAATATGGGCGTATACACGCTCCGAGCTATCCTGCCAACCAATACCGTTGAGAAGAAAATTAACGTTAGCAGATACGTGCTGCCGCGATACAAAGCGACCCTAACTTTTGGAAAGCCCTACTACTTGCCCGGTGAAACGGTGCATGCAACCTTAACTGCAAACTACTTTTTCGGCAAGCCAGTGAGCGGGGGAAAGGCAAAAGTCGTTGCCAGTACACCGGTAATTGGACTGGAACAGATCGCTACTCTTGAGGGCGTTACCGATGCTGCCGGAAAATACGCTTTTCAATTTAAGTTACCGGATTCGTTTGTAGGCCAGCCGTTTGAGCAGGGCAAAGGTGCCGTGCTGCTCGCCGCCACACTTAAGGATGCCGCGGACCATACACAAGAGGTATCTGCATCTGCCCCGGTAGTAAAAGACCCGATTTCTGTGTTGGCGGTTCCTGAACACAAAGGCATCGTTAAAGGCATACCGAATCGGATATATGTTGCTGTGGCATCACCAGACGGCGCGCCAACAGTAAATGCCACCGTTGATGTGCGGGTACAACCTCTTCCTGCCCCGGGCACGCTCAAGCCGGTTCCTTACCGAGGCGTCAAAACCGATGCTCTGGGGCTGGCTGCAGTTGATTTTACACCTACCTCGGATAGTGCCAGGGTTATGATCGACGTTACGGATGTTTCGGGACACCATGCTTATCGTGAGATCGATATTGCCGGGGCCAATGTGGATCAGAATTTGATTTTGCGTGCCGATAAATCTCTCGCGAAAGTGGGAGAGATTTTGAGCCTAACTGCAATGAGTCCCTCGGCATCAGGCACTCTGTTTCTGGATGTCATTCGAAATAAACAAACAATCCTAACAGTTGCGAAGCCATTTTCACAGGGCAAGGCAGATGCACGGATAACAATTACGCCCGATATGGCGGGCACGCTTGAACTAAACGCATACCGTATTCTTCCTAACGAGCAGATAGTTCGGGATACACGCACAGTGTTGGTAACGAACGCAACCGACCTTGTTATCGATGCCGCTCTGGATCACAAAGAGTATAAGCCAGGTGGCGAAGCTACCATACAATTTACTGTAACCGATGGCGCTAAACACCCGGTTCTGGCAGCACTAGGTATAGCTATTGTAGATGAAAGTGTGTTTGGCCTTTCTGAGATGCACCCGGGACTTGAGAAGGTGTACTTCAATCTCGAAAAAGAGTTGATGACTCCGAAATATGAGATTCACGGGCTGAGGCCAACGTTCTTAATGGAGCCGCAATCCGGGCCTATCACAATCAAGAATCGTGAGATGGCAGCAGCTGTCCTCCTTGCTAGCGCACCCGTTTCCGATGCTTACCAGGTAAATGCAAATAGCTTCCAAACACGGTGGATGCACGTGCAAGAGAAGCTAGTTGCACGCATGGTAAATGCCTGCCAGAGCATTTCAAGCGCGGCAGATAAGTACCGCCGGGATACTGGCTCGATCCTTGCAGAAGGGGATGGCCTGCATGTGCTTGTGGAACGTGGCTACCTTACCGAGAGCCAGCTATTGGACCCATGGAGCACCCCTTATAAGATTTCAAACGTGCAGAGCGGATTTCAGTACTTCACAATCGCGAGTGCTGGCCCGGATCGAAAGTGGGGCACAGCAGACGACACTGCAAACGTGAATCGTTACGGCACTATGGGGCGTTTTGGAGGCCAGGGTTTTGGTGGCAGAATGCGTGGTGGTGGATTTGCTGGCGGTGGTGCTGCTGCTGAATTTGGGGCTGTAAGGGCTCTCGGCGGCAAAGCAATGATGTTAGAGGATAGGTTTGCGGAACCAATGGCAGCGGCAAGGGCAATGGATTTTAACCGTGCTACAGCATTGAAAAAAGACGTGAAACTTGATGCAGCCGGAGGTTCCAGTGGTGCCGCAGAACCGCGAGTTCGGCAATATTTCCCTGAAACCATGATGTGGCGACCAGAGCTAATAACAGATGAGCAGGGCAAGGCCCGCCTTACTGTTCCGCTGGCAGATTCAATAACAACCTGGCGCGTTAGTGTGCTGGGGAATACAATTGGCAGCATGGTTGGCAGCGCATCATTGCCGATAAAAGTGTTCCAGGATTTCTTCGTTGAGCTGGATATGCCGCTGACGCTAACTCAGAACGATCATGTTGAAGTGCCAGTGGCGATATACAACTATCTTAACAGCTCGCAAGATGTAACTGTTAAGCTTGAGCCAGAAGCCTGGTATCAGCTTGATGGAAGCCCGCTTCGGACTGTGCATCTTGCCGCTGGCGAAGTTACATCCGTTCACTTCCCGCTAAAGGTATCGGCAATCGGCAGACACACACTAACTGCCACGGCGCGTGGTACTCGCCTTTCTGATGCGGTGCGCCGACCCATTGAGGTTACTCCTGATGGTAAAGAGCAACTGCAAACAATAAACGACGTATTAAGCGGAACTTCAGACCGGCAGATTACCGTTCCTGCAAATGCTATCGCAGGTGCATCGACTCTCTGGCTCAAGGTATATCCTGGCAGCTTTAGTCAGTTGATTGAGGGACTGGATGGCATTTTACGCATGCCGAATGGATGCTTTGAGCAGACAAGCTCCACTACTTATCCCAACATCCTCGTACTCGACTATCTCAAGACCACAAAGAAGGTAAATCCTGAGATACAGATGAAGGCCGAACAGTACATCAATATCGGATACCAACGGCTGGTTACTTTTGAATGCAAGAATGGTGGGTTCAGCTGGTTCGGTAACGAGCCCGCGCATCAAGTGCTCACGGCTTATGGTCTGCTGGAGTTCAGTGACATGGCAAAGGTTCACGATGTGGACCCCGGCGTAATTTCACGCACGAGCAACTGGCTAGCTGGTAGGCAAAGTAAAGATGGAAGCTGGAATGAAACCGGGCAGGGGATTGCTGAAGGAATTATCAACCGGCAAACGGGCAGCTTGCGGACTACCGCTTACACTGCGTGGGCACTGGCAGAAAGTGGTTTCGCTGGCCCCCAGCTTGCGAATGGTGTGCGCTACGTTATAGATCACCTGGACGGGGCCAAAGATCCGTACACACTGGCTGTAATCCTAAATCTGCTCGCCAAAACAGACCGTAACGGCTCGGTTACATCTACGGTGGCTCAAAAGCTTATTGCACTTGCGCACACTACGGATAAGACAGCGTTCTGGCAAACAGATACCGCAACGTTTACCGGTGCGCGTTCGATTGGAGCTGATCTTGAAACCACAGGGTTGGCAGCTTATGCCCTGGTAAAATGGGGTAAGAACTCTACCTTTACAAACAAGGTGCTTTCTTACCTCGTTCAGAGCAAGGATGCTTTTGGTACGTGGCAATCTACGCAGGGTACGGTGTGGGCACTTAAGGCACTCATCTACGCCAGCCATGGAGGTTCCGGCGGCGGTAAAGGTACCCTTACGGTTACTGCAAATGGGAAACCGGCTGCTCAGGTTAATATTACTGAAGATGACAGTGAATTGATGAGGCAGATCGATCTGCGCGAGCTGATTAAGCCAGGTGCGAACACCATCCATCTGGATTTCAAGGGCGACGGATCGCCTCAATATCAGATTGTGGCTAGAAGCTATGTTCCGTGGGCCAATAATCCAGGTGGAGCGCCGCCATTCCAGCCACTTTCAATTGCAGTGAATTACGATCAACGTACCCTTGCTCAAAACGACCTCGCAGGCGTTACCGTAACAGTTCACAACAATACAGAGAGAATTGCAGAGATGCCTCTGATTGACATCGGGATTCCACCAGGATTTACTGTGGAGCCCGAGCTGTTGGATGACCTTGTGAAGGAGAAGAAGATTAGCAAGTACACAATTTCTGGCAGGCAGCTTATTGTGTATCTCGAAAAGATTGGTCCTACCGAGACCATAGATGTGCGATACAAGATCCGTGCAAAGTACCCAATTAGGGCAAAGACCCCGCTAAGCAAGGTATATCCGTACTACAATCCTGAAAAGGCCTCTGTATCGGCGCCGCAGCTGCTTACCGTAACCCGGTAACTGCTGGCAGGCACAAACACAAAGCCCGGTCCCTATGCAACAGGGACCGGGCTTTGTGTTTGTGTTGAGGAACAATATCATCCCTTATTTTAGTTTCTTACGTTTAAGGGCCTTATTAACCAGCTTCTGTTGCTGCTTAATCAGCTTGCGTTCCTGGCGAAGCATTGCAGCATTTCGTTTTCGATTAGCCGCTGTAGACCTACTCGCGGAGGTGCCCGGTTTAGCGGTGCCTCCGGACGCACTTGCTGTACGGCGCGAGGCGTTATCCATCTCCGTAAGCTGCAGTCCAATGATCTTATACCTGGCTCCCCCATCCAGGGAGAACGTACCAGGAACGTCCGTGCCAGCAGGCTGCATCAGCAGTTTTACAGATCGTTGACCATTGGGCAGCGAACCGGAAGCTACGGATAAGCTCACCGTGTATAACCCTGCGTTTACTGTATATGGGCCAGTGAGAGATGCCGTTCCGGTGCGGGCAAATTGCCAATCTGCTTTCGCAGTTTGATCCGTGTAAAGCGTTATGGAGAAGTGCTCATCATCGGTAGCCAGATGGCCAGCATAAGTTTCCATAGGCTTCGACGTTCCCGATGGCGCACCTCCATTAGTTGGTGATGCGATACCTGAAACCGAATTTATGCCGCCGGGAGCTTTTCGTACTCTAGCACTTGAATCGTTTTCTGCACCCTGATCTATCCACTGTTTCAGCAAAGCAATCTGGGGGGCAGTTAAGGGCGCGCTGCCTTTGGGCATCTGGTCCTTTACACCAGTGAGGTAGTCAAATAGCGTGCTTCTATCTGCTGAGCCCTTTTCGATGATTGAACCATGTGTACCGCCAGCAAGGAGTCCGCGGTATGTTGCTGTGCTCAGGTTACCCGAACCACTCTCTTCACTATGGCAATTGTTGCAGCGTTCGCGAAGCAGTGGGGCTATCTGCCTGGTATATGAAACCTGCCGAATAGCAGAAGCAGTGAAGCCGCTATTTGGAGATGGAGGTGGAGTTGCGGCACCGGATGCAGTTAGGCTCTGAAAAATTGAGGAGAGACCGATGGTCTGTGATGATTGGCCTGCCCGCTCTGGTATCAGAGAGAAAGTGCGTGTGCCTATGAAGCCAACCCACACATCGATAGTCTTACCGTCTCCTGACTTGAAACGGAATGACGCCCCCTGGCCATGGTCCATCGAAATTGAGATAACGCGTTCCGGTGCTCCAACAGCGCCAAGTGCGGCTGCTGTATCCTGTGCGTACCGCTTAGCTGAGCTATCACTCAGGGGGGTTGCCGCAGTAGCGCCTCGAATACAATCTCTATCGAGAATGTAGACAGATCCGTCCGGGGCAGAAATTCGGGCTGATCCGCCAACTTCCTCAGCACTCCACCTTTGAGGCAGGCCGAAGCTAAAAGCGCCTGCTTTGGATGAAAACTTTTGAGCGTGTGCAGATACTGCTGGCGCAGTTACCAAAAGCACCGAAGCAGTGGCTCCGGCAATGGCTGGCGCAACGCCTCGTAGGCAATGAGAGATGAGAAATCGCATAATTCCTGCCCCGCTGAAGGTTACAGCAATGCAACGAGCCAACCATGGCTATGGTTGGCCGGTTACATGTGTATGAGTACACAGACGATAAACTCATCGCCGTGTTCAGACTATTTTCAGGCCGGATGCACCCATGGCTTTCGATAGGGCCGTTTCAGCAGTTGGTTAGCTTCGGCATCCCCTTTGATCCTGTGAGTGGTGGGGTCCCAAACGAGACTTCTGCCCAGTTTCATTGAGACATTTGCGAGAATACAGCTTGCGGTAGATATGTGTCCCTGCTCGATGTCTGCAACCGGTCGGGTTTTGTTGGCCCTGGCTTCAAGGAAGTTTGTCATGTGATGCCGAATTGCAGGAGCGCAGTGGCGTTCCAGGTCTTTCTCTGTTTTGTCTTCTGGGAACTGCTCAAGTTCATAGGTTACATCTTTGCGAACCGCCTGTCCGCCAAAAGGTTTAAAGTCATAACCCATAACACTTGCTTTAAGAGTGCCTTTGTCTCCGTAAAAGGCCGCCGCCCACGGGTACGCAGGGTCCGGTGCCTCACCCCAACTGCGGTGTTCCCATACGATTTTAGTTGTTCCAAAGTCAAATACAGCACTCTGTGTGTCAGATATGTTTGCCCGGCTTGTTTTGTCAACAAGAATGCCACCACTAGAGAATACGGATTTCGGCCAGCCCAAATCCATCATCCATCGCGCCATATCCAGCATATGTACGCACATATCTCCCACTATGCCATTGCCATATTCCATATAGGCACGCCAGCTTCGCGGGTGAATCCAGGCGTTGTATGGCATCAGTGGTGCCGGGCCAGCCCACATTTCATAGTCCAGATATTCTGGTGGAGTAGCGTTTGGTGGATTGCCGGATGCTCGCATATGGTAATAGCAGCAGATATCAACATGGGCAATATTTCCGAGCTTGCCACTCTGAATAATGTCTCTCGCTTCAACGAGGTGAGGGGTGCTGCGCCTTTGAGTTCCTATCTGCACCGTTCTGCCATGTTTGCGGGCTGCAGCCAGCATGGCCTCGCCCTCCGCGATATCTACGCTAATAGGCTTCTGGCAGTAAACATCGGCACCAGCTTCAATGGCAGCAATTGTTTGGAGAGCATGCCAGTGATCTGGAGTGCCGATCAGCACTACATCCAGGTCTTTCTCTTTCAACATCTGGCGAAAATCACCATAAGTGCGCGGTTTTTTGTGAGATGCCTGGCGCTGTGCCACCATATCTGCAGCTTCTGCCAGCATGCGCTTATCAACATCACACAGCGAAACCACTTCGACAGGTGCAACCTGAATCAGGCGAAACAGATCACATTTCCCATACCAACCACAGCCAATGAGGCCAACCCGAAGCGGTTTGTCCTGCAAACCAAAGGATTCCGGAAATTTACCCGATGCCGTTAATGGCAGGCCGGCGGCACCGGCAACAAATTCTCGACGATTCACGGATAGCCCCCTTTGAAAATCTATAATCTAATCGGTGACGCTACAATATAGCATTCATCGTATCATGCAATGTGCAGTACGACGAAAGCCGGGTAATTCCTCCGGCTTGCCTGATCTGATAGTATATGCGCGGTGCAACGCAGGATCAATGCTGCACCAGGGGAGGAAATAGTATGCGAAGAGTCACTTCATTCTGGTTTAAGATTGGCCCTACTGAGGACCCGGATAGTCTTACAGAAGATATGGATAGTGAGATTAACAGCTGGGCCAAGCGGGAGAATGCCGTAATCGTAAGCACCAGCATGTGTGTGGACCCGGCCAGGCAGCTCTTGCTTGTAATTGTTACCTCGGAATAACGGGTGCATCCGAATTAAGCAACAGGAATCTTTCCAGTGTGCATGGAATGTACGCACCACTATGCACAGTTTGCGCTTCATTCTGCCAGAAGCCAGATTTCGGAGAGATATGTGATACGTATGGGACTTGTTGCGACTATGCCAACCCGATGGTTACGTGCCTTGCGCGCTACGTTTGCCGTGGGTTTACTAGCATTCAGTTTGAATGCCTCTTTTGCACAGGTTACAGCCCTTACTCCCAAAATACTGGAGAAAGAGCTTGCTCGCCAACCCACAGGGCAGGATGCCGAAATGTTGGCAGGCAGCGTACGTGCCTTGTTCGGAAAGAGCATCACCACGGGTGCTATGCGCAAGCAGGATGGCCTCACTCTTGCGTTTGCGATTGAGGCTGCGCGTGTTACTTCGTCAGATAGAATTCGCGTTAGCTTCAGCGATGGTCATCCTGATTTGCCATTGAACCGAATTGGTGGAAGCGGTATCTATGCCGCGGTAGTAACCATGCCAGATTTTGCCGCAGGCCGATGGAGCATTATGCTTGGCAACGAGATTGCGGCAGGTGGTGACTACGAACTGTACAAAGTAGACCCGGCGAGCCTCCCCAGAACAGATGTTCCTCACGGTAAGCTTGCTCAGCAATCTAAATTCCGCAGTTCTGTATTTCCATTTACTGAGCGAGACTGGTGGATATACGTGCCCGCCCAGTACAAGGCGGATCAGCCAGCATGCGTGATGGTGTTTCAGGATGGCGGAGCCTACATTGGATCGGTACCCACGGTAGTAGATAACCTGATAGCGGCCGGGGAGATGCCTGTAACGGTGTGCATATTCATTCAGCCAGGCAATCTCCTGCCAGGGGGAACTCCTCAGGGCAATAATCAGCGAAGCTTTGAGTACGATACTGTTTCAGATCAGTATGCTCGTTTCTTGTTAGAAGAGATACTGCCTGAGGTTGAAAAGACGGTAAAGCTTAAACATGATGCGGCCAGCCGTGCCATTGCTGGGCTTTCCAGTGGTGCATCCTGCGCGTTTACTGTTGCATGGTATAAGCCTGATCAATTTAGCAAAGTGTTGAGCTGGATAGGCTCCTATACGGATCTTGCTGCTGGTAAAACAGGAATTGAGGGTGCTCACAACTACCCATTCTTAATTCGAAGAGCCGATAAGAAGCCAATCCGTGTGTTTCTGCAGGATGGAGATCATGATCTTGATAACCCTTATGGTAACTGGCCCCTGGCAAACCAGCAAATGGCGGCAGCTCTTAAGTTCAAGGGTTACGATTATGAATTTGTTTATGGCCATGGCGGGCACAGCGGAGTAATGGGAACGGCCTACCTTCCGGTATCTCTCAGGTGGCTATGGCGCGATTACAAGCCCTAATCTATATGCCTCGCTTAACGATTCCGCAACGCTAAACCTACCTCTCGGCCACTGAATGCGGCCAATGCAAGCAGGAGACACCGGTGAGAACTGACGACAACATCATAGCGGGCGGCATTACCCGTAGGCAGATCTTGTGTGCACTGGGGGCAGTGGGTGCAGGCGTCGTATCCATTGCTTCTAACAATTCCGGGGCAGCACCGATAGTTGCAGAAAACCAGGTTCCTCGCGTTAAGCTTGGCAAAACTGGAATGTCTGTTTCCCGACTGGCGCTTGGCGGATCCTGGGATATCGATCAAGAGGTTCTCGCACTGGCGTTCTCTCGCGGTATTAACTATATCGACACAGCAGAAGATTACCGCTCCGGCAACAGCGAGCGTGGATGCGGGCAGTTTCTAAAGAGCATTGGTGCCGTGGGCCACTCGCCAATAAGAAAGAAAGTGTGGCTTGTAACAAAATCCTACTTCCATCATGATCTGGACAAGCATCTGCCTGGCAGCCTGGAGCGTTTGGGGCAGGAGTATGTAGATTGTTTGTACATGCATCGTATTCAAGATGCGAAGTTGCCGCTTGATCCACGAGTGAAAGAGACGGCCACCGCGCTAAAGGCTGCAGGCAAAATCCGATATTTTGGCTTCTCTGTACATGATCAACCGGTGGTAGAATGCCTGAATGCGGCTGCAGACAGTGATTTCATAGATGTAATCATGTTCCGCTACGATTGCCATTACTACCCTCGTGAGGATCTGATGAAGGCTATTGATCGATGCTCAAAGAAGGGCATTGGTTTGATTGCAATGAAGACGCAGGTGGGTGCTATTACAATGCCAGACCGCATAGACCCATTTAAGGCGAGGGGGCTGAACCAACGGCAGGCAGCAATTCGGGCGGTTGCAATTGACTCCCGTGTACATAGCATCTGCTCAGAGATGACCACCACTGAGATGATAACTCAGAACAGTGATGCTTTTGCAGCCAGGGTAACTGTGGCGGAACTGGATGCTATAAGAGAGCATGCCCGCATGGTTAGCCACCTCTGGTGCCGGGGCTGTGATAGCATTTGCAGAACCGCTGCCGGCGGGCCAGCAAAGAACCTTGCGGTGGCAGATATCCTACGCTTCTTGATGTACCACGAGCACTATGGCAAAGAAGAGCATGCGCGCGAACTATTTGCTGCACTTCCGCCCTCAGCCAGAGATATGAAACTGGCAGACATCGCCGATTGGCGGGCAGCAGAAAAAGCATGTCCGCACCGTGTGCCAATTGCCCTGCTTTTGGACCGCGCTAAGGAGCGCCTGGCCTGACGATGCCCTATATTCAGCACTATCTGCCACTGGCATCGACGCCTCTTAGCACTCTGGTCGCTGCCCTCCCCATTCTCGTTCTATTTGCACTGCTCGTAGTCAAACGCTCTCCGGTTCCGGTAGCAGCGGCGGGCGGCGCATTCGTTGCCTTTGTAATCGCCATAGCGGTGTATCAGATGCCAGCAAAGATGGCGGGACTGGCATTCCTTAGCGGAATGCTGTTTGCCCTGCTACCCATTAGCTATGTGCTAATTGGCGCAATGCTGCTGTATAACATCACGGTTGAAACGGGATATTTCGAAAAGATAAAAGCCTCAGTAGCGGGGCTTAGCCCGGATCACCGTTTGCAGGCGGTGCTAATTGCCTTCTGTTTTGGTGCCTTCCTGGAAGGTGCTGCAGGGGCAGGCACTCCAGTGGCCATTTGTGCTGCAATGATGGTGGGGCTGGGTTTTAAACCGATGCAGGCAGCAATCCTATGCCTGATTGCTAACACATCGCCGGTAGCGTACGGTGGTTTTGGTACGCCATTGCTAACGTTGCAGGATGTAACGCGGATTGATGCGCGCGTACTGAGCCACATGGCTGGCAACCAGCTACCGCTTTTATCATGCATTGTTCCGCTGTGGCTGGTGAAGTGCATGTGTGGTTGGAAAGAGACATTCCATGTTTTTCCGGCGATTGCTGTTGCCGGAGGCTCGTTTGCAATCTGTCAGTACTTTTTTGCGCACTCAGCTGCGTTTCCGCTTACAGATCTGGCGGGCGGGCTCATTGCATTGCTGATCACAGGAGTATTCCTGCGGTACTGGCAGCCGCTCCATTTGTGGAGGTGTGAAACCAGCCACCTCAACCCGGTAACAGACCGCGAGGAAATACAGGCGGCCATCCTACTGCACATGGCACCACGCAAGAGTTTAAAGGAAACACTGCAGGCGTGGGCTCCATTTGTGCTACTTTGTATCATTATGGTAACTGTAGGAGCGCAGAAGAAACAGCTGGACTCCCTGCATTTTGGACCAATAAAGGGCGTTTACGAAATACATATCGCAGGTATCGATAAGCAGGTACAGCGCATGCCACCTGTTGTCTCTGCACCAACGCTTGAACCTGTTGTATTCAAACTAAACTGGATTACTACACCAGGTACCTCTGTGTTTGTAGCTTTGTTAATCGCCATACCGATGCTCAAGGTAACGAAGAAACAACTTCGTACCGTGATAAAGCGAACGGCCGATCAAATGAGGATACCCATACCGACGATAGTGATGATGCTGGGACTGGGTTCTATAACTCGCCTGGGTGGCCTTGATGCTACGCTCGGGATGGCATTTGCGAACACCGGAGTACTATATCCATTTTTTGCCGCTATACTCGGTTGGATGGGAGTATTTCTTACAGGAACGGATTCTGGCAGCAATGCGCTGTTTGGCAGCTTGCAACGGATCACAGCATTGCAATTGGGGCTCAGCCCGGTTCTAATATGTACTGCAAACAGTACGGGTGGCGTTATGGGCAAAATGATTGATGCGCAATCGATTTGTGTTGCTACTGCGGCGACAGATCAAGTAGGTGCAGAAGCGGATATTTTCAAGTTTGTAATTCGCCACAGTATTCTGCTTGCGGCTATCGTAGGAGTGATTGTGCTGCTGCAAGCTTACGTGCCACCATTCACCCACATGGTACCGGTTATCGGGAAGTAGCTGGCCTCAAAATGGATGACGATACGCTGGATAGGATTTGTGCCACGGCAGCGCGATTGCATGCCGAGGATGTTACCTGGGATGAGCTTGAAACGCTGCTTAGCCCGTTTCCGGGTTGGATGGGCTTACTGCACGAAATGAGGTATCCGCGCCTGAGTGTTGACAATCGAATATCCTGGGGGCCAGTTCGCGTGGAGTTTACAGAACTATCCCCAGAAGCACGCTCAAGACTTCATGAGTTTTTTGAGCCTTTTGGGATACTTGCTGATATTACCCACACGCCAACTGAATGTGCAGAGGCGCTTGTAAATGCTGGATATGATGCTGAAGCGTTTTGCAACGAACATTCCCGCGATGGCATCGTAGAAATAGCTCGCCGATCGGCCGAAACTCTGGATTCCATTCGTATGCAAAAGGGTTTGCTTCGTGCGGCTTCCTCCTCATCACTGGCACCGCAAGAGCTACTTAGATTGCCGGGTGCGGAGCAACCTGGTTCTAAGCCCATACAAACCAGTATGCTGCAACGACTCCTATCAATGTTTATTCGCCGCAAGTAGAGTCTCCCAGGTTGACACGAGGAAACGTGGAAGATTCCGCAGAACGACATCAGTATGGAAAACCCTAATGTGGTGCTGATATGTGTTGACCAGTGGCGGGGAGATGCGCTTGGGTGCGCAGGGCACCCGGTTGTGCAAACCCCATATCTCGATCAACTTGCCGGGGAAGGCGTACGTTTCAGCAACGCTTATTGCGCTACGCCAAGTTGTATTCCGGCACGGGCGGCCCTGTACACTGGCCTCTCTCAAACTTCAACGGGGCGGGTAGGCTACGCGGATGGCGTACCTTTTGATTACCCGGTTACCATTGCCTCAGAGTTTACCAACGCGGGATATCAAACGCAGGCAATCGGCAAACTTCATGTTTGGCCAGAACGCTCACAAATTGGTTTTCAGAACGTAATTCTGCACGATGGATATCTTCATTTTGCCCGCAAACGTCCGGTCGATATTGCGGAGATAGATGATTATGTGATGTGGTTGAGGGAGAAAACAGGCAATCCCCACGCCGACTTGCTGGACAATGGCCTTAACTGTAATGCGATGACAGCACGACCCTGGCACCTTGCTGAGGAACTACACCCATCCACATGGGTAATTGCTCAGGGACAAGATTTTCTCCGCCGTAGAGACAAGCGTAAGCCATTTTTCCTTTATCTCGGTCTTCATCGCCCACACCCACCTTATGACCCACCTGAATGGGCATTTAACATGTATCAACATGAACACATGCCAGATCCTCCTGTTGGTGACTGGACGGGAGAAGTGCTGCTGCCATACGAAAACCGGACTCGTGCGGATGCCAGCATCCTTAGGCCCAACGGCCCTGCACTTCAGCGCGCTCGGGCCGGATACTACGGCCACATGACGCACATTGATGGACTGGTGAACAGGTTTTTAGAAACCTTACAGGAGTATGGTCAGCGCAAAAACACGGTTGTTTGCTTTGTATCGGATCACGGTGAAATGATGGGCGATCACCATGCATTCCGAAAGACCCTGCCATATGAAGGTTCTGCACGGATTCCGCTCTTACTGAGTGGGCCAGGTATTCCTGCGGGAGTAGAAACCGATGCTGGCCCGGTGGAACTGCGCGATGTGATGCCAACACTACTGGATGCAGCGAAACTAAAGCCGCCAGCCACTATTGATGGCGAATCGGCTCTATCTTTATTGAGGAGAGGGAATGGAAGTTGGCGAGCCTGGCTCCACGGCGAGCATCCTGCTTTCGGACAATCGGTGCAATGGCTTACTGATGGAGCCTGGAAGTACATATGGTGGTCGGGTACAGGGCGAGAGCAGTTATTCCATTTGCAGAACGATCCCAATGAGCTAAATGATCTCCGAGGGCATACAGATATTCCGTTGTGGCGGAGCAGGATGGTGAATGAGTTGATTGGCCGAGAAGAAGGGTTCGTTTCAAACGGTCAACTGGTTACGGGGAAGCCCGTAACGGCAATTTTGCGTGGTCACTAACGAAAGTGATCCCAAAAGTGTGTTTATGATAGGAAAGGTGCTGGCATGAAAGTACTCATCATCGGTGGAACCGGGCTTATTTCTACTTCAATCACGAGACAGTTAGTCGGTAAAGGTTACGATGTAACGCTTGTTAACCGAGGAAGAAGTGAAGACAGGAACTTTGGCGTGGCCCGCGTTATCAGCGCAGACCGCAAAGACTATGCTGCCTTCAAAACACGTTTCAGTTCTGGCGAACAGTACGATACGGTTATTGACATGGTGGCATTTGTGCCCGATGATGCACAGAGTGTTATCGAAACTTTCCGCGGGCGTACAAAACAGGTAATTTTCTGCAGCACCGTGTGTGCCTGTGGTGGGCCAGCTGGCAAATATCCGATTCATGAACTGGATAAGCTCGCGCCGATAAGTGGTTATGGCAGGAACAAGGCGAAGTGTGAGGAGATGCTTCTGGCAGCCGGCGCTGCTGGCGACTTCTCAGTTACGGTTATGCGGCCATCACAAACGTACGGGGAAGGCGGCGTAATTGTGCATAGCATGGGTGGAAGCACTACCTACATTGATCGAATTCGGAAAGGGAAACCGATTGTTGTGCATGGTGATGGTAGTTGCCTGTGGGCAGCTTGCCATATAGATGATGTTGCTGGTGGATTTGTTGGTGCAGTTGGTAATCCGTTAGCGGCAGGCAAGATATACAATGTCACCGGTGAAGAGTGGATGACATGGAATATGTATCATGCAGGAGTGGCGGCCGCCCTTGGCTGCACGCTGCCCGAGCTTGTACACATTCCAACGGACCTACTTGCGGTGCTTGCCGAAGACAAATTCAGAATCAGTACCGAGATCTTTCAGTGGCCAAGCATTTTTGATAACAGCGCTGCAATAGCAGATCTCGGGTTCGCATACACAATTCCGTGGGTTGAAGGCGTGAAAAGGACCGTGGCATGGTTGGACGCCAATGGCCGAATCGAAAACTCAGACAACGATTCATTCGAAGATAATCTGATTGCAGCGTGGAGACAAGCAGGGGAACAACTGATGAAACTGGCTCCGGGCTGGGCTACAAAACCGGCTTAACGGGTTTAACCTTAGTGGCGCAAGCGGATAGGGTGCTCACCATCTAGCACCCACCCGTATTTACGGGCTATCTGATCCAACTTGAGGGGATCCTTCAAACCGCTGATTTCCGTTTGGCGCTGCTCGTTCTTATGCTTTACCTTCATGGTTTCATTGTGAATAGCCATGCGCATATCATGAACTTTTTTAAGCTTTGCGCTAGTTCTGGCGTAGATTCCACCGCCTGCAAACCCCACGCAAACAACAAAAAGGTATGCACATACCATCGATATGTGCACAAACCCTCTGCTACATTCTGCAGCCTGGTTATTGTTGCGAGTGCTTATTGACGTGTACCCTGACCATCCGTAGTTACCGGGAACGAAATTCAATTTGCAAATTACAGACCCGGTGGATTCGAGATTATATCACACCGGGCTGCATCGAGCAACTCCCCTGAGGGTAAATGTCACGGGAATCGCATCTTAATTTTTCAGGAGTAGCTCGCGGTATTGCGTCTCCCTGGCTGCCCTCTTGCGCTTCCGTCGGACGCTCACGTTCTTGCTTTCGTCACGCTTCAATATGTTCAATGTCAAGTGGCGGATAA